>CAVFBC010000013.1:0-67047 GCA_963620575.1 Alistipes putredinis | reverse complement strand
TACTTGTACTCTGTACCGTTGATGGCCGCTTCTACGTCCTTCATCTTCGCCATCTCGTCGGCAGAGGCAGCCAACTGCGGATATTCGGCGGCGTGTGCTGTCAGGTATCCGGCATGAGCCTTGCCCGTGTAGGTGCTCTGATAATCGGTCACATCCTGCAGCAGACCTTGCTTCACGGCGTTGTTGATCCAGTCGGTCATGTAGTGCATGCGCGATGTGTAGCCGTCGATCTTGCCGTCGCGGTAGCGCAGCTTCTGCACGTAGCCGGCAAAGGTATCTTCGTCCTGGTCGCTGTTCTCGTCCTTGGGAGTGAGCGACATCGCTATGGCATACTCCACGAACGTAACGCCGTCAAGCTCGTCGGTGTTGATGACGAGGCTCTCCTGACCGTCACGGTCGAGCACGTGTGCCACGTATGGGCGGTTGAGCATTGACACGGCATTGGACACCATGGCTTTCGACAAATCCTGTGCATACGCCGTGGCAGACAGGAGCGTTGCGCCGACGGCGCAACAGAGCATTTTGATATTTCTCATCTTGGTTCTTTGTTGTTTTCTGTTTGTTTCCGTCACCCGTCACTCGTTGCTGCCGGCATCGGCAAGCATCTCGCCTTCAATGAACAGGCGCACCAGCTCCGTCTTGGCATTTGTGCGCACGGTTATGGATTTCTTGAACTTGCCAGGGAAGCGTCCCTTGCCGTTGTATGTCACCTTGATGGTGCCTGTCTTGCCTGGCTGCACAGGCTCCTGCGTGTATTCGGGCACGGTGCATCCGCACGATGCGATGGCCTGGTGGATGACCAGCGGACCGTCGCCTACGTTGGTAAAGGTGAAGGTGGTTGTCACCGTGGGGCTCTTCTCGCTGAATGCCCCGAAGTCGTGCGTAGTCTTGTCAAACTTGATATCTGCCTGGTTCTGTGCCAGTGCGAAGCCCATGCTCACGACGAGCATGAGGATGTAAATGACCAATCTTTTCATGCGCATTGATGTTTTTACAACGTGTCGCAAAAGTACGCCCTTTCCGTCAAACGTCAAGCACGGAAAGGTCAAAATGTATTAAAAGCTATTGCTGTCCGCTAAAACTTTTTGAGCATAAAAAGATAGGGCTGGATTCCTCGCTTGGAATCCAGCCCATTAAGTTACCTTTGTTTGAGCCTAAAAATAGGGTAACTATGAACAAAGGTACACATTTTAGCGGACAGCCGCTGTATGGGCAGCTGCTTGACTTGCTTGACAAGAATGAAATCCTCAAACTAAGCCGGCAAAACAAGGGAGAACGCTATGTGAAGAGTTTTGACGCCTACCAGCACCTTACGGTCATGCTCTACGCTGTAATCAAGAGATTCGACTCTCTCAGGGAAATAACCGACTCCATGTTTCCTGAGGCACGCAAGCTCGCCCATCTTGGCATAAGGGTGATGCCAAGGCGCAGCACACTGTCGGATGCCAACGCCCGCAGGCCGGAGGCCGTGTTTGAGGGCACGTACCGCAGCCTGTACGCCCGGTACAAGGACGAACTTTCCTCGGACAGCCGGAAGCGTCAGACTCCGTCATGGCTCAACCGCCTGCAAATCATCGATTCCACTACAATATCCCTGTTCTCCAACCTCATATTCAAAGGCGTAGGCCGGCATCCCAAGTCCGGCAAAAAGAAAGGCGGCATAAAAGTGCACACCAATATTCATGCGAACGAGGGCGTGCCGTCTGACATCAAGTTCACATCCGCCGCAACCAACGACAGCTTCATGCTAAAGCCTGCGAATTACAACGGTGGTGACATCATAGCCATGGACAGGGCTTACGTCGACTACTCCAAGTTCGAGGAAATGACCGGGCGCGGTGTCACATACGTGACGAAGATGAAGAGGAACCTTGTATATGAGACACTTTCCGACAAGATGTGCGTGTCGCCGTGTGGTCTTATGGAATACAGAGTTCAAGTTGTGGAGTTCAAGAAGCATATAAAGGATGGAAAGGATATCAGACACAGGGCTCGCATTGTCACTTATGTCGATCTCACGAGGAAAAAGCCGAAAGTCATATCATTGCTCACCAATGACATGGACATGGACATGGAAGATGTCATTGCCATATATCGCAAAAGATGGGAAATAGAGCTGCTGTTCAAGCAAATGAAACAAAATTTTCCACTAAGGTATTTCTACGGTGAGAACGCCAATGCCATCAAGATACAAATTTGGGTTACCCTGATAGCCAATCTGCTTTTGATGGTCATACAAAAGCGTATCAAACGTTCGTGGAGTTTCTCCGGACTGGCCACAATGGTAAGGATAATGCTTATGTATTACGTGAACTGCTACACTTTTCTTGAAGAGCCGGAAAAGGACTGGGCGAAAATGGTCCAAGAGGCCAAGGAAACGCCTCCCGAGCCGAGTTTGTTTGACTAACGGGGCTTACTTTTTGAAAAAGCGAACCCGAAGCCCTATTTTAAAGGGCTTCGGGAGTAATATTTATGACCTTTTGTGTTTTAGCGGACAGCAATAGTTAGCAAAATATTGCCGCTATTTGATGGGTGAATAAATTTCAAGTAGCCTCGTTGCTATATAGATAAGCGTCTCCGCCATGACAGTTGCCTGTCATGGCGGAGACGTTTTGTTTATGGAATTAATGCCGAATGACTTAGAGCGTCACACCGGTCTTGAAGATGGCAATCTCACGATAACCCTTCTTCTCGTTGTTGACAGGCTCACCACTTGCGACACGGATAATATAGTCTGTGAACGACTGAGCGACCTCATCCCAAGTCTTATCCTCTACAAGGACACCGGCATTGAAGTCAATCCAAGTGGGTTTGCGCTGAGCAAGGCCAGAGTTTGTGGAAATCTTCATAGTTGGAACAAAAGTTCCGAATGGAGTACCACGGCCAGTAGTGAAGAGCACAATCTGGCAGCCTGCTGCGGCAAGAGCAGTAGCAGCCACAAGGTCATTGCCCGGAGCCTCAAGGAGATTGAGACCGTGCTTTGAGATGCGGTCACCATAGCGAAGGACGGCGCGGACAGTACTCTTGCCACACTTCTGGGTGCAGCCGAGAGCCTTATCCTCAAGGGTCGAGATGCCGCCAGCCTTGTTGCCTGGTGAGGGGTTCTCGCCAACAGGCTCGCCATGAGAGAGGAAATACTGCTTGAAGTCATTGATGAGCTTAACGGTCTCATCAAAACGCTCCTTGTTCTCGCAACGGTTCATGAGGATGGTCTCTGCGCCAAACATCTCAGGCACCTCAGTGAGGACAGATGTGCCACCCTGAGAGACGATGAAGTCAGAGAACACGCCGAGCAGAGGATTGGCGGTGATGCCAGAGAAGCCATCAGAGCCACCACACTTGAGGCCTACACGCAACTTGCTGATGGGCACTGCGGTGCGGACATCCTTGCTTGCCTGCTCATAGAGAGGGCGGAGGAGCTTCATACCCTCCTCAATCTCGTCACCCTCTACCTTTTGGGCAACAAAGAACTTAACTCTGTCCTCATCAAAATCGCCACAGAACTCGCGGAACACATCCGGCTGGTTATTCTCGCAACCAAGTCCTACGACAAGGATTGCGCCAGCATTGGGATGCTTGACCATGTCACGGAGCACCTTCTTAGTGTTCTCATGGTCGTCACCGAGCTGAGAGCAGCCATAGTTGTGGGGGAAGCCGACGATGGCGTCAACACCCTTGCCCTGAGTCTCCTCCTTGAGTTTTGCGACAAGCTGATTGACAATGCCATTGACACAGCCGACAGTCGGGATAATCCATATCTCGTTACGGATGCCGACCTCGCCATTCTTGCGGACATAACCATTGAAGGTGAGACCCTTGTCGGGAGCTGAGACATCAACAAGCTTCGGAGTGTAGGTATATTCAAGGAGGCCGGAGAGGTTGGTCTTGATGTTGTTCTCGTTCATCCAAGAGCCAGCAACCTTATCCTCTTTGGCATGGCCAATGGGATAGCCATACTTGATGATATTCTCACCCTGCTTGAGGTCAGATAGGAGGACCTTGTGACCAGCGGGGACATCATCCTGAAGAGTAATCTTAATTCCGTCAACATCAATGACCTCACCCTTAGAGAGGGGTTGGATGGCCACCACGACATTGTCGGCGGGGTTAATCTTGAGAAATCTTACTGCCATTGTTCTTATCGTTATGGTCTCAAAAGGGGGGATTGACAGAGTTGCCTATCAATCCCCCCGTTGAGATGGTTTTTGTTCAGACTGTCAGTGTCTTAGAGAATGGTCTCGACAGTTGCGAGCATACCCTTAGACTGGATCTGGTTGAGGAAGTCGGTAACCATGTCCGTGAGACCGGGGATCTGGTTGAGATCACCATGCTCAGTCCAAATGAGGTCCTTAGCGCCAAGGACGCCCTCAGCGACCTTACGGGTGTCGTTGGTAGCCCAAAGCTCCTTGAGGAGATCCATAATCTTCTGGTCGTCATTGGGGACGATCTCGACACCATCCTCACGCTTGCCACCCTTGTAGTAGGTGATGATGGCTGCGAGACCGAGCACAAGACCCTTAGGCAGCTCGCCCTTGCGCTCGAGGTAAGTCTTGAGGCCGGGGAGGTCGCGAGTCTGGAACTTGGGGAATGAGTTGAGCATGATGCTGGTAACCTGGTGGTCAACGAACGGGTTGTTGAAACGCTCGAGGACATCGGCGCCGAACTGCTGGAGCTCCTCCATAGGCAGGTTGAGAGTCTGCATGAGCTCATCGAACTGAACCTTGTGGATGTACTTGCCGATGACAGGGTGGTTGCAAGCATCGCGGACGATGTTGACGCCACTGAGGAATGCGACAGGCGAGAGAACAGTGTGGGGGCCATTGAGGAGGGTAACCTTACGCTCGTGGTAAGGCTTCTCGCTCTCGGCGATGAGGACATGGAGGCCAGCCTTCTCAGCAGGGAACTCAGCGCGGAGAGCCTCAATGCTCATGTTCTCGGGCTTCTCGATAACCCAGAGGTGGAAAATCTCAGCCTGGACAACGAGGTTGTCAGCGTAGCAGACCTTCTCCTGAATCTGGGCAATCTCCTTGCGGGGGAAGCCAGGGACGATGCGGTCAACAAGGGTAGCGCAGACGTAGCAAGAGTTGGTGAACCAAGCCTTGAATGCCTCATAATCAGCGCCGAAGTCGTCCTTCCAAAGCTCAATATACTTGTAGATGCAATCCTTGAGGTGGTGACCGTTGAGGAAGATGAGCTCGCAAGGCATGATGATGAGACCCTTCTCAGGATCACCATTGAATACCTTGAAACGACGGTAGAGGAGCTGGGTGAGCTTGCCAGGGTAGCTGGATGCGGGAGCGTCAGAGAACTTGCAAGCGGGATCGAAAGCGATGCCAGCCTCGGTGGTGTTCGAAATTACGAAACGAATCTCTGGCTGCTCAGCGAGTGCCATGTAGGCAGCATTCTGAGTATAGGGGTTCAGAGCACGGCTGATGACATCAATGCGGGTAAGCTCGTTGACAGGCTCACCATTCTGACGACCCTGAAGGTTGACGTGGTAGAGGCAGTCCTGACCATTGAGCCAGTCGACCATGCCACGCTCAATAGGCTGAACGACAACGACAGAGCCATTGAAGTCAGTCTTCTGGTCCATGTTGTAGATGATCCAATCTACGAAAGCGCGGAGGAAGTTGCCCTCACCGAACTGAATGATTTTCTCGGGCATAACGCTCTTGGGAGCGGTACGCTTATTAAGTGCCTTAAGCATGATATTTGTGGTTATAATTTTAAAGATAATTCTGACTCAAAAAAACTGAGGGGAAGGTTAGCAGACCTTGACCTTGAAGACAATCTTCTTGGCGACCTTGGGCTCACCCACCATCATGCATGGAGCATGAAGATCCTGAGGCTCAAGGATTGCGGCCTCACCTGCTGTCAAAACGACATGGCTGAGCTGCTTGTTGGCATGAGTGAAGAAGATATCCTTCTCCTCATTATACTCAGGCTCCTCAATGATGTTGGCAATGTCTGAGCAGCCGATAATCTCCTGACCCTCATAAATATACTGCACATCGGCATATTTACGATGCCCCTCAAGTTTGGCCAAAGCGTGAACCTTAGTCTTGTAAACCTGAAAGATGGCCTTTACATCCTTGCCGTCAATCTCAACAGTCTTCTTGTCACCGGGGTTCATACCGGCAAACTCGGCAGCGAGGTCGTGATTCTTGAGGAACTCGAATACCTTGCCGTACCTTTTGTTGCAAGCCTGAGACTCAAGCGTTGCCACAGTACCAAAAATTGCCATTGTAACGTTCTTTGCGGGCAGACGGCGAGAGTGGGGAAACACCCCACCCTCTTCACCTGCCGAAATATTGTTGTTGTTTGTCTTTTATGCTAAAGTCAGTCGCTTAGAGCTGGACAGCCTTGAACTTCGGGACAAGGAACTTCATGCCGCCCCATGCAATCAGGTAAGCGACAGAGCAGATGCCGAACATGATGCCATAAGCAACATCAGTCTCGAAAGTCTGATCGCAATAACCAGCAAGAAGCTGAATGATAACACCACCAAGACCACCTGCAGCCGTGCCGATGCCAGTTACAGTACCGACGGCCTTCTTCGGGAACATGTCAGAGACAGTAGAGAAGATGTTGGCAGACCAAGCCTGGTGAGCAGCACCCGCAATACAGATGATGATGATTGCAGAGACAAGACCGGCCATTCCACCAAAACCAGCGACAGTCTGAGTCAAGAGCAGGAGGATGGGGAAAATTGCGATGATGAGCATGGCAGTCATACGAGCCTTGTATGTCTCCCAGTTCTTGTTGATGAAATACATAGGGAGTGCGCCACCATAGACAGAGCCGACAATGGCAACACCGAAGACGATGAAGTTGGTAACCATTACCATGTGGGCAGTAGCGTCAGCTTCCATACCTGCGCAGAACTGCTGCCTTACGTAGGTTGGCAACCAGAAGAGAAGGAACCACCAGATGCCATCAGTCATGAACTTGCCGAAGACGAAAGACCAGGTCTGACGATAAGTGAGCATCTTGCCCCAAGAGACAGACTTAGTGTCCTCCTTAACCTCCTCGACAGGTGCAGTCACCTCATCACTATTGATATGGTCATACTCAGCCTTATTAATCTTGCCGGCCTCGAGCATCACCTTCGGGCTCTTGTAGAAGATACCCCAGAAGATAAGCCAAATGAAACCGAAGAGACCTGTGATGATGAAAGCCATCTGCCAGCCCTTAAGAGAACCGAGGAACTCATTGCCCTCGCCCCAGGTGATGAGGCACCAAGGCACAAAGAGGGCGCAAATCATGGCACCGATATTTGAGCCTGAGTTAAAAATGCCAGTAGCGAGAGCGCGCTCCTTCTTCGGGAACCACTCGGCGACTGCCTTGATAGAAGAAGGGAAGTTACCAGCCTCGCCAGCACCGAAGAGCGAACGGGCTACACAATGCGCACCAAGACTCTTGCCCATAAACGCACTAAGAATGCCAGACAGAGACCAGATGATGAGAGAAGCAGCAAGACCTATCTTTGTTCCGAGCTTGTCAATAATCCAGCCCACAACAAGAGTGAAGCCTGAATAGAAAGCCGTGAAGATGGCAGTCAGATGAGAGAAATCCTGAGAAGTCCAACCAAACCCCTCCTCAGAGCAGAAATAGTCCTTGAGGAAACCGATGACATTTCGGTCCATATAGTTGACGGTGGTAGAGAAAAGCAGAAGACCTGCAATCACCCACCTGTATTTTGTCATCTTTTGAGTTATCTCGCCCATGCGAAATGATTTAAAAAGTGGAAAAAAAGTCTGGCGACAAAAGAAAGCATCACCGACCATGGATTATAACCGCATTGAGAGTGGCGAGACGCCACCTTGCGGACGGGTACGCACATAAGACAGCGAACCCACGAAAGATATAAGAGTTGCGCACGAGTCACAAAGAGTGACTCATGCGCAACAGTAACAATCAATTACTTAGCTCGAGCAGCCTTGATGATATCGAGGCACTCCTTGCACTTGTTGGTAACGTAAGCCCAATCCTTAGCGGCAACCTTCTCCTTGGGGAAGAGCTTAGAGCCCATGCCTACGCAGAATACACCAGCGGCGAACCACTTCTCGAGGTTCTCCTTCTCGGGAGCAACGCCGCCAGTGACCATAATCTTGCTCCAAGGCATAGGGGCCTTGAGACCCTTGACCATGTTGGGGCCATAGACATCACCAGGGAAGAGCTTGGTGAGGTCGCAACCGAGCTCCTGAGCCTTGCCAATCTCGCTGACAGTGCCACAGCCAGGGCAGTATGCCACGAGGCGACGGTTGCAGATGGGGGCAATCTCGGGGTTGAAGAGGGGACCAACTACGAAGTTAGCGCCAAGCTGGAGGTAGAGAGCAGCAGTAGCAGGGTCAACGACAGAGCCAATGCCGAGAGCGAGCTCGGGGCACTCCTTGTCAGCCCACTTAACGAGCTCACCGAAAACCTCCTGAGCGAAATCGCCACGGTTGGTGAACTCAAAAGCGCGAACACCACCCTCATAGCAAGCCTTCACAACATCCTTGCAAACCTGAAGATCCTTGTTGTAGAAGACGGGAACCATGCCAGTCTCACCAATCTTGGCGAGGACTGCAATCTTATCAAATTTAGCCACTTTGGTTTCTTTTTGATGAATTTGCGCCATCCGTCAGGCCAAACGCACTAAGACAAACACGCTTAGGCTTGGCCTTGACGACAAAAGGCACATAAATATTAACTCCTAATTAACGCTGGACACGACCATTAGCGTTGCCGCCGGCGAGAGCCTCAACCTCCTCAACAGAGACAAGGTTGAAATCACCATTGATGGTGTGCTTGAGAGCAGAAGCCGCAACAGCGAACTCGAGAGCCTCGCCCTGGTTAGCCTTGGTGAGAAGGCCATGGATGAGACCGCCAGAGAAAGAGTCACCACCACCTACGCGGTCAATGATGGGGTTGATCTCGTAACGCTTGCTCTGATAGAACTCCTTGCCGTCATAGATGAGAGCCTTCCAGCCGTTGAAAGTAGCAGAGAAAGACTCACGGAGGG
Organism: Alistipes putredinis; assembly: GCA_963620575.1. Taxonomy (GTDB): domain Bacteria; phylum Bacteroidota; class Bacteroidia; order Bacteroidales; family Marinilabiliaceae; genus W3P20-009. The sequence goes on along the minus strand of CAVFBC010000013.1, from coordinate 58,040 downwards.
TAGAGACGACATACTTGAAGTCGAACTCCTTAGCCATAGCCTTGAAAATCTTCTCGTAGCCAGAAGCGTCGGTCTTGCCGCCCTCGACATCAGCGTCAGGCTTAAAGCCGAGGCAGAGCTCAGCATCCTCCTCATTGCCGATGCAGACATCGACATACTTCATGAGGGGGCGCATGATAGAGATGGCCTTCTCACTGGTCCAGAGCTTCTTGCGGAAGTTGAGGTCAACAGAGACGGTAACACCGTGGCGCTTAGCAGCCTCGCAAGCGAGCTTAGTGAGCTCAGCAGCCTTGTCAGAGATGGCTGGGGTAATGCCGCTCCAGTGGAACCAGCTTGCGCCCTCCATGATAGCGTCGAAATCGAAATCCTCGGGATTAGCCTCGGCGATTGAAGAGTGTGCACGGTCATAGATAACCTTAGATGGACGCATAGAAGCGCCGGTCTCAGCGTAGTAGAGGCCTACACGGTCACCGCCACGAGCGATGAAGTCGGTGTTGACACCATAGTTGCGGAGTCCGTTGACGGCGATCTGGCCAATCTCGTGCTTAGGGAGCTTAGATACGAAGTAAGCCTCGTGGCCGTAGTTGGCCAAGCTCACAGCCACGTTAGCCTCACCACCGCCAGGGATGATGCGGAAAGCGGTGCTCTGGACGAAACGGTCATTGCCCTCGGGCGAGAGGCGAAGCATGATTTCGCCAAGTGTTACGACTTTTGCCATGGTATATTTTTGTTGTTTATCGTTTTGACTTATTGTTATCTTACTTGAACTTGAAATAGTTCTTTGCGTTGTTGTAGCAGATGTCCTTAATCATCTGGTCAACACGCTCCTTCTCATAGCCCTCATAGGGAACCTCGCCATTCTCGATGTCGACACCGACAAGGTTGCAGAGAGTGCGGCGGAAGTACTCGTGGCGGGGGTAAGAGAGGAATGAGCGGCTGTCGGTGAGCATACCGACGAAGCGGCTGAGCAGACCGAGCACTGAGAGCGCATTCATCTGCTTCTGCATGCCGTCCTTCTGATCGAGGAACCACCAGCCAGAGCCGAGCTGGATCTTGCCAGCTACGCTGCCGTCCTGGAAGTTGCCGAGCATGGTGGCGAGAACCTCATTGGCGCAGGGGTTGAGGTTATAGAGGATGGTCTTGGCCAACTTGCCCTCGGTGTTGAGCTTGTCAAGGAACTTGGCGCACTTCTTGGCAGTGGTGAACTCGCCGATTGAGTCGAAGCCAGTGTCAGGGCCGAGAAGCTTGAACATCTTGGTGTTGTTGTTGCGGATGGCGCCATAGTGGAACTGCTGAGTCCAGCCAGAAGCGGCATCCTGCTCAGCGAAGACAATCATCATAGCGCTCTTGAACTTCAGGATCTCCTCCTGAGAGAGCTCCTTACCGCCATAGACCTTATTGAAGATGGCCTCGATCTCAGCATCGGTGTAATCCTCAGCGTAGAACTCCTCGATGCCATGGTCAGAGAGGCGGCAACCCATGCTCTCGAAGAAATCGTGACGAGCCTGGAGGGCGTCAACGAAATCCTTGAAATTGCTAATGTTCTTGCCAGCAGCCTGAGAGAGCTTCTCGACATAAGCCTTGAAATCAGCGGGGACCTCGACAGCCATAGCCTTGTCAGGACGCCAAGTGGGGAGCATACGGGTCTTGCAGTTCTTGTCAGCCGCAACGACCTTGTGCCACTCGAGCGAGTCGATTGGGTCATCGGTGGTGCAGACAACCTCGACGTTGTAGAACTCCATGAGGCCGCGTGGGGTGAACTTAGGGTCATTAGCGATCTTGTCGTTGCACTCCTCGTAAATCTCACGGGCGGTCTGCGGGTTCAGGAGCTTGTCGATGCCGAAAGCGGTCTTGAGCTCGAGGTGAGTCCAGTGGTAGAGGGGGTTGCGGAAAGTATAGGGGACAGTCTCAGCCCACTTCTCAAACTTCTCCCAGTCAGTGGTATCCTTGCCAGTGCAGTAACGCTCGTCGACACCGTTGGAACGCATGGCGCGCCATTTATAGTGGTCACCCATGAGCCAAATTTGGCCGATGGACTCGAAACGCTTGTTCTCGGCGACCATCTGGGGGATGAGGTGGCAGTGGTAGTCAATGATGGGCATGTTCTCAGCGAGGTCATGATAGAGATGCTTCGCTGTGTCATTCGTCAGAATGAAATCAGGGTTGATAAAACTTTTTGCCATAATGTCGATAGTATAAACGCTATTATCTGGAGCGAAAGTAGTCAGTGCAAACCAATAAAACAAGCGTTTTTGCAAAAAAATATTTACTCCCCTAAGTATCAGCGCATTATCATGCGCAACAGAATTTACCATTTACCGACCTTTGCACACAAAGAGCACAGATACATACATAAAACATAAAGTGCTACACATCAACAATTTAACCCAATTAATGCAATTTTTGCGCATATTTTGTGCAACTTTTTCATCATATATGTTTGCAAGATTGCCAAACGTTTGTAAATTTGTGGTCGATTAGAGTTTTATAAAAAATGTCAAAGCCAACTATCAGCGACATCGCCAAAGCACTCAACATCACGCCATCGACCGTGTCACGAGCCTTGGCAGGCAACCCGCGAGTGAGCGACCAGACGCGCGCACAAGTTATAAGGAAGGCAGAGGAGCTCGGCTACGAGCGCAACATATTAGCGTCATCCCTCCGAAAAGGCTCAACTGACACCGTAGGACTGGTGGTGCCGCGCATCAACCGACTTTTCTTCAGCAACGTCATATCTGGAGCCGAGGCCATACTAAACCCGGCCGGCTTCAACCTCATCATCTCCCAGAGCCACGAGAGGCGCGACGATGAGAGGCGCAGCGTCCAGACCCTCATGCGCAACCAGGTTGCCGGCATACTCATATCCCACTCCCTTGAGACAGTGGACCCAGACTCGTTCGCACAGATGTTTGAGGGCAGCGGCGTAACGCTCGTCCAGTTCGACCGCGCCTTCCCCGGCATTGGAGACGTGGAGGTCACCAACGATAACTATACGGGCGCATATAACGCGACCAAACACCTCATAGACCACGGATACCAGCACATCGGCCACCTCGGCGGCGACCTCGGGAGCAACGTCTACACCGAAAGAAGGCAGGGCTTCCTCGACGCCATGCGAGACGCCGGAATGGAGGTGGATGACAACCTGATGTTTGAGGACAGCATCACAAGGGACAAGGGATTCTACAACGCTGCCAAAGCTCTCGAAAGGGGCTGTGACGCCTTATATTGCGCAGGCGACTATGCCGCACTCGGAGTGATCGAGTACGCCAGAGTAAAGGGTGTAGACATCCCCAGTCACCTGGGCGTCGTGGGCACGGCCAACGAAACCTTCGCAGACGTGGTATCCCCCACCCTGACCACCATGGAACAGAACGCATTCGAGATGGGCAGCCGCGCAGCTCAGGCATTCCTCGACATCAAGCAGGGACGCGAAATCGCCAACCGCAAGATCTCTATACCCATGAAGCTTATCGTGCGCGACTCAAGCCAACGGAAAGAGGAGTAAGAAAGGAACAAACAATTACAGAACAATGAAATACGAGCTCAGATACGCATCTCACCCGGCAGATGCCAAGACATACGACACAACTCGGCTCCGCAAAGAATTCCTGATAGAGGACCTTTTCCGCGCCGACGACACAACAATGGTCTACACGCTCTACGACCGCCTCATCGTAGGTGGCATCATGCCAGTGGAGAAGACTATGGGGCTGGAGAACGTCGACGACCTCAAGGCGAACTATTTCCTTGAACGCCGCGAGATTGGCATCGTAAATGTCGGTGGCGCAGCTAAGATTGCGGCTGACGACGAGACTTTCGAGCTCGGCTATAAGGAGATGCTCTACATTGGCAAGGGGAAAAAGAACGTAACCTTCCAGAGCATAGACAAGAGCAAGCCCGCGAAGCTGTACTTCAACTCCGCCCCGGCCCACAAAGAGTACCCGAGCAAGAAAATAACCAAGGCTGAGGCCGACGTCATGCAGCTCGGCGCACTTGAGACATCGAACGAAAGGCGCATTAACCGCATGATTATCAACTCTGTCGTCGAGACCTGCCAACTTCAGATGGGCATGACAGAGCTCATGCCTGGCTCCGTATGGAACACAATGCCGGCTCATGTACACAACCGCCGCATGGAGGCATACTTCTACTTCGAGGTTCCGGCCGAGGACGCAGTTTGCCACTTCATGGGCCCGGTCGACGAGACGCGCCATATCTGGATGCACAACGAGCAGGCAGTCATATCGCCATCGTGGAGCATACACTCGGCAGCAGCCACCCACAACTACACATTCATCTGGGGCATGGCAGGCGAGAACTTAGACTACGGAGACCAGGACTTCTCGAAGATAACCGACTTGAAGTAACAGTAGTTGGAATCGCCCATCCGCAGTGCAGACAAAGAAAACAAGTATCACAAAAATCATAGCATAATGGCACAAAATCCATTCTCCCTTGAGGGAAAGAACGCCTGGGTCACCGGCGCGTCATACGGCATCGGCTTCAACATTGCCAAGGCATTCGCCGGCGCAGGCATCAAGAACATCATCTTCAACGACATCAACCAGGACCTCGTCAACAAGGGCTTGGCAGCCTACAAGGAGGCCGGCATCGAGAACGTCCACGGCTACGTCTGCGACGTGACCAAGGAGGACGACGTCAAGGCTCTCGTCGAGAAGATTCACCAGGAGGTTGGCCAGATTGACATCCTCGTCAACAATGCCGGCATCATCAAGCGCATCCCCATGCACGAGATGAAGCGCGCCGAGTTCCAGCAGGTCATCGACATTGACCTCGTCGGCCCGTTCATCGTCTCTTCAGCTGTCATCCCCGAGATGATGGAGCGCCGCGCCGGCAAGATCATCAACATCTGCTCCATGATGTCAGAGCTTGGACGTGAGACCGTATCGGCCTACGCAGCAGCCAAGGGCGGCTTGAAGATGCTCACCCGTAACATCTGCTCCGAGTATGGCGAGTACAACATCCAGTGCAATGGCATTGGCCCCGGCTACATCGCCACCCCCCAGACCGCTCCTCTCCGCGAGAAGCAGGCTGACGGCAGCCGCCACCCGTTCGACTCATTCATCTGCGCCAAGACCCCCGCAGGCCGTTGGCTCGACCCAGAGGAACTCGGCGGTCCCGCCGTATTCCTCGCATCTTCTGCCTCTGACGCCGTCAACGGCCACATACTTTATGTAGACGGCGGCATCCTTGCCTACATCGGCAAGCAGCCTAAGTAGGAGGACATCCTGACATAAGACATTTTTACAGCCAACGCAGGCCGCGACCGACAACGTGTTGCGGCTTGCGTTGATTGTTTAAAGGAATTTATAAAAAGATGAAAACAAATGGGACATTTAAACCTGTAGACGTCATATCTCTGACAGTAGCGATTTTCGCCACAGCCATTATAGTCTTGATAAAAGCTTCACTCACATCGACGGAAAGGGCGCAAACAGTTGGAAATAAAGTAATAAGCATTATTAGGGAGCAAAGGTCACATAGCGGCAGCGCACCTGACTCTATCGTAAGCGGATCAATAGAGCGGATAAGCGAACATTTATACTCAATTGACGGCTACAATGTGCTTTACATGGTCACGAGCGACACCAATTTTACAGTCACCGTAATAATAGACGACGCCGAGCAGATAACCTATGACAGCTCAGACGGCGCATGGAAGTGACAGCCTCCTACTTAAAACACGGCGCAACGTTAATTTTTAGCTTTTATGGTTGCTTAATTACTCAAAGAAATTATATCTTTGCGTGCTATAAGTGGCTTTTAAAACGGCAACTAAAAAGTACAAATAACAAAAATCATGAAACAGACAAGACTCCAAATCTTTGGAACGCTTGCATTGGCAGTCCTGATTTCAAGCTGCTCCAGCTTGGAGAAGATGAAGGAAGGCGCAAAGCAGATCCAGTACAAAGTCGACCCCGAGATGCTCGAAGCACATCAAGGTAAGGTCGCAATGTCTATGACTGCAACCGTCCCCGCAAAGATGTGGGATAAGAAGTGCAGCGCAGAGATTACACCAGTCCTCCAGTACGAGGGTGGCGAGGATGCATACCCCGCAATCACCGTACAGGGCGAGAAAGTTGAGGGCAACGGACAGACCGTCAGCTACACCAATGGCGGCCAGATCAAGTATCCTAAGCAGGAGATTGACTTCAACGACAAGCAGCGCGTTTCAAACCTTATCGTACGCATCAAGTTCACCCGTGGTGATGAGACCCTCGAGGTCACCTCAACCGAGCTCGACCTCGCTCCTCTCGCAAAGGGTGTTATCGCAACCAGCACCCTCCTCGGCTCAGAGCCTGGCACCAGCGCAGCCTCTAAGGACGCTTTCGAGCGTGTAACCACCAACGAGAAGGTCGCTGAGATTGTATACCTCATCAACCAGGCTCAGGTTCGCAATGGCGAGCTCAAGAAGGAGGATGTTGTCGCAATCAACGAGTACATCAAGTCCCTCAATGAGACTGAGAAGCAGAGCATCAAGGGTATCTCTGTATCCGCTTACGCTTCTCCTGATGGCTCAACCGACCTCAACACCAAGCTTGCCACCAAGCGTGAGGGCTCTGCAAAGGACGTAGTCGCCAAGTACCTCAAGAAGGCTAAGGCTGAGGCTACTGTCGACACCAAGAGCACCCCAGAGGACTGGGACGGCTTCAAGAGCGCAGTTGAGAACAGCGAGATTCAGGATAAGGAGCTCATCCTCCGCGTCCTCTCTCTCTACACCGATCCCGATGTACGTGAGAAGGAGATCAAGAACCTCTCTGCTGTTTACAAGGTTCTCGCTAAGGACATCCTCCCCTCTCTCCGTCGTTCTACCATCACCGTCACCGGTGAGTACCAGGGCAAGACTGACGAGGAGCTCAAGGCTGCAAACAAGGACTCTCTCAATGTTGAGGAACTCCTCTTCGCTGCCACCCTCGAGACTGAGGCTGACAAGCAGGTCGAGTACTATGACGCAGCTATCAAGAACTTCCCCGAGGATTACCGCGCATACAACAACAAGGGCGTAGTCCTCTACAACAAGAAGGACATCGCTGGCGCTAAGGCTCTCTTCGAGCAGGCTGAGGCTAAGAAGGCTGCTCCTGAGGTTGAGAACAACCTCGGCGTCATCGCCCTCGCTAACAACGACATCAACACCGCCAAGGAGTACTTCGGCAAGGCTGCCGGCGCAGGCTCTGTTCTCGATGAGAACCTCGCTGTTGTAGCTCTCGCTGAGGGTGACTACGACAAGGCTGAGAGCTACCTCGCAAACAGCACCAGCAACAACGCTGCTCTCGTCAAGATCCTCAATGGCAAGTATGACGCAGCCATCTCCGCTCTCAACGCAAACCAGGAGAAGGACGGCCTCAACTACTACCTCAAGGCCATCGCTTACACCCACAAGAGCGATAAGGATCAGGCTCTTGAGAACCTGAACAAGGCCATCAAGGAGGATAGCAAGTGGAAAGAGTATGCTAAGACCGACATGGAGTTCAACGCATACTTCGACGACGCTAACTTCAAGAGCCTCGTAGACTAATCTTTAGTCTCGCTCATAATAGTTAAGTAACACAGAGAAGACCGGAGTCCATTGGATTCCGGTCTTCTTTGTTTATATGCGAACATGTTATTGTTTTACCGCTAACAAGTAAAACTTTTGGATACAGCTCAAAGTCCCCCGACAGAAAACAAAGGCTGATACTTCTCACAAGGTGTCAGCCTTTAGGTTTTCCTTAGTATTGGCAAAAGAACCAATAGTTGCTACATTGGGGAATGTAGCAATCTCGGCTCAAGCAGAAAACCCTGAGCATAAGATATGACCGAAAGTGTAAAATTTGGGGATGAATTTCTCCGACCCATTGAGGTTGCTCTTGTCGGAGGGACTCGCCCAGTTGCTTGACATAATCAATTTCCTGCAACGACAAGCATCATGTAAGTCGCATGGGGATAGCCTAACAAGATTGCTCACTTTGGCTGCGACCTCACTTATTACCAGGTAAGCCTATCGATGTCACTGAATAATCTTTTCGAGACAGCATAAAATTAGGGCTGACACTTCTCTCGCGAGGTGTCAGCCCATTGGGCTTCAACTTAGTCCCCCTTCTATTGAAATACGACCATACTTAATTTTCAGAAGAGCATACAGGGCGGACGGAAAACCCATAGTAACACATGCTATTATTAACATCCAATCCGTAGTAAAAGACCATATAATTTGCGCAGGATGAATAATGAGAATCCGTCCATGTCATATTCTTCAGAGAAAGGTCGGCAGACCAATAGTTACCAAACTTGCCGACATAAGAGAGGTCTCCATCATCATAAGAACCTGCAGCAGGAAGGAAAATGCCATTTTTACTGGGACCGACAACGTAATATCCAGCAACACCGAGACCATTGTAATCCTTCACCCAAGTAGCAGTACAATAGTTTATGAGCTCCTCAAATTGCTCAGTTGTCGGCATCTGCCACTTGCCGCCCCAATTGACACGCGCGGCATCATCAGAGAGGTCAAGAGTCAGTTTCCCATCATCACTATTATACTTGGACAGTGAATGATATATACTATTATTACCAGTATTACCAGATGCATCGTACTTGTAATTAGCCCAGCTATAAAATGTTTTTGGCGCGGTCTCACCCCATGCGAAATAGCTGCCGAAATCGGACTCACTTGAAGCTCCGATATTACGGTCAGCCCACAAAGTTCCACTGGGAAGGCCCAAATCAATGGCCTCGCCCGCCCCTTCTTTTACACCGCCATTGGCTTCTGGATCATCAGACTTGTCGCATGAAGCGAACAAAAGAGAAAGAGCGGAAATCGCAAGGAATGCGAATAGACTTGTTTTTCTCATTGTGATTGTAGATTAATTAGATTTTACTGGATTGTGGAAAAGGATATCACGGACCTTTTTCACAAAGAGCTTAAAAAGATGCACATCTACTATCACAACGGAAAGAGGCACAGAAATATTTTACGCTATCGCATTTAATTAGTTCCTATCCGAGTTTTTTTATTTCCAGCCCAAAATCAGCACACGCAACTTTAATTATTTACAAGTTGAACAAAAATTAATCTACCTCCTCGACCCTTGTCGAACATAATCTGCCTGCCATCCGTCAGCGGCACAAACTGGCCAATAGGTATTGGCAGCTTGCCTGTGACATCATACATATCTGGCAGACGGCGGTTGATGAGAATCCACTGTCCCTTGTGAAGAGCCAACTAACTGATGCGGAAATTTACATATATGAACCCACATCTGAAAGAAGGAAGTCTATTGCTTCAATTTGGGCGAGCAAACTGGGCGGACAGGGAAGCCATACGTCCGATAGAAATAGTATGGGTAGCAAACATCTGATGACATGTTCCCATGGATAAAATAAAGGCCGCAGGCATAAAACGAGTTGCCCGAATAAATGTCCGATGACCAGTAATAGCCGAAATCACTTACCCCGTTAAATTTATCGCCTGTGCGACGCCCTGCCATAGGAAGGAAAATGGTATTCCCATTCGGACCTTCGACGTAAAAGCCGTAGTTGCGTTTCTCGCCATGGCTTCGCCCCCACGTCCACTTACATTTCGAGCAAAGTTCGTCAATCTGCTCATTGGTCGGCATTCGCCAATCACCACCCCAGTTGACATAGGCGGCATCATCAGTGTTTTCAAGACGGGTCTTTCCATCACCAGTGAAACGATAAATTTCCAGACTATACCTATCCCGCTCTCCCGTGGGCTCATACCAGCAATTTTTCAGTTTACCGTCAGGTATCTGGTATTTGCTTATCGTCTTAATTGAATCAACGGCGTACTGATAGCTGACAAAATTGTAAATATATTTAGGCGTTACCTCGCCCCAGGCAAAATACCAACCAAAATCACCCTCTGACTCACTCCCGATATTGCGATCAGCCCAAAGCGTACCACTGGGCAAGCCAAGGTCAACCACCTCACACACAGCAGACTTGGCGTCATCGGCATCCTCGAAGAGCCACCTAAACTTTGTATAGAGCCTAAAACCAAGAAGGACAAAAGCAAGCAACAAATACGGCGAAATCTTTAGATTTTTCATAGTTAGGAAAGACATAGTTTTAGACTATAACGAAGCTAAAAATATTTAGCCAGAACCACAAGAACAACGAATCAATTGACGCACACCATCCTAAATAAGTATACGAAGTTTGGCCTCTTTGCCGATTAGCGCGTTTTTCGTAAAATTGTAGTAACAACCACTTTATAACATCATCAAAAAGACTATGCGCCACTTAAAATTTAGCCGTTAATAATTAAGCGCATAGACCACAACCTACAAATGAAACAGTTTCTACCGACAACCATTCTGGCAGGTTTGGCATGCATTACGGGGGCATGGAGCTCCACTCAAAATGAGTCCGCCGACCATGGGCCGTCGACAATCACAGAGCGGCCACGCATCCTGATAACGACCGACATAGGTGGCACAGACCCCGACGACAATCAGTCCATGATGCACTTCCTGCTTTACAGCAACGAGTTCGACTGCGAAGGGATAATATCCTCGCCATCATATGGAGATGGGAATGCGGAGGAAATCATCCGAATGATTGGGCTTTATGAGCAAGACATTCCCACTTTGAAGCAACATGCGGATGGCTGGCCCGAGCCCGACTATCTGCGCTCAGAATCTCGTGCATCGTCATTATGGATTGATGGTGAGGAACAAAGCCCCCCCAAAAAAAGCATCAGTTCTTTGCCGTATTAGCTAAAAAGACCCCAAGAAGAATGAGGCCAGAGCCAATGAAGGCGAGCGAAGTCATAGGCTCATTGAGAGCCACTGCACTCGCCACAACAGTAGTCAGCGGGTTGAGGTATACATAATTGGTTGCCTCGATGGCGCCAATCTGCTTTATGACCCAACTCCAAACGACAAAGCAGACGAACGAAGCCACAAAGCCGAGAAAAATCAGGTTGCCCCACACAGTGGGTTGGCTGAGCATGGCCCAATCGGCATTCCATGGGTCAAAAGCGAAAAACGGCAAGACAGTGATGATGCCATAGGCAAAGACCTTGCGTGTGAGGAAGACGGCACTATAACGTCCATCGGACACTCGCTTGATGAGCAGGCTATAAGCAGCCCAGCAAATGGAAGCGACAAGAGCTAATAGGTCACCGGCCGGATTCAGGTGAAGAACAAACTGGCCATTAAAAATGACAACTGCCACACCAACAAGAGCTACAAGTGAGCCCGCCACAAGTCTTGCGGAGAGCGAGACAGAGTGAGTAAACAGCCTCCCGAGCACAATAGTGATTAGTGGCGCAGTGCAGACAATGAAAGACACATTATTAACGTGCGTCAATCCGACTGCCACATTTTCAGACACAAAGTAAAGAGAGCCACCGGTCACACCGAGAAGGATAAAGACAATCTCGTCGCGCAAATTGTCCGCCCAAAGCCGCAAAGAGTTTCGCCCATGGAAAATCTCAAAAGCCCAAATGCAGACATAGGCAATGGCGAAACGGAGAAGGAAAAGCTCTGTCGCATGAAGGCCGCCACTAACGGCATAGCGAGTGCTGACAAAAGTGACACCCCAAATGGCAACAGTAACCACGCCCAAGATATGGGCCAATATTTTCTTATTCATCTACTTGAGTTGCAACATTACAAACGTCATGCCCGCATGGCTGACAAATGGCGAGCCGCAAAAGTAGCAAAAACTAACAAAGAAAGACAAGAGAAATTAGCCAACAGACAACAAAACAGAAAGGGATGCGTAAGAGGACATGGGTAGGTATATAGATTTGGCAACCAATATCAGTGAAAGGCAACGGCGCACTTTGTTTTGTCGCACAAAGTCAAAAAAGGGGCGCACCAGTCTTTCTATATTTACCAATTTGTTTAATTTTGTGACGTTTAAATATAAGAGTCATCTCCACAATGAGTATATTTAGTTTCCTGTTCGGCGGCAAATACCCCGAGACAAGCAAATATGAGGCGCAGTTGGCGCAAGCCAAGATTGACTTAGGCAAGTTCAACCAGATTGCCAAGGGTGCCGACCTGATGACCTACGAGGAGTTGAAGAAGACGACCGCCACGGCCGACTTCAAGAGCCGAGTAGACCACCTGAAGAACGACCGCTTCAAAGGGACGCCGGAGTACCAAAAGGAGCAGGAGCTTAAGCAACTCGCCAAAAGCGGAGACATAAAGGGCTACCTGAAGTTCGTAGCCTCAGGCGATGCGAAGAAGGCGGACGCAGCCATTGCGAGCGATGCATATAAAGAGTTCGTCGCATTGGAGAAGGTGGTCAACTCACCTGATTTCAAGGCAAAGGCTAAGGTTAGTGACAGCGAGGAAGCTAAGAAACTTGCCCGTTTCATCCAGTTGAAAGGTGACGCTACGGTCAAGGCTGCCCAGTCATATGCCAAGAACAGCGCCTACGCCAACTATAAAAAGACGGCAGGCTCTGACCGACTCAAGAAGTATGAGGCTCTGGCCGAGTTTGTCAAGACCCCTGACTTCATCAACAAGAAGAAATACCTCGAAAATAAGAACCGCTTCAAGGAGAGTGAGGAGGCTAAGCAGCTTGAGATTCTCGCCAATCTGGAGAAGAACAAGGACCTGAAGTGGTATTTCGCAGCTCTTAAGGCCGGAACTTTTAAAGATGCTGACAAATGGGAGCTCAAGTTCAGCGATGAGTTCGCAGGTCAGAAAATTGACAGCCAGAAATGGCTGAGCGGCTACTATTGGGGCAAAAAGACTGCAGGCGTCGAGTATAGCCTTGCGGACGAGCGTCAGGCTTTCACAGGGGCGAACGCAAAAGTGGCGGGCGGAGTCCTGACCATCGCCACACGCCCGGGCAACACCGTTGGCACTGTATGGGCGCCTGAGGCTTTTGGTTTTGTCCAAAGGAATTTTGAGGCATCATCAGCTGTCATCACTTCCGGAGACTCATTCCGCCAGAAGTTTGGCAAGTTCGACTTCAAGGTAAAGGCTACTGGCACAATGTCGCCCGTCACAGCCAGCATTTGGTTGAGCAGCGACAAGAATAACGAGATTAACGTTGCCACTTTCGGCAAGGGCAAAGGTGTAAATCTTGGCGCAGGAAAGAACATTAGCGCAGTCAACGACGTCAAATACTCAACAGGCTACTTCATCTACACCCTTGAGTGGACACCAGAGAAGCTTACCTGGAAAGTTAATGGTGTTGAGGTCTACTCCACGACACAAAACGTCCCACAGGAGGAGATGTATATCTGCATTGGCTCTAACGTTGTTGGTCAAGGCAAGATTAACAGTGCCGACCTGTCTGTCGAGTGGGTTAAGGCGTATGCGAGCAAGTAGCAGAAGTATTAGGCAAACGGCAAATTGTCGGGCATAGTCCTTTAGATACACAATAAGTTGCGCTTCGTTAGCCAAGAAAGGGCTGCGAGGCGCAATTTTTTTAGACTTTAGAAGAACGACATGATTAACTGGTCGACACCTGTTGATGTTGGGCGAAGCCGTGCGCAAATATCATTCTCACGCCCCATGCTCATATTGGGCAGCTGTTTTGCAGACAATGTGGGTGGCAGGATGGCATCCGTCGGGTTTGACGCCATCGTCAATCCGCTTGGCACGACATATAACCCCATGTCGGTATGCAACTCATTGGAGCGAATATCCACAGGACGTCCATTTGAGGAGAGCGAATGCACAACCATAGGCGCAGGAGACGGGCGAATATGCACATTTGACCACCACACCCGCAACGCCCGTCCAACAATAGACGAATTTATAGCCGACGCCAACGCAAGCCTCGCAGCAGCTCACAGCCATTGGCAGCGGACCGAACTGGTTATTATTACTCTTGGCACGGCGTGGTGTTTCAGGCACAATGGGAGCGGAAATATTGTAAGCAACTGCCTGAAGCATCATCCGGACGAGTTTACACGATTCAGAATGACATATGATGAGTGCAAAACAGCAACAGAGAGGATTGTATCATTGGCCGAAGGTCGTGACATAATATTCACCGTCAGCCCAATACGTCACAAGGCAGACGGGGCGCACGGCAACCAGCTGAGCAAAGCGACACTCTTGATGGCTGTTGATGCCACTATTCAGGCGCACAGAGATCAGGCGGACTACTTTCCATCGTATGAGATTATGATGGACGAGTTGCGCGATTACAGATTCTATGCCGACGACATGGCCCACCCCACCCCATTGGCCGAGAACTATATCTTTGAGAGGTTTATGGACTTTGGCTTGGTAGACAAAGAGCGTCCCCTATTGGCAGAGGGAATCAAGAGAGAAAAGAGATTGAGGCACAGGGAGATGCATTAAAAAAATGTCAAAAACGAAGCCGACCTGAAAGCTTAATTCCTATTGAAGTGCAAGGAGTGGTTATAGTCAAAAAAGCGAATTATGATAGACACAAGACTGAGAGTTTTCCGAAGCGTGGCCACCCAACTGAGTTTCACAAAAGCGGCTAACGAACTATTTATCAGTCAACCCGCTATAAGCAAACACATTCAGGAGCTTGAAAAGGAATATGGCGTAAGGCTGTTTGACAGGATAGGCAGCAGAATCCAACTTACACGCGCGGGACAACTGCTTCTTGACCACGCCTGCAAAATCATCGACGCCTACCAAAGCCTCAACTTCGACATGAAGAAGCTCACAGAGAAATCTGAAGGAGAGCTTCGCTTGGGTGCAAGCACAACCATCTCGCAATACATTTTGCCAGAGATTATTGTCAGATTCAGGAAAAGATATCCGGACATACGCCTCACTCTGCTCAGCGGCAACTCTCACGAGATTGAGGACGCACTGACCAATGGGCGCATTGACTTAGGCATGGTGGAGGGTAGCAAACGCCACCAACAGTTTAAATATACCCCATTCTTGGATGATGAGCTTGTGGCCATGGTCAACTCAGCCAATCCATTAGCTCAAAAAGATGAGATTGACATAGCGGAATTAAAAAAGACACCAATCGTGCTGAGGGAATTAGGATCGGGAACTTTAGACGTCATACAGGACGCCCTCAAGGCACATGGCGTCAACCTGTCCGACCTAAACATAGAGATGAACCTCGGGACGACAGAGGGCATCAAGCATTTCGTGGAGCACTCCGACTGCATGGGGATTATTAGCATCAGAGCCATTTATAAAGAAGTTTATGTAAAGACATTCAAAGTGATAGACATTGACGGATGTAGAATAACGCGTAAACTTTGCTTCGTGGAAAAACGCGGTGAGGCAGTCGGGCTATCCAAGACATTCAAGAGGTTCATAACCGACAGTTATAACGAATAGTTATTCTATATAAACTACATACAACAATCGCACATACTTTTGCCGACGCAAAAAGATACAAGCAAAAGTATATTATGAGATTGTCAGACCAGAAAGAGAGTATGCTACACGGCGTACTGCTCATTACGCTCTTTGCGTGCGCCGCCTTCTACATAGGCGGCATGAACTGGGTGAAAGCATTGTCGTTGAGCCCCATGGTGGTTGGCATAGTGCTGGGCATGCTCTACGCCAACAGCCTTCGCAATAATTTGCCGGAGACATGGGTTCCTGGCATCAAATTTTGCTCAAAGCGCATATTGCGCACAGGCATCATCCTCTATGGATTCAAATTGACCTTTCAGGACGTCATGCAAGTGGGTGTCACAGCTATTGCTGTTGACGCCGTTATAGTTTGCGGGACCATAGGTCTTGGCTTGTTCGTGGGGAAGTTGCTCAAAATAGACAAAGACATCGCCCTGCTCACATCCTGCGGAAGCGCGATATGCGGCGCGGCGGCTGTTCTGGGCGTTGATGGCGCAATCAGGCCAAAACCATATAAGACGGCAGTAGCAGTCGCCACGGTTGTCATCTTCGGGACATTATCCATGTTCATCTACCCCATTCTTTACAGGTGTGGACTTTTTGACCTTCCACCAGAGGTGATGGGTTTGTTCGCAGGGGCAACCATTCATGAGGTAGCCCACGTGGTAGGCGCGGCCAACGCCATGGGAACGGAGGTTAGCGACACCGCAATAATAGTCAAGATGATACGTGTGATGATGCTGGTGCCAGTCCTATTAGTGATTGCGTGGACTATGGCTCACAACATGCGCGAGCAGGGTGCGCAGTGCGACACAAGTTCATCTAAAGCGAAAATAACCATACCTTGGTTTGCCATCCTTTTCCTTGTGGTCATTGGCTTCAACTCGTTAGACCTCCTGCCAAGCGGCGTAGTGGAGTGGATTAACCATGTTGACACTTTCCTCCTCACCATGGCCATGGCGGCATTGGGAGCGGAGACGAGCATTGACAAGTTCAAGAAAGCCGGATTCAAGCCATTTTTGCTGGCAGCAGTGCTCTATTGCTGGCTTATAGGCGGCGGATATGGCATAGCAAAGATTGTCTCGACCTACGTCATGTAGCATTAACGCAGATTGCCGCACCACATTATTTGTGAATTATAAACTTACCAAAGTAAAAAGCGAGTAGAGCCCCAAGATGACAAACATCATCTCGGGGCTCTACTCGTCATGGAAACTAATAAACAGGAAATATAATTTTCATTAGAAACGAACCATAAGTTCGCAGACCAGTTTGTCATGGTCTGAAACGCCAATTGACGCGCTGCCCTCATGTGGATAGATGTACTTCTCGTAGTTGAGTCGGACATCCGCCTGAAAAGGCGAGCCAAGGCTGAAAGTCAGACCAGCAGTCACTCGATGACGCTCATAGTCGTTTATGTAGAGTTTGCCCTCGTCATTCACCTTACCATCCGAATGGTCACTCATATAATCCCAGCGGACAAGCGGAGAGACCTTGCGGAATATTTTAGAACTCCTGGTCCACACATTACGGCAAAGGAAGACATCGAAAGTGTTGACATTGTCGAACGCATCGTCCTCATAAGTTTTGATGAGGTACTCAACCTCGGCATGCCAATTGCCATTTTCAAAGAAAGAGCCTATTTGA
Organism: Alistipes putredinis; assembly: GCA_963620575.1. Classification (GTDB taxonomy): domain Bacteria; phylum Bacteroidota; class Bacteroidia; order Bacteroidales; family Marinilabiliaceae; genus W3P20-009. Next base: position 41,094 of record CAVFBC010000013.1, on the reverse strand, counting down.
AACATTCGGACGTCAAAGTTGCTTGGGCGCGTCTTCTGGTAAGACGTTGTCACATTGAACTTTTTGAACTTGAACTGTGCTTTGGCAGAGCAGTTGAAATCGTCCGTCCAGAAATTCTTTTGGCCAGTCAGACCAGAGCCATTAAAGATGCCGGCCTCAAGCGTGATTGGCAAGCTGGTAGGCAGCACCCATCTGAGACTTGCACCCACATCGCGCACATTGCCGACCTGCTTGGCGAGGAAAGAGCGGTTGGCAAAATACTGCTGATGCGGGCTGCGGTGGGCGTCGATAGTGAATGGCACGCGGAACTGGCCGATGGTGAAGGCAACTCCTTTGTCCTTGCCTATGCGCCCATAGGCATCCAACATCTTAATGGAGCCCTCGTCAGAAAGGTCAATCTCTGCCTTATAGGCGACAGACTTAGTCACATTGCCAGAGAGAGAGAAACGGGCGTTGCGCACCTCGAAGCGGGCGTCATCCTCAGAAGGCTGCCACTCAAACTTACCGCGGACCGTTCCGTGAACATGAACAGAGAAGTCCGGGAGCGCCTCAATGATTGGCTTCTTGGCCACAGCCGAGTCCTGCTGGGCAAGAGCGGAGGCGCCATCAGCCACAATCAAGGCCACCATCGTGAGACAAGGCAATAGAAATCTGCTTAACGACCTCATAATAACTATCTATTTCGTTTAGCTGTTAATGTGATATTGATTATATAGCTTGCGCACAATGCCGTCAATGAGGCCGATGCGCGGCACGAAAGTCTGCTCAATGTCGCAAGTCTGCGCCACCGTGTTAAATATTTGCAAAGCTGGGACAATGACCTCCGCGCGGCTCTGGTTAAGAAAAAGCTGCTCCATGCGCTCAGTGACAGTCATCTTGCGAGTCTGGTTATAGAGCTCCTTCAACTCCTTCGTCTTGATGGCCTCCTTGCGCTTCTTTTCAAGCATCTTGTGAATCTTATTGATATTGCCACCCGATCCGATTATAGCCTGCGGTTTCCACTGCTTGGTCACTTGAGAGAGCCATTTGTCAAAGCGATTCCACTCCTCCGGGTCTGCTGCGCATGATATTATCCTCACAGTCCCGAGCCTGAAAGAACGCTCATCGGCCTTGACACCGTTGGCATAGACCACGACCTCGGTGCTGCCGCCCCCCACATCGACATAGAGGTACGTCTTTTTCTTGTCCAAGATGCTCTTGAGACCTCCCGCAGCAAAAATAGTGTCAGCCTCCTCGTCGCCTGATATGATGTCAATAGAGACGCCAGAGCGGGTGCGCACAAGGTCGACAACCTCCTGGCCATTCTCCGCCTCGCGCATGGCGGACGTCGCGCAAGCCCTGTAATCGCGCACACAATAAGCCCTCATGAGAGCCGCGAAACCCGTCATGGCGTCAACGAGGGCCTCTGTCCTCTCCAAACTAATGCGCTTACGCATGAAGACATCAGCGCCAAGCCTGATGGGGACACGGACAAAGGCCGCCTTTTTGAACTCAAGTCTGCCATCATCATACATCTCGGCATAATTGATGAGGAGGCGGATGGCGTTGGAGCCTATATCAATAGACGCATAGGTCTCTGTATTCATTATCGTTTATTCTTAGAGGTCAGTGATTTATAATATTCATACAGGGCGGTCTGACTACGAACGGGAGTCACCCCCTCGGGGCAAGAGACATACGTGTTGTGCTCCTGATCGGCAATATCCCTCGCTTTGACGTTATCTGACCACTGGATATCAAAGACATCCTGAAGTATGTTTTGAATTGACTTGTCGAAAATAGGAGTCAAAACCTCCACACGGCGGTCAAGGTTGCGCGCCATCCAGTCCGCACTGCCAATGAAAGTGCGCTGGTCACCGCCATTGCAAAAGATGAACACACGCGCATGCTCAAGATACTTGTCAACAATCGATATGGCCTTTATGTTGTCACTCATCCCCTTGACCGAAGGCATCAGACAGCAAGCCCCGCGCACGATGAGACGGACCTCAACACCTGCCGCGGCGGCCTCATAGAGACGCTCGATCATCCGCTCGTCGGTGAGAGAGTTGCACTTGGCAAAGATGTAGGCAGGGCGACCTTTTTGCGCATTCTTGCGCTCACGATCAATAAGCTCATAAAACTCGTCACGCATATAATACGGGGAGACGAGCAGGTGCCTGTACTTGAACCTCTTATGGCTATTCATGAGGAACAGGAACACGTTGCGCACATCATCGCAGATGCCTTTATGTGAAGTCAGAAGCCCGAAATCGCCATAGATGCGCGCTGTGTCCTCATTGAAATTGCCAGTACCGACATAGGCATAACCGCGTAGGCGGCTACCCTCCTTTCGCTCAACGAGCACAATCTTGCTATGCACCTTGAGATCCTCAATGGCATAGATGACACGCACGCCATTGCGCTGCAGCACATCAGTATTCTCAATATTCTGCTCTTCGTCAAAACGAGCCTTGAGCTCGACAAGCACACTGACATTCTTGCCATTGCGCGCGGCATTGGTCAATGCGTTGATAACCTTGCTGCGCTCGGCCGTGCGGTAAAGCGTGATGTAGATATTCTCCACTGCGGGGTCAATGGCAGCCTCACGGAGAAAATCAATGAAATGCTGGAACGAGTGGTATGGGTAGTTGAGAAAAATATCCTTTTTCTGGATTACGCTTATTATGCTGCTGAAAGGCTTGACATCGGGGTGCTGGAGCGGCAACGGGTTGACGGTGAGAAGGTCCTTGCGCACTTTTGGGAACTTGGTGAGATCCTTCATGAGGTGATATTTCCCCCCCGGGGCGAGCATTCCATCCCGATTTAATTTAAGACGCGAGGCAAGCATAGAAAGCAGCCCCTCTGGCATATCGGCGTCATAAATAAGTCGTATGGGCGACCCATAGCGGCGGCTCTCAACACCCTCCGCAATGCGCTCAAAGAGGCTTTTGGAGACATCCTCGTCAATGGCCAGCTCTGAGTCGCGCATAAGTTTGAAAGCATGGGCCGTTATGTGGTCATAGTCGAACATGAAGAAGATCTCATCTATCATGAGGCGGATTATGTCATCGAGGAAAATGACATCGTGACGCTCCACCCCATCCTTAGCGGCCTTGCTGGCATCGGGAGGGAGGACAACAAAACGAGGGCATGCCGAACTGACAGGAATACGGACAATCGCGTAGACCGGACTTTTCTTTTCGCCGTCAGATGTCATGCAGACGCCGAGGTAGATGTTGCCATCGGGCAAGAAAGGCATCTTGCCATTCTTGTGAAGAATGAGAGGAACAAGTCGCTGTGACACCACATTGGCGAAATACTCCTCACAGAACCTCTTCTGGTCGGGCGTAAGTTCCTTCTCGTTAACCACATAGATGCCCTCCTCCTCCATTTCGGACAATATGGCCTTGTATGTTTTAGTGAAAGCCTCCTGCCCCTTGTTGGTGCGCGCCCTGACGGCATCGAGAAGTTCAGCAGGCGTATATCCTCCCAAAAGTTTTGAAGTCTTCCGTTTGCGCGATGATATCAACCTCATTATGTTCGCCACCCGCACCTTATAGAACTCATCTTGATTGTTGGAGAATATTCCAAGGAACTGAAGCCGGGACAAAAGAGGCACCGTATGATCTTGCGCCTCTTGCAGGACACGCTCGTTGAAAGAGAGCCAACTGAGCTCACGGTTGTTATAAAGGTATTCCATAATAGTTTCAATTGACAGCGGCAAACATAGAATCGGGAGGTTTCACGCACACGACACACGTATTACAAACACGTGACAATGGATTAAATGGTTAATTTAAACCACCATGAGAGGAGATATTTCGACTATAAAGTGATACCTTTGTAGGGTACAAACACATAAAAAACAGAAGACGACAAGTGGAAGATTTCAGTTTCATTGCATGGTGCCTCGACCACCTGAACTATTGGACCATCACACTGCTGATGACGATTGAAAGTTCATTCATTCCATTCCCGAGCGAGATTGTCGTCCCCCCGGCAGCATACAGGGCAGCATCATCACCAGACCTTAACGTCTTCCTTGTAGTCCTCTTCTCAACCATCGGGGCAGACCTTGGAGCAATAATTAACTACGTGCTGGCCCGCACATTGGGACGCGTCGTCATTTATAAATTCGCTGACAGCAAAATAGGTCACCTTTGCCTGCTCGACCACACGAAAATAGAGAGTGCGGAGAAATATTTTGACGCACACGGGGCCATTTCGACCTTCATTGGCCGTCTGATACCGGCGATACGCCAGCTCATATCAATCCCGGCAGGCTTGGCAAAGATGAATTTTGGCAAGTTTATTTTCTTCACCACACTTGGCGCCGGCATATGGAACTCAATCTTGGCCACAGCGGGCTACATGATGGCCTCGGTCGTGAGCGAGGAGGAGATGCTTTCCACAGTAACTAAGTATAACAACGAGCTGAAGATAGCGTGCGGTGTCATAATCGCAGCGGTCATCATTTTCCTTGTCATCCGCCATTACATCAAGAAAAAGAAGGCAAATGAATAGTTTAGCACAACTGATTGCGGAGCGTCGCAGTTGCCGCAAGTTTACAGACGAGGCCATTTCTGCCGAGGACATCAAGCAGTTGAAGCGGGCGGCTCTCTCATCGCCCACAAGCAAGAACTGCAAGTCGTGGGAGTTCGTCTTTGTCCAGGACAAGGCTACCATTGAGGCCCTGTCAAAGAGCAAAGAGCACGGAGCCGCCTTTGTCGCGGACGCGCCCCTCGCCATCCTCGTGATGGGCAACACGTCAAAGACTGACATCTGGGTGGAGGACGCCTCCATTGCGGCCAGTTTCCTGCTTCTTCAGGCAGCCGACCTTGGTCTTGGCGCAACATGGGTACAGCTTCGCGGACGTGGTTTCGCCGATGGTCGCAAGGCGCAAGATATTGTGCGAAGCTTGGTTGGAACACCCGAGGGTGTTGAGGTTCTCGCCATTGTGGCAGTCGGACATCCGGCAGAGAGCCATCGCCCCTACTCTGATGACCGCCTGCCGTGGGAGCAGGTGCATGACGAGAAATTCTGAATTAGTGTGATGCGACTTTAAGTCTGCGAACTGACAAAAATAGCCTCCGCAATTTTGCTCATGACGGGCAAAATTGCGGAGGCGTTTTATATCTATGCTTTTTAACAAGTTAGCCTCAATGGCTAAACTAAGATGTTTTTATAGACCTCCTCGGCCATAGGCACGGCGCAATCCGGGACAAAATGCCGGACTGACATTCCACAGGCAATCCAGTGGCGAATCATAGTTGACGATATGTTGAGGAGCGGAGCATCTTTCAGCAACGTGACGCAGCCACCCAAAGCCTCGACAGCCGAGGTGTCTGTCGTCTCACCCGGACGAGGATAGACAATAAACTCACGACCTTTAATCAACCTCTCGGCCTCACGCCACTTGGGCAGGCCAGCCAGATTGTCTCCACCCATCATGATGATGAATTGGCGATTCGGGTTCTGCTCCTCAAGCGCAGTGATGGTGTTAATGGTGTAGGATGGGGTTGGCAATGACAACTCAATGTCGCAAGCCGATATATGTTCGTCCGCATCCGTTGCCAATCTTACCATCTGGATGCGCACACTGGCATCCGCCAAGCCCTCGATGGCTTTAAATGGATTTTGAGGGCTCACCACCAACCACACGTCATCGGCCACCGAATGGTTGAGCACATACTGCGCCAACATAAGGTGCCCATTGTGAATGGGGTTGAAAGAGCCGAAGAGGAGAGCCGTGCGATTAGTCATTTGCAATGAAAGCCCTAACCTTTTTTTCAGCCTCGGCTTGTGCCGTAGCTAAGTCGTCATTGACTACGACCGTGTCAAACTGCGGTGCGTAGGTCAACTCCTCACCGGCCTTGGCAATGCGCTGCTCAATCTTCTCTGGGCTATCCGTCCCACGGCCAACCAGCCTGCGACGGAGCTCTTCAATTGATGGCGGCTGTATGAAAACGGTGAGAGCCTGCGAGCCAAAAATCTTTTTGAGGTTAAGGCCACCTTTGACATCCACATCGAACACTATCGTGTGACCCTTTCCCCAGATGCGCTCAACCTCACTGCGGAGCGTCCCGTAGTAGCAGCCCTTATAGACCTCCTCGTGCTCGACGAACTCGTCTGCCGCAATACGCCTCTCAAACTCCTCGGTGGAGAGGAAGTAATACTCAACCCCGTCCTTCTCTGAACCGCGAGGGGCGCGGCTTGTTGCCGAGATTGAGAACTCCAGGCCGAGATTGAGTGAGAGCAAATAATTGACAATGGTGCTCTTACCACTACCAGACGGAGCAGAGAAAATAATCACCTTTCCCATTTGAACGAGAGAATTTAAATGGTTAGAGGACATTGAGGACTTGCTCCTTAATCTTCTCAAGCTCGTCCTTCATCCTGACGACAAGCCTTTGCATCTCAGCCTGATTGGCTTTAGAGCCGAGGGTGTTAATCTCACGTCCCATCTCCTGGGCAATGAAACCGAGCTTCTTGCCGGCATCGGCGTCAGTGTCAATCGTCTCGCGGAAATACTTAATGTGATTTGCCAATCGGACCTTCTCCTCGTTTATGTCGAGCTTCTCGATGTAATAAATGAGTTCCTGCTCCAATCGATTTTGGTCGACCTTATCCTTGGCTATAATCTCATCAAGGTTGCTTTGGATACGGGTTTTGATCTTCTCGACCCTTTCCTTCTCATATTTTGGTACCTCAAAAGAGTAATTTTCAATGAGGTCAACATGGCTCAGCAAATCCTTGGCCAAGGCTTGTCCCTCTTGCTGTCGGAAGCTGATAAAATTATCCGTTGCCTCGCGGACGCAATCCATCACCTGCTCCCACTCCTTCTCATCGAGCTCAGGCTGCTCAACCTTGACGACGTCAGGCAGTGACATGATGATGCGCATGAAGTCAGTGTCACCCTCCATGCCGTTGGCTGCCTTGATAGCGGAGAGTTGCTGATAATATTGGCGCACGGCATCTTGATCAATGCGAGCCACACGCTCAGCCTGTTGAGTCTCACAGAACATTGCGAAATCGACCTTGCCGCGCCCAATTCGACCGGCGAGATAGGAACGGACATCCAGCTCCTTCTCGCGATAGAAGCTGGGGACGCGCATGGCTAAGTCGAGCTGCTTGCTGTTTAGAGACTTGATCTCGACCGTTATTTTTTTGTTTGGCAATTCTTTGACGGCCTTGCCATAGCCGGTCATTGATAATATCATCTTAGTTCTGTAAGTCAGATTGTTGTTGTTTGAGCCCACACTCTCGCCTCCACAAGTCGGCGATTATTCCGTCGGCGAGGCCGTCGGACGGGATTTCTATGCTCTTGACCCCTATCGAGTCAGCTATGGTCAGAAATATGTTGGCGGCAGGGACGATGACATCAGCTCGGTCGGCCTTTAGCTTATAGTTGACCATACGCTGCTCGACCGTCAGGGACTTCAGCTCGTCTCTCAGCTCCCTGAGTGTCTCGACGCTCATACTCTGTTCGGCCATGTCGCGTTCTTGCGCCATTCCGAAAAGCTTATTTATGTTTCCACCGGCGCCAATGATGACTGCCCCCTCCAACTCGCAGACTCCGCTTGCAGACACGTGCCGTTCAGCCATATGGTGGAGTGACGCGGACAAATCGGACATCCATGTCGGCGAGACCACATTATTGATTATCTTGACAGTGCCTATTGGGTATGACCTTCGCTCGACAGTCTTTCCCCCACTGACAATGGACACCTCTGTGCTACCGCCGCCAACATCGACATACACCAGTTTGCGTTTGTCTGAGGGTGAGCGCAGGCTGCTGACAACCTCGGCCTCCTCTTGCCCGCTGATGACCTCGATATTGAAGCCCGTGGCCTTGCGAACCTCATCTACAACCCTATCCGAGTTGGAGGCCTCACGGAATGCGCACGTCGCACAGAACCTGCGGTGGGACTCTGGCACGCCATATATCCCGAGCACAAGACTATAGGCACGCATCAGGTCAACAAGGTCGTGCATCTTTTTGTCTGACACGAACCCTTGAGTGAAGACCTCCTGTCCCAAACGGAGGGGGACGCGCATGGTGACCGCCTTGCTGAAGCGGCCAGTCTTGGCGTCATCGAGTCGCTTGATAAGAAGGCGGACGGCGTTGGAGCCGATGTCCACGGCCGCATAATGAGAATATTCCATAAGTGATTGAGCAAGGCTCCTCGTTGTTAAGCGTGACGCAGGCGGTGCAAACGTGAGCTTGCCGCCTTATCACTGAGTCGCTCTTTCGCAAGTGTAAAGTTAATGAGAATTTCGCTATATGACGCCATAATACCCCACCAAACATAGGCATTATGAAACACACATGACGTGACTGCCGTGGCTTGACTAATTCACGCATGGCATAGTCTACAAAGTGAACTTCTTTTTGCTAACTTCGCAGTCATGACATCAACAAGAAAGACAAGAGTGGTTGTCGGTCTCTCAGGAGGCGTGGACTCAAGCGTGGCGGCCTACGTCCTGCGCGAGCAGGGCTATGACGTGGTTGGGCTTTTCATGCGCAACTGGACAGACACCACAGGTGTTTTGAAAGGCGACTGCCCGTGGCTTGACGACAAGTTCGACGCCGAGGCCGTGGCCCGCAAACTGGGCATACCATTCCATTTCGTCGACCTGTCGGCCGACTACAGCCGGCGTGTTGTCGACTATATGTTCGCAGAGTATGCGGCAGGCCGGACACCGAACCCGGACGTCTTGTGCAACCGCGAGATCAAGTTTGACAGTTTCCTGAACGCCGCCCGTGAACTGGGGGCCAAATATGTCGCGACCGGACACTATTGCCGCAAAAGAGAGCAGGTGCTGCCAGACGGGAGCAAGACCTACAGCCTCTTGGCGGGATCTGACCCCAACAAAGACCAGAGCTACTTCCTTTGCCAACTTAATCAGGCTCAGTTGGCCGCCGCCATGTTCCCCATAGGCGACATGCTGAAACCAGAGGTCAGGCGCATAGCGACAGAGCTGAACTTGGTGACAGCGCACAAGAAAGACTCACAAGGCATTTGCTTTGTGGGGAAAGTAGATTTGCCGGTCTTCCTTCAGCAGAAACTGACCGCCAAAGAGGGCAAAGTGTTCCTGATAGACCCAGACGCTGAGATTTTCACACGCGACTGGGTTCCAGCCTATGAAGACAGCCCCAATGCAGAAACCCTCGAAAACCTCGCACAACCATATGCTCTCCACCCCAAATACGGCAAGAAGGTAGGCACTCACCAAGGTGCGCAATTCTACACCATAGGTCAGCGCAAGGGACTATATATTGGCGGATTTCCCGAGCCTTTGTTCGTCATCGGGTCTAACATTGAGCATAACCAGGTGTTTGTGGGCATGGGGGACAACCATCCCGGCCTGCATCGCCGAGTGCTGAAAGTGGAGACAAACGAGATTCACTGGCTGCGTCCTGAACTCGCAATGAAAGTCGGCGAGACGAGATGGTACTCATGCAGGATTAGGTATAGGCAGCCATTGCAAAAGGCGCGCGCCATCATGACAGAAAGAGGTCTCTTTGTGGTGTTTGATGAGACCCAGCGAGGCGTGACCCCAGGCCAATTTTGCGCCCTGTATGACGGTGACGAGGTGGCTTGCTCGGGCGTGATAGCGATGTAAGCCATAGACATGGACGGCAACCAACATCCGCCCCCCCCCTTTTCGCAAACAGACAACAACAGATAAAAGACAGATGCAGACAACCAGAAGATGGGCGTTGGCATGCCTCGCCACTTTTGCGGCAATTGGAGCCTCGGCACAGGACGCCAACCAGTTGTTAGCGAAGCCTGACACCACGCAAGCCACAGCCATATCTACAGACGCCACACAAGGCGCAATGCAGATAAAACGCGGCAGACAGCGCACCAAGAGCAAACACCCTGGGATAGACCGCGTCAGGACTTATGACGTCACCAGCCCGGACATCCCTGCCGCATTCGAGGGTTACCGCATGGTGTTCGTGACCGACACACACTACCCCAGCCTGTTCACAGACCAAACGCTTGAGAGCCTCGGCACACTGCTGAAAGAGCTGCAACCTAACGCGGTCCTACTTGGCGGAGACTATCAGGAGGATTGCGAACACGTGGAGCCACTTTTCAGAACCATAGCGGAGTGCAACCCAGGGGACGGGATATATGGCGTGTTGGGCAACAACGACTTGGAAAGATGCACAGACATCATCAAGAGCCTGATGAAAGACTATGGCATCTCACTGGTTGAGGACACAGCCATGCAAATAAACAGGCTCGGCAGCCACGTGACAATAGCTGGCGTACATAACACATTTCAAAAACGGGAGACGGCTCCAAGTCCCACACTCTCACTGCCAGCCAACGACTTCGTCATTCTCTTGACACACACGCCAGACTATGCTGAGGACCAGGACATAACAAATGCGGACCTCACATTAGCGGGGCACACACATGGCGGGCAGGTGACACTCTTAGGCGCATGGGCGCCCGTGACGGCCTCGCACTACGGACAAAGATTTCTCAAGGGGCTTAATTGGAACTCGGCAGGCCTGCCAGTCATAACAAGTACAGGGATTGGCACATCACGCCGAAATGTTCGCCTCTTCGCTCCGAGTGAGGTCATCTTGCTCACGCTTCACAGCCAACGCGAACCCTCGCAATACGTGTCAACCATTGTTGAAGGCGACGACAACGAGGCTATCAACGTCCAGCGCAAGGCGCACACCACAGTCATGGACAACGATGAGGAAGACAAGAATGTCATCTTGGCTCTTCCGAGTAAAGACTGAACTTAGAATTTACTTATTATTTCTTACCTACCGCGTCGGGGTATTGCACCCTGGCGTGGTAGATGTTTTTTAGTTTCTCCTTAAGCACCTCTTTAGCCTCTGCTATGTCAAGGAAGGTGATGGGGGCATGAGCGAACTGATTGGCAGCCACCTGGATATCAATAACCTTGTCTACAAGATTAGACACATCGGCATCATCATGCTTAGGCAGACTTTTTGACGCGGCCTCGACGGCATCGCACATCATGATGATGGCCTCCTCCTTGGTGTGAGGGCGCGGCCCGGGGTAAGTGAACAGAGATAAATCCGGAGTATCTTCGGGGTGTTCGTTACACCACGATATGTAGAAGAACCTCACCATTGTGCGCCCATGGTGCGAGGCTATGATATTTCGGATTTGAGCCGGTATCTTATATTTCTTAGCTAACTTGACGCCATCTGTGACATGGCGAATTATGACTTGTGCGCTTTGCTCACAAGTCAGTTTCTCATGCGGATTAATGCCTCCCACTTGATTCTCTGTGAAGAACATGGGGTTTATAATCTTCCCAACATCGTGATAAAGAGCTCCGGCTCGCACCAGCAGGGCGTTTCCGCCAATCTTGTAGGCGACCTCTTGCGCCAAATTGGCCACTTGCATGGAGTGCTGAAAAGTACCTGGCGCCTTGTCTGAAAGTTCACGCAACAACTCATTGTTCCCATCCGTCAGCTCAAGCAACGACACATCCGAGACGAAGCCGAACACCTTCTCGACCACATAGATGAGTGGGTAGGTGAGAAGCAAAAGCACACTGCTGATTGCAAATTGGACGACAGCCTGAGGGTCTATGGTGAAAGTCGCGCTCTGCCAAAACATATAGCCGCTGTACATGACGACATAGAATACGAAAACGTAGACAGCAGTACGGAATATCTGTATTCGCTTGTTAAGTTGGTAGAGAGAGATGCAGGCTATGAGAGCAGCCGGGATATGAAGGAAAATGAAGAGCTGGCTGTTAAACGCGAAGAACGAAATGATGAAGACCATGATGATGTTGACATACATGGCCAATCGGGAGTCTGTGAAAATGCGGAGCATGATCGGCAGCACCACATACGGGATAATGAAACTGATGTTGTAGCCGTTGCCGGCCAAAAGGCCAGTGACGCAGACCAAGAAAGTCATTAGCAGCAAGATCAGATTGATATAGTGGAGCTGTCTGAAATAGTCCTTTCGGAAAAAGTAGAGGAAGAGGTAGAGCGAGAACATGAGGCCGGCCACCATGAGCGACTTGCCTACCAAGATGGGTAAGTCGTGGTCTGACAGGCCCACATTACCATCCGTGGCTAACTTATACGATGCGAGCAACTGAGCCTCCCGCGCACGGACTATGTCGCCAGACCGGACGACAAGCTGCCCAGCCATGACCTTGCCTGAATAGATGGCCACATTGTCACGCCGCTGAGCTTTGGCCACGTTAGTCTTCTCCTCATCATAGCGCACATTGGGTTCGAGCAGACTGCTAATGGGCAAAGACTCAAGCAAATGACGGAAACGCCGCGCATCGATTCCGAAATAGCGGCCAAGTCCCTCAAGCGAATGATTAACAACAGCGTTATATGCAGAGCGAGGCGTGTAAAGGTCATCAAAAAGGAAACTCTCAGCCACATTGGCGCTGATGAGCATGAGGTGTCCGTCGGAACTGTTAATTTCCTCACCGACGCCTATTATTCCGGCTCGGCAAACAGATGCCACGTTAGATGTTATGGTGCTTTCAATGACAGCCTGCAGAGTGTCAACCGACAATGCAGGCGGACAGTTAGCCTCAATTCGGCTATGCTGACTCACAAGCAAGGAATGGACACGGACACGGAGGTCCACATCATTGATAGAGTCAATCACATAGTAGGGCAGAGCGACCTTCATGGCGCTGTCCCTCTCGGCCATCAGATCAGCCTCCGGCTTAAGAATTGGGAAATCGAAAGGTGCAATGATGTCCTCATATCTCCAAGGGCGGCCAATCTCATACTCATAGTTGAAACGGCCGATTCCGGGGAACGACAACACCATGATGACGGAGCATGCCACAAAGACCGCAATCCTATACGTCGCCTTATAGTACGTCCGCCACAACTGACGCATCCTTTCGTTCACCAATCTTTTCATAGTCTAAAAACTTGAATAGCAGACAAACAGCAAAAAGCCCGAAGGGCCTACCCTTTCCAAGCGCGCTCCATGAGCAATGCGTCAGCCATGACAAGGGCTGCCATGGCCTCGACAATGGGGACAGCACGCGGGACCACACACGGGTCATGCCTTCCTTTGACAGTCGTCATCACCTCCTGATGCAGCGCATTTACCGTTGGCTGCTCCATGAGAATTGTCGCTGTAGGCTTGAACGCCACACGGAAATAGATGTCCTCACCATTGGATATGCCGCCCTGAATGCCTCCACTGTTGTTTGTCCGGGTTCGCACCCTGTCGCCATCCATGAAGAAAGTGTCATTGTGGAGAGAGCCGCGCGAAGCAGCCCCTGCAAAACCAGAGCCATATTCAAACCCCTTGACAGCACCGATGGAGAGCATAGCATGAGCCAAGAGAGCCTGAAGCTTGTCAAAACAGGGCTCTCCGAGTCCGACAGGAGCCCCCTTGATGACACAAGTGATGACACCACCCACCGAGTCGCGCTCGGACTTGACACGAGTTATGAGATCCACCATCCTCTGAGCCGTCTCGGCGTCGGGGCAGCGCACGATGTTTTTCTCTATCTCAGCAAAGTCCACATCAGTGTATGGTTTATCGAGAACCACGTCGCCAACCTGACTGGTATAGGCTGTGACACTCACGCCCTCACGAGTCAGAACAAGTTTAGCCAAGGCTCCACCCACCACACGCGAAATTGTCTCACGGGCAGAAGAGCGCCCACCTCCACGATAGTCACGTATGCCGTATTTGGAATAGTAGGTATAGTCGGCATGAGAAGGGCGGAAAGTGTCAGCTATGTTCTCGTAGTCCTGTGAGTGCTGGTTGGTGTTCTCGACCATAAAACCTATGGGCGTACCAGTAGACCGGCCACGGAAGATGCCGCTGAGGATCTTCACCTTGTCCTTCTCGTCTCGCGGTGTCGTGATGCTCGACTGCCCCGGGCGACGGCGGTCCAGCTCGCTCTGAATAAAAGCTTCATCCACTTCAATGCCCGATGGCATTCCATCCACCACTCCACCGACCGCTAATCCGTGCGACTCGCCGAATGTGGTCAGCCTAAACAGGTTTCCAAAAGAGTTCATCTACGCTGGGTTTGAAAAAATGGCCAGATTTAAATGATATTGTCGTGAGACGAGATTAGTGGCAACCGCAACCGCCACCACAACTGCACTCGTCATCATCCTCGTCATGGCAGCCGCATCCGCCACCGCAGTCACCATCGCCACCATGGCAGCCGCCACCACAGCCACCGTCGCCACCATGGCAACCGCCACCGCAGCCACCACCACAGCCGTGATGCGGCTCATCAAGTAACTCGTCCACAGTGGCGTCGCGGACCTCAATGACCTTGCCAGAGAAGCAAAGGATCTCGCCTGCCAGTTTATGGTTGAAATCGAGAGTCACAACGTCATCGGAGACGCTAAGCACAGTTCCGATGATACGCTGCCCCTCATCATTGAGCATAGGCACCTGACGGCCAAGGACGAGAAGCTCCTCGCGCAAGTTACCATCGGGCCCGACAAAGATATTCTTGGGGACATCAACGACAGCCTCGGGGAAACGTGGGCCATATCCCTCATCAGGCGTCAGAGAGAAACTGAACTCATCTCCGGCCTTGAGGTTGGCAATCTTCTCCTCGAAAGCGGGGAGCATCCTGCCTGCGCCATAGACGAAGCCGAGGGGGCGGGCGTCATCGCACTTCTCCACAAATGGGCCGTCATGGCTGTCGGTGTGAAGCTCATAGACGAGCGATACATATTTGTTCTTCTCGATATTCATTTCGATCTGGTATGAAAATATATTTGTTATCTAATTGTTATTCAACCCAATTAACATAGCTGTACACCAAATTGGAGACCACCGTGTCGCCATTGGCGTCAAGGCGACGGAGATTGACCATGATCCGTTCGCGGGTCGAGTCTCTCAGGCAGTTGACAGGAGTGCTGATGTGGCGTGTTATCATCTGGACAGTATCAGTCCTCTCGCGCCTGAGACGCAACCAGACGCACACAGTGTCGGAGCCAAGTGATGTCGTGTCAAGCACAAAGCCGAAGAAATCGCCATCGCCATTGTTATCACCAGGATAGATGCCTGTGGCGTCAAGGAAATCATTGCGCCTCCAATCTCTGGTTATGTGTATGTTTTGCGCATAGAAGCCCTCAGAGCTTGAGGCAATCCTCATTGTGTCCGCAGAAGATTGCGCCACGCTGTCTAAGGACAGGAAAGGCGTTGTCACGTCAGAAGAGAGATTATAGATGCTGAAATCATACGTTTGCCCACTCTCATTCTCGTAGGCCAGCGTGCCAGAGCCTGAGAAATAGACCCTTGCCGAATCCTTGAGACCATCAGCGAAAGAGCGGTCGACAAGCATTGTGCTGGAATAGTAGTGAATGGCGAAGACAGAGTCGTTCAACTCGACAGACCCTATACCAGTCGCGCCATACTTTGACTCCGAGTCACCACAAGCCGAGACACACAAAGAGGCCACCGCAACCAAAAATGGCGCAGCAGCACGGCGAGCACGTATGTCCCAAGAAAAATTACTCACTGGTTGATAACCTTA
Source organism: Alistipes putredinis (assembly GCA_963620575.1). GTDB lineage: Bacteria > Bacteroidota > Bacteroidia > Bacteroidales > Marinilabiliaceae > W3P20-009. The sequence goes on along the minus strand of CAVFBC010000013.1, from coordinate 25,593 downwards.
ATGTCGTAGCGCAAAATTACCCGGCCATGAATCCTCTTGCCATCACCCTTTACGCCAAAAGCCTTCTCAGGGATGAGTATGGCTGTGGCAGAAGCCCCCCTGCGGAGCGACATCATGGCCTCATCAACACCCTCGCATACATTGAACTTGCCAACCGTTATGGTCAGACGCCCGTCTTGAGCCGAGGTGTAGATGGTGTCGCCGAGCAGGGTCGAGACAGTATAGTCAAAAGTGACAATATCGCCATTCTTAATCTGCTCACCTTCACCTTGCTGATGAATGGTCAGCCAAAGATTGGTAGCTGTGGGCTTGGGGTTGAGCCCGAGAGTATCAGAGTATTGCGAGATGCAGATTGAGTCGCGCCAGAAAAGGCCACGGTTATATTGGATAAAATCGTCACGCGAAGGACGCCGACAGCCATCATCATCACGCCCCGAGCAGCCCGAGCACCCTGACAGCGCGAAGAGAGACAGAGTGGCCACCACAGCCCCCAGCAGACCAAACCTCACTTTAATCATTTAGCCGTCCTCTTCATCCAACGCTTATAGAAATCCACAATGGTGGACACATATAGCTCCTCAGCCTCCTGCACAGGTCCGTTGAACGAGCCACCAGCTGCATTAAGGTGGCCGCCACCGCCAAAATATTTAGCGGCATACTCGTTTACGGGGAAATCACCTTTGCTGCGGAAGGACATCTTGACGCAGTCAGGCCTCTCAAGGATGAGACACGAGCAGATGATGTCGCGGACTTGCAGGGGGATGTTCACAAAGCCCTCAGTGTCGCCCGTATTGTAGTTATACCGGTCCAACTCCTGAGCGGAAAGGGACATGACAGCCAATGGCGTCTTGTCAATCCTGTGGAACTTGCGGTTGAGGGCGAACCCTTGCAATTTGAGAATCTTGACAGTCTTATTGTTAAAGACCTTGTCGTGGACATGAGTCTTATCCACGCCACGCCTCAGCATCTCAGCCACCAAATAATAGATTTCAGGGTCGCTTGAGTTGTAGCTGAGTGCGCCAGTGTCAGTCACCACACCAGAATAGAAGTTGGTGACAGCATCAATGTCAATATATTCGCCCATACCAGCGGCGAGAAGCAACTTAAAAATGAGCTGGCATGTGGCTGACGCGTGAGGTCTTGAGATAGCCACATCGGCCTCAACGTGTGGGTCGAGATGGTGGTCAATGAGCATGCGCGGGGTTTGCAGAGACGCGATTTTCTCGCCCAAAGCCTTAACTCGGGACAAGTCATTATAGTCCATCATGACGATGAGATCAGCCCCGTCTAAGATGGCATCGCAGTCTTGCGTCTGCCTTTCATAGCACTTCAGGCTCTTGAAACCCTTAATCCAGGCATACGTGGTCGGGGCGAGATCGGGGGTTATGACCGTGGCCTCCTTGCCCATATTAATTAGCACCTGACGGAAACCGAGGGTTGAGCCAAGGGCGTCGCCGTCAGCGTTGGTGTGGCAGGTTAGTACAATATGTTGACTCCGCCCGACAATTTGGGCGAAGGCCTCGGCCATGTCGTCTTGAAACGAAACGATCCCGACAGTCTGATCCATCTGTGATGTTGTGAAATTAAAAGGTAACTTGGGTGTAAAGATAATCAAAAAACGATACACGCACAAAAATAGCGGCCACGCCGAGACGCGACCGCTAACCTAACAAATATAATTCGTACTCTACGATTCAGGTTGTGGAAAGCCCTATCCGCTTAATCCTCCATTCCTACGAGGTCGCTGCGGAGGTACTCCTGACGGCTGAAGAAGAAAGCGCACTCACGCTGAGCATTCTCGTCACTGTCAGAGCCGTGGATGGCATTATGGCTCTTGCTTGTGGCAAAGAGTCGGCGAATGGTACCCTCGGCAGCCTCAGCTGGGTCGGTCGCACCAATAAGTTTGCGGAAATCCTCGACAGCGTTGTCCTTGAGAAGAACCATAGCGACGATTGGGCCCGAGGACATGAATTCAATCAACTCCTGGAAGAATGGGCGATCCTTATGGACGGCATAGAACTCAGCCGCCATGTCGAGAGTGAGACGCGTGGTCTTGATGGCCGCGATAGTATAACCGGCCTCCTCAATCTTAGAGAGAATGTGACCAATGTGCTTGTTGCGAACCGCACCGGGCTTAATCATCGAAAATGTCTTCTTGCCGCTCATGATAGATTAGGATAAAATGGCGTTAATATAGTATTTCAGAACATACGGGATTTTAACATGGTTTCAAAGTCCGATTATTGCGAGAGATATCAGGCAACGACCTTACTTTCTTCAGTTTAAACGGCTCAACCTCTTAATGTGTGCTGTTCCGCCTCCCGATTACGAATACAAATATAAATGTTTTTTCTAATTGGTTAAAACATTTCAGTGCTTTTCTTAAAATATGTATCACAGCGGATATAGCAATCGCTTCGCAAAATGCCACACAAAGAAATATCCTTCAATCATTTGAGCCTCACAAAGACTCACGGGACTTCCATTTTTTCAGAACCGCAGCATTGGGATAAACAATATTTTGAATAAATTGCCATCATATATGAAGACTTTTTTAGCAACCATATTAGCAACCGTCCTAACAACCACAGCCGCTAAGGCTGCGGGCGACGACTTCCCGTTCTCACACATAACCATGCAGGACGGGCTCTCCAGCAACAAAATCAACAGCATATACCGCGATGGGCAAGGCTTCGTCTGGTTCTCGACGCCAAGCGGGCTAAACCGTTTCGACGGATACTCAATGAAGTCATTCATAAGGGAGCAAACAGACACAGCAGTGGCCGACGTCAACTACGTCAGCCGCGTTCACGACATTGCGGACAACTGCCTCTTGGTCTCACTACGGAACTCCTACACAATATTCGACAAGAGGAGCGAGACGTTCAAGTCGGCCCAATACCTCTTCACCGGCACTGGAGTCAACCCGGCCACGGCAGTAGTCAGCGTGGACAGCAAACGGGATGTATGGATTGCCGACGGCAGTTCGTGCTGCATATATTCAACCCAGCTCAACACATTGGTCCAAAACGGAGTGGCGACGGGCACAGACTCACGCATCACCGCGATAACAGAACACGGCGGACTGATGTACACGGCGCACGCTGATGGCTCAATAACCACCTTTGAGCCTGACCGCGATGGGAAATGGCGGCTTCGAGGTCACGAGACGACCCCAATGCCCAAAGAGGCGAACCCTGACCTTTTCATCGACTCGTCTGGCAACATTTGGCTCTATCCGCGCGACAGTTACGGACTATGGTTCAAATCATCGGCCACAGGGGAATGGACTCAATGCACGGACAAGAGCGCAGAGCCGCTCCGAGTGCCGGACTTCATCATCCGCAAGGTTGTTGAGGATGCCGAGGGGCGCATTTGGGTGGCCAGTGACCACGGCGGCATAAACGTCATCGACCTCAAAAGCCGCAGGATGGCCAAGATAAGAAGTCGCAAAAACGCCCCGCGCGGACTGAGCAGCAACAGCATAGGCGACCTTTACGCTGACAGTCAAGGCTGCGTATGGGTGGGCGATGTCAGCCTTGGGTTGTCGGTCTATGGCGGCCCGATATTCAAGTTCAGAGTAGACAACCTGGAAGCTGGCGACATAGACCCCGACTTCGTAGCCCAGGTGAACTGCGTCGTTGAAGACGAACACGGCGACATCTGGTACGGGACCAACGACAACGGCTTGCTAAGGATAGACTCGCAAACAGGGGGCAAACGCATATTCAAAAGGCAAGACGGTAACGCCAACTCAATAGCCAGCAACGTCGTGGTCTCTCTCTGCCCAGACGGGAAGGGAGGACTCTGGATAGGCACATTTTTGGGCGGGCTGTGCCACTACGACGGCAACAGGTTCACTCGCTACTCAGGCAAAGCGGGTGTGTCCCCGGCTGCGGCAAGTGGAAACGTGTGGACAGTGTGCACCACGGAGAGTGGCGACGTATGGGTAGGCTCTTTAGGGCAAGGTGCCGCTGTGCTGCATCAGGTTGATGGGACATGGCAACAATGGTGGCAGAAAGATGGCCTGCCGTCAGACTACGTTACCAAAGTGGTCTCGCTGCGCGACGGGCGCGTAGCCGTTGGCACATCCGAGGGGCTCAGCGTTATCGACCTTAGCAGAGGCAATTGCGTCACTCAAGTGAGGGACAGCCTGTTGAGGCACAACATCAACATAACAGACTTATGTTTCGACTCGCGAGGCCTCATCTGGGCGTGCACCAACACTGGACTCCACGTCGTGGACGGCAAAACCCTTAAATATGTTCGTCACATAGGCCTACAAGACGGACTGACAACCGAAACAACGCTTGGTGTCGTCGAGGACAAAAGGCGGACAATTTGGGTGGCGACTACACACGGGATGGCAAGCATAGACGTCATAAAAGACGAGCGGGACGGGAGTACAGAGTTTCACACGTACAATTACAACGACCAGGACGCGACCCTGACCGGTTCAATAAACGAAAGGGCCATGGCATGCACCTCGTCCGACGAGATAATCGTTGGGCGAGCCAATGGCGTCAACAGATTCCGCCCCGAGGAGATAAGATATAACACAGAGCGCCCACACGTCTTCTTCACAGCATTGTCCACCTTTGGCAAAGAGACACCTATTGGAACCTCGCAAGACGGCGCATTCACCTTGCCGCAAGCTCTTGCCTACTGCCACGAGATTGAGATTCCGTACAACGTGAACATGTTCACAGTCAACTTCTCGACACTCAGCAACATCCTGCCAGAGAAAGTGACATACACGTATAAGCTCGACGGTTTCAACGACAATTGGCTCACCACTTCAGACCACTCCGCCACATACACCAACTTAGCCCCCGGGAGCTATGAGCTCATGGTGCGCGCGTCAAACTGCGACGGACTCGAAAGTGCGGAGGCATCCACCCTCCGCATAATCATCACACCGCCATGGTGGCGGACCTATTGGGCATACGCCTTCTACACCCTGTCAATACTGACCACCATATTCTTGTCAATCAAATGGATAAGAGACAGAGACAAGGCGAAGTTCAGAATCCGACAGATGCTTGACGAAGTCGAGCACCAGCAGCAAGTAGACAACCTCAAACTGCGCTTCTTCACCAACATATCTCATGAGCTCCGCACACCACTCAGCCTTATCGTGTCACCACTGGAGAACATCCTCGACACCATGCCGCCCTCCGACCCGAAGCACAGTCAAATCGAGATCGTGCACCGCAATGCGGTCAAACTGCTCGGCATGGTCAACCAGCTGCTCGACTTCCGCAAGGCTGACATGGGCGGCATGACCCTCAACCTCTCGGAGGGCGACCTCGCCAGCTTTGTGAGTCAGCACTGCGACGCATACATTGCATTGGACAAGAAAAACATAAAATTCTCCTTCACATCAGCCGAGGAGAACATCTACATGAGGTTCGACAAAGACAAGGTCGGCAAAATAATAAACAACCTTCTGTCCAACGCATTTAAATTCACCCCCGAAGATGGAATGGTGTCAGTAGCTCTGAGCCTTAGCGGAGACAGGCGCAAAGCCGTAATTGCCGTCACAGACTCAGGAATCGGGATACCAGACGAGCATAAACAGCACATCTTTGAGCGCTTTTACCAGGTGCCGCAGAAAGACTCGTCACTCGCAGGCAGCGGCATTGGCCTTCACTTGGTCAAAGACTTCACATCTCTGCACAACGGCACGATAGAGGTGAGCGACAACCCTGCGGGCCAGGGCTCAGTGTTCACTGTCAGCCTGCCCGTGGACCTCGGGGCGCAAGAGGCAGACAACGCTAACAGTGGAGCCGCAAGTGCCCACACCAACGAGGAGAGCCCAACCACAGCCAAAGAGCCGACAGCAATCCGCACACCGGATAACGGCAAGAAAAAAATCGTCATTGTCGATGACAACGACGACTTCCTCGCATTGCTTCGCGACACGCTCGGCTCAGACTACGAGCTAATCGAGGCGCACAACGGACAAGAGGCCTGGAACAAAATAGTCACGACAATGCCAGACATGATCATAACAGACGTCATGATGCCAGTGATGGACGGCAACGAACTGTGCGCCAAAGTCAAAAACGACATACGCACAAGTCACATCCCACTTGTCATGCTGACAGCCAAGACGGCCGAGGAGCATAACATCGAGGGCTTGGCCAACGGAGCCGATGACTACCTGACTAAACCATTCAACAACAAGATTCTACGCCTCAAAGTAGAAAAGATGATTGAGCAGGGCGAACGCAGGCAGGAGACCTTCAAAAACCAGATCGAGCCAGAGCCGAGCCAGATAACAATAACCCCACTCGACGAGCAGCTCATCAAAAAAGCCATCGACTATGTGGAGCAGAACATAGCAAGCCCGTCACTCTCAGTCGAGGACCTAAGCCGCAACTTAGGCATGAGCCGCGTCCATCTCTACAAGAAACTCATGACCATCACAGGCCGTCCCCCGATAGAGTTCATCCGCGTCATACGCCTGAAAAGAGCTGCTCAGCTATTGACCGACCCTGCCCAAAACGTGGCAGACGTGGCATACGCCGTGGGCTTCAACAATCCTAAATATTTCACCAAATACTTCAAAGAAGAATTTGGCGTCCTTCCGTCAAAATACTACCAGACGGCGTGCAAAGACAAACGGAATTAAGGATGCTACACTCATGCTTTTGATAAAAAACTCATAGACCAATGTCAAGACAGACAATAATATTGGCAGCTGCAGCAGCGGCCGCAATCGGTATCACATCATGCTCCTCAACCCGAAAGGCTTCATGTGAAACAACGGCAGAGGCAACAACGGCAAACACACTCACTGGCCGCTGGATAATCAAAAACGCGAGCGGATACTCAACAAACGGGGCCCCAGACGAAGCGTATATCGAGTTTGACGGCAAAGGGGGCGTGAATGGCTGCACAGGCGTCAACCAGTTTTTCGGCTCATATGACGGTAAAGGCGGACTGGTCTCAATTGACGGTGTGAACAGCTCGCGCATGGGCGCCGGACCATACCGAGAGACAGAGCAAGCCGTCCTACGCGCCCTGCGCGAGGCTAAAAACTTCGAGGTTGATGGCAATGTGGCAAAATTGAAAGACGCAGCGGGGCGCGAGGTGATGAGACTCACCAAAGACTGAGGATCCAAAGGGGCAAACGGCGCGAAGACATCCCGAGCGAGACATCAAGACCCACTATCATTCTGAATTTAACGGGCTTGCTTTTCAAGACAGAGGCGTTGTGCCGCATAAGTTGCGCTCATTAAATGTTAAAATCAATAAATTTTACCCAGATATTCAGTTTCTTCTTATATTTGCATAACGAACAGAACAGAACAGAACGGCAGACATATGAACAACGTCATATTAAAACTCGACGGCGAGCCAAGCATGCCAAAATTCAGACTCCTCGCAAACGCAGTAAAGAACGCAATTGCTGAGGGTAAACTGAAGACTGGCGAATCATTGCCGTCCGTAAGCCTCATCTGCGACCAGTTCAGCCTGTCGCGCGACACAGTGTTCAAGGCCTACTCGCTCCTGCGCGAGCAGGGAGTCGTGATGAGCCAGCCAGGCAAAGGATATTACATTGCCGACCACATAACGAAGGTCTTTGTCTTCCTCGACACATTCAAGGCCTATAAGGAGGTGCTCTATGACAGCTTCTTCCACAATCTTCCCAAGAACGTCATAGCCGACGTCAACTTCCACCACTACAACCCTAAGTTGTTCAAAAAGCTCATAGAAGACAACCTCGGGCGGTATAGCAAGTACATCATAATGCCCTTCCTGTCTGATGAGACGGAGCACCTCATGGCGCGCATCCCACGCGAGCGTTTGTTAGTCATAGACTGGAACCTGTATACAAACAGCTCCTCCAACGTCATTTATCAGGACTTCGGTAACGCCCTATTCGACGGGTTGGAGGATGTGAGGGAACGGATTGGCAAGTACCGCCGGTTCCATTTCCTCTATCCGGACTACACATACCACCCATACCAGAGCGTGGTCAACTTCGAACGCTTCTGCCGCTCGCACGGCATAGAGCACATGGTGGAGCGAAACCCGGACGCTCTCGATGTCAGGGCCGGCACCGCATACATAACGGTATCAGACCGACTCCTCGGCAAGATTTTGGAGCAGTGCCATGACAAAGGGCTCAAGGTTGGCACCGATGTCGGCATCATATCATACAACGAGACCCCGATGAAGAAATTCATCGACAGCGGCATAACAGTATTCTCAACGGACTTCGCCCAGATGGGAAGCCTCGCCGCCCGTTTCGTAATGGACGAGAAGCACACCAACATCTGCGTCCCGTCAAAAATGATCGTGCGCAACTCCCTTTAATGGTGGCCAAATAAAGACATACAAACCGAAAAATCAAGCATAAGAACATGTATCTGTTAGGAGTAGATGTCGGAAGCTCGTCAGTCAAAGCGAGCCTCGTAAACGTCGAGACGGGCAAATGCGCCTCGTCGGCCTTCTTCCCCAAGAGCGAGGCCAAAATAACGGCCGTTCGTCCAGGCTGGGCGGAGCAGGAGCCACAGTCTTGGTGGGATTACCTCAAGCAGTCGGTGGCAGCCGTCATGGCAGAGAGCGGGGCAAAAGCCCAAGAGGTGGCAGCCATCGGCATCTCATACCAGATGCATGGCCTGGTGTGCGTGGACAAGGAGATGAACGTCCTCCGCCCCTCCATCATATGGTGCGACTCCCGCGCCGTGGAGATTGGCCAGAAAGCGTTCGACTCGATAGGTCAGGAGAAGAGCCTGAGCCACATGCTCAACTCGCCAGGAAACTTCACAGCGAGCAAGCTCAAGTGGGTGAAGGACAACGAGCCCGCCCTCTTTGAGAAGATATATAAAGTCATGCTCCCGGGCGACTACATTGCCATGAAGATGACAGGTGACATCCGCACCACCATATCGGGTCTTTCCGAGGGCATCATGTGGGACTTCAGCACCAACAGCGTGGCCAATCTGCTGTTGGACGAGTATGGTATTCCGGCCGACCTCATTGCTGACATAACCCCGACCTTTGGCGACCAGGGACGACTGACAAAGTCCGCAGCCGCAGAGTTGGGACTCGCAGAGGGCACCCCCGTGACTTACCGTGCGGGAGACCAGCCCAACAACGCCTTGTCTCTCAACGTATTCAACCCAGGAGAGATTGCATCGACGGCAGGAACTTCGGGAGTGGTCTATGGTGTCAACGGCGTGGTCAACTACGACCCACGGTCTCGCGTTAACACATTCGCCCACGTCAACCATTCATCCGAAGCCGTACGCCTCGGCATCCTGCTGTGCGTCAATGGCACCGGCATACTCAACTCATGGCTCAAGCGCAACGTGCTGCCAGATGTGTCATATGCCGAGATTAACAACATAGCCGCAAAGGCCCCCATAGGCTCAGCCGGCCTCTCCATCCTGCCATTTGGCAATGGAGCGGAGAGAATGTTGGAGAACAGGGAGATTGGCTGCCAGTTCCTTGGCCTCAACTTCAACGTCCACGACCGCAGCCATTTGGCTCGCGCCGTCCAGGAGGGCATCGTGTTCTCGTTCCAATACGGCATAGAGATCATGCAGAGCATGGGCATGACTGTCAATAAGATTCATGCAGGCAACGCAAACATGTTCCTCAGCCCGCTCTTCCGAGACACCCTTGCGAGCGTGTCCGGGGCGACCATCGAGTTGTTTGACACAGACGGCTCAGTCGGAGCAGCCAAGGGCGCTGGCATCGGGGCTGGCATCTACAAAGACCACAATGAGGCCTTCGCGAGCCTTGAGCGCGTGTCGGTCATCGAGCCGGACACAAAGAACGCAGAGCAATATAAGGAGGCCTATGAGACATGGCGCAACAGGCTCATGGCCAACATATAAAAGCAAACAGAATACAAACCAAAAATACCTATAACAGAAATGGCAAAAGAATATTTCGCAAACATCCCCGCCATCAAATTTGAGGGCGCGCAGAGCAAGAATCCCTTCGCATTCCGCTACTACGACGCAAACCGCGTCGTCATGGGCAAGAAGATGAGCGAGTGGCTCAAGTTCGCCATGGCATGGTGGCACACCCTCTGCGCTGAGGGCGGCGACCAGTTCGGCGGTGGCACAAAGACCTTCCCTTGGAATGCCAACCCCGATCCCGTCCAGGCAGCCAAGGACAAGGCTGACGCAGGCTTCGAGATCATGCAGAAGCTCGGCATCGAGTACTACTGCTTCCACGATGTAGACCTCGTCAACCCCGATGACAACGTCGAGAAGTACGAGAGCAACCTCAAGGAGGTCGTAGCCTACCTCAAGAAGAAGCAGGCAGAGACCGGCATCAAGCTCCTCTGGGGCACCGCCAACGTCTTCGGCCACAAGCGTTACATGAATGGCGCATCAACCAACCCAGACTTTGACGTCGTCGCACGCGCCATTGTCCAGATTAAGAACGCCATCGACGCCACCATCGAGCTCGGCGGCACCAACTACGTGTTCTGGGGCGGTCGTGAGGGCTACATGAGCCTTCTGAACACCGACATGAAGCGTGAGAAGGAGCACATGGCCACCATGCTCGGCATGGCCCGCGACTACGCACGCTCTAAGGGCTTCAAGGGCACCTTCCTGATCGAGCCCAAGCCAATGGAGCCAAGCAAGCACCAGTATGACGTCGACACCGAGACCGTCATCGGCTTCCTCAAGGCTCACGGCCTCGACAAGGACTTCAAGGTCAACATCGAGGTTAACCACGCCACCCTCGCAGGCCACACCTTCGAGCATGAGCTCGCTTGCGCTGTTGACGCTGGCATGCTCGGCAGCATCGACGCCAACCGCGGCGACTACCAGAATGGCTGGGACACCGACCAGTTCCCCATTGACAACTACGAGCTCACCCAGGCTTGGATGGAGATTATCCGCGGTGGTGGATTCAAGGACGGCGGCACGAACTTCGACGCCAAGACCCGTCGCAACTCAACCGACCTCGAGGACATCATCATCGCCCACGTCAGCGGCATGGACGCCATGGCACGCGCACTCCTCTCAGCAGCCGAGCTGCTTGAGAAGAGCCCCTACAAGGAGATGAAGGCAAAGCGCTACGCAAGCTTCGACTCTGGCAAGGGCAAGGAGTTCGAGGAGGGCAAGCTCTCACTCGAGGACGTCTACAACTACGGCAAGACCGTTGGCGAGCCCAAGCAGACCTCAGGCCAGCAGGAGCTTTATGAGACAATCGTCTCTATGTACTGCTAATCGGCATTGACTTAAGAGGCCAGACAGCCCACTCAGATGCGGCTGTCTGGCCTTTTTCTCGCCCTGCGGCCCAATTGTTAACTATTCCTCATCCAATACATACTTTTTGGCAACGCATAACCAAGACAAAGCGCGGGCAGAAGGAGGTGAAGTATGGACGCATAGCAAGACGATGGCGCAGGCAAGACAGACAAAGACACATAAGTAAATCAGAAAAAATGGAAAAAATAATAGAGCAAGCCAAAGGCAGCACAGCATACCTCGCCGGCATCGTCATGGTAGCCGTAATCGGTGGTTTGCTGTTCGGCTACGACACTGCGGTCATCTCGGGCGCGGAAAAGGGTCTGCAAGCCTTTTTCTTAGGGGCCACGGACTTTGACTACACGGGCTTCTGGCACGGTTTCACGACATCGAGCGCGCTCATTGGCTGCATCATAGGCAGTGGACTCTCTGGCATGATAGCCACCAACTTGGGCCGAAAGAAATCGCTCATTGTGGCGGGAGTGCTATTCTTCCTCTCCGCCCTCGGCAGCTATGACCCCGAGTTTCTTTTCTTCAACCACGGCGAGGCCTCATTCAGCCTGCTCATCGCATTCAACATCTATCGCATCATCGGCGGCTTAGGCATAGGCCTCGCTTCCGCACTCTGCCCGATGTATATCGCCGAGATTGCCCCGTCTCGCATTCGCGGCACCCTCGTCTCATGGAACCAGTTTGCCATCATCTCAGGTCAGCTCATAGTCTACTTCGTCAACTTCATGATTCTTGGCGACCACCACAACCCGGTCATCACCTTGGCCGAGGGCGTGTATAGCGTAGCACCCGAATCTGACCCTTGGACCATCACCACAGGATGGCGCTACATGTTCCTGAGCGCAGCCTTCCCCGCTGGAATATTCTCACTGCTCGTGCTGCTCGTGCCAGAGACTCCACGCTACTTGGCGATGACGGGCAAAGACGACAAGGCGCTCTACGTCCTGACTCGCATCAATGGCAGCGCAGAGGCTAAGAGCATCTTGGCAGACATCAAGGCGACAGCCCACGAGAAAGTCGAGCCTCTATTCAGCTACGGATGGATGGTCATCTTTGTCGGCATCATGCTCAGCGTGTTCCAGCAGGCCGTAGGCATCAACGCCGTGCTCTATTTCGCCCCACGCATCTTCGAGAGCATGGGCATGGGCGACCCAATGAGCCAGACAGTCATGATGGGTATAGTCAACCTGGCGTTCACACTTTTCGCCGTGCTCACCGTCGAGAAATTCGGTCGCCGCCCCTTGCTCATATGGGGTTCAATTGGCATGGCGATAGGAGCGGCTGGCGTGGCCATCAGCAACGTCATTGGCGACGCGGGCATGCTGCCAGTCGTCAGCATCATGGTCTACTCGGCCTCCTTCATGTTCTCATGGGGCCCGATATGCTGGGTGCTTATCGCCGAGATTTTCCCCAACACCATTCGCGGAGCTGCCATGGCCATCGCTGTAGCCTTCCAGTGGACATTCAACTTCATCGTGTCATCGACCTTCGTGCCGATGTATGACATGAGCACCGAGTCGATGCCCAACTTTGGCCACGTCTTCGCCTACGCCCTCTATGGCGTGATATGCATAGCGGCAGCCTTCTTCGTGCTCCGCCTTGTGCCTGAGACAAAAGGCAAGACATTGGAGGACATGACCAACCTCTGGAAAAACAGGAAATAGAGGCGGCAGCCACTATCACAGGGGGCAACAGCTCCCCCACCCCGCAGAGCGTGCCGTGCGGCGACCGAAGAGCAAGAGGTCGTCGCGCGGCACATCTTTTTTACCCATGAGCCGACTTGCGGCATGGCATCATTTTGCCATCTTGGTTTCGCATTTCCATTTATTAACGCTATTTTTGTAGTTAACAAATCATCAAATAACCAATTGTCAGACAATGGACCTCTTTAAAAAAATAGATGATACACGAGGCGGCACCCTCGGTAAGTATCAGGAGGTTGCGCACGGATATTTCGTCTTTCCCAAGCTTGAGGGCGAGATAGGCCCCGTGATGAAATTCCGCGGCAAGAGCGTGCTCAACTGGAGCATGGAGAACTACTTGGGGTTAGCCAACGACCCGGGGGTACGCGAGGTCGACACAGACGCCGCACGCAAGTGGGGGTTGGGCTACCCGATGGGTACGCGCATCATCTCCGGACAAACCAGTAAACACGAGGAGCTGGAGGACGCCATAGCCCGCTTCATGGGTAAGGAGGACGCCTTCATTGTCAACTTCGGCTATCAGGCCATGGTCTCGGCCATTGACACCCTCTGCAACCGATACGACGTCATAGTCTATGACTCTGAGGCCAATGCGTCAATCATGGATGGCATCTTGCTCCACCGCGCCAAAGGCGGAAAGAGCTTCATATATACGCATAACGACGCTGAAAATTGCCGCAAGAAGCTTCAATTGGCTCAAAGCTACATAGCCAAGGAGAAAGAGGACGGCGGCATAATGGTCGTCACGGATGGTGTTTTTGACACGGCTGGCGACATTGCGCCTTTGGACAAAATAGCAGCACTAAAGGACGAGTTTGAGTTCAGCCTGCTCGTTGACGACGCACATGGCTTTGGCATCATGGGCGAGACTGGGCGCGGGACGACCGAGTTGCTCGGCGTGGGCGACAAAGTGGATCTTATCTTCGGATCGTTCGCCAAGGCGATGGCAGGCATAGGCGGTTTCATTGCCGGCAAAGAGAAGGTGGTCAACTACCTGAGGTATAACATGCGCTCACAGATATTTGACGAGTCGCTCCCCCTCGCCATGGTTATCGGCCTCCAAAAAAGACTTCAGATATTAAAAGACGAGCCGGAGCGCCGCGCACGACTGTGGCAAGTGACCGAGGCCCTGCAAAACGGGCTTCGGGAGGCCGGATTCGACCTCGGGTGCACACAAAGCGCCATCACAACAGTATACATACACCCCAAAGTCGATGTGCCGGCCGATGACACCCTATCTGGCATATCGCCCGACGACTTGGCCATCAACGCAGCCATAAACATGGTGATGGACATGCGCGAGAACTACGGGATTTTCTGCACCATAGTCAAATACCCGGCAGTTCCCCCGGGCACACTCATGTTGCGCTTCATGCCCACAGCCAACCACTCAATGGACAATGTGCGCCACACGGTCGAGAGCATGCGCGAGATGAAGGCCAAGCTCGACTCTGGCGGCTACGACAACCAGACTTTGCTCAAGCAATAAGACAGTTAGACATTAAATGACACCAAGAACGGCCATTGCCGCAGCGTCAGTAGTCATGGCGGGTTTGTGCGTCACCGCGCGCGCCCAAGAGGCAGAAGCCAAGTATGACCACATTATCAGCATAAGAGGCGACGGTGGCAAAATAATGCAGACCAACGACTTCTTGAAAGGCGACAACGAGAGCGGCACAAAGATGAGCTGCTTTGGCGCAGGTCATGCCGCTTTCGGTTGGCAGACTCTCGGGAAGAAGGATTGGGAGATTGCCCACAGGCTTCCATCTTTCGGCATTGGTGTCGGCACACTCATGATGGACAACAGGGGCGAGATAGGAACCCCGCTATCCGTCTTCGGATTTTACAATGGCGTCTTTGCACGCAGCGAAAATGGTCGCCATGCCTTCAGGTACAACATTGAGATGGGCATGGCAGCCGGGTGGAAGTGCTACGACAGGGTCACAGCCCCCAAAAACATAGCGGTAGGATCAAAGGCGACGGTACGCATAGGATTGGGCGTCAACTACGCCTACACCATAGCCGACAGGTGGACTATATCATTAGGCGGAGGTTTCACCCACTACTCCAATGGGGCTATTCGCAAACCCAACAAGGGCATCAACCTATGCAGCGCACAAGTATCAGTCGAATACGCCCTCAGGGAACGCAGACTGCCCAGAATAGCTAAACCAGCGGAAAAGATTAAAGGCAACGAGATAGACTTTACTGTAGGCTATGGCACCAAGCGGTTTGAGGTGGACACGGTATGTTACCCCGGTGCATGCAGCACCCCGTATCAGCTTGGCGCACGGTATAACTCAATGACTCTCCAAGCCCAGTTTTTGCACCAGTACTGCGTCAAGGGTAAATATGGGGCAGGAATATCAGTCGTATATGATGAGCTGACGGGATCGGGCCTGCGAGTGAGAGGACGGGACGACATGGAGGTCGTGTTGGGTCCGGCAAGCAAAAGGTTCTCATATGGAGTGTTTGGGGCGCACGAGTTTTGCATCGGCAACTTGGGCATAGTGACCCAAATGGGCTATTACCTTCACCAGCCTAAGGGCATACCTCACAAGCAGCAGAAAGACAAGAGTTTCCAGCGGGCAGGACTTAAATATACATTCCCAGTGGGAGTCCATGTAGGAATTAACATCTACGCCCACCGCCTAACAGTGGCGGACTTCATCGAGTGGAACATGGGCTACTCACTCCACCTGAGGAAGAAGAAAGCGTAACACTATACCACATCAAAACAGACATGCAACTTAAAGGCAAACATATATTAGTAGGAGTCACGGGCGGCATAGCGGCCTACAAGACGCCATTCTTAGTTCGCGAGTTCGTCAAGCGTGGGGCTGAGGTAAAAGTCGTCATGACACCGACGGCCAAGCAGTTCGTCACCCCGCTGACCCTGGCCACAGTGAGCAAGCACCCTATTGTGGTGGACTTCTTCGACCCCGAGAACGGACAATGGAACAGCCACATAAGTCTCGGCATCTGGTCCGACGCCTACGTGATAGCCCCCGCCACAGCCAACACACTGGGCAAGATGGCGTGCGGCATAGCGGACAATCTGCTTCTGACCACATATCTATCAGCGCGCTGCCCCGTCTTCGCCGCCCCATCTATGGATTTGGACATGATGGCGCACCCCGCCACACAGCAGAACATAGCCACACTGAAAAGCCGCGACGTAGAGATTATCGAGGCTGCGGATGGCGAATTAGCGAGTGGCTTGAGTGGAAAGGGACGTATGGCCGAGCCTCATGACATTGCCGAGCGCGTGGAGAACTTTTTTGCCCGTCGTGACGGATCACTACGAGGCAAGAAAGTAATGATTACGGCAGGGCCGACGTATGAGAAGATGGACCCGGTCCGCTTCATTGGCAACTATTCGAGCGGAAAGATGGGTTATGCCATAGCTGAGGAGATTGCCAACCGCGGCGCCGATGTAACCCTCATCTCTGGCCCAGTCAAGATAACCACGAGCAACCTGAACATCAGCCTTGTGAAGGTTGAAAACGCCAAGCAGATGTATGATGCCGCGCGTAAGGCGTTTCCCGATTGCGACGCAGCCATCATGACAGCTGCCGTGGCAGACTTCGCCCCCGCGCAGCAGGCTGAGCAGAAAATAAAGCATCACGACGCCTTCACCATTGCCCTGACCCCCAACCCGGACATTGCCGCCGAGCTTGGCAAAATGAAAACGCCGAGTCAGACATTGGCTGGATTCGCCTTGGAGACGACCGACGAGATGAGCAACGCCCAAGGCAAGTTAGCAAAGAAAAACATGGACTTTATAGTCCTTAACTCATTGGCAGACAAAGGTGCCGGATTCATGGTGGACACGAACAAAGTGACCATAATTGAGCAAAATGGCACCACGACACCATACCCACTCAAAGCCAAAACGGAGGTTGCCGCAGATGTGGCAGATACCCTGGAACGAATAATGCAGACCAAGAATGCGTAGTAGACTAAGACACACTGTCGTGGCAATAGCCGCAACGATAGCATCCGTCGCATTGCCACTTGCGCCATCGGCAGCCGAGGCGCAAGAGTTGCAGTGCAGCGTGAGCGTCACGTCGGCCTCGGTGCAAGGCACCAACAAGCAGATATACGACAACATGCGCAACGCCCTTCAGGACTTCATGAGCGCGCAGACATGGACCACCGACAAATTCGAGACACGCGAGAGAATTGAGTGCACACTCAACTTCAACATAACCACGCAAGTGTCGAGCAATGAGTTCAAAGGCTCACTGACGGTCCAGTTGCGCCGCCCCGTGTGGGGAAGCGCGTACACCACCACCATGCTCAACCTGCAAGATGACGACATCCAGTTCCGCTACAACGAGGGGCAGCCACTCGTCTATAACCCGACCGTCTATGATCAGGACAACCTGGTGCCAATCATAGCGTTCTATGTCAACTTCATGCTGGGACTGGACTATGACAGTTTCTCGCCCAATGGTGGCTCGCCCTATTTCAAGCAGGCGGAGAACATTGTCAATCAGGCTCAAAGCTCGACATTCTCAGGCTGGAAGTCATATGACGGCACGTCAAACAGGTATTGGCTCATAAACAATGCCATGGACGACAACCACAGGG
The DNA here is from genome assembly GCA_963620575.1 of Alistipes putredinis. GTDB lineage: Bacteria > Bacteroidota > Bacteroidia > Bacteroidales > Marinilabiliaceae > W3P20-009. The sequence continues at coordinate 8,051 of CAVFBC010000013.1, read as the reverse complement.
TGCTGCACCAGCAGATATACACATATCACAGGATGGGTCTGGACCAGATGGCGGACAACATGGAGACCGCCCGCCAATCCATTTACGAGGCACTTGATAAGATAAAAGACATCCGCCGCCGCTCATCTCGCAACCCATATTGGCTGAACCTCTTTTTCACAGCCAAGAGCGACGAGATTGTGAACATATTCAGCGAGGCTCCCCAGATTGAGAAGACCAGGGTTCTGGAGGTTCTTCAGACAGCCGACCCGGCTAACATCAGCAAATACAGCAAACTCAAATAGCCTGAGCCTCAGAGGCGGAAGTCCGACGGCACAGGCCATCAAAGAATAAGAGAGAAAGCGTGTTACAGCAACTCATCATAGACAACTACGCCCTGATTGACCATACCGACCTCACACTTGATGGCGGCATGTCGGTCATAACAGGCGAGACAGGCGCAGGCAAATCGATTATGCTCGGCGCACTCGGCATGTTGTTGGGGCAGAAAGCCGACGCCCAGGCTCTGCTAGACAAGACGCGCAAATGTGTGGTGGAGGCGACATTCGACATTGCCGACTATGGGCTGAAAGAGATTTTCGCAGAAGCCGACATGGAGTATGACGATGTGACCATCATACGCCGCGAGATTCAGCCAAACGGCAAAAGCAGGGCCTTCGTGAACGACACCCCAGCCACAGTGGCATTCCTCAAAGAGCTGGGCGCACACTTGATAGACATACACTCCCAGCACCAGAACATGCTGCTGAGCCAGACGGGCTTCCACCTCGACGTGGTGGACTCGATGGCCAAGACGCAGAGCGAACTAACCGCCTATGCCTCCGCCTATGCCCAAATGAGAGCCAAGCAACAAGAGTTGCAGGAACTCAAGGAACTCAACGCCCGCCAGGGCAAAGAGTTGGACTACAACCGATTTGTGCTTGGCGAATTAGAGAACGCCAAATTGGAGGAGCCTGACGAATTGGAGAGACTGGAGCGTCAGCAAGAGATGCAAGACAAGGCCGAGGAAATTAAAGAAAACATAGCCATGGCCATCAACGCGTTAGACGGAGACGAGAGCGGAATAGTGCATCAGCTGGGCGACATGGGGCGCAATCTGGACCGCGTGTCACACTTCCTGCCGCAAGAGGCCGACATAGTGAGCAGGGTTGAGACCGCCCGCATAGACCTCGACGACATCCGACAGACTCTGCGAGACGTGATTGAGAAAGTGGACTTCGACCCCGAAGAGCAACGCCGCCTCACAGACAGGCTCAACATCCTGAACTCGCTGACACAGAAGCATGGTGTTGCGACAGTAGGCGAGTTGATGTCCATCCGCGACGAGCTGCGCAAGAAAGTGGCGGCAGTGGATTCTTTTGACGAAAGGCTTCAGGAGTTGACAGAGGAGCTGCAAGTCCTCACATCAGCGGCTCAGACAAAAGCCGACACCCTCTCTGAAAAACGCCAGTCAGTCTTTGCCGACATAACAAGCCAGATAGAGAGCCAGTTGCACGAAATGGGCATGGCCAACGCCAAATTCGTTATAAGCCACGCCAAGTCTGACCTCGGTCCAAACGGACAAGACGACATACGTTTCCTCTTCGCCGCCAATAAGAACGGCGAGCCGACGGACATAGCGCGCGTAGCCTCGGGCGGTGAGATGAGCCGCGTAATGCTCAGCATCAAGTCGCTCCTGTCCCAAACGAAAAGCCTGCCGACCATCATATTCGATGAGATTGACACGGGAGTGTCTGGTGACGTGGCCGACAAGATGGGCAAGATAATGAGCAGTATGGCCACACATATGCAGGTGCTTGCCATAACCCACCTGCCGCAAGTGGCAGCCAAGGGGCACAAGCACTACAAAGTGTATAAAGAGGACACCGACGAACGGACCATATCCCACATCAAGCAATTGACGGACGACGACCGCGTGACCGAGATTGCCAAGATGCTGAGCGGCGCGACAGTGTCTGACGCAGCATTGGCCAACGCCCGCGAACTGCTGAGCAACGGCAAATAATCAAGTCTGACAGAGAGAGACAGAGCGATGAAAAAATTGACAGACCATGCGTCACTTCTTGTGATTGCGGCAGCCGTGGCCGGTTACGTCTACCCTCCCCTCTTCGGCTACATGACAGGCATCACGCAGACGCTCGTCTTGGGCTTCATCATGCTGACCATGGGTCTGACCCTGACGGGGCGAGACTTCCGCATCTTGGCCGAACGTCCGTTTGACATTGCTCTCGGCACCATAGCCCAATTCACAATAATGCCGCTCGTGGCGTATGGCATAACTTGGGCATTGGGACTCGACACCAGCGTGGCAATTGGGCTCATCCTTGTGGGCTGCTGCCCAGGTGGTGTATCGAGCAACTTGATGAGTTACCTGTGCAGGGGCGATGTGGCGTTTTCTGTCGGCATGACGACAGTGTCGACCCTCCTTGCGCCATTTGTCACGCCCACGCTCATGCTCGCATTGGCGGGTCAAAGCGTAGACGTTGACGCATATAGCATGTTCCTGAGTATACTTCTTGTCACCCTTCTGCCCATATCCGTAGGCTTCGGATTGAACGCCATTTGTGGTGGCAGAGAGAGTTTTCAGAGGGTGCGTGATGTTATGCCACCACTCAGCGTCATCGCATTGGCATTCATAGTCGGCGGCGTCGTCAGTCAGGTTAAACCAGACATTGAGATGGGCGGGCTTTCACTCATTGGCATAACTTTTGCGGCTGTGTTCATGCACAATTCGTTGGGCTACGCCTTGGGCTATGCCGTTGGCCGCCTGTTCAAGTTCTCAAAAGCCAAAAACCGCACCATAAGTATAGAGGTCGGGATGCAAAACGCTGGCCTTGCTACTAATTTGGCTTCTACATTCTTCATTGCCACAAACCCGCTTGCAGTGGTCCCGTGCGCCATATCGTGTGCATGGCACTCGATTTCGGGAACAATAATAGCCAGTCTCTTTGCAAGCAGAGACAAGGCAGACAAGAACTAATTCATTAACCCCAAAATAGAAAATCCTATGATTAAGAGACTCATAGCCGCGGTTATGACTTTGGCCACAGCGACCACTGCGTCATTCGCAGAGAACAGGGAAGGGCGGCAAGTGAACGGCACATTCACCGCCATCGAGGTCAACAAGGGAGCCAACGTCTCGCTTATTCAGGGCGATAAGGTCGCATTGGAGGTCGTGACAGACGGCTGCCCGACATCGGATGTCGAGACCATTGTGAAAGACGGCACTCTGACCGTCAGGATGAAAAAGCGCACACCAGGTTCGGCCGTCCAGGTAATGGTCTACTTCAAAGACATCGACAAGGTTACGGTTCGCCGCGGCGCATCAGTGGAGACGGACTGCCTTTTCAGCCACAAGGGCAAGCTGACACTTGACGTCGGCGCCAAGTGCGAGGCAAAGATGGAGATTGAGGTGGACGAGCTGAGCGTTGACGCCAGCACGAGCGTCATAAGCCTCGAAGGCAAGGCCACGCGACAGACTGTCTTTGTGGCAGGCACACTCGGCGAGTCGTCATATGACGCCCACCTGCTTGAGAGTGAGGACGTGTCGATAAAGGCAATCAACACTGACGCGATTGTGAAGTTCAGCAACTCGCTGAACGCTGAGTCAATAGCCTGCACCATACGTTACATTGGCGATGACAGCAAGGTGAAGAAGTCTGGCACGGGGGACGTGCACGCATATTAGAGAGAATTAATCGCCTGACACAAAATACATAAAAACAGCAGCCCGATGCGAATTAACCTTCTGCATCGGGCCGTTTTCGTGTGAGATAATAATTATTTGCGAAAGTCAAGCCTTACTCTTCAGCCAAAAATTTGGCATAGCCTCCTTGAACTCAACATCAATGACATGGCACTGCTCTTTTATGATGCCACGACGTCGTATGGCTGGCAGAAGGCAATACGTTTCAAACTCATACATATTCACGTCGCTTAAATGCGTCCAATGGGGGAAAAGCAATTTCATGTAAGCGACAGAGACCCTCTTGACCGCATTAAAGTCGCGCGTGTCCGCATTCTTGTCACATTCAACAAGTTCGTCAAACAACAAACCATAAACATTTTGAGTGCGAAGAGAATGAAGTATTTCCGAAAAGTACTCCACATTAAGCGTCCATCCTCGATAAATGATACCTTTGTTAACACGCGGCAAATTCCAGCCTTCAAGGAAACAATGGAAACGGTCAAGAAGCGCAGATTCTCTAAAAGACTGTGGTAAAGAGCTGAAATAACTATTATTAACGGGGCGACGCTGCTCATTAAGCGGAATATTACCCATAATCATCAAGCCACATTCCGAACTAAACTCGTTATTGTCAATAGTTGTTTTTCCACTCTCCAGATAGGACTTCAAAGCCGCTTGAATCTCGGCTGGTTCTTGGAAAATGATAGTTTGAATCTCATCAAATGCCACAAAGTCATGATTTTTGATGATGCCATTCTGTTGTTTGGCCTTATCGTAGAACAATTTGGCACGAGTCACCTTACCTCCACTTACGAGCCAGCCATATTTAGAAAGATTGCCAAAAACAAACGATTTGCCAGTACCTTTAGGGGCCAACTCAATGACATTAAGCCGTGGCTCTACAAAAATGAGAAGTCGGCTTAGAAACTCAACTTTCTGTGTCAACGACTCAAAACCGTCAGCCTCATACTCCATTGCAGAAAGCAGCACGTCAATCCACTCAGATATAGAGAACGCAGCCCTCGCATTTCTCAGATAGTCTATGTCCACAGAACGATATGGCTTGAACGGCTTATAGTCCACCATTTCCACATGGTTTTTCTTTCCTCCATCATCAGGAAGTACAGACAGCTTGATTATCCCCCACTTTTCTCCGTCCACCAACTCACCCTGATGGTTTTTATACACGTATTCCGGAATCTGTCCCTCGTTAATTTTGATGCCAAGATCTGGAATACCAAAACAGCGCACACCCTTCACCAAGTCTATATAAATTATAAATCGGGTGAGAAGTGTCAGTTCTTCACCAGAAGACAAACGGTCTTTCACCTCCGTTTGCTTCTGTGGAATCACCATGTCAAGAAACCCTGTCAGCCCAGAACTATTTACAGAACCGTCTTCGTTGACATAGCGCTTAAGAATAAAATCCTTCACAAAGGAGGGAAGATTGCGACCAGCAAACAAACTGTTTGTTGATGCCGGATCTTTATATATGGCCATGGATGCAAACTGCTCCCTGACTTTCTGTATTGTAGATGTCTGCATAGTTAAAATCCAAATAGGTCATCCTCCTGCACACCCATATTGACGCCTATTGTGTCAGTCTGCTTGAAATCTCCTATTACGAGAGTAATTCTTGTGGCTGTTCCTACAAGGTTCAGCCTTTCACTTTCGTATATGTTGTCTTGTTTCTTGTGGAGCAGATATTCTACGCCATTGTAACTCAGCTTTGGTGTATCAATGCTACTCAATCCCTTGATGTTGTACTGTACCATGGGACTTGACGCCACCAAATCTGTTGTTAGCAGTTTGGCCGAATAAACATTGGCATTTTTCTGGTTTGAAACAATGATGACGGGGACCAACACCTCTTCTGGCGTAGCACCACCATGCGCACCTTGCCCCATTGGAATTTTTGCAGCAAGAGAATTGTGGTTGAGGGCACAGATGGTCTTTCCGTCCTGTAGGACCGTATAGTTACAATCTACCGAAGGGGTACCCTTTGTCCAAACCGCACATCTTCCAGAATGACCAGTCTCTATACCCGCGAGATTGAGACCTTTACCAAACTGAGCCATATAACTGAGTCCATGGTCCGAAACGAACGCAATCTTCTTGCCGTTGTATTGCGCCAGCACTCTGGAGATAGCTTCTTCCACAAGGCGTAATTCATCTATGATATAGGCAGGATAGCTCTTCTGCGCATGGGCAAACGAGTCAATATCACCTATCTTGTCCAACTTATCGCCCGTCAACTCTTCCAGTTTCACCTTGTTGACAGAAGTTACCGTCGGAAGTTCCGCAGTAGCGACATAAACCTCGTTGAGATAGACACCATCCACCTTATGTTTCTCTATTACATTTGTAATGAATGGAATCCAGTCTATTCCCAATCCGTCTATCCAGTAATAGATGTCTATGTCTTGTCGATTGTGAAGGATGGTCTTAACGGTTTTGAAATTATCTCTCCAAGCCTCAAAAGTGGCTTGCGACGCATTTTGTTCCTTCAGCATCTGCTGTAAGCATTCATTGGCTTTATTGGCTATCTTCGAGTGCGTGTACTCACGGAAATAGTCGCATAGCCATGTGAAAGAGTTACCCAATTGGATGCCAAGAGGCTCAAGATAAGAACAAAGCGAAGGCATTAATGCTTGAATGTCTTTCACGTCTATCTTGCCTTGTCCCACCCATTCAGTCATCAGGTATTGTTCCGATTGCGTGAGTGATGTCATATATTTCATAGCATAATAGCATCCACGTTCGGGGTCTTCGGCCATAGCCATCAGTTTGGACTTGACCTTTTGCTCGGCCAACTGGGTAATCTTCGCATTATGCTTTGGGGCTTCCATTAGCAACATCCTGCGCAGTATGAGGTTCGCTTCATCCTGTGGCTCATCAAACACTTGGGTAGCTAACAGAGAAAACAAGTCTAACGTGCTCTGCGTCTTACAGTTTCTCAGCACCATCGCCAGATAGGTCGGTGTGGTGTTTTTCCACAAGAAATAGCTTTTCAACAACCAACGAGAAAAGTCATCCTTATAATCGAACCATGTCCGCACGAAAGCTAAGCCGTCAAGCAGATTAGATGTATTGAACCGCTTATTGACAAACATCTCAAAGTCAAAATCCTCAATGTCGATGTTTGAAGCCAACTGCTCCCAAAATGGCAAATCTTCCTCCTCTGCGGTCAGTCCTCCAAAATCAATGCCGAGACCTTTGCTCAAAAACTCAAAAGCATTGTGACAAATGGTGTAGTCGAAGGCATTGTCTGGCTGCGCATTACCAGCATTGTCACAGATACACTTCGATGAGCATATGATTTGTTGCTTCACCTTAGCTCCTACTTTCTTCCAAAGTAAAATCCACTGTCTCAGATTCTCGCAGACACTGAACTTGTTTTCCAATCCCCGTACACCGTAGGTTGTTCCTGAAGTCAACACCAACCTATAGTTTTTGCTCTCTGTCCCTGAATGGCACTCCCAAATGTGAATGTTTGGGTCATCTTTGAGTTTGCTAACCTTACTCTGCATACCTATGATGGGTACATAGATACGCTGATGGTCACGTTGAGCTTCTTCTGTCGACTGTACAAGGCGTACTGTTTTCAACAACGAGTCAAACTCGGCATAATGCATATTGTCATAAAAGCGGGTTATCTCCGAGAATGGCGCAATAACGAAATCTTTTGCAGGCAATTTCTTGATATTAGATTCAAACTCAGTTGCCAGTTGCGAATAGGTGATGAGCTTATCATCCTGTCCATCTCTCATCCACTTCTCTATACTCTGCACAAACACGTCGTGGTCTTGGCACACTTGGACAAACTCACCGAAATCACAAAAATTCTCAAACAGTACAAAGCGTATGGGGTAGCGGTTGCGAAGAGAGCTCTCCGCACCCGTCCAATTTTTATCGACCTCTATCTCCTGATAAAGGTCTTGCAATGAATTAAACACCTTGTACATAGGCCGCTAACTATTTATCTTGTCCAACAACCATTCATTACCTTCGTCACAGAGTTTGTTAAGCAAAGCGATGGCTTCGTCGAGGGATATGCCCTTTATATGCTTCTTTGCCAGCTCGCGTTTTTCTGCGACACTATTTTGATTTTCAGAAGAGTCGTCATTCGACTGATTCTCTTCGCCTTTATCAGGATTGGGACGGGGTTGTGGCTCAGGCTTTAACGGCTTTGACGATTTCCACTGCAAGGCTTTCTTCTCTACATCCTCCTCAGTCCAGTACCCGACCGTTGACTGAAGGTTCTGCTCGATGAAATGCTTCACCTCATCAACCTCATCTTCTTTTATATTGGCGAACTCAATCTGCATCAAAAAATTTTTGAAGCCATCAGAGAACGCAGCGT
>CAVFBC010000012.1:0-67847 GCA_963620575.1 Alistipes putredinis | reverse complement strand
TTTATAAAATGAGACATTTAGAATTATTTGCCGGCATTGGTGGTTTTAGAAGGGCTATGGATTTGCTGACACAAGACCACATAATGGACTTTCATTGCATCGGATATTCCGAGATAGACGCAAAAGCAGTAAAGACATATTGCGCTAATTATCATCCAGAGGCTTACCATGAGATAGCCTTGGGAGATATTGTAGAGTTTACAAAGGATAAGGACAACATAAACAATTTGCCTCAATTTGACTTTGTAACTGGTGGGTTTCCATGCCAGACTTTTAGTATGATGGGCAAGCAAGCAGGCTTCGACGAGAATCGCGGGCAAATGTTTTTCCACATCATTGATATTCTCGCAACAAAGAGACCACGGTATGTTCTTCTTGAAAATGTAAAAAACCTTAAGTCTCACGATAAAGGAAGAACGTTCGCACGTATCAAACAAGAGTTAGAGACTTTAGGGTATCAAGTTTTTACGGACATATTTAACACTTCACATTTTCACTTGCCTCAAACACGTAACAGGCTTTTGATTTTTGCTACAACAGAACCTGTTCCCAGTGATTTCGAATCGCAATTCAAGAGCGATAAAGTAGCAGCCTTATTTGAACAAGTATATGAGAGGTCTAGTACATACCATTATCGAAGTGTCAACGATGTACTTAGTGTAGATGTTGATAAAAAATATTTCCTATCCGAGAAAATCAAGCCGACATTGCTATCAGACGGCTCAGCAAACTTTAAGTCTAAGTCGGACATTAACATGACTATAGCACGCCCTTTGACCGCAACAATGCATAAGATGCATCGCGCTTGTCAAGACAATTATTATAGTCAAGACTTCATTGAATCACACGGCTCTGTCAATCCGGTCAAAACTATGACGAAGGAACAATTGGCGCAGTTGCCGATCCGTAAATTAACACCAGAGGAGGCATTCATGCTACAAGGCTTCCCTGCCAATTTTGCCATTAATGGCAGAAAAGCAGGGGTTGCAGACGGATCACTATACAAGCAAGCAGGAAACGCAGTCAGTATAAACACAATATACGCTGTACTGTATTATCTTATAACAAATAACATAATCCACGAATAGTATGTTTTTTGAGGTACATCCAGAAAAGAAAATTGGTTTCAAGAAATTATCCCCTAACGACCTTGGCATGAAAGAGTCAGGGCATCAAACTCATATTGGACTTTATCAGCATGTTTTAGATTTCTTGCCAGATAATCATGTTGAGAAAACAGCCATACTGATATATGGCGACTTTTGTGAAATTTTAAATTGTGACTACGGCAAGATAAACCGCAGCACAGGTAAGATGGATGCCCCAAACATAAAGTCGGGCGCAAGAAACGAACATACGATTGTAAATCAAATCCGCGAGTTCGCATCCTTGAAACCTTATTGCGAATGGTACTTGGTGTGGTTTGGTTTGCAGAGCGAGGAATTAGTCTTTTGGCTAATATCAAATGACTCAGAAGATTACCAATACGTATCCCTTATATTCCCAACTATCAACAAGGTTTACACTCAGAATAGTGCTTCATTTTCTCTTGCCATTGACTTCTTAGAAAATAAAGTGAATAGAGTTTCTATAAAGTTACAGAAAGAGATAGAGGTTGCATCACAAACAGGCAAGCATGTCAGAAATTACAAAAAGTTAGATCTTGAAAAAGCAAACAAGCTCTTCAAGCAAGTTGGTTATAGCGGAGAGCAGCTTATTGCGCAATATTTGGATAAACAAAAGTTAGCCCATATTATAAGCAATTACAGGTGGATGAATGCCAACACAGAATCTGGTGCGCCATTCGACTTCATCATCAACGAAGGGCTGAAATCGGAAAACTTTGTGGATGTTAAGTCAACCCGATTTGACTTCAATCAATTCCTTTATTACAGCGATGATGAAATAGATTTTATCTATGGCTTAAAAGAATATAGAAAATACTCAGTTTACAGAGTATTCAATATGGACTATATCCAAAAGAGACTTCGAATATGTACAAACTGTATGGACTATATTTCCTCTGTCAAATCTGATATAGCCGACTTTTCTTACAGAATGGGCATCAATCATACGATTCTTCAGTCCATAAAGGTAGGAGTTCGACCTAATTACTGTTTTGAAAAGGTACAACCGGAAATATTATTGTAAGCATGGAGGAAATTGTTAAGCATATCAATGACACCAATGCAAGTTACCGCCCACTAAATGCGGGTGATGCCAAGAACACTGATTTATTCTTGGATAATGAACATTACAAACTCTTTGAGGGTGCAGGAGAACAGGTTACAGTTAGATACCTAAGGAAAATCTTGCAAAAGCGATATTATTCATCGCTTCAATCTTGCCAAGAAAATTTGACCAGTCATCCATACATTGTTTGGTTGAGTATTCCAAGGATTTTGTCATAAACCAATTAGCTTTGCTTGATGCCTTATTTGTAGAAGGAGAAAAACAAGTTGATACTATAACCCAAAAGTGGAACGCAAGAAAGAATGTACTACAAAAGAATGGAAAAATAGATTCTCGTTTCTATTTCAACGGATTATTGAAAGAGGTACGGTACATTGACAGTACAGGAAAGGAACAAGAAGGAAAGTTCACAATCCGCAATTATCTTGCTGGAGGTTATTCTGATTTACATATACGAAAGGGGAACGATGGCATCTTTGATATTGAAATTACAAACATAAATACTCCATATAATGATGGCAAAGAAGATGATAGGGATGAAAATATCACCCTCAAAGATAACACCCCCTTCCGCCCCCACCTCACCGCCATCAAATCGAAGCCTTTCATGCTCCTTGCCGGCATCTCAGGCACGGGCAAGAGCAGGATAGTGAGGGAGTTGGCGAGGGCATGCTGGGAGAAAGGAGAAGCGGAATATAGGGTGCAGAAGCCGAGGAACTTTGAGATGGTTCTGGTTAAACCTAACTGGCACGACTCGAGTGAGCTGATTGGCTATGTGAGCCGAGTGAGCGGGAAGGCGGAGTTTGTGGCAGGCGACTTCTTGAAATTCGTGGCAAGGGCTTGGGCAGAGACCGATAAGCCTTATTTCCTTTGCCTTGACGAGATGAACCTGGCTCCCGTGGAGCAATATTTTGCCGAGTATCTGAGCGTGGTGGAGTCGCGCAAAAGAGGTGAGGATGGAACAGTCGCCACAGACCCGATATTAAGGAAAGAGGATGCCGAATGGTATTTCAACCTGACGGCAGCCATCACATCGGACGAGGAGGTGAGGGCGCGGTTTAACAAGGACGGCATATGCATCCCACAGAACCTGATTGTTGTCGGCACTGTCAACATGGACGAGACGACCTTCTCCTTCTCGCGCAAGGTGCTGGACCGCGCCATGACCATTGAGATGAACGAGGTGGACCTGCGCGGCGGATTGACGGAGCGAAATGAGAGCATAGGAAAGATTGGTGAAAATGAGCTTATCGGCACGGCCGTGGAGGGCGTGGATGTGTATGATGGTTACAAAGATGTGTGCGACACCGCCCTCGGCTACCTGCAAAAGATTAACGACGTGCTGAGTGGCACACCATTCAAGGTTGCCTACCGCACCCGAAACGAGTTCCTGCTCTATGTGGTGAACAACTTGCCATATAACAAAGATGAGGAGGGCAATGAGTTGCCTCAGGGATTCGTCGTTGCCCGCGCGCTCGATGAGATAACGAGCATGAAAATCCTCTCGCGCATTGAGGGAGACGACAGCAAAGTGACAGACAGACTACTGGATACGTTGAGCCAGACCATCACCGAGGGACTGAATGAGATTACCGACGAGGACCACAAAGTGGAGTCGGTCAGCGTGGCCAAGCTGGGCGAGATGAAGAGGCGGCTGCAATCGGGGTATACAAGTTTCTGGAGCTAAACAGCAATACATATGCCCCCCTAAAAAGAAACAATATGGCAAAAATAACAGTTAAGGACACGGAAGTCTCCATTGTCAAGGTAAACGGAGAAGATTACATCTGTCTTACAGATATGATTAGGGCTAAAGACGGAGATTTCTTTGTGACAGATTGGTTGCGCAACCGAAATACACTTGAGTTTATCGGTATTTGGGAAAAAGTATATAACCCATCTTTTAATTATGGCGAATTCGCCATAATTAAAAGTCAAGCAGGACTGAACAGTTTCAAAATAAGCGTGAAAGATTTTGTGGCAAAGACTAATGCCATTTCTATCCAATCGAAAGCAGGAAGGTATGGTGGAACTTATGCCCATAAGGACATAGCCTTTGAATTTGCCATGTGGATTAGTCCTGAATTTAAAATATATATAGTCAAGGAGTTCCAACGATTAAAGGAAGAGGAGCAACGACAACTGGGGTGGACCGCAAAGCGTGAATTATCAAAAATCAATTACCGCATACATACAGATGCCATCAAGCGCAACATCATCCCTGAAGAAGTAACACCCCAACAAACAAGTATTATCTATGCGAACGAGGCTGACGTACTGAACGTTGCAATGTTTGGCATGACCGCCAAGCAATGGCGTGAAGCGAATGCAGACAAGAAAGGTAACATTCGTGACTATGCAACTATTAACGAGTTGATATGCTTGTCGAATATGGAAAATCTTAACGCCGTTTTTATAGACCAAGGCATTGCACAGGGAGAACGTCTTGTTAAGCTTAATCAAATTGCCATACAGCAAATGAAAGTTTTGGAAAGCGGAGACAACCGAAATTTACTGAAATAAGCACATGGAACTTCTGACCATCACCCACACGGACTTCCTGATGAGCATCGAGTGCGGCAAATTCGATGCCATATGGGCAAAGGCCAAGAGTAACATAGGTGAGCAGGGACTGCTCTCGACTTACTCTTGGACAGAGGGAGTGGTGTCAGTTGTTCGGGAGACTGGAGAGGGAAGGCAGGAGATACAAAAGGGCGAGCAGGCCCCCGCTGTTTTCTTTGACAACGCCGACTACCCCATCTGGGTGGAGTTCGGAGACCATGTGAAAGATGCGCAGTTCGGATCAGAGTTGCAAGGCGAGAACGACAAATTCTCCTTCCGCCGTGGCATCTTGGCGGGGTTCCTCAACTACGGCAACGAGATAGGACGGAGCGAGATAAACATCATATATAAGACAAAGGATGGGGCGGTGAGACGCTTCACCTTCTCCTTTGAGGTGCTGAGCACCAAACTCGACTATCACGAGCATTGGCACAGCATAATAGAGGACATAGAGGCGGAGTATCGCATGCTGTCGCTTGACTATATGCGCCGCACATTCCATGGCTTCGCGCCCGACCAGAACGGGGAGACGCCCGAGCTGATTTGGTGGAGCGTCTTTGCCGGGGAGCAGGAGAAATTCATCCGCGCCTGCAAGAGCATAATAGACCGCCCAAGGCACAGGTTGCATGGTCATGAGAGTTACAAACGTGCCGACCGACTGACCATCGTTCCGCGAACCATTGAGAATGAATTAGCTGAGCATAGGAAAGAAAGCGGACACCTCTATCGGGTGGAAGAACAGACACAGACCAATGACACACAGGAGAACCGCTTCCTGAAATTCGCCTTGGCGCAAATAACAGGCAGATATGAGGCGCTGAAACAGCGCATTGAGAGCATAAACAACATCTCGGACGTGAAGAGAGACGAGATGCGCAAAACCCTCAAAACGCTGCAACTCCTTGGGCGCAATCCATTCTTCCGCACAGTGGGCAGATATAAGGGGATGCCCCAGGAGAGCATGGTGCTGCAAAAAGCCACAGGCTACAGTCAAGTGTACCGCACATGGAACTTACTGCGCCGCGGCTACTCGCTCTATGATGGTCTGTATAGACTGCAAACCAAGGACATAGCCACGCTCTATGAGATATGGTGCTTCATTGAGGTGAGCCATATAGTTAAAGAGCAGCTTGGGTTGGCTGATGTGGATGTGGAGCACCATAACCGCATGGAGATGAACGGCCTCTTCACGTGGGATTTGGGCAAGGGCGAGCACTCCCGCATCCTGTTCAAAAAAGACAATGTGGAGTTGGCGGAACTCGTCTACAACCCGAAGAGTACCGACCGCGAGAACGACAATGTGGGCATGAAAGACTTAGTCATCCCCACCGTGCCGCAGAAGCCAGACATTGTACTGCAACTCACAAAGAACGACCTGCAACAGGGCATGAAGATGACTTACCTCTTCGATGCCAAATATCGCATAGACGGACGGCAGAACGGTGTGGACACACCACCCGACGACGCCATCAACCAGATGCACCGCTACCGCGACGCCATCTATTACAAAGACTACGACACCAACGCGCTAAAAAAAGAGGTCATAGGCGGTTATATCCTCTTCCCTGGAGACGGTGAGCCCACAGATGTCGAGGTAGCTAAATTCTACAAGACTATTGGCGAGGTAAACATTGGCGCATTCCCACTTCGCCCCAAAGACAAACGCAACAGGAAGTTGCTGGAACAATTCATCGCCCAACTGATAGAGACCAAGAGCCACGAGACCATATCCAACGTCATACCCCAGAAAGGGGCGTATGTGGAGGTTGGCAACCGAGTGCTTATCGGCCTCGTCGGTGACAACAGCAGAGGACGGGCCGCCAAAGAGAAGTTCCTGGACGGCACAGCCACTCTCTACTACACAGGCAGCCGTTTCCCGACCACAATAGCCTTGCAGGACCTGCATTTCTTCATGCCCTACATCAAAGGCACGGGAGTGAGGGACGTGTATGAGATTACACGCATGCGCACCATAACAGCCAAAGAGGCCAAGGAACAGGATGACGCGAGCGATGCAAACGACATACGCCTCGCCTTCGAGCTGCGATTTGTCCGCAGACAATATGCTGACTATCAACCCATGGAGACAAGCGGAATGATAAACTACACATTCATTGACACGACCTTTGACAGACTGAGCGAGTTTGTGAAAAAGGGGTGAGGAACAATGATTTGGAGAAAAAAAAGAACCTCGCAAAAGCAATAGCTCTTGCGAGGTTCCTATTCTTAAGCCTGGTTTACTGCCTGGGAAAACTTCAATTAGAGTTGAGCGAGAGAGTTAAACTCTACTTCGCACCCTCTTTGGCCTTGTTAACAACAGCCTTGAAAGCCTCAGGGTGGTTAACAGCGAGGTCAGCGAGAACCTTACGGTTGATCTCGATACCCTGCTTGTTGATGAGACCGATGAGCTTGCTGTAAGAAAGACCCTCGAGACGGGCAGCAGCATTGATACGCTGAATCCAGAGGGCGCGGAAAGCGCGCTTCTTGTTCTTGCGATCCCTGTAAGCATAGGTCTGACCCTTCTCCCAGGTGTTCTTGGCTACAGTCCAGACGTTCTTACGACGGCCGAAGTTGCCCTTAGTGAGTTTGAGGATAGCTTTGCGCCTTGCGCGTGAAGCTACGTGATTGACTGATCTTGGCATTAGTTTCTTTTTGTTATCGCTGCTGGCGCACAGGCTTCACGCCGTGTCTTTACAAGAATAGATTAGCTCAGCGAGCGTGTTTTGAAATGTTGGTGGCAGGCTGACGGTTCCAAATCATGACCGGTGGCCTTGCCTCTCACTAAAAATTAGATGTGGAGGAGCTGCTTAACCTCGCGGATGTTGGTCTGATCAACAAGACCAGCGTGGGTGAGGTTGCGCTTCTGCTTGGTCTCCTTCTTGGTGAGGATGTGCCTCTTATAGGCATGCTTTCTCTTGATCTTGCCAGTGCCGGTGAGGGTGAACCTCTTCTTGGCGCTGGAGTTGGTCTTCATTTTAGGCATTTTAATCTTGCTTGCGGCCAGCCGAGCTGCCTTGGGAAATCGTGGTTCAGGACTTGACGAGTACGGCTCACGCCGCAACCCGCCACATCATCACCTCAATGCCCCTTGCTCTGGCGTGACCAGGTTTTTTATTAGAGACAGACCCCAGGCTTAATGGGGTTGAAAATATATCCTTAGGAAAGGAATCGAAGTTAGTTCTTCTTGGCCTTAGGCGCAAGGAACATAGTCATCCTCTTACCCTCGAGCACAGGCATCTGCTCAACCTTGGCGACCTCCTCAAGGTCATTAGCGAAGCGGAGGAGGAGAATCTCACCCTGCTCCTTGAAGAGGATGGACCTGCCGCGGAAGAAGACATAGGCTTTGACCTTAGAGCCTTCCTCAATGAACTTCTGAGCGTGCTTGAGCTTGAAGTCATAGTCATGATCATCAGTCTGAGGCCCGAAACGGATCTCCTTGACAGTGACCTTGACCTGCTTAGCCTTGATTTCCTTCTGCTTCTTCTTCTGCTGGTAGAGGAACTTCTGGTAGTCAAGGATTTTGCAGACAGGCGGTTCAGCGGAGGGAGAGATCTCCACGAGGTCAAGCTCCATCTCATCGGCCAACTTAAGGGCCTCCTTGGTGGAGTAGACACCAGGGTTCTCAATGTTATCGCCTACGAGGCGCACCTCAGGGACACGGATTTTGTTATTAATCCTGTGCTCAGCCTCAGGCTGTTGTGGTCCGCGGCGACCCTGAAAATTTCCGCCATTTCCGCCGTTGCCAGCGGGACGCCCATTGTTGGGTGTGGTGGTGTTCACCATGCGTTGTGACTCTTGGTTTTGATTCTGACGTTCGATTTCGGGTGCAAAGATACGCATTGTGTTGATTATCCAATGCGTATCTTTGTCCGAAATTGATTTTTTTGAATATTTTTTCTACTTCGTGGGGTCAAGCTTGTTAGCGTTGAGCATCTCATAGACCTCATCGTTAATCTTCTTGCCGAAGTCAGCGATGGAGAGAGTGCCCTGCTCGCCCTCGCCCTGCTTGCGGATGGAGACGGTGCCGTCAGCAGCCTCTTTCTCACCCACGATGAGCATGTAGGGGATTCGCTTGAGCTCGTTGTCGCGCACCTTGCGGCCGATCTTCTCGTTGCGGTCGTCAATGATGGTGCGAACCTTGAGGCGGTTGAGCTGCTCAGCGACCTTGGCCGCATACTCGTTATACTTCTCGCTGACAGGCAGGACAATTGCCTGGTTAGGAGTCAGCCAGAGAGGGAACTTGCCTGCGGTGTTCTCAATGAGGACAGCCACGAAACGCTCCATGCTGCCGAAGGGGGCGCGGTGGATCATGACGGGGCGGTGGGGCTTGTTGTCGGCGCCAGTGTACTCGAGTTCGAAACGTTCAGGCAGGTTGTAGTCAACCTGAATGGTGCCGAGCTGCCACTCGCGGCCGATGGCGTCCTTGACCATGAAGTCGAGCTTAGGGCCGTAGAACGCGGCCTCGCCAGTCTTCTCTACGAAGGGCACACCCTTCTCTTTGCAAGCCTCGATGATAGCAGCCTCAGCCTTCTCCCAGTTCTCATCCGAGCCAATGTACTTCTCCCTGTTGTTAGGGTCACGGAGAGAGACCTGAGTGGTGTATTGCGTGAAGTTGAAAGTACGGAAGATGTAGAGGATGATATCCATAACCTTCTCGAACTCAGTCTTAATCTGGTCGGGGCGGACAAAGATGTGGGAGTCATCCTGGGTAAATCCGCGGACACGGGTCAAACCGTGGAGCTCACCGCTCTGCTCATAACGATAGACCGTGCCGAACTCAGCGTAGCGGAGTGGGAGGTCCTTGTAAGAGCGCGGCTCGCTGCGGTAGATTTCGCAGTGATGAGGGCAGTTCATGGGCTTCAGGAGGTACTCCTCGCCCTCGATTGGGGTGTGGATGGGCTGGAAGCTGTCCTTGCCATACTTGGCGTAGTGGCCAGAGGTGACATAGAGCGCCTTGTTGCCGATGTGTGGGGTGATGACGGGGATGTAGCCATAGCTCTCCTGCACGTCGCGGAGGAACTCCTCAAGACGGCGGCGAAGCCTTGCGCCATCGGGCAGCCAGAGAGGCAGACCCTGACCGACGCGGTCGGAGAAGGTGAAGAGCTTCATCTCCTTGCCGATCTTGCGGTGGTCGCGCTTCTTGGCCTCCTCAAGAATAGTGAGGTACTCCTCAAGCAACTTCTGCTTTGGGAAGGTCACGCCATAGATGCGTTGCAGCTGAGGGTTATTCTCATTGCCACGCCAGTAGGCGCCAGCAATGCTTGTGAGCTTGACAGCCTTGATGAAGCTGGTGTTGGGGATATGTGGTCCTGCGCAGAGGTCGGTGAAAGAGCCCTGGGTGTAGGTTGAGATGCTGCCCTCATCCAAATCACTGATGTGCTCCACCTTGTAGGTCTGGTTGTCGGCCTCGAAAATCTTGATGGCCTCGGCCTTAGAGACCTCCTTGCGGACAAAGTCGTTGCCTTGGCGCGCAAGCTCGAGCATTTTCTTCTCGATAGCCGCGAAATCGCCTTCCTTGATGGTGTTCTCACCCGGGTCGACATCATAGAAGAAACCGTTCTCCGTGGCGGGTCCGAAGCCGAACTTGATGCCAGGATAGAGAGCCTTGAGGGCCTCGGCGAGCAGATGGGCGGAGGAGTGCCAGAAAGCCTTCTTGCCCTGTGGGTCGTCCCACTTGTGGAGCTCGATTGCGCTGTCTTCATTGATGGGTCGCGCGAGGTCGTACAACTGACCGTTGACGCTGGCGACGAGCACCTCCTTGGCGAGTTTTGGGCTGATGGACTCGGCAATCTGCATGCCGGTCACGCCCTGCTCATACTCGCGAGAGCTGCCGTCTGGGAATGTAATCTTTACCATTGAGGTTGTTAGGGTTATTGGTTTAAAGGTCAGCGTGCCGCCGCGCCTCAGGTCAGTCGATACCGGGGAAACTACACCCCGCCGTGTCATTCGCCTTTGGCCGGATAACTCCGCATGTCCTCTTTTCTGAGATGCGAAAGTAGTAAAAAGTTCGTGTCGGTGTACCGTTTCGTTATGTTCTTCACACAGCGACGGTCATCACACAGCCGCTACGCCTTGTTGAGCGCCACCATCTTAATGGCCGTGATGGCGCACTCGGTACCCTTGTTGCCGAGCTTTCCGCCGCAACGGTCGAGAGCCTGCTGGAGATTGTCGGTAGTGAGGAGGCCGAAGATGAAGGGGATGTCATTGTCGAGATTAAGCTGAGCGATGCCCTGCGTTGTGCCTGAGCAGACATAGTCGAAATGCGGGGTGTCGCCACGGATGACAGAGCCGAGGCAGATGATGGCGTCGGGATGATGTTTGCGGAGCATCATCTTGGCGCCCGCGATAAGCTCGAAGCTGCCGGGGACGTGGAAAATCTCAATGTTGCTATTCTTAGCTCCATGCTTGACGAGCGACTCGACAGCGCCCTCAAGGAGGGAGTCGGTAATGTTGCTGTTCCACTCGGAGACGACAATGCCGAAACTCATGTCCTCGGCCGAAGGTACTTTCTTAGGGTCGTAGTCTGAAAGATTTTTTAGACTGGTTGCCATGATATAATGTTCTGAATGTTGATTGCGTAAGTTACGAAACAGAGACAAGGGTCGCCCGAGTGTCTCATCGGGCAGCCCTTGTCTCTTATAAGATTAAGCTATGCTTCAGGGTTCACCTACTTTTTGACGGAGTTGATGGACTTCTCAATGCCCATTGCTACGGGGCTCTGTGGGTAGTCATCCTTAATCTGCTGGTAGGCGGCGATGGCCTCATCAGCCTTGCCGAGCTTCTCGTAGAGATTGCCGAGTTTCTCGAGTGCGACAGGCGAAGCGACCTTGTTTTCCTTGGCTGCTGCCTTCTTGAACTGTGCTACGGCTGCGTCATCATTGCCGAGCTCGACCTCTGCGTCACCGATGAGGGTGATGGCATAGGTGTTGAGAATCTCATCGTCAGAAGAGAAGTCGCTCAGATACTTCTTAGCGTTCTCGTACTCACCGAGGTTGAGATAGCAAACGCCAGCGTAGTAGCAAGCGAGCTTGCCAGCGGGGGTTGAGGAGTACTCGTCGATGACAGAGAGGAAACCGCTGTTGGTGCCGTCGCCATTGAGGGCGAGGGCGAAGCTGTCAGTCTCGAAATAATACTGAGCCTGGAAAAGTTCAGCCTGAGCCTCTTGCTTGTTGGGCTCGATGTATTGAGTCTTAAAGATCCAGCCGAGAGCGCAAATGACGATGAGGGCGCAGAAACCGATGACGATGGGCTTCTGGTGGTTCTCAAAGAACAGCTCGAAAGAGTTGAGGCCTTCCTGTACAGATGCGAAGCCCTCTTCGGTGGCTTTAGATTGCTTGTCTTCTATCTCCTTTGACATGTCTGTCGTATTGTAGTGTTATGTATTTTACGCTATTTTGGCGCAAAGTTATGTCTTTTGGTTGTATTTATGAAATGCGAATTGGAATTATTTGACACTTTTTTGCGGAGCGAATGCCATTCGGAGTGAGAAAGGCACGTCATAAGCCTCCGCGAGCAGCTCAGCCGTGAGAGTAGACCGGGTCGGGCCGAAACATAAGAGACGGCCATCGCGCATCACAGCCACATCGTCGGCCCAATCAAGAGCCGCATTGACATCATGAAGCACAGCAACAGTAGCCATGCCGCCCTCCTTGGTGGCAGAAGAGACCACAGAGAGAACCCGCAATTGGTTGGCAGGGTCCAGATTGGCAATGGGTTCATCGAGCAGCAGCAGTTTGGGTTGTTGGGCGAGAGACCTTGCCACAGACGCCAATTGGCGCAAACCGTCACTGAGGGTCGAGACTGGGCTTTGAGCGTGATTTGACAATCCTACTTGCGAAATAGCATCTTTTGCAATGCGGAGGTCGGCATCAGAATAAGAGATTGAGAGCAACGGGCGGTGAGGAGTGCGCCCCAGAAGGACATAGTCCATGACAGAGAGCCAGACGGATTCGCGCCTCGTATGCGCAAAGGCGGCAAGACGCGCCACATCGTGGGCCGACAGAGATCCGACATCACGCCCACAGAGTTCAGTGTTCCCAATCTGCCAAGGCAACGAGCCAGTAAGAGCCTTAAGCAGAGTTGACTTGCCAGCACCATTGGGCCCGATGACTGCCACAAGGCGACCGGGATGGAGAGCAAGGCTCACCCCATCAATTTGGCTCTCACCACGGACATACCCCCCACAGCAATCCGCCAAGCAAGCAATCAATCCACCCTCTTTTTCCATCTGACAGTCATATAGATAAACATAACGCCCCCCGCCACAGCACACACCGCCCCGGCAGGCAACTCGCGCGGACTGATGACAGTCTTCGCCACCAGGTCGCACGCCATCAAGACAAGCGACCCCAGCAAACCCGAGGCTGGCAGGACCACACGATTATCTGCTCCGCAAAGCGTACGCGTCAAGTGAGGCACAGCCATGCCGACAAACGCCACAACGCCTGCAGCCGAGACGGAGACAGCAGTCAAAAGAGTAGCGAAGACAAAGAGCCACCCCGCCGCACGCCCTGGCGCGACACCAAGCGAACGGGCCTCCGCGTCACCCAAAGAGAGGACATTGACCACATTGCCAAGGAAGACAGAGAGCAGAGTGGCAAGCAAGCCAGCCGCCAAGACAAAGAGAGACATAGCCTCCCCCACCCCATCGAAAGAGCCGATGGACCACGAGATGACCTGACTGACATCCTCGCGTGAGGCCAAGGCGAGCAACACCGTGGTGACGGCCGACGAGACGAAGCTAATCATGATGCCACAGATAAGCAACACGCCAGTGTCATAGCCCACAGCGCGGCGCATTAGTAGCACAACAGCAAGAGTCAGCAATCCGCCAAGAGCAGCACCCAAAGTTATAGACACAGCCCCATAGGCTGCCACAGAGCCCGATATGAAGGCCAAGGCCACACCGACCACCGCTCCGCCAGAGACACCCATGGTGTAAGGCTCAACAAGCGGATTGCGGAAAACGCCCTGCATGATGGCCCCCGCCACTGAGAGAAGGGCACCGACACCCATGGCGCACAGCATACGCGGCAAGCGCAGCCCTCTCACAATGACATCGCAAGTAGCTGAATCAACCTCTGGCAGACCTATAAATAGGTACGCATAGCCCAGAATGGCGAGTGCTGCAATGCACGCGGCAAAAAAAACTATATGTTTTGCGGAACGGGACAAAGGGTGCTATTTAAGATTAACGAGCAACGAGTTGACCGATTCAAGCGCCATGCGGAAAAAACGGGGCGTAGGGCAGCAGAGGCAACTCTCATCGACAACTGCGGAAACCGAACCACTTGCCTTCCACCATTCGGACTCAGCCTTGCCAAGTCCGCCGAGAGAGGATACGACAACGATGGCAGGATGACGCGCCAGCACGACCTCGCGCGAGCATGCGCCCTCACCATCAGCGAGAACATTAGTCAGCCCGAGGCGAGTGACAATCTCATTGATATAATAGTCTGGAGTGGCCCCCCAGATGGGATTGACACCTATTTGCATGTAGACGAGCTTTGGAGACTTGGGCTTGGTGGCTGTTTGTGTAATACGCTCGACCTTGCTCGACTCTTCGGCCACCATTTGGCGTGCTTGAGCCTCATGACCTGTCAGTTTGCCGACTTCAATGGCCTGAGCGCAAATCTCGCTGAAATTGGCTGGTGTAGGCATAGAGACAGTCTTGATGTTGAGGCTTTTGAGACGAGACACCACATTTGCGGCAGTGAAAGGAGAAACAATCACCACATCGGGCTTGAGACTCACAATGACCTCCAGATTGACAGTCATGGCGTCACCTATGATGGTGGACATCACGCCCTTGGCAGGCTCGGGGCAATAGGATGTGCGACCCACAATGTTGGCATCCGCCCCCATCTGCACGGCGGCATAGGTGGCAGAGGGGAGAAGGGAGACCACGCGCTGCGCCGAGAGAGGCAGAGCGAAGACTATGAGAAACAGGACGAGACACACCTGTAATTTACGGCACATGAGATTGCGAAAAACTAAAAGCCCCGCCCTCGATGGCTGAGCGCACACGAGAGGACGGGACTTATGGTGGAAAAAAGACTTCTTAAAATCGGCCTAAGAGGGTCGCCCTTACGCGTCGATATTAGCGAAGGTGGCGTTCTCCTCAATGAACTGGCGACGAGGCTCGACATCCTCGCCCATGAGGACAGAGAAAATGCGATCGGCCTCAATGGCGTCCTCAATGTGCACCTTGCGTAGGGTGCGCTTCTCGGGGTTCATGGTCGTGTCGAACAGCTGCTCAGGGTTCATCTCACCGAGACCTTTATAACGCTGGACGTGGACAGAGCCATCCGCACCGCCTTCGGCACCGCCCTTGCCATACTTCTCAATGAAGCTGAGTCGCTGATCCTCTGTCCAACAGTACTCCTCAACCTTACCCTTTTTGCAGAGATAAAGAGGTGGTGTGGCAATGTAGACGTGACCGCCATCAATGAGCTCGCGCATGTAGCGGAAGAAGAAAGTGAGGATGAGGGTCGCGATATGGCTACCATCGACATCGGCATCGGTCATGATGATGACCTTGTGGTAACGGAGCTTGGTGATGTTGAGAGCCTTAGAGTCGTCCTCAGTGCCAACAGAGACACCGAGAGCCGTGTAGATATTCTTAATTTCCTCGCTCTCGAACGCCTTGTGCCACATGGCCTTCTCGACATTGAGGATCTTACCGCGAAGTGGGAGAATAGCCTGATAGTGACGGTTGCGGCCCTGCTTGGCCGATCCGCCTGCCGAGTCACCCTCGACCAGGAAGAGCTCACACTCCACAGGATCCTTGCCTGAGCAGTCTGCCAATTTGCCTGGCAAGCCGAAGCCGTGCATAGCACCCTTGCGCTGGACAGTCTCACGAGCCTTGCGAGCCTCAACACGGGCTGTGGCGGCAAGGATAATCTTGTCAATGATAAGCTTAGCCTCCTTAGGGTGTTCCTCAAGGAAATTCTCCATAGCCTCAGAGACAGCATCAGCTACAGCCTTATCAGCCTCACTGTTACCGAGCTTTGTCTTGGTCTGACCCTCGAACTGGGGTTCCATGACCTTGACAGAGATGACGGCCGTGAGACCCTCACGGAAGTCCTCGCGGTCAATCTCGAACTTCAGCTTGTCAAACATCTTGTTCTGCTCACCCCAAGCCTTGAGCGTGCGAGTCAGGCCGCGGCGGAAACCATTGAGATGTGTGCCGCCCTCGATGGTGTCAATGTTATTGACAAAGCTGAAAATCTTCTCGGAATACGAGTTATTGTAGAGGAGAGCCACATCGACAGGGATTGCGCCCTTGTCATTGCTTATGCAGATGGGGGTTGGGATGAGTCGCTCGTTTGAGCCATTGATATACTCGACAAACTCCTCAAGACCCTTCTCTGAGTAGAAAGACTCCTTCTTTGGCTCTTGAGCATTGCCCTCCTCATCCACAGAGCGGCGGTCCTCCAGAGTTATACGGATGCCCTTATTGAGGTAGGCGAGCTGGCGGAGACGCTTGGCAAGAATGGCGTAGTGGTAGAGCGTGGTGGTGAAGATGGTGCCATCGGGGTGGAAATGAACCCTCGTGCCAGTCGTGTCGGCAGGACCGACCTCAGTGACAGGGCCGAGAGGCTTTCCCTTTGAATACTCCTGACGATAGGTCTTACCGCCGCGGCGCACCTCGACATCCATGCTGTCCGAGAGCGCGTTAACGCAAGACACACCGACACCATGGAGACCACCTGACACCTTATATGAGTTCTTGTCGAACTTACCGCCAGCGTGGAGCACAGTCATGACGACCTCAAGGGCGGAGCGGTGCTCCTTCTCATGCATATCAACAGGGATGCCACGTCCGTTATCTTGGACAGTGATGGACTGATCCTCATTGATGGCGACCTCGATGTGCGTGCAATAGCCAGCCATGGCCTCATCAATGGAGTTGTCAACAACCTCATAGACAAGATGATGGAGACCGCGCTCACCGATATCGCCGATGTACATTGAGGGGCGTTTGCGGACGGCCTCAAGACCTTCGAGGACGGTTATGCTACTGGCGTCGTAGCCGCCGTTCTTATTTTCTTCGCTCATATATGTCTCTTTGCTGCGGGCGTTGAGAGGCGCACGAAGGCGCACACCAAGCCGCAAAAAATGTTTTCAATTAGCCTACAAATATAGTGAGATTTTTCGGCATATAGGCAAAGAGTCGGCTTTTTTAGATTAAGCCTTTTTTCCGGTGCATATGTTAAAATACTCACCTCTGTAATGTTAAAAACCAGGCATAGAGTATGACATGCCGAAAGATGAAGAGGTTAGAGCCTATGACACCCTTTAATATGCGCCTGCAGCGTGCGGGTATATAGCGTATTGTCTCACCATTGGAAAATGTGAACTCTTTGTCCGTCTTCTCAAATTTGACCATGTCAAACTGCTCGTCGAACCCTTCGGACAAGAGAAAGTTGAATATGATTTTATGATAATTTTATATCTTTGCGCCTTTATTAGAAAGTGATGAAAATTCAATGAGACATAGCCCAACGCTCACACTCGACAGACACTTATTTGCGGGACTTTTCATTGTAGCTTTGTCGTGTGTATACGCCTCCGCTACCGCCCAATACAAATCCGATGCGGCTTATGGGGTGAAAGCAGGAGCGGGCGTCAGCAAGATGTCGGGAATACCCAAGACGCTCATTAGCGAGGGGTATTATTCGGGGTACAGTTTCGCGGAGGATTTCCGTCCGTCATTCTCGGCAAGCATATTTCTCTCGTACAGGATTCCTCATTCCCCAATAGGGCTTGAGGGACGCATATCGTATGACGCGATAAACACCCGCACCACATACGACGACATAGAGGGATTTACATATACGGTTGACGCAAAATTCCAGACCGTGGGCGCGTCCGCCCATATCAAAGGCTATGCGTTCAAGGGATTGTACCTGTCGGCGGGCATAGGTTACGGTTGGAACATAACGAAAGACATTTTCTCGTATTCCTCCAACTCGCCCGAGATGGGCTGGGGGGACTTCTACGTCCCGACGGACGAGGAGACGGCCGACGAGTTTGCTGAGGCGTTTTCCGCGAACGGCAATGTCTATCTACCGTTGGCTCTCGGCTATGAGTTCCCGATGGGCATGAACGTCGAGGCGTTCTACCGCCACGGCCTGAGCGACGTCATCACCACACATCCCAACCGCCACGACTTTGGCGAGGCTGATAACCGCTTGAACTCATTCGGTATGCTTGTCGGCTGGGGTTTGCCAATGGACAACCCGGACAAGCACAGGCGCAGATGAGAATTGTCAGCGCTATATGTTTAGCCGTGTTATTAGAGGCAACTGACATTTGCTCGTTCGCCCAAACACATAACGGGACTTTCACCGCCGGCCTCCGCATTGGCGCTAACCACGTGGCGATAGCCAACCTCAGACAGACATTCTGCCCCGACGACGGCAAGCCGACATACGAGCTTGGCGAGAAACGACACGTCACCCCGACAGTCTCAATAGTCGCGCAATACCGCTTCCCGACGAGCCTCGTGGCCGTGGAGGGGAGCGTAAGTTATTTTCAGACGAGGTGTGAGGTCGAGAAGACAGCCCCCCACGCCACAGAGACCTACGACATCAAGCTCAACCACATAACGCTGGGCATGGGCGCGAAGGTCTACCCCGTGAAAGGCGCGTTCGTCAAGGCGGCAATATGCGCAGGCCCATGCCTCAACGGCACGTCGTGCGTCAAGTATGACGCCACGGGTGTCACGAACTCCGCCAAGATGCAGGTGGAGGGGCGTCTCTGCCAGACAGTAAAAGGGCGGACGCTCGTGCGGGCAGACCTCTCGCTCGGCTACGACTTCCCGACGGGGCTGACCGTCGAGGCCTTCTATGGCAAGTGCCTGACCGACCTGCTCGAGGTGGGTGTCAACGACTACAGCTACACCGAGCAGCGCAACGACAGCCAATACGCAGGCGTGAGCGTAGGCTGGATGCTGACGAGGAACGGCTTTTCAAGAAGGAGATGACGATGCGGACACTCGCCACACACATCGCCATGCTGCTCTGCGTAGCGGCAAACGCGCAACACCTCCCAGGCGGTGTGTCGAAACCTTGCGTGTGGAGTGCGGCAAACGAACAAGTCAACACGATTGACACCCTGCCTCAAAACGCGATGGGCTTCACCTCCTTCCAAGTCATAATACCCACAGACGACGCGGAGGATGCGACACTTGTCTCGGGTCAGACTCTCATAACCTCCCGACGGGTGGCAGAGCCGAACAGCGGCCAGTACATAAACTTCGCGGACAACATACCCGCAAACATCCCGCGCATAATATCAGTCCGCCAGCGACTGTCTGAATCAGACACGACGGCCATATCGATGGCGGATTTACCACTCACCGAGAGTGCCGACAGCATCCGCGAGAGCATAGTCTTCGACAGGCTGCTAAGCAGCCGTGAGAGGCAGAAGGTTGACACCTATCTCGCCCTAAAATACGGCATCACGCTCGACCAGACGACCCCATCTTCATACATCGGCAGCGACGGACGCATGGTATGGAACGCGGTGGAGAACGCAGAATTTTCTCACCATATTCTCGGCATCTGCAACGACACCATTTCCAATCTATACCAAACATCTGCGACAAACGCGGAGACGGCTGAACTTTTACGATTGACCGCCGACACTCTTTCCCCGATGAGCTACGTCGTCCTCGGTGATGATAACCAATCACTGAAATACATACGCGAGGAGGGTCTACCCAAACGCCTCGGCCGCACATGGAGGGTCTCGACAACGGGTGAGACACCTGAAACAGTAAACATCGCTTTCGATGCCGAGCGCATATAGGAGGCTTTCCCACTCGAAGCCGATGAGCATTATTGGCTCTCGGTAAACGACACGGCGTATCTGAAGAGCGCCGACCTCGGCTCGCTCAAGGCGCAGTTCGACGGCGTGCCTATAAACAAGGGCATAACTTTCACAATCATCGCCGCCAAAGGAGACAAGCAGCCCGAACCAGAGGAAGCTAACGCCGCCGACGGCAGCATATACGCCGTCTCCGCCGCCCCGAACCCCACGACCGATGGACGGGTGCACTTGCGCATCCGCCTGCGCGAGGTGGCCGACGTAAGAGTCGGGCTGCACAGCCTTGACGGTCACAGCTACGCCGTGCTGAGTGGCGGCGGCAGCGACTTCTACCGCATAACGGTCACGCTCCCGAGCGAGGGCGTGTGGGTCGCCACCATCGAGAGCGGCAAGGACAAGCGGTCGTATAAACTAATCAGCAAGTAGGCGCGTGAGGTGTCTGATGAAATATCTGGCTGTCGCCGTCGCCGCACTTTTCACAAGTTGCGGTGGCGAGGTGTTGGATACTCGTCAGGCGAACCAAACAGTGACCCCAACGGACTTTGTGGTGACTGATACGATTGCCACAGACACCGTCGCAATCGCTCCGCCGACCGCACCTACAAGCTCAGCAATCTCCCCCCGCGACCTCCTCCGCAAGACCCTCCAGGCCACGCCGACCGACTCGGCGAGCGTGACGCTCATGGGCGCGACGCTAAGCGTGCCCATAGGTGCTGTTGACAAGGAGCTGACGCTAAGCATAACGGCCTTAGAGGATGGCAACATAGCCCGCCTGCCGCAAGGCATGGTGAACGTCACGCGGGACGTCGCCGGCTTCCGCCTCCTGCCCCACGGCAGGCACTTCACAGGCGGCCGCGTGCGCATATCCCTGCCCGTTGACACCCTCGCCATCCCGCACGGCTACACCGGCCGCGACGTGTTCGTCTACTTCTACGACGAGGGGCGCGAGCGGTGGACGGCCCTCGCCAAGGACACCGCCAACCACGACAACACCCTCGCCTGCGCGCTGACGAGCCACTTCACCGACATGATAGCCGGCGTGCTGCAGGTGCCGGAGATGCCAGAGACTCAGGGCTTCGCCCCCACCGCCATGAGCGGCGTGAAGGCCGCCGACCCGCTGCAGGGCATCATAATCCCGCAAACGCCACAAGCCGTGCAGAGCGGAGCGGCGACACTCAGCTACCCAATAGCCACGCCCGCGGGACGCAACGGCATGCAACCCAGCCTCGCGCTGACCTACAGCAGCGAGGGGCGCAGCGGCTGGTGCGGCTACGGCTGGAGCCTGCATACGCCCTCCATAGACATCGACACCCGCTGGGGCGTGCCGCGCTTCGACAAGGACTATGAGACCGAGATCTACCTCATAAACGGCGGGCAGACCACGCTACAGCCCCACCGCTCGCCAGAAAGCATAGAGCGGCAGAGCGACCGCGAGTTCTTCCCGCGTGTCGAAAATTCGTTCTCGAAGATAGTCCGCCACGGTGACTCTCCAACCAACTACTGGTGGGAGGTGACGACCAGGGACGGCGTGACGTACACTTACAAGGACACTGTCCGCAACGACGACGGCAACATCGTCCACTGGGCTCTCAGCAAGGTCGAGGAGCCGCATGGCGACAACGTGACGTACTCATACACGGAGCGCGGCGGACGCCTCTACCCGACGGAGATCCGCTACACCAACCACGGCAATGAGCGCGGCGCATACAGCGTAAAAATAACGCTCGCCGAGGGCGACGCCAACATACGACGCGACGCCACGACAAGCTACCGCCTCGGACTGTTGCAGACCGACGGCGAGCTGCTGGGCGACATATCCGTCCTCTATAAGGACGAACTCCTCGCACGCTACGTGCCGACCTTCACCAATGGCCAGTTGCGCAAAACCATGCTCTCCGCCATCACGCAGTACGACGGCGACGGCAACGAGGTCGGCACGAGCCGCCTCGACTACTACGACGACGTGAAAGACGGGCTGTTCGGGGAGGCCCGGGCTTGGGATGTCACCCCGCCCTTGTCAGCCGGCGACACACTCCTCGTCAGCGCGAAAGTTGAGAGCCGGGAGCCTCTCGACTGGGAGAACCTGGATTGGACGATAAAGGCCACCTCCACTTTTGATGGCGAGACGGCCACGATGCACATCGTCCCGGAAATCGGGAGGATGTACAACAAGACAGTCACTGTCGCCCCCGCGAAAGCCCTGTCAGACGGCAAGAAACCGACGTATGATTTCAAGGTCGGGGAGACGGACTCCATATTCGTGGACGCGGCTTGGCAAAAGACCGGCTCGGTGTTGGCCAACGCCATTTACGACAATGAGTTAAAAGTATTCCCATACCTCGACGGGGTGCGTTTTTCGTCCGATACGATAAAGACGAGCAAATTTGTCTTCTCCCTGACCTCCGTAGCGGATAAAAATGTTGAACTCGCGGACACCACTGCCGGGTACATACGCAATGCGAAAGCAGATAGCATCTGCCTCCCGCTCAGCTTGGACAACATTGGCAAAAAGCTCCTCGCGGATTTCTACATCGACGAGGAGACAGAATCGGTTGGCAGTGCCGAAATGCGAATCGGCCAGTGGGTCACACTTGTCTACACGGACACGTACGTTGACACGGCAAATGTGGAACACGCGGTTCGCCGAGAGGAGCGCGAATACGTGCCGCTCGACATCATAAAGGCTTCCGTGTCGAGCAAGATAGCGCGTCAGGAGCTCGGGAATTTGTATCGCGGCTGGGGGCAGTTCGCATGGAGTGACACGACTGAGACGGTCATCAAGACCGCCAAACTGAAATATGACGAGAGCAAGTACAGCGACATCAGAGCCGACAACATAAGCGATGACGACATCCCGTCATTGATGGACAAGGCGGACTCGCCGCTCCTCAGCATGGCCTACGACGCCCAAAACAGGCGTTGGGTGAGCGTGAGGGACAGCGTCTGCGTGGCCGCCACGGAGATATGCTCCTCACGGCAGTTGGAGTCCGAAATCAGCGTGGAGGCCTTTGACTACGGCGCGTCGGGCTACGCAATGAACGCCATGCGGATGCGCACGCTGAGCGAGGCGGAGGGCAAGTCAATCAATGGCCCTGTTTTTGGTGTCAGTTCGAGCAGGGGGGGGGCACTATTGTCAAGACGTATCAGTCTGTCATAGACTTGAATGGGGACAGCTATCCTGACTGGTTGACAAATATCGACGGGCAGACAGGTTGCCAATACACACGACTGAGCGGCGCAATGGGTAGCGGCCTGACGCGGCTCGGTTGTGATGCCGTGACATCAAAGGGTGAGTCGTATGGCAATTCATTAAGCCGGTCAAAATCATTTGCTGTCGCGATTGGGAAAAGCACCAAGGACGCCACTTCAAAACAGGCGAACGACGCTGGCCTCATCGCCCGTTTCGGAATGGGCGCAAGCGGCAGCCTTAGCAACAATGCCGACGAGTCGATAAACGACTGGACGGACATCAACGGCGACGGGCTGCCCGACATGCTGCTCAACGACGGGACTGTTCGTCTCAACACGGGCTATGGATTCGCAGCCCCGACGACATTCGGTCATAAGATTATACGCAAGGGAAGCGCCGTGACAAAGGGGCCTGGCGGAGGCTTCTGTGTTCCCGTCTGTGGCTATTTCACACTTTCTGGCGGCGTTAACTATTCCCGAACGGACAACCAAACGGACGCGACCCTGATGGACGTCGATGGCGACGGGCTGCCAGATATGGTCATCGGCACGGATGTCTACTTCAATAATGGCCTTGGCTTTGAGACGACGCCACAGTCATTCGGCAGCTTGTTGACAAGCGGACGCTCGGTTGCGAAAGTGGCAAACGGCAGTTTTGCCGCAGGCTATGCCTTCCCTGTCTGGGCTGTCTGCATAACGCCATCGGTCAGCTACCAGGGCTCCGGCTCCACCTCCCTCAACCGCACCGAGCGCCAGCTCATGGACATCGACGGCGACGGGGTGGCGGACATCGTCGAGTCCGACGAGAACAGCAAGGTGACCGTCCGCCTCGGCAAGATAGGCAGGACCAACCTCCTGCGCGGCGTCACCTCGCCCCTCGGCGCGACCACCACCATAGACTACGCCCGCGCGGGCAACACATACGACCTGCCGCAGAGCCGATGGGTCATGAGCCGGGTCACCACCGAGGGCGGCGACAGGCGAAACGGCGCGACACGCTTCGCCACCTCGTTCGAGTACAAGTACGGATATTACGACCGCCGCGAGCGCGAGTTCCTCGGCTTCGGCGAGGTGACCACCACGCGGCTCGACACGGAGAACGGCGACGCCCCGTACCGGCTGACCTCGCAGGCCTACGACAACCGCGCGTACGAGACCCGAAATCTTGTCACGGAGACGCGGACGGCTGCCGCTGACGGCAGCCTCATCAGCAAGACCGAGAACGCCTACGTCAAGAAAAGCGTCCACGACGGCAAGTCGCTCTTCATCGCCCCGAGCCAGATAAAGACCACAGCCTACGAGCCGGGCTGCGACGGGACGCTGACACTCACAGCGAGTTTCGCCTACGACGGGCGCGGCAACGTCACGAGCTACACGAGCAGCACGCCGAGCGACTGCTACACGGCCGAGATAAAGTACCACTCGCTCGACGGCAAAAACATATTCACCCGCCCGAGTGATGTGAAAGTGAGCGCGGACGGCAAGCCCCTCCGCCACACCACCTCGCAGGTCAACGAGTGCGGCGACCTCACACAAATTGCCCAACATGCCGACGGCGTGACTGCCGTCTTTGACATGGGACGCGACGGCTACGGCAAAGTCACCAAGCTCACACGCCAGCAGAACGCCAGCGGACAACGCTTCTTCCGCTCCTACACCTACGACGACACCCACCACACGCTCGTCACGGGCGTGACCGACGCGTTCGGCTACCACTCATCGACCGACTACGACCTCAAATGGCGCATGCCGACCAGGCAGACCGACATCAACGGCAACGAGACGCGCTACACATACGACCGCCGCGGGCGACTGACATCAGTCTCCGCGCCCTACGAGGTAGAGGCCGGTGGACAGGCGACAATAGGCATCGAGTACGACGACAAGAGCCACACCGCCAAGACCACCAACTACGACGCGAAGACGCGTACCGCGATAACCACATACCTCTTCACCGACGACCTCGGCCGCGCGGTGCAGACCAAGAGGAGCGGCGTAGTGAACGGCAAAGAGACGATGATAGCATCGGGTGTCGTCAAGTACGACGCCCTCGGGCGCAAGGTGGCGGAGGGTCAGCCGACGACCGACAACACGACCACGCTCAACACGAGCGACATACTCAACCCGACGCTCACCGAGTTCGACGCGCAGGGCCGCCCCGTGAAGGTCACCCTGCCCGACGGCACGGCGTCGACAGCCGCATACTCGATAGCCGACGGGTGCCTGAAGACCACGCTGACCGACGCCAACGGCCACGTCACCGACACCTATAAGGACATACGCAGCCGAGACCGCAAGACCGTCCGCCACGCCGACGGGCTGGACGTGGAGACCTCGTTCAACTACAACGCCATAGGCGAACTATTGAGCGTAGTCCACCCCAACAAGGAGGTGACGACCTATGAGTACGACGGCCTGGGACGCAAGACCAGCGTCCGCCACCCCGACACAGGCCTGACCACCTACGAGTATGACGCCGCGGGCAACATGACCGCCAAGCAGACGCCCAACCTGCGCGCCGCGGACGGCAGGATACGCTACACCTACGACTACGAGCGGCTCAGCGAGATAGTCTACCCCAAGAACATCTACAACCGCGTCACCTACACCTACGGCGACTCAACGGAGACGAAATACAACCGCGCCGGCCGCCTCAAGCTCGTCGAGGACGGCAGCGGTGGCGAGGCCTACTACTACGGCAAGCTCGGCGAGGTGACCAAGACAGTCAAGACCGTGCTGCTCGCCGAGACCGACATCCGCACCTACATATGGGAGGCGGACTATGACAGTTGGAACCGAGTAAACACCATGACCTACCCCGACGGCGAGGTGGTCACCTACGGCTACGACAAGGGCGGCAACCTCCTGACCATGAGGACAGAGAAGGAGGGTGACTCGCAGACGCTCATAGCAGAGCAACGCTACGACAAGTACGGCAACCTGACATATCGCAAGATGGGCAACGGCACGGAGACCGCATACGACTACGATGAGAGACGCCTCCACCTAAACCAGATGTCCCTCACGTCGAACGGCGTGAGGATGATGGAGAACGTCTACAAATATGATGCGGTTGACAATATTCTCGGTATCAGCAATGCGGCGCAGCCAAATGGAGAAATAGGCGGCACGTTCAGCCACACGTACCAATATGACGCGCTCAACCGAATCGTCAGCGCAAGCGGCACAGCCAAGGACAAGGAGTATGAATCGCTCATGCGCTACGACGAGATGAGTAACCCTGTGCGGAAAGATTCCGTATACTACGAGTACGGCACGGCGAGCCACCCGAATGCCGTAAGCCGCGCCGGCGGCAAAATCTTCAGCTACGACGCGGACGGCAACCCGGTCTCAGTCGAGGACACGACCGCCAACACCCTCCGCGTCATGCAGTGGGACGAGGAGGGCCGCCTGCAGTCGCTCGGCGACGACGGCTACGTCTCGCGCTACACCTACAACCACGCGGGCGAGCGCGTCGTGAAGAGCCATGGGCGGGCGACGGTGGCGTTCGTCAACGGCGCTCCGCAAGGCGTCCTGTGGCATGACAGGGACAACTGGACGATGTACGTCTCGCCCTACATGGTGGTCAGCCCAGACCGCTTCACAAAGCACTACTACGCTGGCAGTCAGCGCATAGCGAGCAAGATAGGCACAGGCGGCTTCAACAACCTCTACGACGCCTCGAAAGCCTGCGTGACGGCCGGTCAGAAGGACTACGCCGAGCGGCTGCACCAAATCACACAGTCGCGCAACGACTACTACGCCGCCCTCGGCATACCGCCAGGTCCGCCAACGACGAAAGGCGTCTATGGTGAGGCTGAATACCGCGGCGAGTATGGCGACTACATGACGGCACCGCTCGGCAACTACGACGCGCCCGACAACTGGCCGATGAAGCCCTACAAGCGCCCGTATGGCGGCACGCCCGGGCCGCCCGTGATGTACGAGAAGCCGGGTAACCCCGATGACGAGGGTGCGGGCTATGGCTTCAAGAGCGCGGGAACGAAGGAGAAGGATGTTTACTTCTACCACTCCGACCACCTCGGCTCGACATCGTACATCACCGACAGAGACGGCAACGCCACGCAATTCGTGAGCTACAAGCCCTACGGCGAGGCGTTGGTCGACGAGCACGCCACGTCGTTTGAGACCCCTTGGAAGTTCAACGGCAAGGAGCTGGACGCCGAGACGGGGCTGTACTACTATGGGGCGAGGTATTATGAGCCGGCGCTGGCGGTGTGGTATGGCGTGGACGCTCTTGCCGAGAAGTATCCGAGTTTGGGCGGGTATGTGTATTGCGCGGGGAATCCGGTGAGGTTGGTGGATGTGGACGGGAAGGAGATAAAGGTCGCAAATCGACAATCTTTCGATTTAATCCTTA
Organism: Alistipes putredinis; assembly: GCA_963620575.1. Classification (GTDB taxonomy): domain Bacteria; phylum Bacteroidota; class Bacteroidia; order Bacteroidales; family Marinilabiliaceae; genus W3P20-009. The sequence continues at coordinate 40,687 of CAVFBC010000012.1, read as the reverse complement.
GGGGGTTGCCTTCCAGTGTTAGGAATATTATCATTCTAAACAAAAACAACACAATTGATGAGCATTCTGTTATGAATGCATTAGGTGTCTGTCCCAATAGTGGAAACCTAAAAGCACTTTACACAATTGTTTCAGATAGTAGGATAGTTTATTTTGATGCGACTGCAAGATCATACCAGTACATCAATTCTGAAACCAAGTCAAAAGAAACATTCTATTTTCAAAGTCCATTGAGCGAGAATGTATTTCAAGAGTTGGTTAGTGAATTTAAAGGAACAGAACAGGAGAGAGTACAATACATTAAAATGTTGAATAGTGCTGGGATATTCGACGAAACAACAATTAGTGGGAATTTCGGAGCTACTTTAAGACCCCCAAATGCACAAGAACAATACCCAGGAGGACAAATATCAACAACAAATAATTTTAATGTGTTTGTCAACCCTATAGGAACGACAACAGAAGAGCAAGTAAAAAATGTTGGACATGAATTATATGGACATCTTTACATCTTTTTCATAGGAAGAGACCCGAGACATAGCAATGCGAATGTGATATTAAATAGTCAAATCATAGAAAGAGAGAAAGAGTCTATTAACAACCTAAATCCATGAATAAGGCTGTATTTTTCATTTCTGTTTTTTTTGTAAATATTTTTTGCAATGCGCAAGGGGCGAGTGGTTACCTTAAGTATAAATATGATGTAAATGGGCTCACTTTATGCGATAGCAAAGGAACGTTTTATTCAAAAACAGGAAATACTATCGGTCGCTTGAGTCCTTTTTTCAACACAGAATATGTTAAGAAGGTAGTAGTCATGCTGAATGATAATTACCATGCACCTCTGTTCTGTTTTGAAGGGAGTTGCCTATTGTTAATGCTAATATCTCCAAAAGATAGTGTTTTTGAAATTCGCCAACTTCATAGATATACAAGCGTGATAGATTCTGCAATACATGATGCTGTTACTAAAACTGAACCATTATTGCCTGCTGTATTTTGTAATTGTGATAGTAGTTTTTGTGCACCTCTAATACTTTATTTTCAAGGTCATTAACTACAATTCGCAAGATGGGCAACGGCGCGGAGACCACCTACGACTACGATGAGAGACGCCTTCACCTAAACCAGATGTCCCTCACGTCAAACGGCGTGAGGATGATGGAGAACGCCTACACGTACGACAATGTTGACAACATCCTCGGCATCAGCAACTCTGCGCAGCCAAGTGGCGAGATTGGCGGCACGTTCAGCCACTCGTACCAGTGCGACGCGCTCAACCAGCTCGTCAGCGCGGGCGGCACGGCCATGGACAAAAGCTACGAATCGCTCATGCGATATGACGTGATGGGCAACCCTGTGCGTAAAGATTCCGTATACTACGACTACGACACGCCAGACCACCCCAATGCCGTAAGCCGCGCCGGCGGCAAGGTCTTCAGCTACGACGCGGACGGCAACCCGGTCTCAATAGAGGACACAACCGCCAACACACTGCGCGTCATGCAGTGGGACGAGGAGGACCGCCTGCAGGCGCTCGGCGACGACGGCTACGTCTCGCGCTACACCTACAACCACGCTGGCGAGCGCGCCGTGAAGAGCCATGGGCGGACGACGGTGGCGTTCGTCAACGGAGCGCCGCAAGGCGTCCTGTGGCACGACAGGGACAACTGGACGATGTACGTCAGCCCCTACATGGTGGTGAGCCCCGACCGCTTCACGAAGCACTACTACGCTGGCAGTCAGCGCATAGCGAGCAAGATAGGCACAGGCGGCTTCAACAACCTCTACGACGCAGCAAAGGCCTGCGTGACAGCCGGCCAGAAGGACTACGCCGAGTGTCTGAGCCTGATAACCCGGTCGCGCAACGACTACTATGCCGCTCTCGGCATACCGCCCGGACCACCGACCGCAAATGGCATCTACGGCGAGGCTGAATACAGCGGCGAGTACGGTGACTACATGGGACGCACTGGCGGAGAGGTATCCGGGGTTGGGTGGGTACGTGTATTGCGCAGGGAATCCGGTGAGGTTGGTGGATGTGGAAGGAAGGGAAGGAGAAGAGTCAGATGCTACCATTGCGACTACAATTATTAATACATTGTTGTCCACATTCCCTGAGGAAGTTTACAATGCCGTGCGATCTAAGATATCCGAAATTAAAACCCCAAATGGCTTTGATTGGTCTAATCTACCTCCACATGCGAAAACGGAAGTGGCATAACAAACTGACCGGCGAGATATACAGTTACAGGTTGGAATTGCCGGTGGCGGAGGGGACGCGGCTCAGCAGTGAGTTCGTGGCTTTTTTTAAATACGAGGGTTGATACGACCGCACTCGCAATCTCGCTCATCGCCGAGATGTACTGCGTGAACGGCAAGTACTACGCGGACCTGTACAGAAACAGACTGAGCGGGTATGGGGACTGTCAGCGCCGGGTTCTACGTCAACAGTGACAACATCGGGCTCCACATGAGCCTTGACGAGACGTGCCAGAGCAACGGGGAGGTGTGGACATCCCTCACAAACAAGGATGGCAGGGGGCGCAAGGGGACCTTGGCCGCCGCACTCCCGGACACGAACAGCAACGACATAATCTACAACCTCATAGGTGCGATGGAGAGATCCGTCAGGCGCGGGGTCAGGGAGGTCACATGCGACCTCTCGCCATCCATGATGCGGCATAGCGGCGGAGGTGTTCCCCAACGCAAAAGTCGTAAACGACAGGTTTCACGTGCAGCAGGTCTACAATGAGGCTGTCGACGAGATTCGTGTGGGTGTCCGCCGCAAACTGATAAGGCAGGAGGGCGCTCTTGGCAAAAACGAGCCTGTTAAGACATACTCCAACGGGGAGGCGATGCGCCAGATACTCGCGCGCAGCAGACGCGCGTTGATGATGTCGTCAAACAAATGGACGGACGTCCAGCGCCACCGGGTGAACATTCTTTTCCGTCACCATCCCATCCTGAGGCAGGCGTACGACCTGTCCATGGAACTGCGCTCAATCATCAACCGGCACATCCCTAAATCGGACGCCGTTAAGATGATGGACGCCTGGTGTGACAAGGTCATGCGGCTTGGAAACGATAACTTCCGCACAGTCATAAAGACTTTCAAAAAAAACTCGCCGACAATCCTCAGCTACTTCATCCGCCATGCAACGAATGCGTCCGCTGAGGCTTTCAACTCAAAAGTTAAGATTTTCCGAAGCCAGATGAGGGGCGTCAGAGACCGTGACTTCTTCATCTTCCGGCTTGTCAAACTCTACGCTTGATTTTTAACTTTACAGGTGGTGCGCATTTTAACTTATGCACCTGAAAAAAGGCTTGAGCCTTGTTTTTCACCTTATGGCGGAGAGGACATCAAACTTCACCGTAAACGACGAGAATGCGACAGAAACGACAGTCTTAGACTATAAAAAAGCCGCCACCGACGACAAAGTGCGGTGGCGGCCCATAGGCATTAGCTAAAAGATTTTAGCAAAAGCGGATGAAGAAATCAGTAGACAAACAGCTTGAAATCGCTCACACTGCCAGGCGCGCCATTCTCCATTCGCGGCAGATACTCAATAGCTGAGACTGTTTGAGCCTCGCCCAAGTCGATGACAACGAGGTGTGGGGCGGCTGAGCTTGCCTCTGACTGCCAATAGGTGCTCTCCTGAAGATCGAAAGCCTTGTCGAGAGTGTGGTTGCCATTCTCGCTATCGGCATAACGCGCAACCCAGTTGGCTCTGGGAAGGCGGTTGCCATCGGCATCGCGGAGATAGATTTCAGCCACAGCCATTTGCTTGGCGTCAGAATGTGCGGCGAGGCACTCAATGGCCACATAGCGGCCCTTGGCGGGGCTTGCGAGGGAGAGGGTCTGCCATCCGTTGCCCGGGGCGAAAGATGATTGCAGGGCTGGTGTAGCCGAATTGAGGTCGGGGCGGTCACCCGGGGCATTGTGCTTAGAGCTCTTCTCAAGGTTCAACTTGTCAAGTTCGGGATGGTCTTGCGCAAAGGCAGTTGGCAGAGACTGACCCTTAGGTCCAACGACATCGAGGACTATAACCTCATTCTTCCCCTTGCGCAGCCAACAACCAGGAAGAAAGAGCGTCTGCTGCGGGCCGATGCTCCAAAAACGTCCGAGCGCGTGACCATTGACGTAGACCTGACCCTTGCCAAAAGCCTCCATATTGAGGAACGTGTCGCCCACCTTCTTGAGATTGAACGTGGCGCGGTAGTAGCCTGCATGCGTCGTGAGACGGAGCGATGTGCGCGCCACTTGGCTAAAGGCCGCCTTTGCCTGCTCGGGACTGTCTGGCAGAGAAAGACACGTCCACTGACGCGGAGTGATGACGACATCGCAATCATTAGCAGAGGCGGAGACAGAGACATCGCCTATGATGCCTTTGAAATCCTTTATCGCCCTGCCGAAATTGATGCGCCCCATGCCCTCGACAACCATCGTGAGGCGTGAGCCGTCATGGAGAGACGACAGGGACAAGGACTTCTCATTGCGCGTGCGGTCAATCTTGCCTGCGTACTTGCCGTCGACATAGACAATGGCAAAATCATGAACATCGGCAGTAAGCGTGGCCTCGCCTGTGACTCCGGAGACGTGGGTCTCGTAAATCATAGAGCCCCAGCCCATGTCCATATCCTCAAAAGTGAGAGGCGATGCGCTGTTTGCCACGCTATCCACACCTGCGCCAAGTTGCCTGTAGTCACTAAACTCAAACTCAGGGATGGAGATGAAAGGCATAGGCGACTTAGGGATGGAAGGAAGAGACTTGCCGCCATTGTATTTGAGCATAGTCTCACGCAGAGTGAAGAACTTGGGCGTAGCCTGTCCTTGCTCATTTATGGGGGCGTCATAGTCATAGCTTGTCACGTCGGGTTGGAAGCCTGGAGAATTGGCTCCCGCCCAATGGCCGAAACTTGTGCCACCGTGAGTCATATAGAGGGAGAAACTGACGCCCCGGTTGAGCATTGTGTCAATGCCAGCCACCATGTCGTCAGCTGGGCGGGTCTCATGACGTGCGCCCCACTTGTCAAACCACCCGCTCCAGAACTCGCTGCACATTTGGGGTGAGGAGGGGCGGAGCCCTGAAAGAGGGCGGAACTCACGCTCAACATCGGCACCCGTTCCGAAATTCATGGTCCAGATGAGGTCATCGAGACCATTCTTGGTGAAATTGCTGGACCAATCGCATTGGAAAAGAGCGACGTCTGAGAAACCAGAGCCTCGGACAATGTCACGGATGGCAGAGACGTAGGCTTTATTCTCACCATAGGAGCCATACTCATTCTCAACCTGCACCATGATGATGGGGCCACCCTTCTGGATAGTCAGGTCCGCCAACTGCTCACCCACCTTCTGCTCAAACCTCTTTACACGTTCGAGGAAATAGGGGTCGTCCTCACGAAGCCTAATGTCCTTCTTTTTGAGGAGCCACCAGGGCAGGCCACCCATCTCCCACTCGGCGCAAACATAAGGGCCTGGGCGGACAATGACATACATGCCATTCTTCTGGCAAAGACGGCAGAACTCGGCCACATCATTATTGCCCGAGAAATCATAAACGCCCTCCTGCTGCTCATGAATATTCCAAAAAACATAGAGGCAGATGGTGTTCATGCCCAAAGCCTTACACATCTTAATCCGGTGTTCCCAATACGGGCGAGGGATGCGCGGATAGTGAAGTTCGGCGGCCTTGACCACAAAGGGCTTGCCATTGAGTTCAAAAGTCTTCTCGGCGGCGACGAAAGAGCCTGCCTTATGGCTCTGCGCCACAGAGGGGGAGGCCAAGGCGAGCAGAAGAGCCGCCGCCGGTATCATTAACTTATTCATAGAGTCGGTTAAAACGGGAAATCTATTTAGTTGACAGAGACAAAAGTTGAGATTGACTTTGGAGTGAGAGCGAAGCCGCCGTCAGTATCGCCAACGGGGGCGAGACTCTCAGCCGATATGTCGCTCGTACGATAGACACGCCACTTGAGGTTCTCCTTGCCTGCCACATTTATGTTGACATTCCGCGTCTCCTCAGAATAATTAATGGCCACAGCCACCCATTCCCCATCCTTATTCTGATAGGCGGAAACCATGACTCCATACGGCTCATAGTCGCCCCCCTCAATCACTTCGCCAGCAGCAGAGCGGGGCTCAATGTCATAGCGCACAGCACCGGGACGGACAAAAAGAGAGTAATTGCCGAGCGACCAGAGAAGTTTCGAATCAACAGCCGAGCCGCTTTGCCAACCATCATTGCTATAGACGCGGATGAGTCCGTCACGGTAGTCACCACCCACAGCGCGCCACCAACTCCAACTGGCAGCATTGGCAAAGACAAGGTCGCAATGGATGACGCGCGCCACATAGAGAGCTGTACGCATGGAGTAGTCGAAGTGCTGACCACCGCCAATCTCCTCATCATTGCCCATGATGCATATCTCCGTCTGCCAGAAGTCCACACCTGCTTTGCGGACAGCGTCGCGGAGCTTCATGCGGATCTCGGGCATCTGCTCGACAGGCGTATTAGTCCAATAAGAGTGTCCACCAATAACATGCTCAAGTTGTGGCACATTGCCGACATAGGTGTCTGCACTATCGGGCGAGAAGAAAGCCTTAATCTCATTACCTCGCTGCCAATCAGCCACATGAGTGCCAAGCATACAGCGGTAGTCCGAGCTCTCATTAATCAGGATACGCGTGTTGCGCAACTTGCGGTCAGCCTTGAGAGCCTTGCCGAGTTCGCGCGCCACGTGAGCCACCTCGCGATTGGTAGCAGGAGACCCCTCTTGCTTGGGCCCCACCCAGTTCCAATGCCCGTCACTCTCATTGAGTGGACTGATGAGGTCGATGCGCACACCATCATGATCCTCGATGCCGCGGACAGCCTTGACCAAGTATTGCGCAAAGTCGTCATAGCAGTCAGGACGGAGATTAATGGTGCCGCCGCGCCCCGTGTTTGTAGCCAACCCATTGGCAGTGAACTGAACAGGGGCGGAGTTGCAGAAGGCGAGCAGAGTGGGCACTCTGCGTTCCTTGGCGAGGCGGAGGAAACGTCGCTGCGCCATTTGGCGAGACCAATCCCACGAGCCATCGGGACGGAGAAGGCACTCCGTGCGCGTCAGCGGATTAATCTGCGCACTGTCGCCCTGCTCCGCACTGCCAGCGCCAAGATTGAAACGCCAGATGGAGAGGCCTATGCCCTTGGGCTTGCCAGCCTCGTCAAACTCCGAGCTGAAGAGCCAATCGGCAATCTGCTTTTGCTGAGCCTCGGGCCAATTGCCAATAAACTGCATGCTCCAGGCGTCACTTGCGCCGAAGTGGAGGACAGTCTGCTGTGGTTTAGAGGGCTGAATGGAGTAGGACATAGTCTGAGCCATGGCGGCAGAAGAGCATGCCGCGAATGCGAGAGACGCGAAGAGCGCACGCCTCATGTTGTGAAGAAAAAGCTCAACGTTAATCATGTGGAGGGAAGATTTTTATGGTAGGTGTGATTATAGATAGAGTTTTATTTGATAATCAGACGTTTGCCGCCACAGACATAGAATCCGGGAGCGAGGCCCGCCAAAGACTCACCACCATGGCGCACGAGGCGGCCATCGAGAGAGAAGACGTCATGAGAATTGGTAGACTCGTCATCAGCATGAATATCAGTGACGGCTGTAGAGGCATCGAGGTCAATGACAAACGTGTTGACACTGCGCTTTTTGAGGACAATGCGTCCACCGAGCGCATAGGTTCCGCTGTCATGCTTAAGGTTGTTGGACTCGTCGGTCGTATAACGTGAAATCTTTGCGCTTGAGACGCCATCAATGTTGAGTTTCACACCGAGGGAATAGTCGGACATATTGACATAGACCGCCACAATGCGCTTGCCATCAGGTGATACGTAGGCCGAGCCGAGAAGCCTGTTGAGGCTCTCCGTCTGGTCGGTCACATGCTGAATGCGGACATAGCCCGGGCGAATGAAGCGGCTGAAATTGCCGAGAACCCAGAGGTTAGGGCTGTCAAAAACCGAACCGCCATTAGATATGTCGCCATAACTCTCGCCGCCTGTAGAGCCGGAGCCGGAATCCCCCGAGGCCAAGAGGCGGATGAGATAGAATCGGTTCTTCTGGCTATACATCTCCTGAGCGAAAGTGGTCCAGTAGCTCCAAGACACAGCATTGGCGAAAGTGAGGTCGCAATGTATAAGCTTGGCCATATAGAGAGCTATGTCCCAATAGGAAGCGGCATCATAGGAGGCAGGGAAGCCGGCATCGGAAGAGGGAGCTGCGTCAAGCATACTCCATTCTGTCTGAAAGACATCCAGACCATATTGCTCGGCGGCATTGTGCACATTCGTCCTGACATTTTCGAGGTCCGAATTAGTGCCAAAAGTCCAATAACTATGACCAGCCACCGCCTTGCGGAGATTAGCGAGGTCGCCCACATAGGTGTCAGAGTTTGCCGAATTGAAAAACGCGTCAATCTGATTATCCGCCCTCTTCTCACCACTGTTGGTGTAAAGAGCCTTGAATTGGCAAGCCTCAGGGATGAGAATCTTAGTGTTGAGGCCGAAGTTAGAGATTTGCGTATCGAGTTGGCGCACCAGCTTGGCGATGCACTCATTAGTCATAGGAGTGCCCTCCTGTCCGCTCGTCCAGTCATATTGCGGCTCGTTGAGGGGGCTGAGGAGAGAGATGTTATAGCCGTCATTAGTGAAATGGTCGGTCACCGTGGCGAGGTAGTTGGCGAAGGCCTCATACTTGTCATCACGGAGATTTGAGCCCGAGACGCCCGAGTTTGCGCAAGCCTTACCATTTTTGGTGAAATAGACAGGAGCCGAGTTGGCAAACAGCACAAAATGGTCAACGCCATAGTCCTTCGCCGCCTCCATGAAAAATTGCTGACCAGGGCAGCGGCTCCAGTCATACGAGCCATCAGCCGACGTCAGGTAACAAGATGCACGGCGGGTGACATCGTCAATGCCACTATCAGAACCTTGCTCAGCACTGCCGCCACCCAGATTGACACGCCAAGCGGAGAGTCCAATGCCAAGAGGATTGCCATCGGAGTCAAAATCCTTGCTAAAAAGCCATTGGGCAGCTTTCTCTTTCTCGGCCGTTGGGAAATACTTGCCGACGAACTCGGCCGTCCAGCAGTCACTCGCGCCAAAATCCTCAATGGTCTGATATTTGACCGAAGGCGACATGGTGACAGAGTAAGTGGACTGAGCGGCGCATGGGGAGGCAAGAGACGCGAGGAGCGAGAATAGCCCCGCTGAAGCCGCGAGACCGCCTGATATGTTGATTTTCATCATTGTCATTGTTGATTAAGGTTGGGGAGAGTAATAAAAAAGGCGGGGGCTCATGCGAAGGTTAGCTAATCACACATTCCCTCCGGGAGCCCCCGTCCTTCTCTTATTTAAAACAAACGGAACCTATCAATATCCAGGGTTCTGAGCGATGGAGCCATTGGACATGGTGATCTCAGAGTTGGGGATTGGGAAGAGCTCATCTCGGCCCTCCTTGAAATAATAGCCCTTGTTTTGAGACTCCTTGTCATTGGACAGCTCATAGGTGTCGGTGCTGGTCTGGGTGTTGTAGATGACGAACGAGCCATTGGGACCCATGATGTTCTGGATGGCCAATTTGCCATTGTCATCCTTCCAGCGACGGAGATCATAGAGTCGGTTATCCTCAAGCGCAAGCTCAAGTCGGCGCTCATTGCGGATGGCATCACGCAACTCAGTGCCAGAGACCACTACATCAGAGAGCTCGACACGGGCGCGGACCTGATTGAGGGCATCACGAGCCTCTGCGTCATTGCCCAAAGCATTCTCGACCTCGGCGTACATCAGGAGGATGTCGGCATAACGGAGGACACGGTAGTTGAGCGGGATGTGGGGAGCGTCATAAGTAGAGGGGCGCTTGGCCATGGGGATGTAGAGCTTCATGTTGCAGCGCGCGCTCTTATGCTTGCTGGGCGAGATGACGTATGGGTTGTCCTCAGTCCAAGTGTCATCACCCGGCACGTTGGTCTGACCGTCCTTGAGGATAGTGTAGCGGAGGCGGATGTCATCGCCAGCCTCATTGAAAGCCTTCTCAAGGTTGCTGGTCGGGAGACCCCAGCTCCAGCCCGAGTCGTCACGAGAGCCGACAACGACAGAGATGCGCTCACCGAGGTTGTAGGTCATGTTGTCTGAAGTCTGGAACTCAAAGAGACTCTCATCACTGTTATTGTGGTCAATGCTCCAGACGTCACCGAAATCCTCAAGGAGCTTATACTCCTTGCTGTCAATGACCGCTTTGAGCTGCTCCTCGGCCTCGGCATACTTCTCCTGATAGAGATAGACCTTGGCGAGGAGGCCTTGAGCCGCACCCTTGGTCACACGACCGAGGTCGGCCGACGCCTGCTCACTGCGGAGCTGGAGGTCGGGGATTGCGTCAAGAAGATCATTCTCAATCTGCTCATAGCACTCAGAGACAGAAGAGCGGGTGATGCCATCAACCTCGCTCGGGAGCATGAGCCCCATGACCATCGGCACGCCGCCGAAATTCTTAACAAGGTCGAAGTACTCGAAAGCTCGGATGAACTTAGCCTCGGCAATGTAGCGTTTCTGAAGATTCTCATCGACAAACGTGGCTGAAGGGATCTTCTGGATGGCTATATTGCACTGGAGGATACCCTTGTAGCGATATTGCCAGAAGTTTTGGCAGCAGTTGCCGGCGTTGACCGTGTTGCCGGTGTAGTGAGCCACATCGCGGTATTCGCCGGGATCCTGCGTCGTGTTGCCCATCCACTCGTCATCGGTGCACATGTCACCGCAGACGTAGAACTTGTAGATTTGCCACCAGTCATCATAGGCGAGGCTTTGGTAGCAGCCGGTGAGCTGCTTCTCGCACTGAGACTCGTTGACGAAATAGTTGTCCATGCCCTGCGAGCCGCGGAGGGGCTCGTCGAGGAAGTCGGAGCAAGAGGCGAGAGCGAGGCACGCCAGGCCGGCAAGGATATATCGTTTCATAGAGATTACGGATTAATTAGAAATTGAGATTGAGACCGATGAGGAAGGTGCGAGGGTTGGGGTAGCCAGTGCCATCGATACCCGCCTCGGTTACGCTGGAGCCCATGCTGGCCTGCTCGGGATCCTCACCAGAGTAGCTGGTGGCTGTGAAGAGGTTCTGCGCCGAGAAAGAGATGCGGGCCTTCAGTTTGTCATTGAAGATGCTCTGCGGCAGGGTGTAGCCAATCTGCATGAGTTTGCAGCGGAAGTAGGAGCCGTCCTCAACAAAGGCGGAGCTCGGTCGCTTGAAGTTCATGTTGGAGTCGTTGACCGAGAGACGTGGGATAGAGTAGCTCGTGCCCTCGCCATGCCATGCCTTCTCAAGAGTGCCGGCGTAGACATTTTGGCCATTGACGCCACTGTAGCGGCCGAAGTTCTGGTTGAAGATATCGTTGCCCACAGTGCCGTAGAAATTGGCAGTGAAGTCGATGCCCTTCCACTCAAGGCCGAGGTTAAGGCCAATCATGAGGTCGGGATACGGGTCGCCGATGTAGGTCTTATCCTTCTCGTCGATAGTGCCATCATGATTGAGGTCGGCATATCGGATATCGCCCACCTTGGCGTTAGGCTGCATGGCGTTGCCGAACTCGTCGGTGTAGCTGGTGAGCTCAGTCTCATTTTGGAAGAGGCCGTCTGCCACATAGCCGTAGAACTGGCTGAGGCGTCGTCCCTCCTCGTTGCGGATGATATAGTCACCATTGAAACTACCGGTATAGAGGTAGTCGCCATTGAGCTTGATGGCCTTGTTGCGCGTCTGGCTGAGGTTGACACCCACATTGTAATGGATTTCGCCGGCCACGTCGCTCCAGTTGATGCCGAGTTCCCAGCCCTTAGCCTCCATCTTGCCTATGTTCTCCCACATCTGACCGTTCCACATGGGGTAGCCGAGGATGAGGAGGTTCTCCTTCTTCATAAGCATGTCATGGCTCGTCTTCTGATAATAGTCAGCAGTGACCTTGAGGCGGTTGTCGAGGAGAGCCAAGTCGACACCTACGTTCCAGTCCTCGACAGTCTCCCACTGCACCTTGCTGTTGCCGATGGAGCCGATGGTGGAGCCTGTGACGCGCTCGCCATTGAAGACATAGTCGGTGTTGGCGATAGAGCTCTCGTAGGCCGAGTTGTCAATATTCTGGTTACCAACACGGCCCCAGCCAGCACGGATCTTGATGTCCTGGAAGATACTCTGGTTCTGCATAAACTGCTCGCCAGTGAGACGCCAAGCTGCAGAGACAGCCGGGAAAGTGGCGTACTTATTGCCAGAGGGGAACTTGGAGCTGCCATCCACACGGACAGAGGCAGTCAGATAGTAACGCTCGTCATAGTTATACATGACGCGGGCGAGGTAGGAGATGAGGCTTGAGAAAGTATCAGAGCCATAGGCCTTCATATTGTTAGTGCCGGCGCTGGGGTAGCGGAGCGTCTCCTCATTTGATGGAATGTCCTCGGCATAGGCACTTGCCCAATAATCCTGGAAACGCTCCATGGTGAAGCCGCCCATGAGATTGAGGTTGTGCTTCTCTGCGAAAGTGTGCATCCACGTGATGGTGTTCGTCCAGTTCCAATCGGCCCAGTTCTCCATCTTTCGTGTAGCATTGTTATTGGCGTTCTGCTCAAGGTTGTCAATCTTAAAGTCGACATTGTAGGTGTCAGTCACACGGAAACGCGCGTTGAGACCGAACTGCGAGCGGATGGAGAGACCCTCGATGGGCGAGATGTTGACGAAAGGAGTGGCGAGGACACCATACTCAAAAGCGCCATCATCCATACGTGCCACGCTTGCCACAGGGTTCCACTCCTGATTGTTGCGCGAGCGGGCGTAGTTGGAGTAGACATTGCTGGTCCACTCACTCTCGTCGCGCATGACCGGCGTCGTTGGATCCATGGCCATGATGGAACCCATGAGGCTCGGGGTGTTGTCCCACTGCTCATATTTGGGAGTGAGGTCTATGCCGGCCTTGACAACCTTGTTGAAAGTCCACTCGTTAGAGAAACGCGCGGTGAACTTCTGCCAGACACCGTAGTCATATTGCGAGTTCTGGCGATAGTAGCCGATGGAAGCCGAATAGACATGACGGTCATTGCCGCCCGAGAAGCTGAAATTGTAGTTCTGCTGGAGAGCCACGTCATTAATGACCTCGTCCCACCAGTCAGTACCCTCCTCGTCGGTTATGCCATCCTTGCCATTCCAGACGGGCGTTGCGCCGTCATTAGTATATCGGGTCTTGATGACCTGCTCATACTCCGACGCTTTGGCCATTTCGGGCTTATGGAGCGTCTGAAAGCCCACCGTGGCAGTGAGGGAGAACTTAGTCTTGCCTTGTGCGCCGCGCTTGGTGGTGACAAGGATGACACCATTGGAGCCGCGGGTGCCGTAGATGGCTGAGGCGGAGGCATCCTTGAGCACCTGCATGCTCTCGATATCATTCTGGTTGAGGAAGTTAATGTTAGTGCCGACGGGCATGCCATCAACGACATAGAGAGGATCAGAGCCATTGACTGTGGTGACGCCTCGGACAATGACGCGTGGACTTGCACCAGGAGAACCGGCCGAGCTGACCTGCACACCATTGACCTGACCCTGGAGGGCGTTCATCACATTACCCGTGGAGATTTTCTCAAGAGACTCTCCCTTGAGAGCCGAGATGGAGCTGGTGAGGTCGCCCTTGCGGACAGCACCGTAACCGATGACCACAACCTCATCAAGGTCTGACGCCTCATCGGCCAAAGTGGCATTGATGGTGTTCTGTCCAGCCACAAGCACCTCCTGCTCGGTCATGCCTATGAAAGAGAATACGAGGGTGGAATTGGCGTCGGCCTCAATGGAGTAATTGCCGTCAACATCGGCTACAGTACCGACGGACGTTCCTTTGACCATGACCGTCGCGCCTGGGATAGGCTGGTTGTTGGAGTCGACAATCTTGCCGACAATCCTTGTGCTCTGCGCCATGGCCAAGAGAGATAGGCATGCCGCAAAAGCTGTCGTTATGATGCGTTTCATTTCGAATTGCCTGTTAAGTTATTACTCGGATACGGGGATAATCCTGGAGCGCAGGAGCGCATAGTCGAACTCGAAGAGATAGGTTCCGGAGACGGAGACCTCGACCTCCTTCATGTTGTCGCCTCCATTGAGGACATTGGCCTCATTCTCATCAGAATTGTCGAAGCGCCAGAAAGGCTCGGGCCACCATCCCCACCAGTGTGTCTGGCTGATAGTGAAGGAGATCTTGTCGCCCTTGGTGAGCCGCATCTCGCGATAGAGTCTGTATGGGTTGGTCTTATCTTGATTGAGGATGAAGGCGTCATTATTCTGATTGGTGGTCCAAGACGGAGTGTTGGGGAGGCCAGAGCCCGCGAGGCATATTTGCTGAGGCTGATTGCCGCTGCCGTCGCCAAAGTCGGCGGTTGTGGAGCCGTCAAGAGTGAGAGCGGTGGTCTCGGGAGTCCAGTCGGTCACAGAGTACTCACCTGAGATGGCATCGAACTTAATCTCGTAATAGCCGACCTTGTCAAGCACAATCTCCTGAGCGACAGAGGGATCGGTGGTAAGAAGACCAGTAGACTCATCAATGCCGAAGCAGATGGGGTTGAAGTCGGTCTTCTGTGGGATGAAGCGTACGCCTGTGCCAGCCTTTTGGCAATAGTAGTGGGCAGTGTACTGATATTCGCCAGTGTGCTCAATGAGCATTGGCACGCCATAGAGGTCGGATGTGAGCTGAGCGGCGTCTGAGACATCGGCGAGATACATCTTGGCGAAGTCAGGCAGCTCAGAGACAGAGATGACGCTCTCGGACTCAGTCACATTGCCTTTAGTGTCATAGACTTTGAGGACTAGCTTATACTCAGCCTCCGATTCCGGCAGAGCGTAGACCTTGGTGAACTTATACTCCTTGCCATTGATGTCAAGAACATCATCAATGTCAAGGTCGGGGATGTTGATCTCCAGCTTGGCGAGCTGCTTGTTGTCCGTCACCGTGGCATTGAGCGTCAAGTTAGGGTTCTGCGTGAGCACAGTGAGCGTGGCCGATGGGGCTGAAGCGAACTTTGGGTTGGTCTCGTCGCCGTCGCCCTTGATGGTTATGACCTTACTTGCCGTGTTGCCGAGCACGTCAACAACAGTGATGGTGAGGGGGAACTCGTCATTGTCAGTCCAGTCCTCACTGCAAGAGTAGGAGTAGTTGAGGTCGTAGGCCTTATAAAGGGTGTCTGCGTGAATGGAGAGCAGGTCAATAGTCTTATCGAGATGCATCCCCTCGTTGCGGAGCGATATTGTGGCAATGCCGTCCTCGTCCTTAATAAGACCCTTGATAGAGAACTTAGATCCGGGCTCGGCAGAGAGAGTAGACTCGGCCTCGATGGTCGGGACCTGGTTGTCCACAGCGCTGAACCCGTTTTCGTCGTCGTCGCAAGCCGAGAAAGCGGCCGCGCCAGTCATTGTGGCGAGCGCCACAGTGAGCCATGAGCGATATAAAGGTTTCATATCAGTAATTGGTTAGTTGTTTTATGTTTCATGGTGCTGGTAACTTTTTGTACTTTTTATCAGCACGTGGCAAAATTGCGCATTTGTTACGATTTGTTAGGAATACAAAACAATCTAAGGGGAGCAACAAATCATTCAATGAGCTATCCGTATCCCTCTAAAGGGCTAAAAACTATTATATTTGCCAACGTTCACACAAAAAAGCGGAATGGTAAAAAAAATATCTCCCGAAACCTTTGGTAACATAACCGCGGCAATAATCGTCACCCTTGCCATTGCACTCACGTCCACCACAAGGGCCACGGCGCAGCCTTTTAGCGTCATGCCACTGAGCATGGACGACGGGCTTTCTTGCAACTACGTGGTGGACATAGAGCAAGATCATGACGGCTACCTGTGGTTTGCGACCGACGAGGGTCTGAACCGTTTTGACGGGGCGCAGTTCCACACTTATTATAAAGGTATGAACGGGATGCCGAGCAGCGAACTGAACTGCCTGCTGTCCGACACACGTGACAACGTCATGTGGATTGGCACAAAGAACGATGGATTGGCGAGACTCGACTTGGACACCGAGACAATGTTCACATATCGCCATGACCCTAACAATCCGGGCAGCATAGCCACCAATGACATAACACACCTCAGCCACGCGGCCGACGGCGGCATCTGGGTGACAACCTATTGGCGCGGACTAGAGCACTTTGACCCACAAACCCGCACCTTTACGCACGCCGAAACGGCCACCATAGCAGGCTTGCCAGACAACCAGCTGTGGTGTGCGGCAGACGCAGGCGAAGACATTGTCATGGTGGGGCATGTGCGCTCGGGCCTCAGCATGATAGACACACAATCACGCACCGCACGCAACTTCAGGCACTCAGACGGCGACAAGGGCAGCATATCCGGCGACGAAGTCAACTGCATCTACCGCGACAAGAACGGGTTAGTGTGGGTTGGCACTAACCATGGGCTGGACCTATTTGACATGACGACATGTCGTTTCACACATATTTGCGCCAACCAGATAGGCGACAGCCGCATATATGACATTCGCCAGTTGAGCGACGGGCGCATTGCCATAGCCACAGAGTTGTATGGCATAGCTTTCCTGTCGCCTCACAGCCTCATCTTAGACCATGGGACGGAGAGACGCTGCGAATTATTGGGGATAGGCAAAACAGGCAGAAGCCTGACAAGCAATAGTATACGCGCCATTGAGCAAGACCGTTTTGGCAATGTGTGGGCGGGGCTCTATGGCGGCGGAGTCAATTGCCTGACCTCCTCCACCCCACCCTTCATATCACCATGTGACACTCGCTGCGGGAACGTGGCGCACCAGCCACAGACGTCCGCCATGTGCGTGGTCATAGCCAACGACAGCACCATATGGGCCGGGACTGACGGCAGCGGCCTAATGACCTACGACACCCAGTTGCAGCCCCGAAAGGCCTACCCTACCGAAGCCGGGACAAACATCCACGCTGCATATAAAGACAGCCGCGGACTAATATGGCTCGGCTCCTTCACTCATGGCGCGCACGTGATGCAGACAACAGGTGGCACGCCACATTTTCGGGCTGTCGGTGAAAACGCGGAGGACGTGCGCTGCTTTGCGGAGAGCAGAGATGGCACAATATTGATGGGCACGAGTCATGGTATCTATGAAGTCGAAAAAGAGAGGCTTTCGGTCATTCGCCATCTGCATGTTGGCAACGACCTGGTGCGCAGCATGGCTTTCGACCATGCGGGACGACTGTGGGTTGGCTACTTCGGCTTTGGCATAGAGGTCATGAAACCAGACCTGAGCGGCATAGTCAAACAATTCAGGAGCGACATAGAGGGTGCGGCACTGCCATCCAACAGCATCAACCACATCGTTTGCGACAAAGAGGGCGACATCTGGGCCGCGACAAACGAGGGAGCCATACACTTTGACCTGAGCCGAGGTGACGAGATAAGCTTCAGCGTGATTAGCAACGAGATGGAGAACAGGCACATCCGCGCCATAGCCGAAGATGGCGATGGAAACATATGGCTTTCCACCAACCGAGGGATTAGCGTCGTAAGACAAGACAAGAAGGTGCTCAACTTCGACCATCGCAGCGGCATCATCACCTCCAACTTCAACGACGGGGCCACAGCCTTCACGTCGGGTGGCGACATCATCATGGGCTCGGCCCGCGGACTGTGCCGTTTCTCGCCTAAGCGCGTGCTTGCCACAAACATAGCCCCAGCGCCACGCATGACGTCGCTGAACATAATGCGCAACTTTGATGAGCCAGACAGCACCATCAACCTCACAAACAAACATGAGGTGACACTCGACTATGGGCATAACACATTCACAGTCAACTTCTCGACACAAGACTACGCCACAAACCCCTACGTGGAGTATTGCTACACCATAGGCGGATTGCAAAACGAATATGCCATTGCGGACAACGGGGCGGTCACACTGCGAAACCTGCCAGCAGGCGAATATACAC
Source organism: Alistipes putredinis (assembly GCA_963620575.1). GTDB lineage: Bacteria > Bacteroidota > Bacteroidia > Bacteroidales > Marinilabiliaceae > W3P20-009. The sequence goes on along the minus strand of CAVFBC010000012.1, from coordinate 22,685 downwards.
TGACAGTACACAGCCGGAGGAGCAACCAGCCATGGAACGACGACGCAGCCACACTGAAAATAAAAATAGACCCGCCAATGTGGCTCTCCTGGTGGGCCAAGACCATCTATGCCATAATAATGGTGACCATAGCCTTGCTCGTCATGCGGGCATGGAGACTCCGCCTGCGACTGAAATACCAGATTCAAGCGGAGCAAGACGACCACCTGCGCAAAGAGAGGCTGAACGAGGAGCGGCTGCGCTTCTTCACCAACATAACCCACGAGTTGCGCACACCGCTGACACTCATCATCGGCCCACTTGAGGACCTCAGCCACGAGAAGGGCATCCCCGAGGCCATGCGCCACAAATTGGCAATAATACACCAGAGCGCGCAACGATTGGCCGACCTGATTAACCAGACCCTCGAATTCAGGAAGACGGAGACCAACAACCGCCAACTGAAAGTGAAGAAGGCCAACATCGTAGACTCCATCCGCGAAGTGGCACTAAAATATGAGGAGTTGTCACAAAAGGCGGACGTGACATTCCGCTTTGTCGCCCCAGAGCCTGACGTGACTATGTATTTCGACCCCGAGGTAATCAGGATTTGCGCTGACAACATAATATCAAACGCCATCAAATATACCGACCGCGGCAGCATAGACGTGTGTGTGCAGCGACACACAGAGGATGGGCGGCGATTAGTAGAGATAGCCATAAGCGACACAGGGTGCGGAATCTCCGCCAAGGCTCTGCCGCACATCTTCGACAGGTATTATCAGGAGCGTGGGGCACATCAGGCCTCAGGCACGGGCATAGGCCTTGCACTGACAAAGAACCTCATCGACCTTCATCACGGGACAATATCAGTCAAGAGCAAACAGGGCGAGGGAACGACATTCGTCATATCCCTGAGTGAGGACGAGATCTATCCCGACGCCTTACACGCCCCACAAGACGATAAGGCACAGACTCAAAGCGACGCAGAGAAGAGCAGAGAGATGGAGGAGGAGAGCGAGAAGAGAAAGAGCGGAGACCGCCTGACCATCCTCGCAGTAGAGGACAACAAAGACATATTGGATTACATCCGCTCATCCTTTGCCGACGAGTTTGACGTACTTACCGCCACCAATGGCAGCGAGGGACTCGCCACGGCATTGGACCACGAGCCGGACATCATTGTGTCAGACATCATGATGCCACAAATGGATGGCAACGAGATGACCCGCGCACTGAAGAGCGACATCCGCACAAGCCACATCCCCATAATCCTGCTGACAGCCAAGGACTCGCTCAGCGACAAGGAGGAGGGCTATAACGCCGGGGCGGACAGTTACCTGACCAAGCCATTCACAACGTCACTTCTCCGCAGCCGCATAATGAACCTCATCAACGCCCGCCGCGGTTTCCAGAGGGCATTGGCGCAAAGCGGTCCAGATGACGAGATGCACGAGAAGCGTGAAGCGTTGCGCCAGAGCCTGAGCGACATGGACAAACAGTTCATGGACAAACTCGACGCGGTGATTGAGCAAAACATTAGCGGCGACGTGGACGTGGACCTCATTGCGCAAAGCATGGCGGTGAGCAGCAGCACCCTCTACCGCAAGATGAAAGCGTTGACCGGGGGCTCGACCAACGAGTATATCCGCCGGCAGAAGATGCGCTATGCCGAGCGGCTGCTCCTCACTGGCAAATATACCATATCTGAAATCTCATTCATGGTGGGCATGAACAGCGTGGCCTATTTCCGCCGCTGCTTCAAGGACGAGTTTGGCCTCATCCCGTCAGAATACCTGAAAAAAGTGAGCAACAGCTGACAGCAGATGGCGCACAGACCCGCCAAAGAACAAGCACAAACAGTTCAACCACCACACGATAGCCTATCCGTCAGAGCGAGAACACCTATATTTGTGAGGCATGCAAGAGAGAGCATGACAAAATCAGAATACCTTTTTTGACGATTAACACACATATAGGCACAATGACAAACAAAATAAAGACATTGGCCGCAACGGCACTCATGGCCACCGCGGCACTGACCACCGCCCCGGCGCAGAACCCTGAACGCGGCGGCTACGGCTACCTCTTCTGCCACATGAGCGACCTGGGCGAATGGACGGCTTTCGCCATTTCGCGAGACGGGCTGCACTATGAGGACGTGCTGAGCGGACAGCCAATATTCGACCCGGCAGAGCATGCGCGCATAGAGGGCGGCACACGCGACGCCTACATTGCCCGAGCAGCAGACGGACGCAGCTTCGTGATGGTGACCACAGACATGTGCGTGGCCAAGAGCCACGAGTGGAACAACTACGGCATAGACCTGCTGAAGTCAGACAACCTGACCGACTGGACAAGCGTGACCTTCGACTTCCGCAAGGGTATGAGCAACTTCACAGACGGAGCCACGGCCACATCACCCTATAAGGACTGGAGCACCATCAACCGCGTGTGGGCACCGCAGATTTTCTGGGATGCGGACTTCACTTGGCCAGATGGTGGCAAGGGCGGATATATGATTTACTTCTCGATGCTCAACCGCGCCGAGGAGGCCTACGACCGCATGTACTACTGCCACGCGGACCGCAACTTCACTCGCCTCACCACCCCACGCCTGCTCTTTGACTGGGGCTATGGCACAATAGACTGCGACATCAACTACCTGAAATCCGACGGTCTGTACCATATGCTGATAAAGAAAGAGGGCGGCAAGCCAGGCATCTACACCACCACGAGCCAAAACTTGACTTCAGGCTGGGGCGAACCGGACGACAAGGACTACGTCAGCTTTGAGGGCGACAAGCTGTGCGAGGGCAGCAGCGCCTTCCAGATAAAGGGCGACACGGCGTGGCACGTGGCCTATGTGCAATATTCCGACCACCCACACCGTTATCGCATCTGCGTGGCAGACAGCCATATGCGTAATTTCCGCGACCCGAAGGACATAACAGGTGTGACAGGGCCTCAGCATGGCAGCTTCATCCGCCTGACGCGCAAAGAGTATAAGAGGCTGAAGGAGTTCAAGGGGAGGTAGAACAGCCTGCGACATTTCCGTCAACACAGACATTCCTCATCCCAATCTTCACACGGAGACACAAAACTCCGTAGAGGAAGATTGGGATGAGATTTTATGTATAAAAACTCATCACTGAGTGCCGACAGGGCATGTAAGGGCAAAAACATCACCGATATTAAAAGAAAACGTATCATCTTTGCAGAATAAAAGGCAGCACAGATTGAGGTAGAAACTACCCAAATAGGACATAGGCTAAAAAGAGAAAAGATGCCAATGGGACAAAAGATACAAGCGGACATGTGTAATTCGACAGAAATCAGTCAAGAGTATTCTGATTTGATTTCTGAGCCGCAATCATATACATCATTCATCAGTGGAGATAAAGAGCGACAAGAAGAGGGCTCTTTGAGGGTGCTGTCGATATTCTCCGGCTGCGGTGGTATGGATTTAGGACTTGAAGGCGGTTTTATTTGCCACAAGAGGTCAGTGACTAACGGCGACCACATCCATCATGCCGTAAACGATGACTGGGTGATGCTTCAACGAAACGCTTTCCGCACTGTTTTCGCATGCGATATTTTGGAAGAGGCGAGATTGACATGGGTGAGATATATGTCGCGGTTTGGCGTTAATCCGGGCGTCTATCACCTTGAAAGCATCGTCGACTTGGTCAAACAGCATCGTGAGGGGCGAGATGTCTTCCCTCATGACATTGACATAGTGACAGGCGGATTTCCATGCCAAGATTTCAGCGTGGCAGGCAAAAGAAAGGGGTTCGAGTCCTCCGTCTCCCACAATGGCGGGAAAAGGGAGGACGACAAGCCGTCAGAAGAGACCAGAGGCAAGCTGTATATGTGGATGAAACAGGTCATTGACATTGTGCAGCCCAAGATGTTCATAGCCGAGAACGTCAAGGGGCTTGTGAGCCTTGGAGACGTGAAAGACATAATCCAGAAAGATTTCTCATCGGCAAATGGCAATGACTACATTGTGCTCAACCCGCAAGTTCTCCATGCGGCAAACTATGGAGTCCCGGAGACAAGAGAGCGTGTCATATTCATAGGGATAAAACGCTCCGCCCTTTCACCCAAAGCTATCGAGGCGTTAGAGGGAGAAGAAGTCCCGGACGAGTATAATCCATACCCTAAGCCCACGCACAATTTCAACTGCCACAATAGCGATTTGCCTAAGCCAGTCAGTTGCAGAGAGATATTCCAAGACTTGCCAGAGCCAGCCGTGGCAAGAGACCTTGCGCAAAAAACATACTCGATGGCTAAGTATTTGGCTCATGGCCAGGGGCAGACTGAAATTAATTATGACGGGCAGGGGCCTACCATACGCTCCGAGCATCACGGAAACATAGAATATCGACGCCTGTCTCACGAACATGGCGGAAAGAATGCGGAGGAGCTGGCGAAAGGGCTGAGCGAGCGTCGCCTGACCCCTCGCGAGTGCGCTCTCATTCAGACCTTCCCACCTGACTATCCTTTTGTTTTCTACAGACAGGGCTCAAACAGGTATGCTGTCAGTCCATCTGGCGCATATAAGGTGATAGGCAATGCCGTCCCGCCGATGCTCGCATTCAACATCGGGCGCAGGATACAAAGCGTCTGGCCATTATACTTTGAGTAAAAAGTATTTGAATGAGATAGCCCGCCCATACATTCCAAAAGGGAAAAGACAAAACACGCCGCCACCCCAAGCCAACTCCGCCAGCAAGACATGGCAGACGAGGGTAGCTCGGGGTGGCGTTTTGTCAATAAAAGTATCAGAGGCTCTAACTGTCAGAGGTTATGAGAAAGGAGCGAGATGGCTGACAAGCAGCAATCAGTCGAGCCCTTTCGCCTTTTTATACTCGGCAAGGTCTTTCTCGTATTGCTCCTTCTCGGCCTCAAAATTGTCAATGCGGCTCTTGTCAACGACCTGAAGCACACACTCGGATCGGACATTCATCATGTTGTATGTCACAATGAACTGAATCTGGTGGGTGGATGGGCAATAATAGCCTTGGACGAAAGAGCCCTTGACAGTGGTAGAAGTCTCACCGACCACGGTAGAGGAGCCGTCTTTTACCTCGCTCCAGGTCTCACCGTTCTCACCATAGAACTTCACCCACTCGTCATTGGAGCCGTATTCCTTGACCTCCCAGCTGTTGAGGCCCAAGAGGGTGACATTGCAGCGGAAATTGACAACAAGGGGCATCTTACCCACGGTGAAGTCCGGCAAGGCAATGTTACAAGTGTCGGCAGAGACCCACGTGAAGGTGAACTTGGTGGGGCAGCCGGACTCAAGGAGAGTCTTGTCCACGCCGCTCATAGTGGCCTTGGTAGAGAGGACTATATCGCCAGTGAGGAACTCACGCATCTGAGTAGCATTGTCGGATGTCACGGTTGCCTCATCATCCGTCTCACAACCCGGGAGAACGACCAGCAGCGAGGCCATGGCGGCCAATAAAACATCTTTAAGTCTCATATAGCTAAAGACACTATTATTCAAGAGATTGGAGATTACTCAAGATTGGTATACCAGTCGGACTGCGACCAGCGGTATGCTGTGGTCTGATAATAATACAGCTTCCGGAAGGAGATATACCGATCACGCAGGTTATTCTTGAATTTCTTGATGAACTCCTTTGTGCCATCCTGATTGAACACGTCCTCGCCTATAGCCAAATCCCATTGGTCACCAGTCTCAGCCACAGGATAGAGAGCGTCGTGGTTCTCAACATAATACGCGGCATTCATTGGCCACGAGATTTCGCAGTTCTGAAGATTGATGAGCACGAGCGAGCGCAGAGACGTCACATCGCTCATGTCAAAAGTCTTGAGGGCTGGCAGGTCGCGGAGGTAGACGGAGCAGATAATCTTGTCGGAGACATCGGGGAGGATGATCTTCTCAAGCTTGTCGCAGCCAACCATCTTGATGGCGTTATCGAGCATGAGGTACATATCCTCGGGTTGCTGCTTGCCGAGCAGGGTGTTAGAAAAGTCAAGCTCCGTGATGTCCTTGTTGTTCTCGCACATCAGATAGGCCAAGCCTGTCGCCTTGCTCAGGTTGAAGCCCTTCGGGGTGCTCATGTTAGAGACCTCTATGCCCTGAATGTTTGAACCAGGCATGAGATAAGAGACCTCATAGTTCTCAGTCCACCAAGTGCTTTCATTACTGTCCCTCTGGCTCATAAAGATGAAGAGCGGATTATAGAACGGATTGTTGATGATGTACTCGATGCCTTCGAGCGACTTGACGTTTGCGCCAAAGTTCTTAATGTCGTCGACATACATGAGGGCGAGGTTGTTGCCCATATCAGAGACCGCCATAGGCTTAGAGATGTCGATGTAGTCGTCGGAGGTGAAGATGGATGCGAAGTTCTGCTTCAGGAGGTTGCGGAAATAATCGTCTGGCACGGAGCGCAGGCAGTCGTAGGCCTTGAGCGTGCCATTGTCATCGGCCATCTGCATATCCACGGTCACGCCGTCCTCCTCATTCTTAGTGAAGTAGGGCATGAGATCCTCAATGTTATACTTGGCCGAGGCGGGGAGGTAGAGCTTCTTGAGTTTGGTGCGGATGATGGTGGTGGCGGGGGTATAGTCGCCGTGTGACGGGTCGTTTGGCGTAGCTTTGACGAGGTTCTCGAAATCGAAAATCTCATTGCCCGTGAGGTCTACGCCAGTTATTTGCGCGGGGAGCGAATTGAAGTCGAAGATGGGTCCGTAGCCGTTGCCTGAGAGAGTGACGTCGGTGAGGGCAGGCAGAGCGGCAAGTTGTTTGAGTGCGGCGGTATCGACATTGGCGTTGGAGAGGTCAACAGAAGTGACTGACTTCACGCTGTCGGTGAGCAGGATGGCGCCCGTCTCGTCAAACTGAAAGCCGTGGGCGGCAAGAGCCGTGCGGAGGTTGGCGTCGGTGATGAGTGCAGTAGAGTAAGAGGGTGCAACGCTGTCGTCGCTTTCATCGCAAGAGGTGAAACCTGCGCACATGGCGGAGGCGATGAGGCCGGCCATGAGTCTGGTAATTTTCATCGTGAATGTTTTGAAATAAGTTTCGCTGTTATTAGTTGAACGTTCAGATGCAAAATTACCCCCCCCGAGGGGATATTAACAATACCTAAATGTGAGTATTTATGAGGGGGAGCTCCCTCACCCCTCCACAGCCAACCAGTCGTCCACGGTGCCAGTCTTAGACGAGAAGGAGCAGCCGATTTTGAAGAGTCGGCGACTGTCGGCGGCATACTCAGTGGCGTAGCCTTGCGCCTCTATCTGGTCGAGAGCCTGACGGGCTGTGCCGTCGAGCTTGAACTCGAAGATATAGACAAACTTGTCGGTCTCGATGACGCAGTCCACACGGCCTTGGCTCTGGCACTTCTCGGTGTAGGTGACGTAGGTGCTGGCGATGCGGAGGAGCAGGTAGAACGTGTAGCTGAAATAGCGTTCCATCTCGCGCTCGGAGCTGGAGCGGCGGGCCGAGTAGGGGATGCTGGCGAGGAAAGAGGTGAGTAAAATGCGGAACTTGTCCAACTCCCCAATGCGCAGACATTTCATGGCTTTCCGCACCCAAGAGACAGGCTCCTCACTTGTTTTGAAGTAGCCACTCGCCACGAGGGTCAAGAAGCCTCGCCGGACCTCATCATTCGGGAAGTCAAGAAGAAAGGTATCATCCTCTTGGTCATATTCCTTAATGGTCAGATAGCCACTTTGGAAAATCATGGGCAGTGGCAACTGTTTGTCGGCGCGATAGTCAACGAACTGAGCCTTGTCATAAAACTCGCCAGTCAGCTCATTCACGTTCTCATCCGAGCTCTCAAGGAGGCGCAGCAGATAGGTCGGAGTACCAGACGCGAACCAATAGTCGCTAATCTCCTGTTTGTAAAAAGCATTCAGCAGACTGAAAGGATTGTAGACCCCGACTAAGCGGCGACTGAAATGATAGCCGTCATACCGCATGCGGAGCATGCTGCGCATTTCCTCGACGTTTACACCCTCCATAGCCGCCATCTGAGCCACAGGCTCTGCAAAATAACGATCCAACTCATCATCCGTGACGCCGCACAGCGTGTCATATTGCGGCGCCATGCTTATGTCATTGGGTTGGTTAAAGCCGCTGAATACGCTTATCTGGGCAAACTTGGTGACACCAGTGAGAAAGACGAACTGGAGATCGGCATCGGCCTTCTTAAAAACCGAGTAGAAAGATTTGAGGACATCGCGGTTACGCTCCTCGATGGTGATGCGATTACCGTCAACATCGGTCATGAAGCCCGAGTCCATGACGTCAAGCAGCGGCTTGTCATACTCGTCCACAAGCACGACACACCTCTCGCCACTTTGCGCATGAGCGGCCGCCAGAACCTGAGCAAACCGCTCGCCGACACTGAAGCCAGGGGCGGCCTCGACACCATACTCGCGCTCCCAAATCCTGACATAGCCGGACAGGTTGTTGGCAAGAGCGTCAGGAAGGGTGAAATCGGTGCCATTGAAATCAATGTGAAAGACCGGGTATCTCTTCCACTCGGTCTCAAGCGACTCTATGGCAAGGCCTTTGAAGAGGTCACGCCGCCCAAGGAAATAGCTCTTGAGGGTCGAGAGCAGCAGGCTCTTGCCGAACCGTCTCGGACGGCTCAGGAAATAGACCTTGCCCTCGTGCGCGAGCGAGTAGACGAACGCGGTCTTGTCAACATAGACAAAGCCGTCGGTTATTATGTCCTCAAACGTCTGTATTCCTATGGGGTATTTCATAAAGTCTTCAAATTGAGTGATGCGAGTCACGGCACGCTACACAAAGATAATCAATTAAGACAGAGATGCAAGGCATCTTTTCAGTTGGCAATCGATTTACACTCAATGCGCCACGCCACAACCATCCTCCTTCTTTTTGCCAAATTTGGAATAGAGGCTCGCCACGATTGCCCCAGATATATTATGCCAGACACTGAACACAGCACCAGGGACAGTAGCCATGGGCATTGCGGCGAAATGAGCAACGGCGAGAGAGCTGGCGAGGCCTGAGTTCTGCATGCCCACCTCGACAGAGAGAGCTATGCACTTAGGTCGGGCGAGTCGCAACACACGTCCCACACCGAAGCCGAGCGCAAGACCCAACAAGTTGTGGAGAGCCACGACAACGATGACGAGCAGGCCAGCATCCATGAGGCGCACGGCATTATGACTGACAATGATGACCACGATAAGCGCGATGACCAAAGAAGAGAACGCCGGCATGAAAGCCTTAGCCCCCTCCGTCACACGTGGCAGGAGACGCTGGACAAGCAGACCAGCCACAATGGGGAGAATAACCACCCAAAGGATGGAGAGCAGCATGCCGAGTGCGTCGACATTGACATAAGTGCCAGCCAAGAGCCAAGTGATGACGGGCGTGAGAAGAGGGGCCACAAGGGTGCTGACGGTGGTCATGCCGACACTGAGGGCGAGATCACCCCCGGCAAGGTAGGTGATGACGTTGGAAGCAGTGCCTCCGGGGCAGCAACCGACAAGAATGACACCCACCGCCAAATCGGGCGGAAGGTTGAAAATAGTGGTTAGCAGCCATGCCAAACCCGGCATGACGATGAACTGCGACAGACAGCCAATGATGACATCCTTAGGACGCGTGAAAACGATTTTGAGGTCTGAGATTTTGAGCGACATGCCCATGCCGAACATCACAAGCCCAAGCAAAGGGCTGACAACCGACATCCCGATGCCACCGAAAACAGAGGGGGCAGCCAAACCAACCACAGCCGCCACGAGGACCCACAGTCCCATCCAGCGCGAAATGAACGCGCACACAGTCTTAACTTTATCCATTGCGGAGGCAAAGTTACGCATATTTGCCACAAGAAAAGTCGCCGCCCGGGGAATAGCCCCAGACGGCGACGCTCTATTGGTTCAAGCACGAGCGGACCTTAGCGAACCGCTGTGCGCATGGTCTCTTAGCAAGCCTTCATGTCCTTGGCGGCAAGCTCAATCTTCTTGTCGGCCTCGGCATTGGCCTTAGCCCACTCGCTCTTGTCCTTCATAGGAACCTTGACCTCGAAGTAGAACTTGATCTTGGGCTCGGTGCCAGAGGGGCGGACAGAGACCTTTGAGCCATCCTCAGTGAAGTACTGGAGGACATTGCTCTTGGCGGGCATGTCGAGAGGCTGAACCTCGCCAGTGATGACGTTCTTCACGGTGAGGTTCTGGTAGTCCTTGACAAGGACAACCTTAGAGCCACCCATGGTCGCGGGAGGATTCTCGCGGTAGCCCTTCATGAGAGCCACAATCTCGTCAGCGCCGGCCTTGCCCTCACGGACGATGTAGATCATCTTCTCCTTGCTGAAACCGAACTCGGCGTAAATCTGCTTGAGGAGGTCGTAGAGCTTGATGCCCTTATCCTTAGCCCAAGCGGCAATCTGCGCCATGAGAGCGATAGAGGCTGGAGCATCCTTATCACGGACAGCGTCATAAGGCAGGTAGCCGAAGCTCTCCTCACCGCCGCCGATGTACTTGGTCTTGCCCTCCTGCTCACGGATCTTGGCGGCAATCCACTTGAAGCCGGTGTAGACATCATAGAATCCGACACCATATTTCTTAGCCATCTCGCGGATGACCTCAGTGGTGACGATGGTCTTGATAATGAACTGCTTGCCATCAATCTTGCCGCTCTCCTTCCACTGGTTGAGGAGGAACCAAGTGAGGATGAGGCAAGTCTGGTTGCCATTGAGGATGATGTACTTGCCCTCGTCATTCTTGACTACGACGCCAATGCGGTCGGCATCGGGGTCAGAAGCCATAACGATGTCGGCATCGACCTCCTCGCCCTTCTTGATGGCCATTGCCATGGCGGCAGGCTCCTCGGGGTTGGGAGAGGGGACTGTGGGGAAGTTGCCAGTCACGACATCCTGCTGAGCCACATGGATGACATTCTCGAAGCCGATGGCTGCGAGGGTGCGCGGGATGATGTGGCGGCCAGTGCCGTGGATAGGAGTGTAGACAATCTTGAGGTCCTTCTGACGCTCAATGAGAGCCTTGTCGAGCACACACGCCTTGATGTTGGCAATGTACTTGGCGTCAATCTCCTCACCGATAATCTCAATGAGGTCGGGGTTGCCCTGGAACTTGATCTGGTCAACACTGGTAATCTTGCCAACCTCGTCGATGATGTTCTTGTCATGGGGTGCGATAATCTGCGCGCCGTCGCTCCAGTAGGCCTTATAGCCGTTGTAAATCTTGGGGTTGTGGCTGGCAGTGATGATGACGCCGCTCTGGCAGCCAAGCTCGCGGATGGCGAAGCTCATCTCGGGGGTCGGGCGGAGGTCATCAAAGAGATAGGCCTTGATGCCGTTGGCTGAGAAGATATTGGCCACGGTCTCGGCGAAGAGTCGGCTGTTGTTACGGCAGTCATGACCGACAACTACGCTGATCTTCTGGCCCTTGAAAGCCTCATTGAGATAGTTGGCGAGACCCTGGGTAGCGCTGCCGACGGTATAGATGTTCATACGGTTGCTGCCTGCGCCCATTTTGCCGCGGAGGCCACCCGTGCCGAACTCGAGATCCTTGTAGAAGGCGTCGATGAGTGCGCTCTTGTCGCTGTCGTTGAGCATTGCGCGAACCTCATCTTTGGTCTTATCGTCATATTTTCCATCGAGCCAAGCCTGAGCCTTAGCCTCGACTTGTTTCAACAATTCCTTGTCTTCCATCTATTTTAAAATCTTGTTTGTAATGCGTTACTTTTTAGTCATATCAGCCCATCACCGGGGCTTAGAGTACAAATATAGCGAAATGTTTTGTCTTTGTGACTTGAAGCACGCGGCGTTAACTTAGAATTTTTCTATTTCGCGCCGTTTTTTCTCTCGGCCGCCCATTTCCAAAGTGGGGCGACCATTGTGGCCTGGACAATCTCGCCTTGAGAGAGCAGATTAATGACATCGTCAGGCGACATCAGAATAACGTCGATATCCTCCGTCGCCTCAAGATGCCTCGGCCCGGGGACTACACCCTCGGCAAGGTAGCAGTGCGTCATGTTGGTCATGGATGTGCCATTGGGCGATATGGTCATCAGCTTAGACCATTTGCCGCCAGTATAGCCCGTTTCCTCACTCAGCTCGCGCTGGGCGGCTGACAGTGGGTCCTCGCCCGGCTCGGCGCATCCGGCGCATATCTCAATGGCAGTCCATCCCATGGCGTGGCGATATTGCCGCTCCATGACCATCTTCCCGTCGGCCGTGATGGCAATCACGTTGACCCAATCTGGGTACTCAAGGACCCAATAGTCCTTTATCTCCACACCAGACGGCTGGCGTATGTGGTCGCGTCTGACTGTGAGCCAAGGGTTTCGCAAGACATATTCAGATTCGAGGATGGACCACCGCTTGGCGTCCTGCTCATTTCTCTTATCCAATGCCATAATACAGTCCTTTCATTCTTGTGTATTAGACTTTTGCGACTCACGCGAATCAGCCTCACCAACAGCCTCTTTCTGTTTGGCGAGGTCAGGCCGGCTGAACTCACAACCGCAATATTGCTGATTATAAAAGGCGAACTCACGCAGAAGAGCCGCACGCCGCTCGCTAAGCCCGTCCTTCCGCCAGTTCTGATGCCAGAAGGCAAGCCCCGCCTCACGCTCGGCATATTCGCCAGCCTCGTCAAGCTGCTGCTGACTCTTCCATCGAGACGAGGCCAATGTGGTGGTGAGACAGCCGAAGCCCATGCTCTTGGCGGCCTCGGCCGAATGACGCAGACGCTCCATGAAACACCGGAGGCAACGGCGACCGCGCTCTGGCTCATCCTCAAGCCCCTTGACAGCGGCGAGCCAAGCCTCGTGGTCATAAGGCCCTTCGACCCATCGGAGGCCAAGAGCCTCAGCGTGACGGCGGCTCTCGTCGCGGCGGATGGCGTACTCCTCATAGGGTGTTATGTTCGGGTTATAGAAATAGACCGTCGGACGGATGTCATGATTAATCATCCACTCGACGATGGCAGACGAGCAGGGCGCACAGCATGCGTGGAGCATGACAGGCTCTGCCGGAGGCATTGTAAGAGTAGGGCGTTTCATATCAGATGGCTAAGATAAGTAAATTTGATAACTCGTGCCGTGTTTTTGGTTCGCTTAATGGTTCGCATAGGATTAATTTCGCACTGAACAAAAAGACATACAGACATGATATTTAAACCATTATCAACCATTGCGGCCATTGGGGCGACCGTCATCGGACTTTGTTCATTCTCGCAATGCGAGGCCTCAGATGGCAGTAAAAAAGCAAAAGAGGAGACAAACGACATGAGTGGGAAAAAAGTATTGGTGGCCTACTTCTCACACACAGGCGAGAATTACGGCGTCGGCTACATCAAGGAGGGTAACACTGCCGTGATTGCAAAGATGATAGCCGGAGAGACAGGCGGGACTCTCTTTGAAATCAGACCCGTCAAAGAGTACTCGGACAACTATGACAAGTGCGTAGACGAGGCAAAGAAAGAAAAAGAAGCAGGCGCTCGCCCCGCATTGGTTGACGATGTGGACATTGAGGGCTATGACGTCATCTTCATCGGCTATCCGAACTGGTGGGGCGACTGCCCAATGGCTGTCTACACATTCATAGAGAAACACAACTGGGCGGGCAAGACTGTTGTGCCCTTCTGCACACACGAGGGCAGCGGGCTCTCAGGCACTGACCGTAACGTTGCGTCAGCATGCAAGGGGTCCACATCTCTTAAAGGCTTTGCCCTGCGCGGCAAGACGGCTCAGAAAGAGCGCGACGAGACTCTCGCCGCCGTAAAGAGCTGGCTCGGAAAGATAGGCTTTTAAACCGCCACCACACACTTATACACTTATCAACAGAGAAAGGCGCATAGCGACACTGATGAGGTGTCGCCATGCGCCTTCCCTTATGCTTATCAAGATTCTGTTAGTCGTCAATCTCAATCTTGGCCAAGCCACCCTCACTGGTCTCCTTATAGACCGAGGGCAGGTCATGGCCTGTCTGCTTCATGACATCGACCACACGGTCAAACGACACGCGGTGGCGGCCGTCAGAGAAAGTGGAGTATATATTAATGTCCAATGCACGGGCCGCGGCATAGGCATTGCGCTCAATGCAAGGGATTTGCACCATTCCGCACACGGGGTCGCACGTCATGCCAAGGTGATGCTCAAGACCCATCTCGGCAGCATACTCAATCTGTGTTGTGCTGCCACCAAAGAGTTGATTGGCAGCCGCAGCCGCCATGGCGCAAGCCACACCGACCTCCCCCTGGCAACCGACCTCGGCACCGGCAATGGAGGCGTTCTCCTTGACCAAGTTGCCAACCAAGCCAGCCGTGGCCAGGGCGCGGAGAATCCTCTTGTCCGAGAAATTGCGAGTCATGGCAAGATGGAAAAGGACGGCAGGCAGGACACCGCACGAGCCGCACGTCGGTGCTGTCACAATCTTGCCGCCACCTGCATTCTCCTCACTGACAGCGAGAGCATAGGCGAAGACGAGCCCTCGGCTCTGAAGACTTGGATTAGAACCAGCCGAGCGGTAGTAATAAGATGCCGCCTTACGCCTAAGGTGAAGAGGGCCAGGCAAGACACCCTCATTCTCCAAACCGTTGTGGATGGCCTGTTTCATCACACCCCAGACCTCGTCCAAGTAATCCCAAACGTCACTCTCCTCATACTCATCCACATACTCCCAATAGCTCTTACCAGTCTTTGAGCACCATGCGATAATGTCCTTCATACTGGTGTGGGGATAGACCTCAGCCAACTGCCATTCGCCGCCAGTCTCAGTGCCGTCACTCAATGCTCCGCCACCAACACTGTAGGCTCTCCAGGATGCCATCTCACGACCTTCGGAATCAAAAGCCTTGAAATCTATACCATTAGTATGAAAAGGGAGCACTATTTCGGGATGCCACACAATATCGGTCTTGGCTATCGGCTCCAGGACATCCAATATGGCGCGATCAGTCAAGTGCCCGCGCCCCGTGGCGGCGAGACTGCCATAGAGCGTAACCTCATAGCGCGCAGCGGAATGGTTCTTCTCGCTGAATATCTCGGCCGCGCGGCGAGGTCCCATCGTGTGGCTGCTTGACGGGCCGTTGCCAATGCGGTATATCTCTTTAATGCTTTTCATGGGTCAGGTGGGTGTTATTTTTATCTACGAAGATACGGAACCTGTGCGAAAATTCACACCAAAATCATTGGCACTTTGTCTTAAATAACGCAAATAATGTTTGTGATGGCTCTCTCGAACCACCCCATTTGAGCACAGGGGGGATGAGCCACAGCAGCTAAACATTAGAAGCCGCGCCCCCTCAAAAGAGGGATAGAATCCTAAAACGCCTCCCTTATGTTGAAATAGACTGCGCAGTCGCCATGGTTGGACAAGCCGCCATCCAACCTCAGATTAAGCCCCTTGCCAGGGAACACTGCCAATCTCAAACCAGCTCCGCACATCAGGTGCGCACCATCAAAAGCAGCCCCCCACCGGTCTGCCACATTGCCCACAGCGCCGAAAGCCGTCGCCCCTATCCGCCAAAACAGCGGCACACGCCACTCAGCCTGTACCAGCCATGCGCCATTGTCCACATACTTGAGGCTGTGGCCTATGGCTCGACCAAGACGAGTGCCGCCAAATGTGGGCATCTTGGTGAAAGGGAGGTCACCCCACCCCACATTAGCGTAAAATTGCGCAGCCAAGACCGACTTGATTGGCAAAGCCCAATAGCGCCGAGCGTCAAGAGTAAGCAACGCGAAACGGCGTCCATGCCCCCACAAGCGACCATAGCCCACACCCTTCAGCCTGACATAGGCTCCACAGGAGGGACTGAGAACATTATCTCGGCTGTCATAGGCCACCACAGGGCCGGCTCCATAGACATCGCCACCACCGTTTGAAGTGAGTGCCATGACATCACTAACAAGGGACGAGTCGGCCGCCTCTATTTTACTAAATTTGTAATAATCAGCATCAACGCTCAAACCAATACGCCAAGGGCCTGTCTCGCCAAGACCTTTAAGCGCATCGAATGTAAACATCCTGCGCATGAAATCATATTGGGCGATGGACTTCTTCGCATGGTCATTGCCAATGGCGTATAGGTCGTCAGGCTGGCGGTAGGTCTCAAACTTGGCAGTAAGGTCGAGGCGGTGAGGCAAATAGACGTCCGCATCGCACTGAACCTCGAACATCCGTTTGGTGGAGTAGAGGATAGAGGGCGTGATGGTGGCGGGGCGCGGCAACCTTGCCGATCGCAATTGCAGCATGGGCATGATGCCGATGGCGAAACCGGAGCGGCCAGAGTATGATGCGGCAGGATAGAGGGCGAGAGACCAATTGTCACGGTCAAGCGTGAGGGCGTCAAGCACTGTCTCTGCGACATAGATGACGCCATCTGCCGCACGTCGCAAAGCACCATGATGCGCAGTGTCGCCTTGGGCTGTGACCTGCCCTGCCTCAGAATGAGTTAACTCATCAGAGCACACGCCCGCCTCGCCACTGACATCAACAATATCGCCCTGAGCCAAGGCCGAGAAGGAGAGGCACGGCAAGAGGATTGCGGACAAGGCTGCAGACGACAACGCCGTCAATCTTTGTGGCAAATGGAAATTCATAAGTTTTAGCCGTAGGTCAATATACGCCCATGTCGATGAGCAGCACCACGTTCTCAAGGTTTTTGTCCTCGCCATAGGGGTCATACTCAACCTTGAGGCTCGAACCGAACATACGGGCTATGCTCTGCCACCAGAAAGCTTTGAAGCGGCCTTTGAGCATACGGATGGCCTCATAGCTTGTTGAACCCGTCTCACGGTCAATGAGCTTGATTAATATTCGTCCCTGTTTGACAGTCAGATGTTTGAGGTTATACTCATATTTGGCGAAAAGCTCCTTTTCCTTACGCTCCAGGAACTTGTCGCGCTGTTTGTCAGTCGTCATGATGGCGAGACTGTCATTGATAATCTTAAACTCGCGGGCTAAGATGCGGGCGTAGGGCAATACTTTCTTCACGTTATAGATGTAGCGGGTCCATTTCCGTCGCTGCCTCTCATTCTTGAAACGGGCTCGGGCCATGCATCTGACCTCGGGCAAGTTGACATGAGGGATGGTGTCACGGCCGATTATGCGCGCATGAGTTATATATCGCTTAGGCTGATCTTGAGCCGAGGCTTCCACACTCACCATGCATAGGGCGTAGATGACAAGGGCGAGGCACAGAGCGTGAGCTGTCGACACACGGACAACCACAGAACCCAGAGACCTCCACAGGCTATCGCATAATCTCAAGACACACATCTTCTTATTCATATTACATCTCACATCGGTAACACGAGAGACTCGCAAATCACCGCACAACGCCCGAAAACAGCCGCCATTCCGTTACACCGCAAAACTCTTGAGCAGCCTTATCTCATCGGGCCAACGGCTCTCATCGGGGGTCTCCAGGATCAGAGGAATCCCATCCGTCCTCTTGTCAGCAATAATGCGTCTGAAGGCCTCAGTGCCTATGCTTCCGTCGCCAATGGGGGCATGGCGGTCCACCTTCGAGCCAAGTGGTTTCATGGCGTCATTAAGGTGCATTCCGCGAAGATATTGCAGACCAATCTCCTTGTCAAACTCTTGCCAGAAAGCCTCATAGCCATCGGCAGTCGAGAGGTCATAGCCTGCGGCGAAGGCATGGCACGTGTCAATGCACACACCGACGCGGCTCTTATCCTCCACCCTCTCAATGATATGTCCGAGATGCCATAGCTCAAAACCCATATTTGAGCCCTGACCGGCAGTGTTCTCAATCACCGCCGTCACCCCAGATGTCTCACAGAGCGCACGGTTAAGGCACTCGGCAATAAGGTCCAAGCAAGCCTCGGGGTCAATCTCCTTAAGGTGGCTGCCCGGGTGGAAATTGAGTCGGTCAAGACCCAGTGTGGCGCAGCGGCGCAACTCGTGAGTGAAAGAATCGAGCGACTTCTGGCGTTTATCAGGGTCCGGGTTGCCAAGGTTAATCAGGTAGCTGTCATGCGGCAAGATTTGTGCGGGCGAGTAACCACACTCTTGGCAGTTGCGGCGGAAAGCCTCAACCTCGGCTGGGTCAAAGTCCTTGGCCGTCCATTGCCTCTGGTTCTTAGTGAAAAGGGCAAAGGCTGTGGCCCCTATGGCGTGGGCGTTAAGTGGCGCATTTTGAACACCGCCACTCGCACTGACATGCGCTCCTATATACTTCATAATCTTATTTCTCTTAATAACGACACAATGATAACACTATTTGCTCAGACGGCAAAAGGCATCGCCACGACGAGCAAGCAAAATGTAGACAGTGACGCAAATCAAGGCAGAGAGCAGCGAGCCGGCGCAAGTGGCCAAGCCCATTGGGAAAAGCGAATCCGGGTAATGGGCCGACGCCCAGTAGGCCAACGGCACACGCGCCACCACGATGGCCACAAAGTTGTGGAGGAACGAGATATAGCTGCGCCCCGAAGCCGTGAAATAGCCGCTGAAACAGAAATGCACACCAGCCAAGACACAGTCCCACACATAGCCGCGCAAATATCCTGAGCCGAGCGCTAAGACAGCCGCGTCGGACGTGAAAATGCGCACAGCCACCTCTGGCACGAACTGCAAAACAGATGCTATGACAATGCCGAAGCCAACAGCTATGATTAAAGCCATGCGCAACGTGCCCACGGCACGCTCTGTCATCCCCGCCCCAAAACTCTGAGCCGCCATGGCCGAGATGGTGGCAAGCATGGCACTCGGGACAATGAACAGCACACCAATAAACTTCTCGACAATGCCGACAGCAGCCGCATCACACACGCCACGCCCATTAGCAATGACCATGATAATCATGAAGGAGAGCTGAATGAAGCCATCCTGTAAGGCGACAGGGACTCCCACCCTCAGTATGTTGCCGAGCGTGCGCCAGTGCGGAGCAAAGTCAGATCTACTCACACCAATCTCGGCACGCCTGCGCCAAAGATAGAGCAAGGCGGCAATGACGCTGAGCGTCTGCGCCAAGACTGTGCCCAAGGCAGCCCCGCGCGGCCCCATGCCGAGCCAACCGATGAACAAAAAGTCGAGAATTATATTGGCAGCGCACGCCATGGCCACGAAATACATAGGGCGGCGTGTGTCGCCCAATCCGCGGAAGACAGAGGCTATGACATTATAAGCCACTACAAAAGGGATTCCAGCAAAGGTGATGGTGAGATATTCGACAGTCTCGCCAACCGCCTCGGATGGTGTGTCGATGGCACTGATAATCCCATCACGGAGCGCAAGCATGACGGCAGACGCCACGACAGCTATCACCATGAAAAGCAGAAAGGTGTTGCCAATGCACCGCCCCTGCGCACGTTTGTCTCCCGCCCCGACTGCGTGAGCCACGCTGACCGTCGCACCCATGGACAGAGCGATCATGATGACTGTGAACATATACATCACCTGAGCTCCGTTGGCCACAGCGGTGGTGGCACTCACGCCACAATAGCGTCCCACGACAAAAAGATCAGCCAAGCCGTAGAGAACCTGAAGAAAATAGGCCGCCATGTAGGGCAAGGCGAAAGAGGCGATGCACCGACCTATGGGGCCTTCTGTAAGATTTTTGGACATTTTAATCAACTACTCATGAGGCAGGCGCGGTGAAACATTCCACGCTGCCACGGCAAAGGTATTGAATTTGCCGTCCGAAAGGGACAAGAAGAGTCGTCTGTTTTCAAAAAATAGAAGTTCCTACTTGGCGACTGGAGATTTTTTGGGGAAGTCAGAGAAAGCTGCCCTAATTCACATATCACAAGTAATACCACTAAATTGGTTCAGCGTAATCAAGATCATCTATTACATCAATGAGCTTATGCCCCTCAACCTCGAATGTTTCAATAAAGACATTGGCATTGTCAAAGCGCTTAAATTCCTCGCGGAAATCAGAATCACATAATGCAACATAATCATGTTCAGACAGGCAATAATAACGCTTTCCATGATATGAGAACTCCAAGTCGTAACGCAACACGGCGAAATCATAGAACAAGGTCGCTCTGAAAGGAGACGAATAGCCGTAATATTTCGGGCCACATGATTTGAAATCCGCTGGATATTTTTTGTTAAAAGGATAACCGAGCAAGTCGATCCCAATCACATCCGTCTCCTTAGGCATTTCATGATCCTCTTTAGAAATCTCCTTAATTATTTCACCAAACAGATCTTTTATACATCTTTTATTCTCCACGCTACAATAGTTTAAGTATACCATTATACAACTCTAACATCTTTCCCGTAAGTGGTTTAGCATCAGTTTTACCACCGATACAATCAGGCCGTCCGTTATGCCAAAAGTGACAATGCAAGCCTAATTCATGATGATCAGCAGTATGTATTTCAAACTTCTTCAGACCATCTTCACCATAACCAGCAATAGCTTTTAATTGTCCGATTTTATCTCCCCTACCGTGAAAAGACACATAAATTCGGTTAGGAGTATGGCTCTCTTCTGGCAACTTAACACCCATTTTTGGATTCTTTGGCATCAACACCTTTATGTTATCAGCCAAAACAGAGATGCACTTATACAGACGACCTTCCTCCGTATTAGCATCGCCACGTGCAAAACTCCCGTTACCGCCCATTGTGCATTTTATTTAGATGTTCAACCTCAAAATACGTACTGATGGAAACGTCTTCGCCACAGATAACGTCACCATAACGAATAATATGAGAAGGACGCAGCCGCTCCAACACCATAGAGTACCCCCTCAACCACAAATAAACAGAATAGGGGTACCCTTTATACCCATACTATTGATAGCAATCATACAGCCCGTGGGCAGTCCTTCAAAACAATACTCAAAACTGTCTGCATCAGACCAAGTTGCATTCACAACAACTCTCACCCCTGCTCTTTGCCACAACTGCCCAATTTCCTTATTAATTCCATTGTTACACATACGTCTATACGATGGCATGTTCATATACTGTGACGCATCGGGGAACACCACACTGTGGTATTGTCTTAATTCATCTATAAATAATTCAGGACGACGAAGAACGGTGGCAAAGTCGCAATCATTCATGTAGAAATGCAACATTGTCTTAGACGCATCTGAAACTGTCTTACGTTTGTCAAACCGAACAAAATGTTCAGGAATCGTGTACGAATAAGGCTCAATCACGGGGAAACCATTACGTCTTGTAGTTACGACATGCCTCCAGACATTCATACCTATAGCCTGCTCAATGCGATCGCGATACTTATGCGAATTTCTCATTTTTGCGAAAACTGGCTTTACGTACATTTCATGCACTCCACCAAACAAATCTAAATATGTCATATTATCAGATTGTAATTATTAATCCGTCTCACAACGATTTAAAGTTGCTACTTTAATCAACCTAAGCACAAATGTAATACATATTTGCAATATTTTCCATAAGGAAAAATGTGCACTGATTTTATTTCGTTTGTTTACACAAAAGACAAATGTATGGATAAGAAACAAAAACGCCACCACTTGTCAGCAAAAGCTAAGACGAGTGGTGGAATTTTGGCGCAGGTTAAGTATAAGACGGAAGTCAACTATTCTGCGGGAGGGCAAACCGCACGCACCGAGAAACCATTGTAACGGCCGCTGACGTCGGCATAGCGGTAGCCCGAGTAGAAGTAGAGGTACCTGGCGCAGTCGGAGCTCCAAGGGCAGAGCTCGGACGACCAGTAGTAGCCGTACGAGCCCTCGCGGCAGAGGAGCGAGTACCACCGGTAGCCAGCAGCGGGCAGGAAGAGAACCGCATCCTCATAACCCGCCTTCTTGCTCTTGACGACATAGCCGCTGTGACCGGACTCATTATAATTGTCGGTCCACGTCCACTCACAATTGTCGGAATTGGAGAGCTCGGCAAGCTCGGCCAGAGTGGGCATGCGCCACTTGCCGCCCCAGTTGGCGGTGGCGGCGTCGTCTGTTGACTCAAGAGTGGTCTTGCCATCACCTATGAAGACCTTGGCATAGTCATACCAGTCGGCTGCATATTGAGAATCCTCCGCCTGATACTTGGTGATATTGGTTCCATCGTTCTTTCCCTCAGCCATCCATTTATATGTGCTCCAATCATACGAGAGATAGTTGCCAGCTTTATCCTTCTTGGGGACGACCTCACCCCAGGCGAAATACTCGCCATAATCGGAGGCTTGGCTCGCACCAAGATTCCAAGGCGCCCATTTGACGGAGAGGCCGAGGTCTACAGCCTGAGATACAGCAGGAATGCTGCCACCAACTTTGTTCTGACCAAAGGTGGTAACTGAAGATGCGACTGAAAGTACTGCAGCCAACAGCAATGCCGATAATTGTCTTTTCATTCAGGTAATGTGATTTTAAGGTGAATTAATTATGATATCTTTAGCCACATGGCGAGGCTTCAGCATAGCGTGTGAGTTGATGGTGTTTTCCCAACGACATGGCTCCGCGATGAGTGACCGGCCTTTGTGGCGGAAACAGGACAGGGGGCGCGCAGCTCGGTGTTATCCGCTATGCCGGGCGGCTTTGCCGTGGCGCTGCCTCTATTCTATTTTTAACAAAGCAAAAAAAAATCACAATGTGCAAGGGTTTTGCACTTTTTAAACCTCTAAGAGGGCTTGATTTGTAGAATTTGCGGCGGGGGGTGCAGTTGTGGGGGGCTACTGGCTCAACCTGACAAAACAGAAGCGCAAGGAGGGTTGAAAGTCTCAAATTGGAGATATGCGCATGA
>CAVFBC010000011.1:0-72641 GCA_963620575.1 Alistipes putredinis | reverse complement strand
GCCCTGAACTTTTCAAGATTTCCTGTAGGGCGTAACATTGTAGGACTGCTCCATAGTTATGAGCACAGTGAAAGGTTAATATTCCTATTTTCATTTTCTTTCTATAATCTTCCCTATTATGCTTTTAAGTCTACGTAGCTTAGATTTGACTTTTTTGATCCATTTTTCTTTGCAGTATTTGTGAAAAACATACTCAAATCCCTTTTCCGCATACTCCTTTTCAAACTTGTCCCTTTGGGGATGGATGGTTGACGGATGCATGAGGTTCGGTTGCATACAGTCGTCAAGGTTGGCTGGGATAGTATTCAGCCTGTCTTGTACCGCCTCAAAGAGTTTGCGACCCTTTTCTGTATTTATCAACATCAGCGAGCAGCCCTTGTCGTCTGCGTTGAATTTGGGGTCGGTCTTCTCCCACCCCCAAAAATCTGCGATTGTGATGTCGCTGGGGCGATTAAGGTTTGTGAAGTGACACTTGCCGCATGATTTGCGGAACATTATGTGCTGGTAAAATAGAAATGTGAAACTCATTTTGCCCCCCCCCCTTTGAATTTGAAAGTTTCATGGTGGCCTTTCCATCCAAATCTCTGTTTATCCCTAAAGTTCACCCATACGATAGGTGCGCCTTGCTTTTTCTCAAGGTATGCTAAGTAATCCCGCCACATAAATGGACTGGGAACCCCATGGCAGACAATGTCTACCAAAAAGAGGTTTTCTCTTAACCGTTTGCCGATATAAGAATTAAGACCAGATGTCTGACATGGAGTACCAGAGAAAAGGACTGTTAGGCCGTCGCTCAAGTCTTTCTTGACTTGTCGGAATACCATGTTCATGTCGCTTTGCACGTACTTGCTGCCTTTAAACTCGTTGCGTTCCTCTTTGGTTGTAGCACGTTTGTGTATAACACGGAAATGGTCTGTATAGCCAGCGCCGTAGACCACACCGCCCTGCTCCAAAATATAGTCGGATATGGCAATGAAAGCGGCACCACTGCGACTTGTCTCTATCTCGCTCATGTCTTTGTGACGTGCTGCATAAGCTAATGGCTTATCGAGGTTCAAACTTTTATCGTAGTGGTCGTTGAAGGCGCAAACCTTGTCGCATAGCCCACAGTCGATGCACTTGTCTTTGTCCACTTCTGGGTAAAGGAAACCGAGTGCGTCGGGCTTCATTTCTATAGCGTCGTGTGCGCATATACTGGCACAAGCCGTACATCCACAGCAGTCAGCCGGATTGTTGATATTAATCATTTCTCTTTATTTTCCGTATCATAATTTGTACTTTCTCCTTGACAAACTCTCGTTCTCTACTATTGCAGCCGATATAAAACATAACCATTGCTGTCGATGCGGTGGAGACAATTGATGTCGCAATAAAAGAGATAAAAGATTCGTCCATGTATATGGACAAAACGCTTGGCGCAATGGAGGAAAGTATGGATACTAATAAAACGTTAATATACACGTTCTTCACGTACTGTCTGGCTGACAGACCTATCAACCCTCGCAATAGGTAAAGGCGAGCAGCCAAGCAGCACTGCGAGATGCTAATGGCCACGATTAATACTATTTCTGGCATAAGCCCTACGCGCAGGCAAACATACGAAATTGGCAAGTTCATCATTTGCAGACCGCCAACAACAATCTGGTAATTGCGGATGCGGCCAGTGGCAAGCATGGCCGTTATCAAAGGATTGGAGATGGACTCGGACATTGCGAATATCAGAGTCAGCTGCACGAACAACACAGCATGCTCAGGCACGAGTTTTAGCCAAGCCACGAGTATGTAGTGCGTGTTCACAAGTATTGGTAACGACAGTAACAGGAGCATATAGAACGAGAGCTTTGCGCCTTGATAAATTAAGGTCATCATGTATTCTCGGTCGCCTGAAGCGTAGGACTTGGTTATCTGCGGGTTCAATGCCGTCATGAAGTTATTGACAAACCCGAACACAGCACCATTTACTTGCATGGCTATTCCTCGAGCTGCGTTGACGGCGGGGCCATGAAAAAGATTGATGATGATGTTACTCCCTTGGTCTCTCAGGATTGCAGATGAAGCGCCAATGAAATTCCACCCGGCGAACCCGAACATCTGTTTCAACAAGTCCCTGTCCCAATTGAAATGGTAGGTGCACTCTGCAAAATGCTTTTTGCAATATATCCCATACGTGAGTCGGACAATAATAGCCACAGCACACGTGAGTAAAGCATAAAATATCAACCTGTCACATGGCGATAACATTATTAAAAATGCTATCGCCAGTTTACCGATTGCCTCCAGAATGCTGATGTAGGCAAAGGCTGACATCCGTTCATGCGCTATGATTGCGGCATTATATGGGACGCTAATCAAATTTAAGACGAATGTGATGATTGACAATTGCAAAACCCAGTTACTGGCGACCATTCGGTCCGCTGGTATTGTCATCTTTTCGTTCAGGAACCAAACACCAATTGTCTCAACCAACACAACGATCATAAACGACAGTAGCAGCTGTATTGTTACTGACGCAGAGAATATTTTGTTTAGCTTACGCTGGTCGCCTTTTCCTAACTCGTATGTGATGAATCTACTGATGGCGGCAGACAACGACCCCGATATGACCGAGAACATTGCCACCACACCGCCAACGACATTGTAGATGCCATAGTCCTCTACCCCCAATGCGTTCAATATGATGCGGCTCGTATATAACGACACCACCATCATAAAGAGCATTCGGACATAGAGCAGCAAAGTGTTCTTCGCTATGCGTTTGCTGTTCTCGGAGTGTGAAGTATTGGAGTCCTTCGGGGCAATATTAATGTCTTCAGACATGCACTTCTTGTACAACTATTAAGATTATTCTTCTCCCCCCTCCACCAGCCACACCCCGCATATCTCCCTCCTCCAAATCGCCAAATGCGTCGTCTCGCTCACCTCCTGGCAAATTGCCAAGCAAGTGTCCGTCAGGTCCTTGAACTCATCGGACTCCATGACGGACTCCGATGACTGGTTGCCATTCAGCCTGATGCTCATCACGCTCATGGTGTGTCCGCCAACTGTCAGATCCTTAGTGGCGCAGACTTGAGACTCGGTATTAGTCAGGACTCTGAAGAGGGTGGGGGCGAAGTTGCGGAATGACTCAATCATCTTCTGTTCCTCTGTGCTTGACGAGGTCTTGTCCACGGTGCCGCTCACGAGGTTGTGGTTGGCGGCGTCTGCAGTGCGGAAATACTTGTCTAAGAACGAGTCCCAGTTGCAGATCAGCATCGGTGCGCTGTCGGTTGGTGATGTGGTTAGTGCTATGTGGGTGTAATATGTCACCTTGTCGTCTCGCTCCTCATCATAGAGAGCTGAGTAGGACCTTTGGTGTATACTGACTGGCGTTATTATCTCAGTGAAACCGTCATGATTTAGGATTGCATATCCCTTGTCTTGTGGGATGTCGCATCCTGGTGATGGTGTAAGGAATGGCCTCAGCGTGGGGTGTGGGAACTCGTTGCGCACGTAGCCCGGGTCTCCTTGGACGTAGCGAACGAGGTGAAGTATGTTCTCAGCCTCCTTGTCCGTCAGATTGTACAGCCTTTGTGCCAAAGCCTTGTCCTTGCGTTCCAACTTCTTGCGCAAGTCGGTGAATGATGGGCGGATGCGAAGCGTGTCTACAATCTCGTTGAGCAAATCGACTGTCTCTTGTCCCTCATGCCCACAGGCTTGAATAGCACCGACAATGGTGTCCACGGCCCTCGCTTTCTTTGTGCCAATGGTCTGTTTGTCGCCATCGGCGTTCAGCAGGCGGACAACGTGAAAGTCCCACAGTTTTGGCAGGGCGACGGTCATCTCTCCATGGGTCGTCGGGTCGCTTACTCTGAAAATCAAGCGCCTGTCCCCTTTGCAGCGCGTAAGGTAGCCGGTTTTGCCGGCGAGAGGGCCATCTATGACCTTCACCACATCGTTCGGCTCGCCGTTTTTCGCATTGAAAGCGTAATCGGAGTACGGCCGCTCAAGGACTATGACGTTTTGGGCGTAGTTCTCGTTGAAGTCGCGGAACTTTTTCATCTCCTCTTCCGGCACTGTCCATAGTTTAGCGCACTCGGTCTCCGAGTCCCGGTGCTGGTAGAGGATTTTGCCTTCGGGGTATCTGATTTTCAGGAAGTCTGCGAGTGCCTTGTGTGTGCTGAGTGCGAACACATAGCCAGCAAATAGAGGTCTGCCATTGCGTTTGGCTGCTACTGAGGCTGTGGTGTGCGTTGGGCAGTAGACTTCAAGAATGTTGTCTGTGGGGTGTGATTGGAATATGTCGAACAACTTGCGCTCCTGGTTGGGCAGTGTGCGCACTATGTGCCAATTGAAATCCTTGTCATTCATTCGTGGCACGACCTATGCTCCCCTCACGACCAAGGCATGAGGGCGGCGTTCAACATCTTGCTTTGTTTTGGCGGCGCGGCACCGGAGGAACCTCAGCGCGTGCTCTGCGTCTCCTATGTGGCATCGGTCTTCCAAGCTGGGCTTGTTCAGGCTTTCTCTCATACCACATGAGTTTTGTTTTGTCTCGGACTACGCCTTCATCCGTCTCCTTTCGCATTTCTGCAATGGGGACGTTAAGCGTTGTCGCAAAGACACTATGTCACGCAAAGTTAATCAATTTCTATGCTCAAATTTTACAATTCCCCCGTCTGCGTCTATTTTAGGCTGAGTATACGTTATGTTTGCCAACTGGGTCGATTTTTTTATGCGTTTTCTTCACATTCCCTGTTTTCCGCCTCCATTTTTTGCCTGAGTTCCACCATCTCGTACGCCTTCTGCATGAATTGGTCCAGTGCCTCATCCAGCTCGTCCTCGTCCATGGGCTGCTCATATGTCAGCAGGTTGAGGTTGAAACCCAACAGTTTGGAGTCTGAGGAATATTCCCAAGTTTTCTTTGCCGGGTCATATCGCTGCCACCGTTTCTTGTCCCATTCGGTGTAGTTGAATACGAAGCTTTCTATCAGGCATTTATTGTCTGCCGCAACTTCCTCTATGCTCCTCTTTGAGTATATTGCGCCTCTGTTAGAGTGGACAATCTCGATTGTGAGCAGTATGCCGTGGAAATAATCTTTCTTTCTGCGCAGCCTTATGCCTTTTCTGTATATGCAAACGTCTGGTATTCTCGTTTTCATCTCGGCTGATGGTGTCGGCACTTCGGTGGCGCAAATAGTGTTGCGGGCGAGGAAATGAAACCTGTCCACTATGCCATTGCGCAGCTCCACGCACCACTGCTGATGCTGACTCTCAGCGGCAGCCATGCCGAGTCCTTGCCTGTCAGCCTCTTCCACCACGCCTTTCAGTTCGTCATGGTCGTCCACGGCAAATTCGGCGGTATGTCCTATTATCTTGTTTGCCCTGATGCGTTTAGCAAGGCGGTTTTGTCTCTTCTGCTCGGTCAGATTGTGCTCTATGGCCTTTATTATGCACCCGCTTATTATGATAAGGCAACTGACTTGAAGCAGGTCTCTTAGTTTACTATTCATTGCAGTGTTTTTTTTATGCTTTGTATTCGTGCTTTATGACTTAATTTGTATTGATTCTTTTCTTGTCGTCGGATGCCATAAAAAAGCTTGTGTTTCGCATTGTGCTTTTTTGCCGATGGCTGTAGCCTCTTATTTCAGACAAGCAGTGGGCAAGTGTGGCTTTCGGTGCTTAATTGTGTTTTCTCACCGTTTTGTCTTGCTCGCATACCCTAATTTACATAAAAATCTGATTTTTAATCTTGGCGCAGGAGTGTGCGTCGTCTCCACGACGCCTTGCAGGCTGTACAAATAACACGTTTGTATCACCCCTCTGTTCACAAATTCAGATTTTCGTATAACTTTGCGGTCGCTAAAACTCAGGGGCGAGGTTTGGGCTCTTCTGCTTGACTGTGCCTTATTGTCTAACCAAATCGGAAGTATATGGACGACTACCCTCCGGCGAATAATCAGAAGCGCATCGGCGCCTCCGTCTCGCCTGCCCTTATCCGGGTCGGTCGTTCTGCTGTTTTGGGATGACCGCCTTGCTGCGGGGTGTTGGTGGAAAGTGACAGTGACGGATGTGCGCCGACGGGCGGACTTGAGGTCTGTGCAAGATGCGGGCTTTGAGTATAATGAAAACATCCACACACTACCCACCACAAACAAAAGAACACCTTCGCAAGGCCATGATGACTTTCTACATCAACAACAAGGGCTATGAGGTGACGGACAAATGGGAGCCCAATTGCTGGGTCTCCGTGGAGTGCCCCACCTCAGAGGAGCGTAATTTCCTAATCTCGGGTCTCGAAGTCCCCGAATCTTTCATCTCTGATATTGAGGATAATGATGAGCGGCCTCGCCGTGACGAGGAGGACGATGGTTGGCAACTGATTGTCATCCGTGTCCCAATCCGCCGAAATGACAGCCGTATCGACTTCACAACTGTCCCTCTCGGTATTATCATCCGAGACGATGTCTGCGTGACCATCTGCAACCACAAGACCGACATGCTCGACGACTTTGTGGTCTATTCCATCCGCAAGAGGATTACTGTGGCCAACGCTTTTGAACTCACCCTGCGCCTGATGCTCTCTGCCTCTGTCTGGTATCTTAAGTACCTCAAGAGCATCAACATCCAGATTATGAATTCGGAGGCTGAGCTTCAGGAGACTGTGCGAAATGACGAGATCTTGAAACTCCAGAGGGTCGAGAACTCGCTCGTCTATTTCCTAACCAGCCTCAAGGGCAATGACGTACTCTTCTACCGACTCATCCACACTAAGATCTATCGCGACTCATGTGACGAGGATTTGACTGAGGATGTGGAGATTGAGCTTAAGCAGGCGGAGGAGACCACCAGCATCTACCGGAACATTATCCACAACATGAGCAACTCATACTCGTCGGTCATCTCAAACAACATCAACGTCACGATGAAGACCCTCACGAGTATCAACATTATCCTCATGCTCCCGACGCTCATAGCCAGCCTCTTTGGAATGAACGTTGGCAATTTCCTTGAGAGCTACCATTACGCATTCTACTACATAATTGGTGGATCGCTCGCTCTCTCGCTTGTCCTCTTCCTCTGGTTCCGCCGCAAGGATCTTCTATAAGGAGTGCTTGCCTCCACGACTTGACTCATGATAAAGGTCACACCACTGATTGATAATGCCCTCTCGGGGCCCTTGGCTGCCGAGCATGGCCTGTCTCTGTGGGTTGAGGTGTGCCATGTTGATGGCGGGGCTGTGGAGCGCATCCTTTTGGACACAGGGCAGACGGCTCGAAATCTTTCACATAATGCGGAGGTCCTCGGTGTCGATTTGTCCAAGTTGTCCTGCGCGGTCCTTAGCCATGGTCATTATGACCATTCGGGCGGTTTGTCGGTGGTTGCAGAGGCTTGCTCCGGCTGTGATGTCTATTTGGGTGTTGATGCCATGCGTCGCCGTTTCTCCACTCAGATGGGATTGGGTGCGAATGGTCGTAAGATGCTCAAGCAAATCGGAATGCCCACAGTCGGCGAGCTGAACAAACTCAATGCGAAAGTTGTTAAGCCGGGGTATATATATAAGGTGTCGCCATCAGTGACTCTCTTCTCTTTGCCTTGGCCTGCGCCTGTCAATCCGCGTCTGCTTGCTGCTGATGGCGTTTCGGCTGACGATTTTTCTGACGAGGTTTTCACGCTTATTGATGACGGGGCTCATCGTGTCCTTTTCGGTGGTTGCACACACCACGGATTGCGGCAGCTGCTCCGTTTCGTTTTTGATGAACAGGAAGAGGTCCTCGGCGGAGAGAAGCGTGTTGACGCGTTTGTGGGCGGTTTGCATCTGCAGGGACGGCCTATGAGTGATATCCTTGAGGAGGCGGATGGCGTGTCACACTATAATGTGGTGGAGTGGCTGCCTCTTCATTGCACGGGCGAAGACGCAATAAATGTATGGCGTGAGCGATTCAATGTGGTTGATTCCGTGGCTTTTTTGTAGTAAAGAGGTGGACTATAATCCCCAAAGGGGGAGCGATGTGCCATGATGACTTTTTGTGAACAAATCATGCCGTCTTTGAAACGTTTGTTTACCAAAAAGAACAGATTAGTCCACCGCTTTTACAAATAATAGGGAGATATTTGCACTTGAAAGAACGGGCGCAACGAATTTTTAAATATGCGTCTGTCGCTGAAATAGTTTTTAGCTAACAAAAGCAAATACCTATTGTTTAATACACCCATACACATGGCACATCTCAGCAAGTTCCTCGGCCTCGCCGCGGTGGCCTCGCTCGCCACGGCCTGCTCGGCTCCCTCTGTCGAGAACGCACCCAAGGCGGAAGGCACTGTGGTCACCATCGATGCCACAGCACCAGACTCTGTCATCATCAATCGTAACATCTATGGTCACTTCTCCGAGCACCTCGGACACTGCATCTATGGCGGTCTCTGGGTTGGCAAGGATTCTAAGATTCCCAATGTCGATGGTGTCCGTAAGGATGTGATTGACGCCCTCAAGCATATTCAGATCCCTAACCTCCGTTGGCCGGGCGGCTGCTTCGCTGATGAGTATCATTGGAAGAATGGCATTGGCCCCAAGGAGAACCGTGCTAAGATGGTCAACACCCACTGGGGCGGTGTCGTTGAGGACAATAGCTTCGGCACCAATGAGTTCCTCAATATGTGCGAGGAGATCGGCACCGAGCCTTACATCTGTGGCAACGTGGGCTCCGGCTCTGTTGAGGAGATGAGCGAGTGGGTCGAGTATATGACTTTCGACGGAGAGAGCCCAATGGCCAACCTCCGTAAGAAATATGGCCGTGAGAAGCCTTGGAACGTCAAGTTCTTCGCTGTCGGCAACGAGAGCTGGGGTTGCGGTGGCAACATGACGCCCGACTACTACTCAGACCTCTACCGCCGTTATCAGACTTTCGCCCGCAACTATGGCAATAATCACCTCCTCAAGGTTGCCGGTGGTCCTAATGTCGATGACTATAACTGGACTGAGACCGTCATGCGCAACGTCCCCATCTGGCAGATGTGGGGTCTCTCACTCCACTATTACGTACATCCCGGTGGATGGGACAACAAGGGCAGCGCCACCATGTTCTCTGACGAGCAGTATGTCCAGACCATGCAGCGCGCCTACCACATGGATGAGCTCATCACGAAGCATGACTCTATCATGACCAAGTATGACCCCGAGAAGAAGGTCGCCCTCGTTGTCGACGAGTGGGGCGCTTGGTATGATTGTGAGCCCGGCACCAACCCTGGCTTCCTCTTCCAGCAGAACACTATGCGCGACGCTCTTATCGCTGCTGTCACTCTCAACATCTTCCACAAGCATGCCGACCGTGTCCGCATGGCCAACCTCGCGCAGATTATCAATGTCCTTCAGGCCATTATCTTCACTGACGGTGACAAGATGATGCTCACCCCGACCTACCACATCTTCGACATGTATAAGGTTCACCAGGACGCCCTCCTTCTCCCCTCTACCACACAGTGTGACGAGATTGTCAACGGTGCTTTCAAGGCTGACCAGATTTCAGCCTCAGCCTCTAAGGACAAGGACGGCGTAATCCACGTCTCTCTCGCCAACCTCGACCTCACAAAGAGTGTCGATGTCAAGGTAGACCTCAAGGGCTTCAACGCAAAGAGCATTGATAACGCCCTCATCGTCAAGTCTGACAACATCGCGACGTTCAATACTTTTGACGAGCCTGACAACATCGCCCTCAACGGCTTTGATGGCGCAAAGGTTGCTGAGGATGGCACTGTGACTGTCTCTATGCCCGCCATGTCTGTCGTAACTTTCGCCGTAAAGTAATCAAATACATCTGCAATCTAACGACATGAAGTTAAGCAAGATAAAATCGTCCGCTCTCATGGTCGCCGCCGCAGCCCTTGTGGGCTGCGCTGGCGGCGAGGGTGGCAATGGTCGAGTATTTAATCTCGACGCCTCTAATCCTGAGGGTGGCGCACCCATCCCGGAGACTCTCTATGGCCTCTTTTTTGAGGACATT
The DNA here is from genome assembly GCA_963620575.1 of Alistipes putredinis. Classification (GTDB taxonomy): domain Bacteria; phylum Bacteroidota; class Bacteroidia; order Bacteroidales; family Marinilabiliaceae; genus W3P20-009. Next base: position 62,664 of record CAVFBC010000011.1, on the reverse strand, counting down.
AATTTCGCTGCCGATGGCGGTCTCTATGCCGAGATGATCAAAAACCGCTCTTTCGAGTTCCCGCAGTCCCTCATGGGCTGGGAGACTTTTGGCAAGGTTGAGGTCCGTACGGCTGGCGCGCCTTTCGCTCGCAACCCGCACTATGTGCATCTTGACCCTGTCGGCCATCCCCACAAGCGCACTGGTCTGCAGAATGAGGGTTTCTTTGGCGTGACCGCTGCCAAGGGCAAGGAGTATCGTTTCTCAGTTTGGGCTCGTGCCACTAATGGCACAAGCAAGATAACTGTTGAGATGACCGACCCCGCCTCTATGGGCGAGACGCAGGTTGTAGCCTCTGCCGATGTTGAGGTCTCTGGCAAGGAGTGGAAAAAGTATACGGCAACTCTCACGCCCGATGCTGATGTCAAGAAGGGTAAGTTCCGCATCTTCCTTTATGGCGATGCCGTAGACCTTGAGCACGTCTCTCTCTTCCCTGCCGACACTTGGCAAGGCCGTGAGAATGGTCTCCGTGCTGACCTCGTACAGGCTCTCGCGGATATTCATCCCGGTGTGCTCCGCTTCCCCGGCGGTTGCATTGTTGAGGGCACTGACCTTGAGAGCCGCTACCAGTGGAAGAACTCTGTCGGCCCTGTTGAGAACCGCCCAATCAACGAGAACCGTTGGCACTACACTTTCCCACATCGCTTCTACCCTGATTATTATCAGAGCTATGGACTCGGTTTCTATGAGTTCTTCCTGCTTAGTGAGGACATCAAGTGTGAGCCGCTCCCCATCCTTAGCGTGGGTTTGGCTTGCCAGTTCCAGAATGAGAATGAGTCGGCTCATGTGCCTGCCACTGAGAAGGATCTCAAGCCCTACATTCAGGACTGCCTTGACCTCATTGAGTTCGCCAATGGCGATGAGAACACCACTTGGGGTAAGCTCCGTGCCGAGATGGGTCACCCTGCGCCTTTCAACCTCAAATACATAGGTGTAGGCAATGAGCAGTGGGATCACTATTATCCCGAGCGTCTCAAGTTCTTTGTCGAGGCTATCCGCGCAGCGCATCCCGAGATTAAGATTGTCGGCTCGTCTGGCCCTGACTCTGAGGGTGAGCAGTTTGACTACCTCTGGCCTGAGATGAAGAAACTCGGCGCAGACCTTGTCGATGAGCATTTCTATCGTCCCGAGACATGGTTCCTTGCCCAGGGCAACCGATATGACAATTATGACCGCCAAGGCCCCAAGGTCTTTGCTGGCGAGTATGCGTGCCATGGTGCAGGCAAGAAGTGGAATCACTTCCACGCAAGCCTCTTGGAGTCAGCCTTCATGACCAACATTGAGCGCAATGCCGATGTCGTTGAAATGGCAACCTACGCACCTCTCTTTGCTCACGTTGAGGGCTGGCAGTGGCGCCCCGACATGATCTGGTATGACAATTCGCGCAGTGTCCGCACCGCATCATACTATGTCCAGCAGCTCTTCAGCCACAATAAGGGAACCAATACGGCGTCCCTCACTATGGATGGTAAGGCCATTGCCGGCAACGAGGACCAGGCTGGCCTCTTCGCCTCGGCTGTATATGATGCAACTGCTAATGCTTACATTGTCAAGGCTGCAAATGTCTCAGACACTGCTCAGAGCGTGACTATCTCTCTTGATGGCTTGGCTTCTGATAAGCAGATCGCATCAGCCTCCATCACTACTCTGCATTGCGACAATCCCGATGCCGACAACACGCTCGACGCTCCCGAGACTGTCGTACCTGAGACTCATGAACTTGCCAACGTCAGCGGCAGCAAGTTTAACACTACTCTCAATGCGCAGACTTTCTATGTTATTCGTCTTGCACTCAAGTAAAACGTGCCGACTGAATAGTCGGACAACTTCATAATAGTTTAAGCGAAGCCTCCCCCAGCACGCCGTGACGGCCGCTGGGGGAGGTCTTTTTTTGAAGGCGAATGGTGCTTGGCTATTTCTTGCACCTGTTGTGTGTTGACTCAGTTCTTTTGCTGCAAAAACATGATGGTTGTCTGGTAAAACCATCTGAATTTAGCCATAAACTGTCCCAAACTCCTTTCCATGTGTCCTGTTAGTCCCTCAACCTAACAAATCGCAATAGTACTTAACACGTTATAAAACTCAAATTCGTTTTTTAGTTTTATCTTCGCACTCGCTATGATAAAGCGGATTAGTGGCATCGTAATCATATTATTGGCGGCTCTCTCGCTCGCCCTGCCCTCCTATGCTCAGAGCAAAGGTGGGGGGGCTAAGCGTTCTCGTAAACCAGCTGCGGCTCAGCAGGCGAAACCTCGCACTGGTCCAGATCGCAATGTGGCTGGTTGGCTCTTGGACAGCCAAAGTGGTGAGACGCTGCCATTTTCTAATGTCTTTGTGAGAGGCACTCTCATTGGCGTGCAGACTGACATGGATGGTCATTTCCAACTGTCAGTCCCGGCTCGATATGACACTTTGCGTTTCTCCGCCATGGGATATGATGACCAGTTCCGGTTGGTGGATGACCTGGCCCGCATGACGGCAAAGGGCGATTCTGTCATAATTAAGATGCGCCCTGACAATCTGCAAATTGACGAGGTCGTTGTGCGCCCTGACGATAAGCCACATAGGCTTATGCGCGCCGTGGTAAATGGTAAGGGAAAGAACGACCCCGCCCAGCATGTGCGCACTGAGTATGAGAAGTATACCCGGTGGGAGTATAGCTTGGCCAACATATCTGACCGTGTGGCCGATAAGGGTCTAATCCTCCGCGGCGCAAAAGACCTGATGCAGATTTCGCCAGACGACAGCAGCCGTTACCTGCCAGTCTATTTCTCTGAGACGCTGAGCCACAACGAGACGCAGGCCGACCCCACGAAGGCGCGTACCACGGTCCTTGCCGACCGCACCCGCGGCATTGACATCTTTAAGCAATATGAGATTGGCGGATTCTCCAATGCCTTGGATAATGAGGTCAATTTCTATGACGATGTGGTCAAGATGCTTGGCATAGGCTTCGTCAGCCCCGTTGCCCGCGATGGTGAGAGGTATTACGACTATTTCATCATTGATAGCGCATTGGTTACCAACAAGGCACCGCAGGCCGCACTCTCCTCGGGCGATATTGATATCTCCGACATCCGCTGCCAAAATCCCGACTCAACCCGGCTCTACACGGTTAAGTTCCGTCCCAAGAACCGTGGCGACAAGGTCTTTGAGGGAACTATGGTCATCGAGACAAACCGTTTCTCCCCCCTCTCTATTGATGCCACCATGCCCAAGGGCACTAACATCAACTTCGTCAAGAAGCTCCACATCAAGAGCTCTTTCCAGATGGTGGGCGACTCGATTCCATTCTTTGGCACCAACGAGATGGAGGTCCACGTGGACTATATGCCTGTCAACTCAGACAAGAAGCGACTGGAGATCCTCTGCCGCATGGTCAATTCGCAAAGTCGTGTGAGGTTGGACATAGATGAGCCGCTTGAGCTCTCTAAAAAGGCCCTTGCCATTGAGACTCTCAAAGCCGACAACTATAAGCACATGGATGACGACTTTTGGGATGAGCGGCGCCACACGGACATGACCGAGGAGGAGAAGCAGGCGAATGCCATGATTGACTCGCTCAATAATGTCGGCTCCATAAAGGCTTTCAACTACTTGGCTAAGGCTGCCATCACGGGCTATTTGGACATAGGGCGTGTGGAGATTGGCTCTATCGGTGAGATGTTCAACACCAATAAGATTGAGGGTCTGCACCTTGGCTTTGGTCTGCGAACCAGCAAGGAGATTTCGGAAAATTGGGTGGTGAGCGGCATCGTAGGCTATGGCTTCAAGAACACGCGTCCCACTTATGGTGGCGGCGTGGGCTACAGATTTAAGTCGCCCATGCGCAGGACTTTGGATGCCTATTACTCAGACCGAATCATGAAGATTGGCGAGGACGAGAATATTCTCTTCCTCTATGAGAATATGCTTTCGACCTCTGAGACCAATATAATAGCCCAACTCTTCAAGCGTGAGGAGATTGACGAGTTGTTCTACTGCCAGAAGTTGAGACTGAGGTATGACAATGAGTGGTTCACCGGTTTCCAGACTCGCCTCCAGGCTATTGCGCTGAGGCAGGAATCGCCTAAGTACTACCCATTTACACAGGGCGGTAATGAGGTGTCTACGGTTTGGCAGCAGGAGGTTTCGCTCGATTTCCGTTTCTCATGGAGGGAGAAGTTTATGGATGACGGTTTGCAGCGAATGTATCTCTCCACCTATCACCCCATTGTCCACTTTGTTGTGGCGGCTGGCCGCACAGAGGTTGGTGACAAAAGTGGTGGCTATGCGCGTCTCCACTCCACGCTCAAGCACCGCTTCTATATCGGTCAGACAAAACTCGATCTGGCTGTCGAGGATGGCATCTATTTCGGCAAACTGCCATACTCGCTTCTCAATGTCGCCCGCGGCAACAAGACTTATGGCTTCTACCGCTACGACTTCAACCTGATGAACTACCTACAGTTCGTCTGCGACAAATATGTCTATGTCCATGCCGACTACCAGCTTGACGGACTCCTGCTCCACAAACTCCCGGCCATCTATAAGCTGGGTCTCCGCGAGGTGGTGGGAGCGAAGGCAATGTTTGGAGGTCTGTCGGACCGCCATCTCTCCATGCTCGATATGCCTGATGGGGTAGGTGGCCCGACGAAACCCTATGTCGAGGTCAATGTGGGTCTTGATAATATTTTGCGCTTCTTCCGCGTGGATTACATCTACCGTGTTTGCGGTGATGACATTGGCGATTCGCCCAAGTGGGGTTTCCGCGCCCAATTTGCGCTTAAACTCTAAAAGAAGTTTATCCACCTCATGGGGGGACTATGTCTGTGTGACAGGGCGATCTTCCCCAAATATGACAATCTCAGCCGACCCATGTCCCTAAAAGACAGGGTCGGCTGTATTTTTTTTCGTGAAGACATATTAAAGTGTCGTATCAATATCCATTTTAGTTCACTTGTTACCGAAAAAATGAGAATATTTGCAGCCGAAAAGACCTACCCAAAATGAATAAGGCTACACAGCACATCATAGACATAAACCACGTCTCCAAAAAGTTTGGTGACAAGCTGGCTCTCAACGATATAAACCTCTATGTCCGCAAGGGCGAGTTTCTTACCATTCTTGGCCCGTCAGGCTGCGGCAAGACGACCCTGCTCCGCCTTCTCGCTGGCTTTGAGACCGCCACAGATGGCATAATTACCATCGCCGGCACTGATATAACCAACTTGCCGCCCTATAAGCGCAACGTCAACACTGTTTTCCAAAAATATGCGCTCTTCCCGCACCTAAATGTCTATGACAACATAGCATTCGGTCTCAAACTGAAAGGCACGCGCAAAGAGGAAATCCTCCCTAAGGTTAAGCGAGCCCTCAAGACGGTGAACATGAGCGACTATGAGTACCGTGATGTCAATTCACTCTCTGGCGGACAGCAGCAGCGCATTGCCATAGCGCGGGCCATTGTCAATGAGCCGGAGGTCCTTCTCCTCGATGAGCCGCTCGCCGCTCTCGACCTCAAGATGCGAAAGGATATGCAGCTTGAACTTAAGGAGATGCACGAGAGACTCGGCATGACGTTCGTCTACGTCACCCATGACCAAGAGGAGGCACTCACACTCAGTGACACTATTGTCGTGATGAGCGAGGGCGAGATTCAGCAAATTGGCACGCCGACAGACATATATAACGAGCCGGCTAACGCCTTCGTTGCTAACTTCATTGGCGAGAGCAATATTCTTGACGGTGTCATGTTGCAGGACTGCTTGGTCAGTGTGGCCGGCTCCGTAATCCCTTGTGTTGACAAGGGTTTCGAGAAGGATGAACAGGTGGATGTCGTCATCCGCCCCGAGGACATCGAGGTGTCTGTCGATACGGCTAACGCCCAGTTCACAGGCCGCATAACGTCATCTATTTTCAAGGGTGTCCACTATGAGATGTGGGCTGAGATGAATAATGGCTACGAGTTCATGATTCAGAACTATAAGCACTTTGAGGTGGGACAGACTGTAGGCATGAGCATTGCGCCAGACAATATTCACATCATGCGCAAGAACGAGACGACCAACGAGTTCGACGCCAAGGTGAACGGAGAGGACGTCATTGAGTTCCTCGGCTGCGAGTTTAAGGTTGAAATCCCGGAGAAGTTCAAGGACCGCGTCTCACTGCCTGTCTCCGTGCCCTTTGACCAGATTGAGCTCTTCGACAATGAGCAGGATGGCACTTTTACGGGCGACATCTCGTTCATTCTCTACATGGGCGACCATTATCACCTGACCATAGACACCGACTGGGGCGAGAAACTCTATGTGGACACGCATGACGTCTGGGATCTTGGTGACCATGTGGGCATAACCATTCATTCCGAAGGCATTAAGGTCGGCAACATTTAGACCTGTTTTTGGTCATCCATCCGTCGAGGATAGTTTTACTCCTATTTATCAGCAAAAAGTTGAAAAGGTTCTTACGGCTCCTCTCCTCAAGGCAGAGTTGGAGCATCCCCTATGCCATTTTTGCGGCCATATTTGTAGTCCTGCCTGTCGTGCTTGTCATCGTCTTCGCCTTTACTGACGAGGACGGCAATTTCACGCTATATAATTTCCAGAAGTTTTTGGCTCACCCCGAGGCCATCAACACATTTGTCTATTCCATTGGCATCGCATTCCTTAACACCTCTATCTGTATCCTCTTGGGCTACCCGGCTGCCTATATCTTGGCACAGACAAAGATGAAATATGCCACAACCATCGTGATGCTTTTCATCTTGCCTATGTGGGTCAATGTGCTTGTGCGAACTTTAGCGACGGTGGCTCTCTTTGATTTCGCCAATCTCCCGCTTGGCGAGGGTGCGCTTCTCTTTGGCATGGTCTATAATTTCATTCCCTTCATGATCTACCCCATCTACAATACGCTACAAAAGATGGACCGCGGATATGTTGAGGCGGCTGAAGACCTTGGAGCGTCACCTTGGCAGCGTTTCGTCAAGGTCATCCTGCCTCTCTCCATGCCTGGCGTGGCAAGTGGCATCCTTATGGTCTTTATGCCCACCATCTCCACTTTTGCCATTTCTGAACTCTTGACTCTCAATAATATAAAACTTTTCGGTACGACAATTCAGGAGAATATAAACAACTCCATGTGGAACTATGGCGCAGCCTTGTCGCTCATCATGCTGTTCCTCATCGGAGCGTCGTATCTCATGACTGGCGACACGGATGTTGAGGAAGGAGGCGTAAGATGAAAAAGTTCCTTTGTCAAGGCTATTTGTGGCTTTTGCTGCTGCTGCTCTATTCGCCCATCATCATCATTGTGATATTCTCGTTCACCGAGTCGAAAGTCATGGGCAACTGGACGGGCTTCTCGCTTAAGCTATATGAGAACCTCTTTTCTGTCGGCACTCACCACTCGCTCACTGCGGCTCTCATCAACACCATCACCATCGCCCTCATTGTGGCAACGGTGAGCACCATTTTCGGAACAGTCTCCGCCATTGGCATATATAATCTGCGAAACCGGAAGACTAAGCAGATTTTCAAGTTTGTCAATAACATACCCATTCTCAATGGTGATGTCATCATTGGCATCTCGCTCTTCTTGCTTTTCATAACCCTTGGCATTCCGCAAGGCTATACGACCGTGGTCATTGCCCACATAACGTTTTGCCTTCCATATGTCATCCTGAGTGTCCTGCCGCGTCTGCGCCAGATGAACCCTAACCTTTATGAGGCGGCTCTCGACCTCGGAGCGTCACCTTTCCAGGCACTGCGCAAAGTCATCTTGCCCGAGGTGAGACCCGGTATGATATCCGGCTTCCTGCTATCGGTGACCATGAGTATAGACGATTTCGCCGTCACTATATTCACCATTGGCAACGAGGGACTTGAGACGCTCTCTACCTTCATTTACGCTGATGCGCGCAAGGGCGGTCTCACACCAGAGCTCCGCCCCCTCTCCACCATAATTTTCCTTGTGGTGCTGGTAATCCTCATAGTTGTTAACAAACGCAGTGCGAAGAACAATGAGAAGAAATAGCAATTCGGTGGCCACAAGCCGCTTCTTGAGGCTTGTCATGCTCGCTGTGGCTGCCTTGCAACTCACGTCGTGCTATAAGGATGAGAACCGCGAGGAGATTTTGAAGGTCTACAACTGGGCCGATTATATTGATGAGGATGTGCTCGCCAATTTCCCCACCTGGTATGAGGAGCAGACGGGCAAGAAAATACGTGTCATATATCAGACTTTCGACATCAATGAGGTCATGCTCACCAAGATTGAGCGCGGTCATGAAGATTATGATGTTGTTTGCCCGTCGGAGTATATTATTGAGAGGATGCTCCGCAAAGACCTTCTCCTGCCCATTGACACCAATTTCGGGAAGACGCCAAACTATCTTCACAATGTCTCTCCTTACATTGTCGAGCAGATTGACGCAACCAGTAACAACGGCCGCATGGCTCATGACTACGCTGTGCCGTATATGTGGGGCACTTGTGGCATCCTCTACAACAAGACCTATGTCCCGCAACGAGATGCTGAGACGTGGGGCTCGCTTTGGAACCGACTCTATCAGGGCAAGCTGCTCATGAAGGATTCTTACCGTGACTCCTATGGCACGGCGCTTATCTATGCCCACCGAAAAGATTTAGCACTTGGCAAGGTGACCGTCCCGCAGCTCATGAATGACTATTCGCCAGAGGCCATCGCTACAGTTGAGCAATATCTCAAAACCCTAAAGCCGAACATTGCCGGCTGGGAAGCCGATTTCGGCAAGGAGACTATGACGAAAGGCAAGGCGCTGCTCAATATGACATGGAGCGGTGATGCGGTCTGGGCCATCGAGGAGGCTGAGAAAGTAGGCGTCTCATTAGGTTATGAGGTGCCGCGTGAGGGAAGCAACGTCTGGTTTGACGGCTGGGTCATCCCGCGCTACTCGCGAAACCCGCATGCGGCGTCACTCTTCATTAACTATCTCTGTCAGGAAGATGTGGCCATCGCCAATATGGAGACGACTGGTTATGTCAGCAGCATTGCTGGTGAGCGTGTCCTCGATGAGATGAGTGATGAGGAGGCCTATCCCGACTCTCTCAACCTCTCCTATTTCTTTGGCCCCATTGGACGGGCTGCGCATCTTGACCCAATTATGTATCCAGACAGCGCTGTCGTTGCGCGTTGTGCCATGATTCATGATGCTGGTGAGCATACGCCCGAGGTGCTCGACATGTGGAGCAAGGTCAAGGGTGACAACCTTGGTGGAGGGATAGTCATCTTCTTGCTTGCCGTCGTGGCTGCGCTTACCGCTTTTGTCGTTTACCGAAAATATATGCTCTACAAGCACCGCCGATTGTCGCGTGTCCAGCGGCGTCACCACGTCATTCGGCTGAAGTGAATTATAGCGAGTGAATCTCATCTCTTATAAAACCAAAGGCCCCGAGTCTGTTTTCCAGTCTCGGGGCTTTGTTCGAAATATCACGTCACTCTGACGGCTTCTTTTCCTGCAAAACCTCTATCTCGCCATAGCCATGGTCTAATTCTGGCGCGTATAGAGTTATTAACAGACATCTTTCATACTCCTCTGGATTCTCGTCGCACGAGATGATGAGCTTCTTTGGAGAGTCGTCTGGTACGTACACTTTGAACCAGTCTCCATCTAATCGAGTGGAGTCGTTTGTCTCATGCCACGCCACGTTGTTAAGAAGGAAGCCTCGTCTCTTTGCGGCAAAGTAGTAGCGTTATTCACTGACTTCTCTGGGCATCTTGCATTGACAACTTTCAACATACTCGAATTCCAATCTCCTGACGTAAACGCTTGAGATCCACCATAGCTCATAATTATCCACCATGGTTATCGTGTCCACGCTACCCTGTTGCTGGATGTTAATTCTATTCTTGTCTACGTTGATGTAAGTATACGGCAGGACTTCGTCTGGACAGCCAGTTGTAAGCAGCATGACGACTATTCCGAGAAAAAACAACTTAAATTTCATGGCTCGTTATTATCTATAAATTGATCTCAGCCCATTCTCAGCCTGCTCAGACAAGAAATCGTACAATGAGTTAAGCGCGTCCTCTTTGCTGATTAGGTGACTGGTGGATGTGGCGGACGCTGTGTCCGCCTCGTTTGTCTCCTTGGGCGATGATACGTCGTCTTCACACGACGCAAGGCCAATCAATGCGGTGATCAGGCCCAATGCTAATTGTCGTCTCATAACCATGGGTTTTTATGAAATTTGTTCTCTTTCTTTGTCTTGATGTTGTCGCAAAGGTATTGCGCAGCTGTTTTGAAATCAATACCTAAAGTTGGGTATTTTATACCTCTGTTAAAAAAAAAGGCAAAAGCAGTGAATTAGACAACCCTGGGTTTCTTGGCTACTTATAGTTGTTCTGGAGTTATCGCGTGAATTGTATTGAGTTTTAGGTAAAACACCTATCTGGCAGGAGGGGTGTGTAGTCGTTATCTGACCAATTCTATGGTCTAACCATTACATTTGCCGATGGTTGCGATAGCTTAACCCAATTTAATAGGGAAATGTTGTAAAATAGTGCTTGTTGTTTTATTTTTGCGTTGCACAATTAGAGACCAACAAATAAGAAAACGATACGTGACGCTCTTGCGCACTGACGGTTTCCCACTTTTTCTATTTTTTAGCCTATGCGTTACACTGAGCTGACGGCCGAGGAGGCCGCTGATTTCATTAAGAACGACTACGTAATCGGCATTGGAGGATTCTCTTCCGTTGGAACTCCCAAGGCTGTCCCTACCGCCCTCGCCGCCAAGGCGGAGGCTGAACATGCCAAGGGTAACCCGTTTCAGGTGGGCCTGATTACGGGTGGTGCTACGGGCGATCCTATTGATGGTGCCTTGGCGCGCGCGCATGCCGTCAAGTTCCGCACTCCTTTCCAGAGCCATAAGGATATGCGTGCGGCCATCAACCGTCAGGAGGTGCAATATTTTGACCTCAACCTCAGTCACATCGCTCAAGATTTGCGCTATGGTTTCCTTGGCCATATGGATGTCGCCATCATTGAGGCCTCTTCCATCACTCCCGAGGGTGAGGTCGTCCCAACCAGCTCTGTTGGCATTTCGCCAACCATTTGCGCATCGGCCGATAAGATTATAATCGAACTCAATGCGCATCATCCCGAGACGATCCGAGGGATGCATGACATCTATGAGCCCATCAATCCTCCCTACCGTCGCGAGATTCCCATCTTTGCTCCTGGTGACCGTGCTGGCTCGGAGACCATCAAGGTTGACCCGTCAAAGGTTCTCGGCGTCGTCCGCACCAATATGCCGGACACTATCGCCGCTTTCACTGAGCCCAACCCCGTCACCACCAAGATTGGTCAGAACGTGGCTGAGTTCCTTATTGCCGAGTTGCATCGCGGCATCATCCCAAAGGAGTTCCTCCCATTGCAAAGTGGTGTCGGTAACATTGCCAATGCCGTGCTTGGCGCGCTTGGCGAGTGCCAGGATATCCCGCCATTCACTATGTTCACAGAGGTCATCCAGAACTCTGTCATCCCCCTCATGGAGAGTGGGCGAGTCTCTTTCGCCTCTGGCAGCTCGCTGACACTTTCGGATGATATGCTGGAGCGCGTCTATGGCAATCTCGATTTCTTCAAGGGCAAGTTGATGCTTCGTCCGCAGGAGATAACCAACCACCCCGAGCTTATCCGCCGCTTGGGCATCATTGCCATCAATACGGCTCTTGAGGTCGATATCTTCGGCAATGTCAACTCGACCAATGTCTCTGGTCAGAAGATAATGAACGGCATTGGTGGCTCGGCTGACTTTGCGCGCAACTCGTTCCTCTCTATCTTTACTTGCCCATCTGTCGCCAAAGGTGGCGTCATCTCGGCCATTGTGCCAATGGTCGCCCACACTGACAGCAATGAGCACTCTGTCAAGATTATCGCTACCGAGTATGGTGTGGCTGACCTCCGTGGCAAGAGCCCTGTGCAGAAGGCTCACGCCATCATCGAGAATTGCGCTCATCCAGACTACAAGCAGCTTCTCTGGGACTATCTCAAACTTAGTGAGGGCAAGTGCCATACTCCGGCTACGCTCTCTAAGGCTTTCGCCATGCATCTCGCCTTGGCTGAGACGGGCGACATGCGCAACGCTAAGATTTAAGTAGCTACTCAGGCTCTGATAAAAAGAAGGCAGCCACCCCAAAACCTTGCAAGGTTTTGGGGTGGCTGCAGTTTTTGTAATACGGTCGCTGTTCTGTCTCTGCGTCGGACTTTGACTAACTGCGGAGTGGCAGTTCGGTGAGTATCGAAGCGTCTGAAAGTGACTCGATAAGGAGGTCTGCGCTCGTGGCTCGAACAGGGTTGATGTCAATCCCGCCGCGCCGAGTGTAGAGGCAAGCCACCATTAGGCTGCTCGGCGCAAAACGCTCCATGAGGCGGGTGTAGACAAGCTCACATATCTCCTCGTGGAAGTGGTTCTCGCCTCGCAATGAGATGATATACCGGAGCAAATCCTCTCGCCTTGGGCTTTGCTCGCCCTCCATGTTGACAATTATGGTGCCCCAGTCAGGCTGGTGTGTCACTCGGCAGTTTGAGCGCAAAAGGTGGCTCTTGACTTTGAGAGACTTAACCTCCTCCCCGTTGCCAAGCAGCTCAGGCTTCTCCGTGTATTGGCTTGCGCAGACGTCGCCAAGTTTGTCCTCCATGGTCTCGAAATTCATCTCAGGGCCAAGTGGCTCTTTGTGCGAATCGGCTCCAAAATGATGAACTTTGACGTCGACGTTCAGCAGTTTGCTAAGGTCGGTCTTGACGCGCTCTGTCATGTTGGCGGTCGCCTCAGCAGGTGTGGCGCCCATGCGCTCCATGTTGAACGAGTTGAGGTAAAGTTTGAGTGATTTGCTCTCAACAATGCTCGAACTCGTGCATGGTACAACGATTTTCATCAGCCCGGCCGTTGGCAGTCCGCCATTTGTGAGGCATGAGACCTCGTAGGCGTGCCAAGCGTCAAAGCCTACAAAAGGCAGAGCGTCGTCGGCAATGCGTAGTCCCGCCCTGTTTAGCTGGCGCGGCACGGCGACAAGGACTTCGGGCGAGTAGGTCTGAGGATATGTGACCCTTTGCCCGAGTACTGAATCTATTTGGTTCACTTGTGGTCTCTTTCTTTAAAATTAGGCGGTTTAATACCGTCACCCCTAAGTGCCCTCCTTGTTCCCGAAGAGGTTGATGTGCAGTCTTGGCCCGAAGCGCCATCCGTTGCGCAACGCCATGTCGAGTGCCACTTTCTGCGTCTCGGCCAATTGGGCTATCGTGGCGCCGAGTGGCATGACGATGATGTCAGAGGGGTTGACAAGTCTGAGTGGCAGGGCGAAGAACTCTTTTATCTCCGTCTCGTCCTCGGGCCTTGAGACGACAAACTTAATCTGGACGTCGCCGTGCGCCCGCTTAGCGGCATGGACCAGGATGCCCGTGCCCTGCGCGCTCATCTCGACGCCCTCTTCGTCCAACCCGCTTGAGGACAGCTTGGGCGATATGCTTGTCAGGTTGGCCAAAGGCATGCCGCCCATTTTAGTCATCTTGCCATAGATGCCATTGGTCTCCACTGTCGTGTGGATGCCGCGCTCTTCCATTGCCAGCAGCAAGTCCTGCAGCCCGTCTGGTTGCATGTACGGCTCGCCGCCGGTTATGACAATGTGGCGCATTTCGCCTATGTTCAAGTCTATGGTGCGGACAATGTCGTCCACGCTTATCACGTCGCCTCCGTCGATTCTCCATGTGTGGGCTGTGTCGCAAAGACATGGCGAGCCGTCTGGCAATGTCCAGTGGCAGCGCAGGTTACAGCCCTGTAGACGCACAAAGAGTGCCGACGTGCCAGCCAACTTGCCCTCTCCCTGGATGGTGCCAGGGATGGACATGCCAGTGGCATTGGCGGCAGGTGTGCCGTCTGCGTTGACTTTTATGGGGAACACGCCCTCGCGAGAGAGCCTTAGGTAGCTGTTGCTCAACTTTTTATTTAGTTGTGGGGATTTTGGGGGCGTTTTTTGGGGAGGGGCTGGGCTATTTGCTCAGTGCGGGGTCGGGGATGCCAACCTCGGCGAAAGCCTTGGCGCGCAGCAGGCAGCTGTCGCAAGTGCCACATGGTTTCTCGCCACCGCGGTAGCAGCTCCAGGTAAGGCCGAAGTCAACTCCGAGCTTGAGGCCTAAGCGAATCTCCTCGGCTTTGGTCATGTTCTCAAAAGGCGCATGGATGGTTATCTTCTGACCTTTCTCCGCACCCATGACGGTGCCAAGGTTGATAGCCTTCTCCATTGCGTCAATGAACACTTTGCGGCAGTCCACATAGCCGGAATAGTCGACCTGGCTGACACCTATGTATATGTGTTCAGCTCCGCGCGCCTCAGCCAATGATGCTGCCACAGAGAGGAACACCATGTTGCGCGCGGGGACGTATGTGGCAGGGATTTCTTTGCTCTCCACGTTGCCGTCTTGCACGCTCATGCTCATGTCTGTTAGTGATGAGCCGCCCCACTGCGCCAAGTTGAGGCTCACTATGCTGTGGTCCTTGACGCCGGCGTGCGCCGCTATGGCCTTGGCGCACTCCAGTTCCTTGCGGTGGCGCTGGCCGTAGTCGAAGGAGAGGGCGCTGACTTCATGACCATCATGAAGAGCCACGTGGAGGGCGACGCAAGAGTCGAGGCCGCCTGACAGTAATACGATTGCTTTGCTCATGTCTTTGTTTGTTGGGCGTTAATACAACAATTGATTAATAGGATTTCAAGGGGGAGGTGCATCTTTCCATTTTGCCAACAGAGCAGACTATGTCGTGGTTAATGTCAAAAGCCGGCGTGACTACTATCCTCAATGGGTTTCCATGACTGCCACGGTAATGTCACCTCCCCCGCAGTCTGTCCGCCCCTTTGCGTCACGTCCGTCCAGCCTGTCCGCCTCCGCGCCTTTGCGCATGTGGCGTAGGCCTCCACTTCCATAGTTTTGTTTATAGACAGGATGGTCTCGAACTGTCTCCCTTTTTTCTGGTTGGAGCCGCATCGCGCCCATGCATGGCGTGCCGCGACTCCGCTCTGCGCAAAGTTAATGCTTTTCTGCTTTTTGTTACCCATACTCCGACAAATTCAATTATTTTTGCGGTGCGGCTAACACCCCGCCAAATACAGCATCTCATGGAGTTTGAACCACTGACAGCCATATCGCCCATAGACGGGCGTTACCGCGGCAAGGCTGAGCCGCTCGCTAACTATTTCTCGGAGTACGCCCTCATCCGCTATCGTGTCCGCGTGGAGGTTGAGTATTTTATCGCGCTCTCTGAAATCCCACTGCCTCAGATCGGTCAGTTGACCGGTCAGCAGAAAGAACAGCTCCGTGACATCTATCGCAACTTGACGCTCGCTGACGCCCGCCACGTCAAGGAGATTGAGTCTGTCACCAATCATGACGTTAAGGCTGTCGAATATTTCCTCAAGGAGCGTTTTGACGAGGCCGGACTCTCATCTGTCAAGGAGTTCATTCACTTCGGCCTCACATCGCAGGATATCAATAACACCTCAGTGCCCCTCTCTGTCAAGGATGCACTCAACGAGGTGTTCATCCCGCAGGTCGAGTCCCTCATTGCTCGTCTTCAGGAACTTGCCGACGAGTGGGCCGACATCGCAATGCTTGCCCGCACTCATGGCCAGCCTGCCAGCCCGACGCGTCTTGGCAAGGAGATGATGGTCTTCGTCAGCCGTCTCTCTCGTCAGCTGTCTGAGCTTAAGTCTCTTCAACTCCCTGCCAAGTTTGGCGGAGCCACGGGTAACTTCAATGCACATAGCGTAGCTTTCCCAAATATCGACTGGGTGGAGTTTGGCAATCGCTTTGTCAGTGACAAACTCGGATTGCGACGTGAGCCCTACACCACGCAAATCTCTAACTATGATGACCTCGGGTGCGTAATGGACAATGTCCGCCGCATCCACGTGATCATGATTGACCTTTGCCGCGACTTCTGGATGTACATCATGATGGAGTACTTCAAGCAGAAGATTAAGGCTGGCGAGGTAGGCAGCAGCGCCATGCCCCACAAGGTGAACCCCATTGATTATGAGAACGCCGAGGGTAACCTTGGCATCGCCAATGCCATTCTCGACCATCTGAGCAACAAGCTCCCCGTGAGCCGTCTCCAGCGTGATTTGACCGACTCCACCGTGCTCCGCAACCTCGGAGTGCCCTTAGCTCACGGCATCATTGCCATTCAGAGCATACTCAAGGGTCTCGGCAAGGTAATTCTCAACCCTGACGCCATTGCTGCTGACCTTGAGAACAACTGGGCCGTGGTGGCTGAGGGCATTCAGACCATCCTCCGCCGAGAGGCCTATCCAAACCCCTACGAGGCTCTCAAGGCACTCACCCGCACCAATAAGCACATTGACCACAAGACGATGGCTGATTTCATTGAGACCCTCAATGTGTCGGATGCTGTCAAGGCCGAGTTGCGAGCCATCACTCCGCAGACCTACACCGGCATCTATAAGCATTAAGAACAGCACATCCCGCCCCGCCTCCCAGCCTCGTGATGACGCGGGAGGGTGGGGCGGCTTCTGTATTTTAGCCAATTCAATAATTCACTGCACGTAACACTCACATCTTTTGAAATATTTCTTCCAAGTCGTTGGCCGATATGTCCCACCATATTGGCTGCAAGTGGTTCTCAGTTTCCTCTTTAACATCCTCTCGGCTCTCTTCTCTGTCTTATCAATGGCTCTGATGATCCCTGTCCTTGAGATTATCTTTCAGCAGGACAGCGAGGTGACCACACTTCTCCCATGGGCTCTTGACAATCACGTTATTGTCAATAACTTCTATTATTATGTGACGCTCGTCAAGTTGGAGTATGGAGCCGGGCAGTCTCTCCTTGTGGCTGGTTTGGCCATGGTTCTCGGCACTGTCCTGAAGTGCTCAACGGCTTATCTCTCATCCTACACGAGCATCGGTCTGCGAAACAATGTCATTCGTGACATCCGCATAGCCATATACGACAAGATTCTCTCTTTGCCCATCGGATTTTTCCAAAAGGAGCGTAAGGGGGATATCCTTCAGCGCGCCACGGGTGACGTGGCTGAGGTTGAGGGCTCTGTCATGGCCTCCATTGACATGTTTCTCAAGAACCCGGTCCTGATAATTGTCTACTTTGGGGCAATGGTTGTCATGAGCCCGCAGTTGACACTCTTCGCCCTCATCATGCTGCCATTGGCTGGCGGAATAATCGGTCGAATAGGCAAAAACCTGAAGAGGGCAAGCAAAGAGGGACAGGATAAACTCGGTGAACTGCTCGGAATCTTAGAGGAGACGCTTGGCGGACTGCGTATTGTCAAGGCTTTTAACGCTGAGGAGCGCATGAGCAACCGGTATGCGGATCAGGCAGAGCAATATTGCCGTATAGCTAAGCGTATTAACCGTCGTCGCGATTTGGCGCATCCCGTGTCCGAAATGCTCGGCACTCTCCTCGTCATCATTGTGGTGTGGTTTGGCGGAACGCTTATTCTCAGCGGCAGCAGCTCGCTCTCCGTGGCCAAGTTCCTCGCTTATCTCGGCATCTTCTATCAGATAATTAACCCGGCTAAGGCTTTCTCGCAAGCTTTCTTCTCCATCCAGAAGGGCATGGCGGCCATGGAGAGAATTGACAAGATTCTCTTGGCGGACGATAAGATTTTCGAGAAGCCAGATGGCAAGCCTCTCAAGGGCTTCACTGACAAGATTGAGTATAAGAACGTCTCTTTCTCTTATGACCCTGAAATTCAGGTTCTCCATGATGTGTCTGTGGAAATTCCCCGAGGCAAGATGGTGGCCCTCGTCGGGCAAAGCGGTGGCGGCAAGTCGACATTTGTCGATCTCCTCCCGCGCTTCTGGGATGTCAATTCCGGCTCAATAACTATTGATGGTGTTGATGTCAGGGACTACAACCTGAGTGATTTGCGCAGGCGTATGGGCATTGTGAGCCAAGACCCCATCCTCTTCAATGACACTATCTATAACAACATAGCCTTTGGTGTTGAGAATGCGACACCTGAACTTGTGGAACGCGCGGCTCGCGTGGCAAATGCGCATGAGTTCATCGTCCAGCAAGAGAATGGCTATGACACTATTGTGGGTGACCGTGGTTCAAACCTCTCTGGCGGACAGCGTCAGCGTATCAGCATAGCGCGCGCCGTGCTCCGGAACCCCGACATACTGATTCTCGACGAGGCTACCTCGGCTCTTGACACGCAGAGTGAGAAACTGGTGCAACAGGCGCTCGAAAATTTGCTTAAGGACAGGACCTCTATTGTCGTCGCTCATAGGCTCTCTACCATTCGCCACGCCGACCTTATCTGTGTGTTCAACGAGGGCCGAATTGTTGAGCGCGGAACTCATGACGAGTTGATGGCTCTCGGCGGTGTCTATAAAAAACTCAACGACCTCCAAAATAATTAGTGCGGCCGTGCGTTAACTTCTCTAATAGGCTCTCAGCCTACTCTTGTCTCTTAATGCCCATTAGCCGGACACCATATCACATGAAACTACGACTCATCCCGATTATTGCGTCTGTCGCTCTCGTCCTCTCCTCATGCGGAGGTTATGAGGCTGCGCAAAAAGCATATAACCTTGGCGAGTACACCAAGGCGGCCGAGCTTTTTGACGGAGCTCAAAAAAAGGAGCAGAACTCTGTGCGTAAGGCTGAGGAGTGTTTCCTTCTTGGTGAGTGCTATCGCAAGCTGGGCTTGCACTCTAAGGCGGTCAACGCATACCAAAAGGCTGTGCGCCTGAAATACCCTGATGACGAGGCTATGCTCCGCTTAGCCGATTCTTATCGCTATATCGGCAAGTTCGATGAGGCGAGAGATGTCTACAGCGCATATTACGAGAGGCATAAGACCGATTTGCGTACCAATGTCGGCCGGGAGTCGGCTCGCATGGCCGAGGGTGTCTGGAAGGAGCTGAGTTCTATTAAGGACAAGGGTGATAAGAATGACAGCGGATATGTTGTCAAGCCCTTCCGTGAGCTTAATAGCAAATATTCTGACTTCTGCCCTGTGTTTGTCGGTGAGGGATATGACATTGTCTATTTCACTTCATCGCGCATGGAGAAGAAGAAGAAACGCGCCAGCAAAATAACAGGTCAGGGTGGGGCGACCATCTACATGTCAAAGGTTGATGGCCGTGGCAAGTGGACTGTCCCCACACCTCTTGACGAGCCTTTTGGCAAAACCGGTAATGATGATGGCGTGGCTAACGTGTCGTCAGACGGCCGCACGATGGTTTTCACTCGCTGTCCGCTCAATGGCCAGGAGGGAAACCCGGTCCACGCCTATGAAATACGTCGTGAGGGTGGTCGCTGGTCTGAGCCTGTGAGGATTTTGCCAGGCTCAGATTCGACGATGATGGTGGCGCACCCTGCTCTGTCGCCCGATGGTCAGGTGCTTTATTTCGTCAGCGACAAGGCTGGTGGTTATGGTGGTTTGGACATTTGGAAGTCTCTGCGTAATGTGGACGGCTCATGGGGCCCAGCCCAAAACCTCGGACCTTTTGTCAATTCAGCTGGAGATGAAGAGTTTCCCTCTGTCCGTGATAATGGTGCTCTCTATTTCAGCAGCAACGGGCATCCGGGCTTCGGCGGCCTCGACATATATAAGGCTGTCGAGGGTGAGGGCGGACGCTATACGGTCTCCAACATGGGTTTGCCAATCAACAGTGCTGGGGATGATTTCGGCATAACTTTCATGGGAAGTGCCGAGGAGGGGCTTTTCTCAAGCAATCGCGGCAATGTCAAAGGATATGATGACATCTATTCGTTCTCTCTTCCTCCTGTGATTCTTACTATTGAGGCCCGTGTCGGTCAAAGTGGCAAGAAAGCTTTCGCTGACGGAAACACAAAGCCGCGTAACACGATTCTCCGCCCATCCCCATCTTTCGCATCAGAGAACGGGCAATCTCTAAGTGATGTCTCGGCAGCTAAGACGCAGATGGCTGACGAAAAATCAGAAGCAAATGCAGAGGCTGCTGATCCGACGTCTGTCTCAGATACACAAACAGCGAAAGCTCAACCCGAGGAATCAGCCAAGACTTCGTCTAAAACTACAACTTCGTCGAAGAAGTCTACAGCCGCCACATCCAAATCAAAAAGCTCTACAACTGCGAAGAAGAAGGCGACTCCCACGACAAAGAAGTCTACTGCTTCGACCACGAAGAAGACGACAGCATCCTCGCAGTCAACAAAGAAAACGACATCCACTACGGCGGCAAAACAAAAGACGTCTGCTACTAAGTCTCAAACGACTGCTAAGAATACGGATGTCAAAACAACCCCAACAAAGACTAAGACGGCAAGTTCTACGACCAAGTCGTCCTCTACTAAAAAGAAGAAGACTGCTAAAAAGTTTGTTCCAATACCAGATGCCTTTGTGAGGATTGTGGGCTCAGATGGCACAAACGTCAAACTGCCAGTCAATGACAAGGGCACTGTCACCTTTGTTGCCGAGAAGGATGTCCGGTATGTCATAATGACTGGAGCCCCGGGCTACGCCAACGCACGCGCGGAGGTCTCAACCGAGGGATTGAACAAGACGCAGACTCTCAAACTGACATCGCTGCTCGACAAGGTGGAATGAAGTTTCGTAGGCTTTTCAACCGAGGAAAATAATGACGCGAATCGGAAGACTAAAAGATATGACTGACGAGGACCTGATGGCGTTATTGCCTTCAGACTTGCCAGACGCTGCCTTCCGTGAACTCTTTGACCGATATTACACCCCATTGGTCACATTCGCCACTCGCATCCTCTCGCAAACCGATGAGCCGTATGACATGGCCACCGATGTGGTGCAAAACATTTTCGTCTCGATTTACGAGAAGCGTGGGGCCGTTGTCTTGACATCCTCCGCCCGCTCTTTCTTTTTCACGTCGACGCGCAATGCCTGCCTCAATGTCATCAAGCACCAGAAGGTGATGCGCCAATATGAGTCCAACGCTCTCTCTGAGACTTCCGAGTTGGCTTCGGGTGCCGATGACGCTGATTTCCTCATTGAGCAAAGCGAGGCCGATGCCAAAATAGCAAAGGCACTCGCCCAGCTGCCAGAGCAATGCCGTCGTATCTTTGTCATGAGCAGGATGGACGGGATGCCCAATCAGCAGATCGCTGACCAACTTGAATTATCTAAACGCACTGTCGAGACGCAGATCTCAAATGCGCTCAAGACCTTGCGCAAAATCCTTATAACTGTTCTCGCTTTTTCTGACTTGCTCTTTCATCTGTATGAAATTCACTGAAAACAACAAGCTCGGCGACGTTCTGACCGACCACTACCGCCTTCTGCTCCTGCTCAGTCGCTTTGGCATCTCGCTGGGCTTCGGAGACAAGACTGTCAAGGCCGTCTGCGCCGACAATGGCGTGGACTGCAAGACTTTCTTGGCTGTGAGCAATTATCTCGCCACTGGCGATAGCTCGCTTTACCGCAGTGTGAATGTGACAGCCATGATGCGGTTTCTCCGCATGGCTCACACCTATTATCTCGAATACCTTATTCCTGAGCTCCGTCAAAAGCTTGTCCAAGTCATGTCGCCAGTGTCTGACGTCAAGTTCTCCGATCTTGTCGTCAAACTTTTTGACAGCTACGCTGACGAGGTCCGTAAGCACTTGGCCTATGAGGATAAGATGATTTTTGATTACGTCGAGAAACTTCTTGCCGGTGAGCGTGACAACACAACTCTCAACCTCGCCTCGTTCATTCACCAGCATGATAATATAGACAACCGGCTGAGCGAGCTCAAAAACGCGATGATCTGCTATTTCCCGATGACGGGCAACCAGCGCGAGGTCAATCAGGTTCTTTATGACATATTCTCGTTTGAGGATGACCTGAGGTCGCACTGCGAGATTGAGGGAAACCTCTTCATCCCGGCGGTCATCGAGCTGGAACGGTCTGTCGCTGGGCCTGCAAACATCTAAGTCACTAAAGCAATGATGAATCAGAATGTTCTCAAGATAGCGGTGGCGGACGAGTCGCTCATTGTTCGCATGGGCGTGCTGGCGGCTCTCAAGAGAACTTTAGATGCTAATGCGGCATGTGTTGAGATCTCGGCGCTTGGGGAGTTCGAGACCCGTATCATGTCTTTCGCTCCCTCCATAGTCATTGTGTCCCCATCTTTCGGAGGTCGCTACAGGCTCGATGAACTGCGTGCCATGACGGAGCCTTATGTCAAGGATGTCAAGTTCGTCGCTCTCGTATCTGCCGTACTACCGGCGTCTGTCTTGGACGGATATGACGCCCAACTCTCAATTTTTGACACGGAGGAGGACTTGCAGAGGCTCTTCGATTTCCTCTCTGGCAAAGATAATGAGGTGGCCGATGATGCCGACGGTGAGGTCCTCTCCTCACGAGAGAAGCAGGTCATCCGTGGTGTCGTGAGCGGGTGTACAAACAAGGAGATCGCCGAGCAGATGAACATCTCGGTCTACACGGTCCTCACACACCGTCGCAACATTGCACGCAAACTCAACATCCACTCGTCAATAGCATTGGCCATTTATGCGATATCAAATAAGTTAGTCGGTGTTGACGAGGTTAAGGGATAGAAAGCGTAAATTTCGCAAAGACAGAGGCTTCGGCCACGCCTCGAAAATATTAAGTGGTGCCGTTTGGGCTTTTTGTGCTTAATTTATTATCTTTGCGCTCGTGAAAATAGGGTGGCGCCTTGGCCACTTTGCTTTCTCGTCATAATGTTTTGGCCCCGTAGTTCAATGGATAGAATGTCAGATTCCGGTTCTGCTGATTGGAGTTCGAGTCTCCACGGGGTCACTTATTCGTTTATCATGATGCTAACCATCAAGGCCTGTGACCCGATGGTTGGTGTCATTTTCTTTTAGATGCGGGGGCTTGGTCGCGCGCTTCTCGAATTTTAGTGATGGAGCGTCAAGCTAAAGTGCCCGACTTTTAAATTCACATGGCAAAGGAATACAACTTTAGAGACATCGAAAGCCGATGGCAAAAATCTTGGGCCGACAACGGGACCTATAAGGTCGAGATTAACCACGACAAGCCCAAGTACTACGTTCTCGACATGTTCCCCTATCCGTCTGGTGCGGGGCTTCACGTGGGGCATCCACTCGGCTACATTGCTTCGGATATTTACGCCCGCTTCAAGCGTCTCAATGGTTTCAATGTACTCCACCCGATGGGCTATGACGCCTATGGCTTGCCCGCCGAGCAATATGCCATCCAAACGGGTCAGCATCCTGCGGTAACTACTGAGAACAACATCAAGCGTTACCGTGAGCAGCTCGACAAGATTGGCTTCAGCTTTGACTGGAGTCGTGAGGTCCGCACTTGCGACCCAGGCTACTATAAATGGACTCAGTGGGCTTTTGAAAAGATGTTTGGCTCATTCTATGACACCAAACTCAACAAGGCGCGCCCAATCCAGGTCCTTACACAGCATTTCGCTCAGCATGGCACTGAGGGTGTCAACGCTGCGCAAAGTGAGGAGCTGAGTTTTACTGCCGATGAATGGAATGCCAAGAGCAAGAATGAGCAGATGGACATTCTTATGAACTATCGCATCGCCTATCTCGGCAATATGATGGTAAACTGGTGTCCCAAGCTCGGAACTGTTCTTGCCAATGACGAGGTCGTCGAGGGTGTCTCCATCCGTGGCGGCTATCCTGTTGTGCAGAAGGTCATGAGGCAGTGGTGTCTCCGTGTGTCTGCCTATTCGCAGCGTCTGCTCGATGGATTGGATACTGTCGAATGGTCTGACTCAATCAAGGAGACTCAGCGAAACTGGATTGGCCGTTCTGAGGGTGCTGAGATGAAATTCCAGATAAAGGGCTCTGATGAGTGCCTCACTATCTTCACGACCCGCGCTGATACCGTTTTTGGCGTGACTTTCATGGTCCTCGCCCCTGAGAGTGAGTACACAAGCAAACTCACTACGCCCGAGCAGGCTGAGGCTGTCAAGTCCTATGTTGATCAGACCAGCAAACGCACGGAGCGCGAGCGTATCGCCGACCGCAAGGTTACTGGCGTCTTCACAGGCTCATATGCCATCAACCCTCTCACGCTTGAGGAAATTCCCATTTGGGTCTCAGACTACGTGCTTGCAGGTTATGGCACAGGCGCAATTATGGCTGTGCCGGCTCACGATAGCCGTGACTACGCCTTCGCCAAGACTTTTGGTCTTGAGATTCGTATAGTCGTCGAGGGCGCCGATGTCTCCGAGCAGAGTTTCGACGCAAAGGAGGGTATCGTTTGCAACTCGCCAATGCCAGGCCGCGAGGCTGTCGGTGGACTTAATCTTAATGGTCTCACCATCAAACAGTCTATCGCGACGACTAAGAAGTTTATCAGTGAGCACCACATAGGTCGCGTAAAAGTCAACTATCGTCTGCGTGACGCCATTTTCTCGCGCCAACGCTATTGGGGTGAGCCTTTCCCAGTCTATTACAAGGATGGTCAGCCACAGATGCTTCCTGTCGAGAAACTCCCACTCCAGTTGCCTGAGGTTGATAAATATCTCCCCACGGAGACAGGTGAGCCACCTCTCGGCCGCGCCAAGAATTGGCAGACAGAGGAGGGTTATCCCTATGAGCTCTGCACCATGCCAGGCTTCGCAGGCTCAAGCGCGTATTATTTGCGCTATATGGATCCCCACAATAGCGAGGCTTTAGTCTCGCCAGACGCTAACCACTATTGGCAGAGCGTCGACCTCTATGTCGGTGGAGCAGAGCATGCCACGGGTCACCTCATTTACTCTCGTTTCTGGAACAAGTTCCTTTTCGATATAGGCATCTCAAGCACTGAGGAGCCTTTCAAGAAACTTGTTAACCAGGGCATGATTCAAGGCCGCTCCAATTTCGTCTATCGAATTAAGGACACCAACACATTCGTGTCGCTCGGTCTCAAGGATCAGTATGATGTCACCCCAATCCATGTCGATGTCAACATTGTTAGTGGTGACGTGCTTGACGTTGAGGCTTTCAAGGCATGGCGTCCCGAGTACAACAATGCTGAGTTCATTCTTGAGGAAGGCAAGTATGTCTGCGGATGGGCTGTCGAGAAGATGTCTAAGTCGATGTTCAATGTCGTCAATCCCGACATGGTTGTAGAACGATTTGGCGCAGACACTCTCCGCATGTACGAGATGTTCCTTGGCCCCGTTGAACTCTCTAAGCCTTGGGACACCAATGGCATTGATGGCGTTTCGCGCTTCCTGAAGAAGCTTTGGCGTCACTATTATGATGCCGATACTCTTGTCCTCTCTGACGAGAAGCCGACAAGCGCGGAGTATAAGGCTCTCCACACCTGCATCAAGAAGGTGACTGAGGCAATAGAGCGATTCTCATTCAACACGTGTGTCAGCCAGTTCATGATAACTTTGGCTGAGCTTCAAAATCTCAAGTGCCGTAAGAGAGCTATTCTTGAGCAGTTCATTGTCCTTGTCGCTCCTTTCGCCCCTCATATCGCTGAGGAGATTTGGCATGATTTGGGTCATGACACTACTGTTTGCGACGCTAAGTGGCCCGAGCTCGATGAATCTCATCTGGTAGAGGATACAATCAAGTATCCCGTTGCATTCAATGGCAAGACCCGCTTCACGATGGATTTCCCCGCTGGCGCGGATGTAAAGGCCATCGAGAATGTGGTTGTTGCTTCGGAGCAAGCCGCCAAGTACATTGATGGCAAACCTATCCGAAAAGTGATAGTTGTCCCAGGTAAGATGATTAATGTTGTTATCTGATTAGGATAACCTATTTGTAATTACCGAGTTAGGTATATAAAGAGTCCTTGGTCGAAACAAGACCAGGGACTTTTTTGTTTTAATGAGAAAAAATATTTTTCTTTGTGCAATTATTCGGCTTGTCATAGGATGCTTATTATTCTGCTTTTGAGAGGTGAGGTGACAAGGTGTTGAAAACGAATATTTTGGTGATTTGTGATTTTGATAATAATTAAAATATAATTGTATGGAGGAAAACAGAAAACTAAGAAAAGGTCAGTTTGCCCCGGGGCTTGGAGTGCCGTCCCCGACAAATCAGCAAATGCTTCTGTGTAGTGGGATAATCGAGTCGTTTAATTCATTTTTCACGAAGAAGGATCTGAGTTGTTTCTTCATGTTGCCAGAGGCTGGTGTAAAGGGCACTCTACATGAGCGTTCAGACTTGGTAATCAAGGAGGCGACTTGCCCCAATGTGAACAAATCAGTAAGCCGTGTTGTCTTTGAGCTTTATCACGACATTCCGAGCCGCACGCCCAAGGCTCAGCGGATGAAGCAGATAGACAAGGTAAGGACTATGGTGCGCCTCTACTCATTCCTCCAATTTGGCTTCGCGGTGAACTATGAGAATTTGACGACGGACTTGATTGACAAGCGGGGGCATGTGGAGACTATCAAGATTGGCAGTGCCATTAACAAATGTGTCGACTATGTACGTGACCAACTTGATAATATGTCACCAGACCATCCGCGGATTGTTTATCCAGATTTGCTGGCGTAGGCTGGGCTTTCATAAATCAAATATGGGCTTTTCTTCTCATAATGGCGGTGATGCGTGACTTGTGGTGGCGTTATTGCACACCTGTTATGCGTTGCGATACTTATCAATGTCACCATAAACTAAAGGCTGTGTCCTTTGTTTATGGTGACATTGGTGTAAGAGTCTATTTTTTTATGAAATTCAGTATCTGCTCCGCATGGATTTTCGTCTTGATTTCCTTGGCTGTGAATATCTTCTCTATTACGCCTTCCTCATTGACGAGATATGTCGTGCGGATGATTCCGACAGTCTTACGGCCGCACGCTACTTTCTCACCCCAGCATCCGAGTTCCTGCAATAGTGTAGTCTCTGTGTCTGCAATAAGAGGAAACTCAAGCCCCTTGTCTTCTGCGAATTTCTTCTGAAGTGCCTGCTTGTCTTTGCTGACGCCAATAATCTCATAGCCGGCGGCCGCCAATTCCTCCTTGTGCGCTTGTAGTGAGCACGCCTCTGCTGAGCATCCGCTGGTGTTTGCTTTAGGGTAGCTGTAAAGAATAATCTTGCGGCCCTTGTAATCGCTCGCCTTGATCTCATGCCCGTCTTGGTCTACGCCGAGAATCTCTGGTATTTTGTCTCCAATTGTCATTGCTCTGTTTTGTTTTTGAGTTTATTATAGTCGTTAGGATGTCAGTCTTGTTAGTTGATGATTTCAAACCTTGAATATACGAGAAGAAATGCGTGAGCTAATGTGATTTTAAACCACGCTCAGTAATTGGCGCGAACGAGTCGATTAAATGTGAGCTGTGTTTTAACGTTGACCCCCGCCTGACAAAAACTCTTTTTGTCAGGCGGGGGGCATTTTTTTACAATCCCTTCATAGATAGTGTAATTCGGTTGCGGGCAACGTCAACATCCATCACGCGCACTGTCACATGCTGATGTAATGAGACAGCGTCTGAAACATTTTTCACGAAATGGTCCGCAATCTGGCTTATGTGCACAAGCCCGTCTGTGTGGACGCCCAAATCTACGAATGCGCCGAAAGCTGTTATGTTCGTCACGATGCCTGGCAGTTCCATGCCCGGGCGGAGGTCCTCAATGGTGTGTACGCTCTCGTCGAAGTGGAAGTCTTTGATGACCTCGCGAGGGTCGCGTCCCGGCTTCTCCAACTCGGCCATGATGTCGCGGAGTGTGGGCAGTCCGACGTCGCCACCCACGTATTTTTGCAGGTTGACGCTGTCGCGCCGCTTTTTGTCTGCCATGAGGTCGGCCACTGTGCAGCCGGCGTCTGCTGCCATTTGCTTGACTATGTCATATCGCTCTGGGTGTACGGCCGATGCGTCCAAAGGGTTCTTGGCTCCAGAGATGCGGAGGAAGCCTGCGCACTGCTCGAATGCTTTCGGACCTAAGCGAGGGACTTTTTTTAACTCAGCTTTCGATGTGAAAGGTCCATTGGCTGTGCGATAGTCCACAATGTTCTTTGCCAAAGTCGGCCCAAGTCCCGATACGTAGGTCAGTAGGTGACGACTGGCAGTGTTCACCTCCACGCCGACCTGGTTCACGCAGCTCACGACCACTGAGTCGAGTGACTGCTTTAGGCGCGCTTGGTCAACGTCATGCTGATATTGGCCCACACCAAGGCTTTTGGGGTCTATCTTCACCAGTTCTGCCAATGGGTCCATCAATCTGCGACCTATTGACACTGCGCCACGTACCGTGACATCCTCGTTGGGGAACTCTTCGCGGGCTGTAGCCGAGGCTGAGTATATTGACGCTCCGTCCTCAGAGACGACAAAGACTCTCAGTCTCTTGTCTTTGTCGAAGTCTCGCACGAAGGCCTCTGTCTCGCGGCTCGCAGTCCCATTGCCGATGGCAACCGCCTCGATGTCATACCGGTCTATCAAGTGACGCAGCTCGGCTTGCGCCTCTGCTGTCTTTGCATGAGGAGGGTGGGGGTATATGACAGAGTGGCACAGCATTTGCCCCTGCTCGTCAAGGCATACCACCTTGCAGCCTGTGCGGAAGCCAGGGTCGAGAGCCAATGTGCGATGTCGGCCTAATGGCGCAGCCAAGAGCAACTGGCGAAGGTTGGTCTCAAACACTTTTATTGCTTCGGTGTCCGCTTTCTCCTTGGCCTCGGCCTCGACCTCTGTCTCCATCGCTGGGGCGAGCAGTCGCTTGTAACTGTCGGTGATGGCTTGCTCCACTTGGCTTGCCGTGCGTGGGTTGCGGGCGTATTTTCTGTTGAGTCGTTCTATGATTTTTTCTGGCTCGGAAGGGGCTACAGACATCTTAATGACGCCCTCACGCTCTGCGCGCATCATGGCTAAGACTCTGTGGCTCGGGCAGCGGGACAGATTCTCGCTCCTGTCTATGTAGTCGCGGTATTTCTCGCCCTCTGCCTCTTTCCCTTTTGCCAATTTAGTGGAGACGATGCCGTCGCGTCTGAAGACGTTGCGTGCCGCCTCGCGTGTCTCGGGTTGGTCGGCCACCCACTCGGCTATTATGTCGCGTGCGCCTTGCAATGCGTCCTCTGTTGTTGGCACGTCGTCGGTCAGATACTTGTCTGCCGCGGTTTCGGGGGCCGATATGCTTCCGCTCATGAGCGCCAAGGCGAGTGGCTCCAGTCCAAGTTCGCGTGCTTTCATGGCGCGGGTCTTGCGCTTGGGCTTGTATGGTTGGTAGAGGTCTTCGAGGCGTGTCGAGTCCCATGTCTGCTCAATCTCCTTGCGGAGGTCTGGCGTCATTTTGCCTTGCTCCTCGATGGTGCTGACTATGGTCTCTTTGCGTGCGGCAATCTCTTTTAGCTTATCATAACTCTGGGCTATTGTGCCAATCTGCACCTCGTCCAAGTTGCCAGTGGCCTCCTTGCGATACCGGCTGATGAAGGGCACTGTCGCACCGTCGTCCAAAAGCTTGATGGTATTCTCTACTTGCTGCTGTCTTATTGATGTCTCTTTCGCGATTAGCGAAGGAAATATGTCTGTCATCTTTTAATTATAGTTGTGTTTGTATTCGGGTGTAGACCCGCTCTGCAAATATACGCCTTTGGCATCATACGGCCACCACTGCGTGCATCATGATGTCATGTTCCTCTGTGGGGAGCTCGTCTACCATTTGGCACTCATAGCATATGCCAATGCGGCGGGCGTGCGGAAGGCTGACGAAGGCCTTATCGTAGAACCCGCGCCCGCGGCCAAGTCGCTTGCCCCCCTGCGTGAATGCCATGCCTGGGGCGATAATGATTGCGCCCTCGCCACCTCTGTCTGTGTTCATCTCGTCGGTCCCTTGTGGCTCCAGGATACCGAACTGGGGTTCACGTGAGAGGCACTTGTATGATGTGAATTGACGAAAAACAAGGTCACGGCCTACAATGACCGGCAGGTATACTCTCTTGCCTCTGCGCAAGCACTCCATGATGAATGGACCTGTGTTCAATTCGTCAGCGAGAGGCCAGTAGGCAACTATGTCTTGTGCCTCGGCTACGTCTAAGCGGTTCAGCAGTGCGTCGCATGCTCTCCTTCCAGCCTCCATGTAATTCTCGGCTCTCAAGTTTGGCTTGATGGAGCGTATGTGGCGACGCAGTTCTCGTTTCTGCTCTTTGGTGTCCATTATTCTTTCTGTTACGTGGGGTGAAGAAATCCCACCCTGTCATTGCCTGACAAGGTGGGATGTGTCTATGCTTGTGGAAATCAGTTTTTTTCTGCTTTCCTATCGCTCTATGGTCTGCTCTCTGTCTGGACCAACAGAGACAATCTTGATGGGGACTCCCAGGTAGCTCTCGATGAAGGCCACATAGTCCTTGAACGCCTTCGGGAACTGGTCCTCACTGGTCATCTTGTCCATCGGTGTCTTCCATCCGTCAAACTCCATGTACACAGGCTCGACACCTTCTGTGATGTCAAAAGGCATCTCGTCGGTCTCGCGGTCGCCAACCTTATAGGCCACGCAAGCCTTGATTGTGTCAAATCCGTCAAGGATGTCGCTCTTCATCATGATGAGCTGAGACACGCCGTTAATCATGACTGCGTAGCGGAGTGCCACGAGGTCAATCCATCCACAGCGGCGCGGGCGACCGGTGACAGCGCCAAACTCATGGCCGAGTTTACGGAGGGTCTCGCCAGTCTCGTCAAAGAGCTCTGTGGGGAAAGGACCCGAGCCGACGCGTGTGCAATATGCCTTGAAGATGCCATAAACTTCGCCAATGTTGCGCGGGGCGACGCCTAAGCCGGTGCAGGCTCCTGCGCATATGGTGTTGCTGGATGTCACGAACGGGTAAGAGCCGAAATCGACGTCAAGCATGGTCCCCTGCGCGCCCTCGGCCAGGACGTCTTTGCCCTCGGCGAGGAGGTTGTTCACATAGTGCTCACTGTCGACAAATTTGAACTGCTTGAGCTTCTCAAGCCCCTCGAACCATGTTTTCTCAAGCTCTGGGAGGTTGTCGATGGGGTAGTTGTAGTCCGCAAGAATCTTCTTATGACGATCAACTGCAGCCTTATACTTAGCCTCGAAATTGTTCTCAATGTCACCCACGCGGACACCATTGCGGCTCACTTTGTCAGTATAAGTAGGACCGATGCCTTTGCCTGTGGTGCCGATTTTGCCTGTACCCTTTGCGCTCTCATAGGCGGCGTCGAGCAGGCGGTGGGTGGGCAGGATGAGGTGGGCCTTGCGCGAGATGAGTAGGCGGTTCTTAAGGTCGTGTCCGGATGCCTCAAGTTGCTCAACCTCAACCTTGAAGAGGGCTGGGTCAAGTACCACGCCATTGCCGATGATGTTCACTTTGTCGCCCTGGAATATGCCGGACGGAACTGAGCGAAGGACGTATTTCTGCCCCTCGAACTCGAGTGTGTGCCCGGCATTGGGACCGCCTTGGAATCGTGTGACGGCCGCATAGCGCGGGGTCAGGACATCGACAACTTTGCCTTTGCCCTCGTCGCCCCACTGGAGGCCTAACAGAACATCTACTTTCATCTATATATCCTTTAGTGTTGTGTGTCA
This sequence comes from Alistipes putredinis, assembly GCA_963620575.1. Classification (GTDB taxonomy): domain Bacteria; phylum Bacteroidota; class Bacteroidia; order Bacteroidales; family Marinilabiliaceae; genus W3P20-009. Next base: position 31,175 of record CAVFBC010000011.1, on the reverse strand, counting down.
GACATAAAAAAACGGAAACGCATTGGCTTCTCCCCGACTTCCATGACTGTTTTGGGGCCTAATGCGTTTCCGATGCGCTAAGGTATGGTTAATTATTGTTTTTAGCAAGCGATATTGTAATAAAACGGCTTCTTAGCCTTTTATTTTTAAATCCCCACAATACCGTATTAAGATTTTATGTAACTTTACACTTATGATGTTATTTGTTTAACGCACACCTTACAATTATTCAAAATGATAAAGACAACAACGGCCCTCTCTCTTGCCGCTCTTATGCTTGGCTCGTTCTCGACCAGCTCAATGGCGCAAGACGAGGCGAAGAAAGACGAGGGTTTCGTCTTCACCACCGTCAAGACGAGCCCCATCACCTCCATTAAGAATCAGAACCGCAGCGGCACGTGCTGGGCTTACTCCAGCCTTGGCTTCTTCGAGGCTGAGCTTCTCCGCCTCGGCAAAGGTGAGTACAATCTTTGCGAGATGTATTTGGCCCACAAGACTTATGAGGACCGCGCTAAGGCTTCTGTCCGCCTTCATGGAGATATCTCTTTCACCGAGGGTGGCAGCTTCTATGACGCAGTCTACTGCATGCGCAACTATGGCATGATCCCCGAGGAGGCAATGCCTCTGCCTGGTACTCTCTATGGCGACACGCTTGCCAACTTCACTGAGATGTGGCCTGTGGCCGACGGCATCGTCAAGGGCATCAATGAGGGCAAGCAGAAGAAGCTCTCTCCAGCTTGGTTCAAGGCTCTGAACGCTATCCTTGACACCTACCTTGGTGAGACTCCCGCAGAGTTCACCCATAATGGCAAGAAGTATACCCCGAAGAGTTTCCAGGAGAGCCTCGGTCTCAACATGGATGACTATGTATCTCTCACCTCTTTCACTCACCATCCTTTCTATGAGCAGTTCATCATCGAGGTACAGGACAATTGGCGTTGGGGTCAGAGCTACAACCTCCCCATCGACGAGTTCATGGCGGTCATGGAGAATGCCGTCAACAATGGCTACACCTTCGCTTGGGGTGCAGACGTCTCTGAGACCGGCTTCACCCGCGACGGCATCGCAGTCTGCCCTGACGCGGATCACGGCGCTGACATCACTGGCAGTGACATGGCTCGTTGGACTGGCATGACCTATATGGAGAAGCGCAAGGAGCTCACTTCACGCCCTCTGCCCGAGATTACTGTTACTCAGGAGATGCGCCAGGAGGCTTATGACAACTGGGAGACGACTGACGACCATGGCATGATCATCTATGGCCTCGCCAAGGATCAGAACGGCAAGGAGTACTTCATGGTGAAGAACTCATGGGGTGACGCTGGCAAGTATAAAGGCGTATGGTATGCCTCTAAGACTTTCGTCAAGTATAAGACTATGAATATCCTCGTCCACAAGGACGCAATTCCTAAGGATATCCGTAAGAAGCTCGGCATCAAGTAAGGTTCGCCCTTACTTCCGTAGTGCGGAAAAAGACACCCCCGCAAGTCATCAGTGGGCTTGCGGGGGATTGTTTTTATGTCGTATCGCGTTTGCTCTACGAATGAGTTTCAGCGGAAATGGTGTATTCTCAAAATTCTTTCCACTTCTTTCTTTGCTCCAGAATGTCTCTCTTGATCTCCATTTCTATCCTTTTTGTGCAAAGTTGCCATTTTTTCATATGAAAAACGTGAAAATTAGCAGCTTTGAGACGGATGAGCTTTCCCTTGTCTCTTGAAAATCAAAGAAATAGAGTATTGTTCTACAAAAAAATACCGTCAAGCATGACGAACACACTTGACGGCTTAAATATTATAGTTTGTCTATGGGCGTCTTGAGGCGACTCTTACATCATGCCGAGCTCAAGTCTGGCCTCGTCAGACAGGTTGTCTTGTGACCATGCGGGGTCGAACGTCAGGTTGACCTCGACGCTTGCCACACCTGGGATGGCCTGCAACTTGTCCATCACCTCCTCGGGCAATGAGTCCGCCACGGGGCAGTTGGGGGCTGTGAGGGTCATGAGGATGCGTACCTCGTTGGCTGTGGAGACCTCAAGTTTGTAGATGAGGCCAAGGTCGTATATGTTGACAGGGATCTCGGGGTCGTAAATCGTCTTGAGTTGCTCAATCACGAGCTGCTCAATGCTCTTCTCTCCCTGTTGTTGCTCTTCTTGTGCCATTGTGTGTAGTGGGGTAGGGGTTACGCCATCTTGTTCTTGGCGGCATACGCCATGGCATAGAGGCGGATTTGCTTAATCATGGCCAAAAGGCCGTTTGATCGAGTGGGGGTCAAGTTCTCCTTCAGGCCTATGCGGTCAATGAAGTATAGGTCCGCCGTCTCTATCTCCTCTGGCTTGTGGCCATCGACGACACGCAGCAGCAGCGCCACGATGCCTTTGACTATGATGGCGTCTGAGTCTCCCTTGAAACTGAGAGTGCCATCTGCGTTCTGCTCACAATATATCCACACGGTGCTCTGACACCCCTCTATGATATACTCGGGTTTTCGGTGCTCCTCAGGATATGGCTCCATGTCGTTGCCAAGCTCGATGAGCAGCGAGTATTTGTCCATCCATTCGTCGTAGGCTGCGAACTCGTCTACGATTTCGTCTTGCGCTTCGTTAATAGTCATCTATCTTATCGCTTGTTAGCGGATGCGAATTTACGCAGTTTTGAAAATTCTTTTCTATCGTCTCTGCCGTATATTTAGGTAAATATGCTTAATTTGCTATCAGTTTAAGAACAAAGAAGCAATGCCGACAAGACAGAAACTACAGATGGAGGAGATGGGCCGCCTCTCGGCCGACGAGTTCAAGCAGGCTGACAAGACGCCGCTTGTCATTGTGGCCGACGAGATAAGAAGCCTCAATAACATAGGCTCGCTCTTCCGCACTGCGGATGCTTTCCGTCTTGAGCGCATCTACCTTTGCGGGGCTACGGGCGTGCCGCCTCATCCGGAGATCCACAAGACGGCCCTCGGGGCTGAGTATACTGTCGATTGGCGGCAGGCGGATTCGACACTCTCTGTTGTGCGTGAGCTTCGCATGCAGGGTTATGTCACCTTAGCTCTCGAACAGGCGCGTGGCAGCATAAGCCTTGAAAATCTTGTCGTCGAGAAAGGCCGAAAGTATGCCATCGTGGCTGGCAATGAGATCCGCGGCGTTAATCAGGAGGTCGTTAATGAGTGCGACGCCTGCGTGGAGATTCCACAGTTTGGCACCAAGCACTCACTCAATGTGTCTGTGTCAACAGGCATGGCTGTGTGGGAGGTCGTCCGCCAGCTGATAAAAGGCTGATGTGGATATTCCCTCTGGGAATTCATTATTCAATTATACCAAACTAAAAATAAATCAACATGAAACACATGGCAATGGCGATGCTCTTCGCTCTCGTGTCGGTCTTTGCGGCTGCGCAAGACGTTTATAAGTATGAGGGTGACGGCTACTATCTTCGTTTAGTGACAAGGAATGATGTTCGCATTGGCTCGACTTCTGACATGCGCTTCGTCACTGAGAATTTTGATGACGACGACCATAAGGTGGATGTCAAGGTCATCTACTCGCCCGCCGCAGAGGGCTACTCTAAGGCTGATGAAAATAGTGCCGAGTTCGACTTCTTCATTAATGACGATGGCACTGAGCTTATGGCAGAGGATGGTCGTGAGGCTCGCAGTTTCCTCAGGGCTCTCAACCGAGCTGGCAAAGCTGGGGCGCAGATCGCAGTCTATATTGACGCGCCAGAGGCTCGCCACGGACGCAAGGTCAGCTATATCCATGTCCCTGCCGAGGTTATTCATGCTATGATTAACACGCGTTATCAGGGCAGTTTTGATTAATAGATACAACAACTTGTTAAAATACAATTAATCACGCGTTTCGGGTTTGACTATTATTGCACTTCGAAAATGGCCGGATTTTAGAATAGTGCGGCTAACGGAACGAATCATTTACATAACAGAAAAGAAGTGGAGGCAATAAAGTTCAAACCTATTTGGAAACCCACGTTGTGGGGTGGTGAGAGTTGGCTTATCTCGGCCGTCAAAGGGTCGGAGTCTGTAGCTGTGGGCGGTGAATACGCAGGGCGCGAGTTGCCCTCAATTCTCGCTGAGCGAAAGGCCGAGCTTGTCGGTGGCAAGGTGTGGGACAGGTATGGTGAGACATTCCCTCTGCTTGTCAAATTCATTGATGCGCATCAGGACCTATCCATTCAGGTGCATCCGAATGACGAGATGGCTGCGCGTGTCCACGGCAAACTCGGCAAGAACGAGATGTGGTATGTGGTAGGAGCGCAAGATGATGCTTGCCTCATTGACGGCTTCCGCAAGCCACTCAAGGAGTCTGACTATGCTGCTACTGTGGCGGACGGCTCAATCGAGGATTACCTCAACAAGGTCAAAATCAAGGTCGGTGATGTCTTTTTCATCCCTGCGGGACGTGTTCACGGCATAGGAGGGGGCTCTTATATCGCGGAGATTCAGCAAAGCAGTGATGTCACATACCGACTCTATGACTATAACCGGCGAGACAAGGACGGCAATCTGCGTGAACTCCATACCGATCTTGCGCGTCAGGCTATTACTTTTGGTGAGACTACGCCAGACCCCTACTCGCACTATGTGGAGAAGCCCGACTCACTGACAGAGGTTGTCAGTTGCCCTTTCTTTACCACGTCGGTCGGCTGTCTGTCACAACTTCTTGTGACGGACCTCAGCAGTGTCGACTCGTTCGTGATTGTAATGACGCTTGACGGGGCTTGCTCTCTGTCAACAGGTTGCGGGCCTGGCGTCGCCCTTTCTGAGCATGAGGCGGCTCTTGTGCCTGCGTCGGCTCAAACTTTGGTGGTGTCACCAGTCGGCAAGGCGAAAATCCTTGTCAGCCACATCTGAAGTCCCTGTCTCTAACGATAAAATCATGCAGCATGATGAATAAGATATTATTGGCGATAATGGTGGCTGTGGCTGGATTCGCGGCGGCGGATGGTGCGGCGGCGCAGCATTTCGTCTCTGTGAAGGATGGCCATTTCGAGCGCGATGGCAAGCCGTATTACTATGTGGGTACCAATTTCTGGTATGGCGCCATCCTTGGCTCGGAGGGGCAGGGCGGCGACCGTGCGAGACTTATCAGGGAACTTGACGAGTTGAAATCCAACGGAATGGACAACCTCAGGATTCTGGTGGGCTCTGATGGCGAGCGCGGCGTTAAGACTAAAGTCGAGCCGACATTGCAAATAGAGCCGGGTGTCTATAATGACACTATTCTCGCGGGTCTCGACTTCCTCCTGTCTGAGATGGGGAAGCGCGGCATGGTGGCCGTTCTCTACCTGAATAACTCCTGGGAGTGGAGTGGCGGCTACGGCTTCTACCTTGAGCATGCAGGTGCCGGTAAAGCCCCGCGCCCCAACGAGGCCGGTTATTGGCCCTACATGTGCTTCGTTAGCCAGTTCGCCTCAAACGAGAAGGCGCATCAGCTGTTCTACGACTATGTGCGCTTCATCGTCGGACGGACTAACCGCTACACGGGCAAGAAGTACGTGGACGACCCCGCCATAATGAGTTGGCAGGTAGGCAATGAGCCCCGTGCTTTCTCTGACGAGGCCAAGGCTCCTTTCGCCAAATGGATGGCCGAGACGACTGCGCTCATCCGCAGCTTAGACCCCAACCACCTTATCTCGCTCGGCAGTGAGGGGTCTTGGGGATGCGAGAATGACATGGCCCTCTATGAGCAGATATGCGCAGACCCAAATGTGGATTACATGAACATCCACCTTTGGCCGTATAACTGGAGCTGGGCGAGGGCGCGCCATCTGCGTGCCGATTTGCAAAATGCTTGCGACCACACAAAGGAGTATATCGATCAGCACCTCGGCGTCAGCGCAAAACTCCGGAAGCCACTCGTCATGGAGGAGTTCGGTTTCCCACGAGACGGGTTCTCTTTCTCTAAGGAGGCGAGCACCTCTGTGCGTGACGATTATTATGACTATGTGTTCGGCCTTATATATAAGGCGCGTAAGAGTGGCGGGCTTTTTGCAGGTTGTAACTTCTGGGGCTGGGGTGGCTTTGCCGACCCTGAGCATGACGACTGGCAGGTGGGCGACCCCTACACGGGCGACCCCGCGCAAGAGGCGCAAGGCCTCAACTCGGTCTATGCCTCTGACAAGTCCACGCTCGACGTCATCTCCAAGTGGAACAAGAAACTGAGATAATAAAGTAAGAAAAAGTGTCTCTCTATTTCGTCATCAGAAACAATAGGACGTTTGGCCCATATGACGCAAGGGCTTTAGCCGACATGGTGAGCCGAGGCAAGGTGCTCAGGTGTGACAAGGCCATGGTCGATGGCGCTCCCCTCTCGCAAGTGTCTACGGTGGGGCGTCTGCTTAAGAATGAGGGTCTTAGCCCCAAGGTGCGTAGCAATGAAAGCATCTGGCGGCAGATTAAGAACATTGGCTCAGAAGTTATTTTCCCTCGTGGTGACCTGCGCAGCAGCGTCTGGCGGCAAGATTCCAAGCTGATGGTCATGGCTCTCGTCGGTCTTCTGCCCATCTTGTGCGAATTTGTGGGAGGCTCCTCTTTCCTCACTTTCTATTTCATCTCGCTCTATTTCTCTACGATTTGGGGACTGTTCTATTATTACCTCTTCAAAACACAGCAGGTTAACAAAAAGACTACGTTCACGGTCTTTTTCATGACGCAGGTTTTTGTTTTTGCGGCATGGGATTTGCTTGGGATTGTGAGTCTTAACCCATTCTATGGTTTTGAGGATTCGCACACCATTGTGGGGCGATTGCTCTATTACATTGGCGGTGTCGGAGTGACGGAGGAGTTCGCCAAGGCTTTGCCGCTGCTCATCATCACGGCGAGGGCAAAGGAGCCCCTCATTCCTCAGACTATGGTCTATTATGGCCTTATGTCTGGCATAGCGTTCGGTGTTTTTGAGGGGGTGCAATACCAGTTGACCGTCAATGCGGACTATGGTTATAGTCAGTCGTTCCTCCTGAACATTGCCCGACTGACCACATTGCCCTTTGCTCACTCGCTTTGGGCGGGCATTGCCGGCTATTTTATATCGTTCGCATTACTCTATCCGGCCTATAAATGGGCCTTGTGGGTGCTGGCCATCATTGTGCCCGCCACACTCCACGGGCTCTATGACACCTCTTGCGACATGGGGCTTTTCTTTGTCCGCGGGGCGCTCATCTTCCTCTCTGCCCTGCTGCTGATCTCTTACCTCAAGCGTGGCAAGGATTTGCAGTCGCGCCTCTCGCAACTTACTATGTCATAAGCCAATATTGCTATGACTGACGACGTTAAGGCAAAGCTGTTCCCCCCGTTGAACCTGCCTCCTGCTCCCCTCAGATTACGGCAGTCAGATAAGCCTGGCGGGCGACCCACAGTCTTCTGCCAATGCCGGAAACGCCATGTAGCTCTGACGCCAGAGGAATGGGTGCGCCAACATTTCATATTCTACATGCTACGCGTCCTTGGCTATCCTGCTGGCCTTGTGGCGGCAGAGATGCCTGTCGATGTAAATGGGCTAAGGCAGAGAGCCGACATTGTAGCCTATTCCGCACAGATGAAACCTCTTGTCATTGTGGAATGCAAGGCTCCCAATGTCACATTGAGTCAGACTACTCTCAATCAGGCTTGCCGCTACCTCTCTTCAATCGGGGCACGTGCCGTCATTCTTACCAACGGGTTGACGCACTACGCCGTGTCGGTCGGGTCTGATGGTTCAGCGCATTTTCTGCCTTCGATGCCCAAGTGGGCGGATGTCAGCGGAGATTGATGAGATTCGCAAAGGGAACTATATTCTTGTGTCTGCGTATCAAAAGAAACTCAAACAAGACAATTGATAAATATGAGAAGACTTATTTGCGCCCTCGTGGGCCTTTTGCTCTGCACGCTCGCTGCACCTACTGTGACTTCGGCGCAGAACTGCACCCCGACGGCGGCCGACTATGCGAATTTCCCAAAGACTAAGACTCTTGTGGTCTTGGACGACAATATGTTCTCTGATTACAACATGGCAATCAAGAAGGACATAAAGAACAACTGGACTGGGACTGAGACGGCCTTCATCACCATGAAGGAGTTCGAGAAGAAGCGTAAAGATCCGCAGTACTCTTTCCTCATGACTACCACTGTCACCTATCCCGATGACAAGACGCACACCAAGTATCTCTATTTCAGTCTTATCCTGGGTAAGGACACAAAGCTCATGAAGAATATGCCTGACCTGATCTCCGTGCCCTTGGCCTATAAGGATGTTGACGACCAGTCCGAATGGGTATATAAGTTGCCTGTCATTATCCGCTTCATGCTCAACCATGTGAAGATGATGACGGAGAACCCCAAGCTGATCAGTGAGACCCCCCTCCTCATGTATAACAAAAACAGCCAGTCTCTTGCAGGCAAGACCCTCTATTTGGTCGCGAATGACTTGGAGTCTGGCATTAAGACCGAGGCGGACATAAAGAAGGTCTATCCATACAAGGTTAAGATCGTAGCGGAGAGCGAGGTCCGCAAAGCTCTTGATAATAAGGACCCTGACGTGGTCATTCTCCATAAGATTGGCCCGAAGAAGAATTATAAGAGCCGCTGCTACAAAATGCTTATGGGCGCAGGTGATGCCAGTGTCTATTATTTCGACTATCACACAGTTAGCGCCATGAAACCAGATGCTCTCCTTGAGAAGGATCTTAAGAAAATAGGCAAGCTGTAAAAGGCGGGTAGCCTATTGGGAACCTTTTGAGGTTATGATACTCCAGCCCTGGAAGCAACTTAGCTTCTGGGGCTTTTTTTTGTCTCTTCGTTTAAATCATATCACACGAGACGAACGGTTGCCTGCAGTATGACTTGTACTTAATCTGTTAGGTATTAATGTGTTGAGAAGAATAGCCTTTTTACGTTTTTTGGCACACTGTTCGCAATTCCACAATTGTAGTTAAAGAAATTGAGCGTATTATACATTTATATGTTAAAATAGTACTTGTGGTGATTGTTCAAAGGCAGTAAACTTGTAATCGAAAAGAATGACACTTTTCCGACAGTTCTGACAGAAAAAAATAACCGAATTTTCTTACACAGAAAATGAGCAACAGCATCTTTGACGAGCGCAAGAAGAAGATAACTGAAGACTTCGAGGCGCTGATTGCCCGACCAAACGAGCAACTCTTCAGCACAAACGGGGTCTACAACAAGTACAAGTACCCCGTTGTGACACGAGAGCACGTGCCCCTCGAATGGCGCTATGACTTCGACCCCGAGTCTAACCCCTTCTTCATGGAGCGCATCAGCTTCAACGCCGCTTTCAATGCGGGTGCGCTGAAGATGGATGGCAAATATCTCTTGGTTGTGCGCACTGAGGGCGTGGACCGTAAGTCTTTCTTCGCTGTGGCCGAGAGTCCTAACGGAGTGGATAATTTCCGCTTCTGGCCTCGCCCTATCACTCTTCCACAAGTGCCAGGCAACCCGGACACTAATGTCTATGACATGCGCTTGACCAAGCACGACGACGGCTACATCTATGGCGTTTTCTGCTCTGAGCGCAAAGACCCGCAGGCCGCAGCTGGCGACACCAGTAGCGCGGTTGCCGCCGCAGGCATCGTCCGCACCAAGGATCTTAAGACCTGGCAGCGACTGCCAGACCTCATCAGCCACGCTGGTCAGCAGCGTAATGTCGTCCTCTTCCCACACTTCGTTGATGGCAAGTATGCTTTCTACACCCGTCCGCAGGATGGTTTCATTGATACTGGTTCAGGCGGTGGCATTGGTTGGGGATTGTGCGATGACATCCGCCGTGCTGAGGTCAAGGACGAGTATATCATGGATGCAAAGACCTACCATACCATCTATGAGGTGAAGAATGGCATGGGGCCAGCCCCCATCAAGACCAAGCATGGTTGGCTCAACCTGGCTCATGGCGTTCGCAACACGGCGGCTGGTCTCCGCTATGTCCTCTACATGTTCATGACGGATCTCGAGAAGCCTTGGATTGTGACTCACAAGCCCGCTGGCCATTTCCTCGCCCCCTATCAGGGTGAGCGCGTCGGAGATGTCTCCAATGTGGTCTTCTCCAACGGATGGATTGAGGACGAGGATGGCAAGGTGTTCATCTACTATGCGTCATCCGACACGCGTATGCATGTTGCGACAACAACTGTCGACCAACTCGTCGACTATTGCCTCAACACCCCTGAGGACGAACTTACAAGCTATGCCTCTGTGGCTCGCATTAACGCACTCGTGGACAAGAACGAGAAAAATGCGTAGGGTGTGTGATTTCTTCTTTATGAAAGTTACGATGTGTCCAACGGGACGCGTCTTGATTGTTTAGTTTGTAGTTTTCCTAAGCGGATGTGGCTGCTCTTGTCTTTAGGCTGCCACATCCGTTTTCCCTATCTAACGACATTGCCATCATGAATATGCGACATTCCATAGCAGTGGCCGCTGCCGCTCTGCTCTTATCTTCCGTGTCGGCTATAGCCGGCGTGACGCTGCCGTCTGTCATTTCGGACGGCATGGTGCTTGAGCAGAACACGACGGTCAAACTTTGGGGCTGGGCCAAGCCCTATGAGCGGGTCACCATCAAAACGTCCTGGGACGACAAGGTGTATACGGTCGACCCAACGCCAGAAGCGCGGTGGAGTGTCGAGATTGAGACGCCCGCGGGCTCTAAGACTCCGCAGACCATCGAGTTCTCCGGCTATAACAACGTCAAGGTCTCTGATGTCCTTATCGGTGAGGTCATTCTCTGCTCGGGGCAAAGCAATATGGAGTTTCAGCCCACTTGGAGCATGTGGGACAACTATGCGCCCAAAGACTCCCTCCTTGCGCAAGCGACGCAAGAGGACATCAGGATGTTCCGTGTGGACTACCGGACTGCGACTGTCCCTTCACATGACGTGTCTGGCAAGTGGGTGCGTACCACGCCAGATAATGCCCGGAATTTCACGGTGATAGGCTATGTCCTCGCCTGCAAGTTGAACAAGGAGCTTGGCGTGCCTGTGGGTATCGTGGACTCCAGCTGGGGCGGCACACCCGTCGAGAGTTGGACTGACAATACTCTTTATGAGTCTGATGAACACCTTGCCGCCGCCAATAAGCGGCTTAGTGAAGTGACGTGGGGCCCCGTCCGTCCCGGTCTGATATATAATGCGATGATTGCGCCCTTGGCCAATTTCCGTTTTCGCGCCATCGCATGGTATCAGGGCGAGCAAAATTGTGAAAATGCTGATGCCTATTGCGAACTGCTTCAGACGCTTGTGAAAAACTGGCGCTCTGTGTTTTATAAGGGTGAGGATATTCCTTTCGTTTTCGCTCAGATAGCGCCATATCATTATGATGAACCGGGCATGGCTGTCGTTGTCCGAGACCAGCAGCGCATAGCGGCTCAAAAAATTGACAACTCGGCTCTCGTCGTCATTGGCAACCTCGGCGATGTTAAGGACATACACCCGCGGTTCAAGGTCGAGGCCGGGGACCGTTTTGCCAATGCCCTGCTCTCTGTGGCTTATGGCAAGAGCGGTTTCAAATATGCGGCCCCCCTTTTCAAATCAGCATCGCTCGATTCTAAAGGCAAGACTGTCATAGTTAATTTTGATAATGCTGAGGGACTCCATTGCGCTGGCAAGGCCAAGACGGCCGATTGGTTCGAACTGGCTGGCGATGACGGCATATTCCACCCCGCGGTGGGGAAAATCCGCAAAGACGGGTCTGTGTCCGTCTCGTCTCGTGATGTCGCCAAGCCCAAGAGTGTCCGTTTTGCATGGGCGGATGACGCTTGGCCAAACCTTGAGAATGCGGCAGGCATACAGGCGTCATGTTTTGGCGCAATAAGTGTGCGATAAGAATTATATTCCTGAGAAACAATGTCATAAATATATTAGGTATGAAAAAGATATTAGCAACTGCCATCGCTGCTCTCTCCCTGACGGCTGCCGTGGCTCAGAAGCCTGTCAATCCCAATGCAACCCCGGAGGCCCGTGAACTTCTCCAGTTCCTTTATGACCAGTCTGGCCATGGGCTGCTCACTGGGCAGCACAGTTATCCGCTCTATGGTGACATCTATTTCGAGCGAGCTTGCCATCAGAGTGGCGAGGTTGGTCATCCCGTTGTATTCGGTCAGGATTTCGGATACAGCAAGCCGGGAACCTTGGATGGCATCAACTATCGCCAACGTGTTGTGGATAACGCCATAAAGCGTCACAGCGAGGGCGCCATTATCACGCTCATGTGGCATGCCGTCCCCCCAACCACCGATGCCAATTACACCACGTGGAAAGGCGAGAACGGCATCCAAAGTAAACTGACTGACGCTCAATGGCGCGACCTTCTCACGCCTGGCACCGAGGTTAACCTCCGCTGGCAGGCTCAGGTGGATGTCATAGCTTTCTTCCTCCGTCAACTTCAGGATGCTAATGTGCCTGTCATTTGGCGGCCATATCATGAGATGAATGGTGACTGGTTCTGGTGGGGATACCAGCCCGGCAATTATCAGAAGCTCTACCGGATGCTCTATGACCGACTGACTAACTACCACCACCTGAACAACCTCCTTTGGGTTTTCAATGGCAATGAGATAGGCTCGTCTAACGTCATGGACTATGACAAGTTCTACCCTGGCAAGGACGTGGTGGATATCCTCGCGACTGATGTCTACAGCAAGAATTATGAGAAGGGCGACTATGAGGCCCTTGTCAAGTTGGCTGACGGCAAGCCTATCGCTTGGGGCGAGTGCGGTCAAATCCCAACTCCCGAAATTGCCAAGAAACAGCCTAAGATGGTCTGGTTCATGGTCTGGTGCGAGTTCCTTGAGACTGACAACACCTGGGAGAGCCGCCACGCTATCTATGACTACGCCGTGACACTTGAGGAGCTTAACGCTCAAAGGGCTAAAAAGAAGTAGTCCGACACCCGTAATTAAAACACTAAAAACATCCATTTAACTCGAATGTATAAAGAGATGAATCTCAACATAGCAAAGGAGCAGATGAAGGCCGAGTATGCCAACATCATGAATTTCTGGATTGGCAAGATGGAGGATCACGAGTACGGCGGTTTCTACGGAGGACGAGACAAGGACGGTGAACTGATTGCCAATGCCGAGAAGGGGGCAATTCTTAACGCCCGCATCCTCTGGGCTTTCTCTGCCGCGGCTCGAATTTTCGGCAAACCAGAGTACAAGGAGGCGGCCAACCGCGCCTTCTGCTATCTTGTCGATTTCTTCTATGACAAGAAGAACGGAGGCTTCTTCTGGGCTCTTGATGCCAAGGGCAACCCTGTCGACACTAAGAAGCAAGCTTATGCGCAAGGGTTCTGCATCTATGGCCTCTCTGAATATTACAGGCAGAGCAAGGACGAGCGTGCCATCGACCTTGCCTATGAGACTTATAGCCTCATCGAGAAGCATTTCCGCGACCCTGAGTTTGGCGGTTATATTGAGGCTCTCGCAGCCGACTGGACTCCCATGGATGACGTCCGCCTCAGTGAGAAGGACGAGAACACGCCCAAGAGCATGAACTCCCACCTTCACATCATTGAGCCTTACGCCAACCTCTACCGCGCTAAGCCAAGTCCTGAGCTCCGCGACAGCATTGTCCATTGCCTCGACATTTTCATGAACCGCATCATTGATAAGTCCACGGGTCACTTCAACCTTTTCTTTGACATGGATTGGACGGTCATGAGCAAGATTGACTCTTATGGTCATGACATTGAGGGCGCATGGCTGCTCTATGAGGCTGCCGAGGTTATTGAGGACCAAAATCTCATGGCTCAGCTTCGCCCCATCTGCAAACGGTTGACTGACGTTACGTTGGCCGAGGGCTGGGACGGCAACTCAATCTTCTATGAGAAGGTGGGCGACAAACTTGACACAGATAAGCACTGGTGGCCACAGGCCGAGGCTATGGTCGGATTGACTGACACTTGGCGTCTGACTGGTGATGCTGATTATCTCGACAAGATGCTCAAGGTCTGGGATTTCATCACAAACAAACTGGTGGATCGCAAGCGCGGTGAATGGCTGTGGCGCACTGATCGTGACGGACGTGATGTCTATAATGATTGCAAAGCGGGTTTCTGGAAGTGTCCTTACCACAACTCAAGGGCTATCATTGAGGTGCTTCAGCGCTTGGCTTAGTCTGTCTCTGTCAACTACAAAAGAACAAAGCGATGAATATCAAGACGATATTGGCTTCGGCGGCAGTCGCTGTCATGGTGTCTGCCTGCTGCTCGTCCCCTGTCACAATATCAGGTTCTGACAACTTGGTGACCTATGTGGGACGCGTTGACAGGTCGGATTCACTTGGCCCCCGTCAATGGGGTGCTGGAGCCTATTTTACTTTTGCTTTCACTGGCACCGGAGCAGACATTGACATAGCGGACCAACGGCTCTATGGCTGCAATTATAACTACTTGGAGGTCGTTGTGGATGGCGAGTCGGTGGCTCGTGTGGCTACGGCAAAGGCTCTCAACAGGCTGATTATCGGGCAGACGCAGTCCACCGCTATTCTTGACACTTCTGTCTACGTCATGCCTGTGGCTGATTCTCTTGCCGAAGGGCGCCACACCGTCCTCATATGTCGCGACACGGAGTGCGGCATGGGGTATACGCAGGTGCGGACCATCACCGCCTGCCAGATTGAGAAATGGACGCCCGAGACGTCTCACCGGATTGAGTTCCTTGGCAATTCAATCACGAGCGGCATGAACTGCTATGATGGCGACATGCCTTTCTCTGAGGGTACTTGGTTTGACCATCACCGGGCGTATTATGCCTATGGCCCGCGCACAGCCCGCAATCTCGGTGCGCAATGGAGTCTCGCCAGCGTCTCTGGCATAGGCCTCATTCACAGTTGCTGCGACCACAAGTTTGTCCTTCCGCAGACTTATGACAAGGTTAACCTGGTGGATAATGAGATCCCCTATGACTTCTCGTTCAATCCCGATCTGGTAGTCTCAGCCCTCGGTCAGAACGATGGTGTGCAGGACTCCACAGCTTTCGCCACTGCATATGTCGATTTGCTCCGAACTCTGCACGAGAGGAACCCCGAGGCTGATTTGGCTCTCATCTCAAGCCCCATGGCCAATGACACGCTCCGAGCCTTTTTCCGCGTGATGCTGCCTGCCATCTCGGCCGAGGCTGAGGCGCAAGGCTTGGTGGGAAAGAGTGGCAAGGTGCCGTTCCATATCTTTGAGCAGAGCTATACTTCGGGTGGCACTGACCATCCGAACATGGAGGAGCATAAGGTCATTTCGGACGAGGTGACGGCTTTCATCCGTCAGGAGTTCGGATTCTAATAATGACGATGTCTAATATATGGTGGCATTCCACAATGCCTGCCAATTAAATATCTCAGAAAAGTGATAAAGTTAAGAGAAAAAATAGGCTACGGACTTGGCGACATGTCGTCGTCTATGTTCTGGAAGCTTTTTGCCGCCTATCTGCCGATGTTTTACACTGACGTGTTTGGCATTTCGGCAGCTGTTGTCGGAACCATGTTTGCCGTGACCCGCATTTGGGACACGTGTGTCGACCCCATTGTCGGTGTTTACGCAGACCGCACTGAGAGCCGTTGGGGCAAGTTCCGACCTTTCCTCCTTTGGCTCGCCATTCCTTTCGGGCTTATTGGCGTCTTGACGTTCTACACGCCAGATTTCTCTGACAGTGCCAAGGTCGTCTACGCGTTCATTACATATGCCATCATGATGCTGGTCTATTCGGCCATCAATGTGCCATACGCCTCACTACTTGGTGTCATGAGTCCTGACCCGTCGGATCGTAACGTGCTTTCCACTTTCCGCATGTCATTCGCCTATATCGGCAGTTTTGCGGCTCTTTTCTTCTTCATGAAGATGGTTGAGGGCTTCGGCGGAGCGTCTAACGCACCTATTGAGGACCAGCAGACCGCATGGACTATGACGGCAGGTGTTTTCGCCTTCATCAGTGTCCTGCTTTTCCTCGGTTGCTTCTTCTTGACGCGTGAGCGTGTCAAGCCCCTCAAGTCAACTCATTCAAGTGTCTCGGAGGACTTCAAGGACCTTCTTCACAACCGCCCATGGTGGATTCTGCTCGGTGCGGGTGTGGCTGCCCTCATCTTCAATTCGGTGCGCGATGGCGCAACTCTCTACTATTTCAAGTATTACGTGGTTGAGGATGGTGTGAGTGATGTCACTCTGTTCGGCTACAATGTGGGGACTACGTTTAAACTCAGCGCCCTCTATTTGGCTCTCGGTCAGCTCGCTAATATTATTGGTGTTGTGGCCGCAGGCCCTGTCAGCAATCTGATTGGAAAGAAGAACACATACCTTGGGGCCATGGCCATTGCCACTGTCCTCAGTGTCATCTTCTATTGGTTTGACGCTGCCGATCTCAACCTTATTTTCCTCTTCCAGGCTCTCATCTCCATCTGCGCTGGTGCTGTGTTCCCTCTCTTGTGGAGCATGTATGCTGACTGCGCTGACTATAATGAGTTGATGACTGGCAATCGTGCCACGGGGCTTATCTTCTCTTCTTCGAGCATGAGCCAAAAACTCGGTTGGGCCATCGGAACGGCCGTCTCAATGTGGTTGCTTGACGCTTTCGGTTTCAAACCGAATATCTCGCAGTCAGCCGAGACTATTGACGGCATCAAGATGTGTCTGAGCCTCTTGCCCGCCATAGGTACTGTCCTCAGCGTCGTGTTCATCGCATTCTATCCGCTCTCTGAGAAGCGAGTCTACGAGAACGCCGAGAAGCTTAAGGCTCTCCGCGCTCAGAAAGAAGATTAAAGTCTCTGCTTCAGCTCAGTCGCAACCATACATTTGACTGGGCTGCTTCATAAAAAAAGCCGAGGGACGTCTGCAAAATATTGCATGGCGACCCTCGGCTTTTTCCGTACCGCTGTCTTTCGCAGTCTTCTTTTCTCAGTTCCCTTTGTCAGAAAAGGTAGTTCATGTTGACGTAGAAACCACCAGTGCCGTCATCTGAGTTAAATGCGTGACCATAGTCGGCCGAGATGATGAAATTGGCGTTCATGTGGATTTTGATGCCAAGTCCCGCCGAGCCGTGCAGATTGTCATTCCCTTGCCTGAAAAAGAGGTCGCGCTGGTCCTCTGGCACGCCGTCAGTGTCGACTTCGTAGTTCTGGGTTGTCATGCCAAGGTCGCAGAATATGTTGGTGCCGATGCCCCACTGCTGGTTGAGTAGTCTGAAACGGGCAAAGAGCCAACGGAACTCGACGTTGGCAAGGGCGATGCCGTCCGCCGTTATTCTGTTCCGGTTCACGCCGCGCATTGTCTTGCTGCCACCAAGGCCTTGGCTGGTCGCGCTGGTGAGTGTGTTGGTGGTGATGTGGGGAAGCAGATAATATGGCACGCGGCCGCATAGCCTGTTTTGTAGGGTGAGACGGTATGCTAAAACTCTGTCGGCTGACCCTAAACTGAAGTATTGCCTGTGGTTGATTGTCAGACGGATAAATCCATAGTCGTTTGACGTGAAGACGGAAGGCTCGAGGGCCAACAATGCCTCGCTCCACACGCCACGACTCGGGAAGCCCTCCTTGTCTCGCGTGTCCACGCCCACGCCGAAGCGGATAAACACATCGGTGCCCCCATTTGCCTCACTCTCACGGATGACTCCCCATTGCTTGTAAAGGTCAAAAAGCCCAGGCGTGTCGGGTGTGCTTCTGCGCAGCTCGTCCCGTTTGACGGGGCCGCAGTCGAAATTGAAAGCCGAGACGCCTAATTGGAGAAAAAGGGGTGTCTCTGGTGAGTCATAGCGCACGCCGGCCATGATGCGCGTCATGAGCCTGTGCTGCGCATAAAAGGCGTGACTGCGATATTCGTTGCTCTCGTCGTCCTCCCACTCGCTGTGATACACCGCCTTGCGCCCGTTGAAGCCATAGAAGTCCATCAGCAGGTCGCGGTACCACGTGAAGTCGGCTGTCAATCTCAGACCATCGACAAGCCTGCTCAGGGCTCGCGGCGAGTCATAGTAGGCCCTGCAAAGCATGGTGCCAGCCAAATAGCGGCTGCACTCAAGGTATAGCGAATGGTCGTAGGCGGGATAGCGGCTCCCGTCGCCATACCAATAGAGGTTTGATAATACGCCATATTGGAATCCGAGGTCTGCGTCATAGGACACGGCAGGCAATATGCCGAATGAGAATCCGGTCTTGACGAAGGTTGAGTCCGCTCCGTTGGCTGACAGGGCTTGCTGCGTGGCAAGCGACGCCATGAGTGTGAGCCAGACTCGGCAACGCTTCTTGTGCATTGGTGTGGCTTGGTGTTATTTTTGTTCGTCGCTAAATTACGCTTTTTTGCGTACTTTTGCGGTGTATGGGCTCTTTGCTTGCGCCCGTTTTCAAGACGTTGAATCTCCAAACCACATAGTTCCCAAGTTGGCCAAATCATTTACAGACACGCCTCTCATGAAGCAGTACATGAGCATCAAGTCCAAGCACCCCGATGCCATGCTGCTCTTCCGCGTAGGCGACTTCTACGAGACTTATCTTGACGACGCCCCAAAGGCCGCCAAAATCCTCGGCATAACGCTCACTCAGCGCAGTGGCACAAACCCCGAGCTGGGTGCACTGGCCGGTTTCCCCTATCATGCGTTAGACACCTATCTGCCAAAACTGGTTCGAGCAGGACTGCGTGTGGCTGTGTGCGACCAGCTTGAGGACCCGAAGCAGGCCAAAGGCATCGTCAAACGAGGAATAACCGAGCTGGTCACGCCAGGTGTGGCTGTGACCGATGGAGTCCTTGTCACAACCGAAAACAATTTCCTCTGCTGTGTCAATTTTACTTCTGCCTGCATAGGGGTGGCGTTCCTTGATATCTCGACGGGTGAGTTCCTGATGGGGCAGGGCGACACGCAATATGTTGATCGACTCTTGGCTACTTTCCGTCCCAAGGAGGTGCTCTTCGAGAAGGGCAAGAGACAGACTTTCATAGAGTCTTTCGGCTCCAAGTGGATAACTTATCCCTTTGATGATTGGGCCTTTCAGCCGCAGAGTGCCAAGGAGAGGCTGGTAAAACATTTTGACACGCAGAGCCTCAAGGGATTCGGAGTCGAGGAGTTGACTGCTGGTGTGACAGCGGCCGGCGCTATTCTCTATTATCTCGATGTGACACAGCATGACGGGCAGGCGCATATTAGCCGCCTTCAGCGCATCGATGAGCAGGCCTTCGTGTGGATTGACAGGTTCTCCATTCGCAACCTTGAGCTTTTTAATGATGGGCGTGACGGCTCCTACTCCCTCTCGGATATTGAGGATCGTTCCACAACGCCCATGGGCAGCCGACTCTTGAAACGGTGGCTTGCCATGCCCCTGCGCGATGTGCGGGCCATAACCGCACGGCATGACGTGGTCCAGACTTTTGTGGATGACCGTGAGCTTATGGAAGACGTGCTCGCCTTGCTCCGTGAGGTGGGCGACATGGAGCGACTGGTCGGCAAGATTGCATGCAACCGCATAGCGCCGCGCGAGGTCGTGATGCTCAAACGCGCCCTTGAGGCCATCCCGAGATTAAAGGAGGTTGTGGCTGCCCATGCGCCAGGCTCGGCGATTCTCCGTATGGTCTCATCTCTTGATGATTGCGACAACCTGCGCGCTCGCATTGAGCGTGATGTTGTGCCAGACCCTCCCACCACCATCCAAAAGTGTGGCGTGATAGCCCCTGGCGTCTCCGCCGAACTCGATGAGCTGAGGCATATCTCCGCGTCAGGTAAAGATTATCTGATGGAACTCCAATCACGCCTCTCCGAGGAGACTGGCATCCCATCTCTCAAAGTGGCGTATAACAATGTCTTCGGTTATTACATAGAGGTGCGGAACACTCACAAGGACAAAGTCCCGCCCGATTGGATTCGCAAGCAGACTATGACGGCCGCCGAGCGATATGTGACTCCCGAGCTTAAGGAGTACGAGGAGAAGATTGTGGGAGCTGACCAGCGCATAGCTTCGCTTGAGGTTGAGCTCTACTCTGCCCTCATAGCCGAACTCAATGCTCATCTTGGTGTTGTCCAATCTGACGCGGCTCGCCTCGCCGAGGTCGACGTCCTCCATACTTTTGCGCGCAATGCTGTGGACTATGGCTATTGCCGCCCCGAGGTCAATGACTCCGACTCTCTCGACATTGTCGAAGGTCGTCACCCGGTGATAGAGCGCCTCATGCCAGATGGCGAGACTTATGTGTCAAATGATGTGCATCTGGATCGCGACAACCAGCAGATTATCATTGTCACGGGACCGAACATGGCCGGCAAGAGCGCATTGCTTCGTCAGACGGCGCTCATCGTCCTTCTCGCGCAATGCGGATCTTTCGTCCCCGCGACGCGGGCTACTGTCGGCATTGTCGATAAGATTTTCACCCGCGTGGGTGCTAATGACAATCTGTCGCAAGGCGAGAGTACTTTCATGGTCGAGATGACTGAGGCTTCCAATATCCTCAATAATGTCACTCCGCGCAGTCTCGTCTTGTTTGATGAGCTCGGCCGCGGAACGAGCACCTATGACGGCATTTCGCTCGCATGGGCCATTGTGGAATATCTGCATGACAATGACCGGGCAAGGGCTAAGACGCTTTTCGCCACGCACTACCATGAGCTGAATGACATGGAGCGCAAGTATGACAGGATTAAGAATTTCAATGTCTCGGTCCGTGAGGCAGGTGGCAAGGTCATCTTCCTCCGCAAACTTGTCCCTGGAGGGTCTGAACATAGTTTCGGCATCCATGTAGCCAAGCTGGCGGGCATGCCCCGCGTAGTCGTAGACCGTGCCAATGAGATTCTTGCGCAACTGGAGCGTGAGCGTGACGGCGAGCCTGCCCCCGTGCCTGACCGTAAGGGATTTAAAAAGACTGAGGTCAAGAAGGATGAGGGTGGGGTGCAACTGAGCCTTTTTCAACTCGATGACCCTCTGGTTCATAGCATCCGAGACGAGATTGTAGGTTTGGACATTGACAATCTCACACCCCGCGATGCGCTCAACAAACTCTATGACATAAAGCGGCTTCTCGGTCTCGACAAGTAAAGCCCCGCTGATAGCCAAAACAAACACAGGACGCCGCCCGTAAGCCTCATGCCTACGGGCGGCGCCCTGTGTTCTGTCAGTTCAATTTTACCCCTTCACAATCTCAACGAGTCTGTTCTTGAGCTCGTTAATGTCTGTGACGACAGGATATTGAGGATAGTCGGCCTTGACGTTGTCTGGCGGGCAGAAAAGGATGCCTTTGTCTGCGGCCTCGAGCATGGTCACGTCGTTATACGAGTCACCGAACGCCACCACGTCATATTTGAGGCTCTTGAATGCCTCCACGGTCTTGCGCTTGGGGTCTGGCTGGCGAAGCTTGTAGTTCGTGATGCGGCCTGTGGCGTCAGTCTCAAGGCTGTGGCACAAGAGGAACGGGTTCTCCAGTTTGTCCATGAGCGGCTGGGCGAACTCCACGAAGGTGTCAGAGACGATGGCGAAGCGGGCCAACTTGCGAATCTCGCGCACGAACTCCAATGCGCCGGGCAGTGGGTCCAATGTGCCAATCACCTCCTGTATGTCCTGCAACTTGAGGCCGTGCTGATCCAAGATGCGGAGGCGCATACGCATCAACTCGTCGTAGTCTTTGATGTCGCGGGTTGTGAGCTTGAGCTCCTCAATCCCTGTCTTTTTTGCCACGTTGACCCAAATCTCGGGCACAAACACGCCCTCAAGGTCGGCACATATTACCCACATTTTCTTCTGATGTGTTGGTGTTACGTTAATGAGTTGTCCCTTTCTGGAAGGGTGGAAAAGGGTGACGGGCTGGGGATGGTTGCCTTGTCCCTTATTTTGCTCCGGCGCTCTTTTTCTAACGCAAAGTTAAGATTTTATTCTCTATATCAAAGTCTCACCCATATATTTAGTGGTGGCGATATGCCTGCCGCGTCCCGAAAAACTGCTAACTTAGCGTTATGGAACAGCTTCAAACAAATTCGAGGCGAGACCTTAAGCGGAAAACGCGTGAACCGGACAAAATGAAGGTCGTCATACTCAATGATGACGTCACGACGTTTGACTTCGTTGTGCGGATGCTCGTCGAGATTTTTTTCTACGAACAGATGGACGCGGTCAGGCTGACTTATCAGGTCGACAGCGAAGGCTCGGCTGTTGTGGGTGTCTACCCGAAAGATATTGCAGAATCGAAGGCCCAGGCTGGTATAGCCATGGCCCGAGCCGAAAATTTCCCTCTCCGAATCAAGACAGAATATGCCTAATATAGCGCCATCCGGGCGTACCTACCCATTTCAAGAGTACCTGCTCCAACTAATTGCGAAGACGGTCATCTACACTCGGGAGAAAAGTCTGCAGTTTATACTGCCCGAGACTGTTCTGCTCACCATGCTTGATGATGAACTGTTTCGCCTCCGCTCTCTGCTTGCCGATAAGTTTGGCGTTGACGTGGATGCCATTAAGGCTGACATATGCGAATATCTCGACTCGCTGGAGCGTGTGCCAAAACGCCGACCATTCAACCCGGCGCAGTCGGCTAATTATAACCGGCTGGTGGCTAATTTGTCGCACGGCGGTGACACGAATGACTTGACTCCCGCTGACTTTTTTGAGGGTTTGGCTCACCTCTCCGGCTCTGAGGTTAAGAGGATTATCGATGCCCACATTGACCCCGTGACGCTCAGTAAGGCTATTCAGGAGTATGAATGGCTCTTTGAGGAGGAAGAACGTGAGATTGATGATGTGCTTGACGATTACCCCGACGGGTTGCCACTCGATGATGAGTATGGGACTGCACGGGGTGGCGCGCATCACAATAGGCAAAACGCCCCCGACCCCGCATGCCGGCGCATTGACGATGACGACAGCTACACTTCGCTCGATTTCATAGGACGTGCCACCGAGATTGACAAGTCTATTGTCACACTCCTCAAGAGCAACCGCAGTAACATTGTGTTTGTTGGCGAGCGAGGTGTTGGCAAGACGTCCATGGTCCGCGGCCTTATTCAGGCCAGGTCGCGCTTCAAGGCCTCTACGCGTTTTGGCAAGGCGCTGTTCTATAAGTTCAACCCATCGGCTGTGGTCACTGGCGTCTCTTATGCCGATGAGATAGAGAACCATGTGGCGAGCATAATTGACGACATTCAGGATCAGGGCTCTATGGCTGTCATCTTTGCCGACAATATGTCGGAGCTTATGCCTCAGCACCAGAATGACAACACGCCGGACACACTCCGCCTGATTCTTTCGCTCATCGAGGGGAAGGACATCCACCTTGTGACTACCGCCTCGTTTGACCAGTATAAGAAGCTGAATACTTTCAACAAGTCGGTTGACAAGCATTTCACACGCATCGATATAGCCGAGCCGCCTCTCGAACCTGACGGGCGCAAGATGGTGCACAGTGCCGCCTTCTCCGTCTGGTCCCCCCTTGGTGTCGTTTGCCAGCCCAAGGTTATAGACCACATCATTGACACGGCCGTAGCGTCCTACTCAAAGGATATAGCTATGCCTGGCCGAGCCATTGACCTCATGGACAGTGTCTGCGCCCATGTCAGAATGGAGTGCGATGTCAAGAGAAGCAAGTCTGGCAATGAAGTCACGCAAGAGAGTGTTGACAATTTGCTCAAGATGTTCGGCTGCGACACCATTGCCACGTCGCAAAGCTCAGAAAAGAGGCTTCAGACGCTTGAGCCTAATATGTTGACTAAGATTTTTGGTCAAGATGAGGCGGTTCACGGTGTGGCCCAAAGTGTACTTCTTGCCAAGGCTGGGCTGAGTGATGACACTAAGCCCTTGGCGGCCTACCTCTTTGTGGGTCCCACGGGTGTCGGCAAGACCGAGCTCGCCAAGGTTCTCTCCAATGAGCTCGGCGTCAAGCTTGTCCGCTTCGACATGAGTGAATATTCCGAGCAGCACACGGTCTCCAAACTGGTGGGCTCGCCTGCCGGATACATAGGTTATGACGATGGTGGCCTGCTGACCGATGCAGTTCGCAAAAATCCTAATTGCGTCCTCTTGTTTGATGAGATTGAGAAAGCCCACACGACTGTCTTCAATCTTCTGCTTCAGGTGCTTGATTATGCTCAACTTACTGATAATAAGGGTCAGAAAGCGGATTTTTCGGGGACTGTCATCATCATGACGTCTAACGCCGGCGCACGTTTCGCCACAGGCAAGGGGCTCGGCTTTGGCTCCAAGAGTGAGAAGAGTGAAGTGATGGGTGCGGAGCTTAAGAAAACTTTTGCTCCCGAGTTCCTTAACCGCCTGACTCAGATTGTGGCGTTCCATGACATGACGCCCGCCATGGCCGAGCGAATCCTGGATCGCAAGGTATCTGAACTTCAGGCGCAATTGGCAAAGAAGAGAAACGTCGAGTTCGCCCTCAAGCCCGATGCCCGTCAGGCTATTCTCGACGCCGGCTTCTCCAGCAGCTATGGAGCCCGCGAGATGGACAGGGCTATCGGGCGGCTTCTCAAGCCGGCTCTGATGCAGGCACTCCTCTTTGGCGGTGTGGCTGATGGCGATGCGCTCGAAGTCGCGGCTGATGGTAAAGACAAACTTATTGCAGTGGCTGCACCCAAAACCACAAAACTGGCGAAAAAGTCTGTCAAGGAGAAGCCTGCCGACAAACAACAAACTGTAGACGAATAACAATAGAAAATATTGCCCCCTTTCCGTTAAGCCAAATGAGCAAAGCCAAGCTTGCTTGGACTTTGCCATGGCGAGGAAAGGAACAAGAAATTGAACCTTAATAATTAACAGCAATATGAAGCCAACTCTCTTTGTTCTCGCAGCTGGCATGGGCAGCCGTTACGGCGGTCTCAAGCAGCTCGACGGTCTCGGCCCCAATGGCGAGACTATCATGGACTATTCTATTTTTGACGCTATCCGTGGAGGCTTCGGCAAGGTCGTCTTTGTCATCCGCCGCGATTTTGAGGACGCTTTCCGTGAGAAGGTCCTATCTAAGTACGAGGGTCACATCCCCACCGAGTTGGTCTTCCAGAGCCTCAATGACCTGCCCGAGGGCTTCTCTTGCCCAGAGGGACGTCAGAAGCCTTGGGGAACTAATCACGCCGTCCTCATGGGCAAGGATGTCATCAAGGAGCCTTTCGCCGTCATTAATGCTGACGACTTCTATGGCCGCGACACTTTCGCCGTCATCGGCAAATATCTGTCAGACCTCCCCGAAGGCGCAAAGAATGACTACTGCATGGTAGGTTTCCGCGTAGGCAACACGCTCTCAGAGAGCGGCACTGTGGCCCGCGGCATCTGCTCTACTGATGCCAATGGCCATCTGACAACTGTCGTCGAGCGCACCGAGATTATGCGCGTAGACGGCCCCGTCTGCTATAAGGACGAGGAGGGCAAGTGGGTCTCTGTCCCCGACAACACCCCAGTCTCAATGAATGTGTGGGGCTTCACCCCCGACTATTTCGCCCATAGCGAGGCCTATTTCAAGGAGTTCCTCTCCGACCCCAAGAACATGCAGAATCTCAAGGCGGAGTTCTTCATCCCTCTCATGGTCAATAAGCTCATCAACGAGAAGACCGCCACTGTCAAGGTGCTCGACACAACCAGCCACTGGTTCGGTGTCACCTATGCGGCTGATCGTCAGGGCGTGGTCGATAAGATCCAGGCTCTCATCGACAAGGGTGAGTATCCTGCCAAACTCTTCTAATCTCACCTTGGCGGAGGTCTGAATATCACCTTTCGTCATGCTTGTGGGAGACTATCCACACGAGACAGCCCAGGGGAGTATGTCCTCTGGGTTGTCTTTTTAACAATAACCGGAAGCACGGTCGTTCTTCCCATCCCAATCAACATTCTCTTATTATGCAAATATGTGTTTTTGTAGGTCATCGCCGCGTCGTGGTGCGTCGTGAGGATGGCGTGCCTGTCTCTTTCCCCGATGAGGCCGAGGTGGCAAGCCTGCTGCCGCATGGTGTTGAAACACGTGTGGCGCATGGCGTTGGGCATGACCTGCTGACTTGCGAGGTCGATTCGTTTGAAGATTGTGGCTCGCTGCGTGTTGAGGATTTCCGCCCACTCTTTTTTGAGATGGAGGCAACCCTCTTTACCGCGGCGTGCAAGGCCAAGCAGATAGCCTTCTGGAACTCGCATAGCCGTTTTTGCCCGTCGTGCGGGACGCCCACAACGCTCATCTCCGACATCGCAAAGAAATGCCCACATTGCGGATATGAGCTATATCCGCCTATCTCGCCTGCCATCATTGTGCGCATAGAGCGTGGTGACGATGAGATCTTACTGGTGCACGCCAAAAATTTCAGGGGCGATTATTATGGTCTGGTAGCTGGTTTCGTTGAGACGGGTGAGACGCTTGAGGAGTGCGTTCGCCGCGAGGTGAGGGAGGAGACTTCGCTCGAAATTGAGGATATCCGCTATTTCGGCAGCCAGTCGTGGCCCTTCCCGTCTGGCATCATGCTCGGCTTCACTGCAAAATATAAGAGTGGGGATATCAAGATTCAGGAATCTGAGCTCTCTGCGGCCGCTTTTTTCCGTCGCGGAGAATTGCCTGCCGTCCCCGACAAGATGAGCATAGCCCGACGCCTGATTGACGATTGGAGCGGCGAGGCGTAGCCCCGTGGCCTCTATTGACCATCTGACCTCTTTTCGCTACATTCGCGTAGATGCCGGCTTCTGCGCCCAATGCGTCTGCCGATGGCCAGATTAGGAGCTAAGAGCGCAAAACACCAGTCACTGACATCAACTTAACCATTCTCTTATCATTTAGTTGCCGCACCTCATGGATGATGTTCGTCAAATAAAGACCGTCGCACAATATTGTGATGTTTTTGGCCTACCACAACCCGTCTCGCCGTTAGTGTGTGTGGCTCATTTCCCGTCTAAGGACAAAAATGAGGCCATGACGCTAAACCTTGGCTTGTACCAGATTTTTGTCAAGGAAAACAAAGGTTGTGTCCTGACCTATGGCCGCACGGCCTATGACTATGACGAGGGTGCCATTGTGAGTTGTGCCCCAGGGCAGACCATTTCGACGTCACCCATGCCAGGGGTTACACCAAAGGCTACGGGCCTAATCTTCTCACCTGACCTCATCGCGGGTACTCAGCTTGAGAGGCAGATGAGCGATTTCGGCTTTTTCTCCTACTCCAGCAATGAGGCGTTGCACCCGTCGGTCGAGGAACGGCAGGCTGTCTTGGCGTGCATGGCGCAAATCGAGGCAGAGCTTAGCCATGAGCCCGATCGCCTCTCGCGTCGCCTTATTGTCAGCCATATCGAGGTCCTGCTTAATTACTGCCTCCGTTTTTATGAGCGTCAGTTCGATTCCCGAAAGGAGTTGAACCATAGTGCCATCTCTAAATTTGAGCATCTCTTAGACGGGTATTTTGACGAGGGGCGTGCGGAGACTGATGGATTGCCCACAGTAAGCTATTTTGCCGATAAGGTTTGTCTTACCGCCAATTATTTCGGTGATATGGTGAAACGGGAGACGGGCATTGGACCTAAGGAACTCATTAACCGCAAGGTGGTCACTTTGGCCAAGAGCCGTATGCTTGAACCCAATGCCACGGTCAAGGAGACGGCTTTCTCCCTCGGCTTCCAGTACCCTCAGCACTTCGTGCGCTTCTTTAAGAAGGAGACGGGGCTGACGCCATCTGAGTATGTACGCTCCGTCGGTTAGGCATAACCATTTATCGACTAAAAAGAATACAACACATCCCTACGATAACAAACAGATGAAACAACAGTTGGACTTTTCGCACATCCCAAGCCCATGCTATGTCCTTGAGGCGGATAAACTTAGGCAGAACCTTAAGCTCATTCGCCATGTGCAGGACGAGAGCGGGGCTAAGATTATTTTGGCTTTCAAGGCTTTCTCTCTTTGGGACGCCTTCCCCATCATCCGCGAGCAGTTCGACAGTGCCACGGCAAGCTCTCTCGCTGAGGCTCGTTTGGCAAGTGAGGAGCTTGGCAGCCTCGCCTATACCTACGCCCCGGTCTATTCTCCCAATGAGATTGATCAAATACTTGAGTGCAGCCGCCACATTACGTTCAACTCGCTCTCGCAGCTGGAACGCTATGCGCCTAATGTGATGCGAGCCGACCATCCCGTGTCGGTGGGACTGCGTGTCAATCCCGAACTGACTCAGGTGGACACAGACCTCTACAACCCGTGCGTCCCGGGCTCACGCCTTGGCATACGCTCTTGCGACATGCCCCAATCGCTCCCAAGCATTGTTGAGGGACTGCATTGCCATGCGCTATGTGAGAGCAGTGCCGAGCAGTCCGCCAATATGATTGAGGCTTTCGAGTCGCGCTTCGCCCATTTCCTTAAGCATGTCAAGTGGGTCAACTTCGGCGGTGGACACCTCATGACGCGTCAGGGCTACAATGTTCAGTTGCTCATTGACACTATCAAGGCTTTCCGCTCACGCCACCCACACTTGCAGGTTATCCTGGAACCCGGTTCAGCTTTTGCCTGGCAGACTGGCTTCCTATTCTCGACCATCGAGGACATTGTCGAGAATAGCGGCATCAAGACGGCCATGCTGAACGTCTCTTTCGCATGCCATATGCCAGATTGTCTTGAGATGCCCTATAAGCCTGTCATCCGTGGCGCTCATTTCGACCCGGTTGAGGGCCTGCCCACCTATCGCATGGGCGGCAACTCTTGTCTCTCTGGCGACTACGTGGGCAGCTGGTCCTTTGACACTCCACTCAAGGTGGGTGACCATATTATCTTTGAGGACATGATTCACTACACCACTGTGAAGACCACTATGTTCAATGGTGTAACCCATCCCTCCATTGCCATTTTTGACCCTGATCACGGCGGCCTGCGAATTGTCCGCACCTTCACCTACGAGGACTACCGCCTCCGCATGGGATAGGTCTCTGCCTGGCTTCCAAGCGGGGCAGAATATATCCGCATAAAAAAAAAGGGTGGGGTGGAGTGCTATTGGCTCTCCGCCCCGCCCTTTTCTCAAAAAAAACGAAACAAACTATTTATAGAATCTGAAGCTTCACACCTATGTCCAAATGAAACACGTCTCTGAACTTGATGTACTTGTTGTCAAAGCCGCTCAAGACGTATGAATCATTGGTCGAGAAATCATAGAAAACACCCACCGCACGCCA
Source organism: Alistipes putredinis (assembly GCA_963620575.1). Taxonomy (GTDB): domain Bacteria; phylum Bacteroidota; class Bacteroidia; order Bacteroidales; family Marinilabiliaceae; genus W3P20-009. The sequence continues at coordinate 2,109 of CAVFBC010000011.1, read as the reverse complement.
CATCTTGCGCTTGTCTCGGCTGATGTTCAGCGTCCATTGCTGACCAAACCCGGCAATGATGTGGAACTTGGTCGAGAAGAAGTAATAGCCGTCTGGGTAGCGATCCGGGTTGTGCTTCCAAAACTCATGACCCATTATGGCGTTAACACCTAATGAGGCTCTCAATGGACTGAAATCCACTGGCGATTTGCCAATGGGGATGTTCCATGGCACAAAGTTCTCGCGGAGCGTGAATGTGAGTTTCGTCCTGTTGCTGTCAAAGCGCGGCACGAACCCCACCATTATGTCTGTCTCCCACCGCTCGTTTTTTCCATAATCCCAACCAGCCGCAGCCGACAGCATGCCTATGCTTCCAGCAAACTGAATTTTTGTGTAGTGGGGGGCAATCTTGGCGTGCCGCTCGATGTACCGCTCCAATCGCACGTCATAGGCCGTCATTCCTTCAGGGATGGAGTCTATCTTAGTCGCCTCTTCTGCCTTAGCTGTAGTCGCGGACAGAACCACTATGGCGGCTGCTAATGTAAGCTCAAAAAGTAACCGTCTCATAGTCATATCCATCCTCTTTTATGTCGAAAATCAGGTACGTGCGGTCGGCCGCGCATGTCGTGGTGTGATATATCACGCCGTCGTCAAACAGATCGTCATGCGTCAGGCGATGTATGTGGCCAGAGAGGCAGAACATCAGGCCTGGCAGTCGTTTCTCCACCTCATGGCAATATCGAGCCATGTTGTTGTTATACTCGTCGTCGTATGGGCGGCAGTGCTGGAGTATGATGGAGCGTGTGCACTCTTCGGGGAAGTTGTCAATCTGACTATAAATGAACTCCATGTCCGGTACCGGGTTGGAGTAGTCAAACTCAAGGGCGTTTGAGTTGAGGCATATGAAACGCACATCGCCAGCCGTGAAAGCATAGTTCATCTCGCCCCACACGCGCCCGAATGTCTGTTTCCCTGTGGCAAGGCAGTCGTGATTGCCTATCACTGCGACGTACGGAGCGTCAAGTCCTTGCAATATGTCGCGTTGCCACAAAAACTCATTGTTCACCCCGAAGTCTGTCAAGTCTCCGGCATGTACCACGAAGTCGATGTCACTCCTGCTGTTAATGTCAGCCACGAGATCCTCTGTCTCATCATACCATCTCTGTGTGTCTGAAATCAGCGCAAAGCGGAATGATTTGCGCCCCTCTGTGAGTGACGATATGCGGGCTATGTTCTTGGCGTTGATGCCGGTCTCTCCACTTATGTCCACGCAATAGGGGTGGTAGTCAAACCATTCACAAGCGGAAAGAAGAATCGGGGTGAGCACAGACAAAGCCAACGCCCACCCCCATCTTCTCTTGGTTTTCATCTGTTGTCTTTGTGTCTGAATTGTATCGCGAATATAACAAGAGTGATATATTGGCAATTGTGCCATTTCGGCACAATGATGTGCCAAATGAGGGAGAAAAGGCTTTCCCCCCCTTATTTGTCTGGATACACTCAGTCTGCCTGCAATCCATGCGTGTGTTTCCCCGATTGAAGGATAAGTTTTTCATGGATAGGCTTTTGCCCTTATCCGATTGCCTCTCTTTATAGCTATTGACAAGATATCCCAATATTATTTGCTTGTTTGGAGACTGTTATTATCTTCGCCTGAAAATCATATTGCTATGAGAATTAGAGAAGAAAAGTGACGAACATCAGGGGCAATGTGTCTTGTCGGTCATTGCTTCTGTCCCGCTACACATAAAATGCGACTTTATTGGTCGTTTCTTGTGCGCTGCCAACTTTCAAATATTATAGAGGTAAGGTGGCTGCACGTAAGTTCGGTAAGTGTTTACATGTGTAATATACGGGACGCTGGCATCTTTGGTCGGTTCTTAAGAGTATAATATAAAATATGTTATGTATGGGTGGTTTTAAAAAATTCAATCCAGAGGGTGGTTTCAGCGAATATCTTTACCGACAGGTAGGAGAAGCGGTAATGGTGAATGGAATAACGGTAAAGGTCATAGCGGAAATTGATGATGAGGATTTCCACTCATCTTTGCCTTATTTTTCTAATACGTCTGACGCTTACGCAAAACTATCTGTTTCTCCTGAACATGAGGTTGAGCAGTTGCGAATCTA
>CAVFBC010000010.1:87133-90423 GCA_963620575.1 Alistipes putredinis | reverse complement strand
AGGAAATGCCTAAAGAGATGCCACCAAGAGTCCAGCCTACAGGCCCTCCACAAAGACAGCCAAACACACCGACACCAGCACCGACAGACTCCCAAAATGTAGATTCTGTTAATCCATTTTCGTTGACATCATATACTGCCACAACAACACCTACAGTCACGCCCACAACTCCTATTTCCCTACCGACCTTTGCCACTTTAACAACATCCTCGCCAAGGTCATCCAAGTAATGCTCAACCACCTGGTGGACAAACGCGTCATGCACACTCGCGGCTGTTGACGAGGCTGCGAAGTAGTCACGCACCTTGTTTGACTCTACAATCGGGACGTCACCACTGCGGATGTCATCAAGTACAGCTTGACCTTTTTGATAGTCTTGCGAGACGTCAGAGCGACTTTGAGGAAGACAGAAGCCGCCTTGCTCGGCTGCAGCATCGTAGTCCTCGCCGAAATTGAAACTGTAATCGGAGAAATCAAACTCCTGATTATTGTCGTTGTCTGGGGTACAGACGACCTCCCAGTCATAGCAGCCGGCGTCATAAAGAGGGCCGTCTTGATAGCTGTAGCTACTGCCGACTCGGCCTCGCATCTGGAGAGCCTCGGACTTAAGTAGATCCATGGGTGCGGTGATTCTTTTCATGTCAATTTATATATTGGTTTTAGATGGGTAGAAAAGCAGTTTAGGGCAAACTGACATAGGAGAATGTCTTATTTATAAGTAGGTTATAAGCAGATAGCGAGTGCCGTAGAAAATAACGAGAAATGCGACTAATCTCCCACTGCCAATTAATGCAGTACGCCAACGATATCTTATAAGCTGTCTCTTGTCCTTGTTTTCGACTTTGGCAAGAGCCTCTTCATACATGCCGAGCTTGTTCAGTCTCTTTACAACCATCATTGCAAGTAATACATCAATTGCCATCTCCACCACAAACTCCAAAGGATAATCATTTAAATTAACATCAATGAAATACCTCATAACACACAATAGCACAAAGGCCATCAAAAAGCCAATTATAGCCCACACCAAAATAAACTGACGTTGCTTTATATCAGCCAACTCATCCTTCGTTGATTTATTATAGGCTCGATTATATGCTACTGTAGTATGGTAGGCTTGCTCCACAAAGTATCTAAAAAATGAGATGACCATCAATATGAAGAATTTGTTTTAGACGACTGAGAATCCAAATAATAAGTGTACAAGGAAATGCCTAAAGAGATGCCACCAAGAGTCCAGCCTACAGGCCCTCCACAAAGGCAGCCCAAAACGCCGATACCAGCACCGACAGACTCCAACAAAGTAGACTCTGTCAACCCATTCTCCTTTGCATCATATATCGCCACGACAACACCGACAGTCGCCCCCACCGCCCCTATTTTCCTGCCAATTTTCGCCACCTTTGCCACGTCCTCGCCCAAGTCATCCAAGTAATGTTCAACCACTTGATGAACAAACGTGTCATGGACACTGGCGGCTGTTGACGAGGCGGAGAAGAAGTCACGCACCTTGTTTGATTCGACAATTGGAACGTCACCACTGCGGATGTCATCAAGCACTGCCTGACCTTTTTGATAGTCTTGCGAGACGTCCGTTCGACTTTGTGGGAGACAGAAGCCGCCTTGCTCGGCTGCAGCATCGTAGTCTTCGCCGAAATTGAAACAGAAATCCGAGAAATCAAACTCTTGACTATCATCGCTGTCCGGAGTACAGACGACCTCCCAGTCATAGCAGCCGGCGTCGTAAAGCGGGCCGTCTTGATAGCTGTAGCTACTGCCGCCTCGGCCTCGCATCAGGAGAGCCTCGGACTTTAGCAGCGCCATGGGGGCGGTGATGCGTTTCATGTCGTTTTGTTTGTGTTAGATGGATGGGGATTTGCTTAAGGCGGTCAGGAATATGAGAAAATTCTAATCAGAAGTAAGTTATAAGTAGCCAGCGGGTGCCATAGATGACAATGAGAAACGCAATAATTCTGACACTGCCTATAAAAGCGGAGCGCCATCGGAATCTTATGAGTTGCCGTTTGTCCTTATTCTCAACCTTAGCAATCGCCTCTTCATACATGCCGAGTTTGTTCAATCTCTTGACAACTAAAATCGCAAGTAAAGCATCAATCGCCATCTCAACTACAAACGCACCGTTATAATCCCTCAAATTAATATCAACCAAATACCTCGAAAAGCAAAAAATCGTGAAACCGACAATAAAGCCTATTGCCCCCCACACCATAACGAATTGACGCTGCTTTATGTCAGCCAACTCATCCTTAGTTGATTTATTATAAGCTCGATTATATGCGACTGTAGTATGGTAGGCCTCCTCCACAAAGTATCTAAAAAATGCGATGACCATCAATAAGAAGAATTTGACTCAGATAACTGAGAATCCAAATAATACGTATACAAAGATATGCCTAAGGAGATGCCGCCAAGAGTCCATCCGACAGGACCACCACAAAGGCAGCCAATGAAACCAGCACTAGCTCCAACAGATTCCCACACAGTGGACTCCGTTATCCCATTTTCTGCGACATCATAAACTGCTACAAAAACACCGACTGTAGCACCTACAACGCCTATTTTTCTGCCTATTTTAGCCACCTTTGTCACATCCTCGCCAAGGTCATCCAAGTAATGCTCAACCATCTGATGGACAAACGTGTCATGCACACTGGCTGCTGTTGACGAGGCGGAGAAGAAGTCACGCACCTTGTTTGATTCGACAATTGGAACGTCACCACTGCGGATGTCATCAAGCACTGCCTGACCTTTTTGATAGTCTTGCGAGACGTCCGTTCGACTTTGTGGGAGACAGAAGCCGCCTTGCTCGGCTGCAGCATCGTAGTCTTCGCCGAAATTGAAACAGAAATCCGAGAAATCAAACTCATGACTATTGTCGCTGTCTGGAGAACAGACGACCTCCCAGTCATAGCAGCCGGCGTCGTAGAGCGGGCCGTCTTGATAGCTGTAGCTACTGCCGACTCGGCCTCGCATAAGGAGTGCCTCGGACTTTAGCAGAGCCATGGGGGCGGTGATTCTGTTCATGTCAATATGTATGTAGTTTTAGATGTCGACGCTCCAGTCTTTCATTCGCACATGGTCGTCACACAATCATTAGAAAGTGCCGAACTATCCGCAAAATGCAGGTGGAACGTCAGAAAAAAAGGTCAGGCAGCAGCACGCACGGTGAGAAACGTATTAGCAGAGCCGCCTTCCTTTAACCGCAGTGCGAAGCTAAAAAAAAAAACTCCTTGCAAATTTTTCATGTTAATTCGAGTATCAAAAGCCCT
>CAVFBC010000010.1:8087-87103 GCA_963620575.1 Alistipes putredinis | reverse complement strand
AGCAGAGCCGCCTTCCTTTAACCGCAGTGCGAAAAAAAAAAAAAAAAAACTCCTTGCAAATTTTTCATGTTAATTCGAGTATCAAAAGCCCTTTTCTCCTTCTTTCTCTTCTTCTTTTGTTAACCTTCGACTCTTCACTCTTTACTTTTGTTTGATTTTTCACATTTCTCGTCAAACGTCGCCATTTGCCAAAAGGATCAAAAAAAGACTATTCTAACTGCGAATATTTTATCTTCTTGACTTTTCACCTACAAAAAAAGCGAGTCCCGTTTCGAGAACTCGCGTTAAGAAGGCAACTTGTGTCGCCAAGAATTATCAGTAAGATACAAAGACCTCCCCTACAATCTCACGGGCTCTGTCAGCTATAGCGTCAAGAACAGCCGGCGGAGTCTTCGTCATCGTTTTGAGTGGCGTCTCTCGGTCGATAGTATAAATCATCAACCTGGGGGGAGCAATACGGCTCAATATGTTCAACCAAGGAATGACATCAGCATCGCCCGTATTGTCATAAGTCTTGCCATCTTGCTCCCAGCTGACGAACATCGTCTGAATGGCAAGGGCGTCACCCATCCGGTCACGCAGAGCGACAATGTCTTCAACAGTTTTTGCGAGGGAGTAACCTGAGGCTGGTCTGTCAAGGGTACGCACAGTCTCCTCGCGCCCTGAATCAATCTTGAGGATGGCCTCATCAACCTGGCAAAGCGCATTTGCCACAGCTGGGTCTGACAACCGCGTCGCATTAGTCAAGACACAGACGCGCGCATTGGGAGCCCAATGGTCACGCATCTCAATAGTGTCACCTATTATGTCAGCGAAATGCGGATTAAGAGTAGGCTCTCCGTTTCCCGCAAAGGTGATGACATCAGGATACTCGCCGCGCGCAGCCATCTGTTTGAGAGTAGCCTCAAGCTTCCTCGCCACCTCGGCTCGTGTGGGCAGAGGCGATAGAGGCTCCTTTCTGCCTGGGACATGAGAAAACCCGCACTCGCAATAAAGACAATCAAAAGAACACACCTTGCCATTCTCGGGCAACAGGTTGATGCCGAGAGATATGCCGAGTCGCCTGCTGCGAACAGGGCCAAAGACCGCACGGTCGAAAAGTATGGTTGACATGGTTTGTATTTGGTTTGGCTTTTGTGCCTGAATATCATCTGTTGAACAAGGGCAAAGATAATGTGTGAGGCCGCATTATGACATATAAATAAGTTAAAATAGGCAAGTGAGTCGGAAGTCATACGACACAAAGGGATACACTTAAAAGGGTACTCGTCTCCCTATGAGTGTGAATTTTCATTATCTTTGGAAGTTATTTTGCCCTTATTGCGCAATATCGCACCTCACAAGCAAGCCCAACCAGGTAAGACTTGTGGGCAACACGGGGAGCGAAAGCACCAACACAGCGAGCAAATGCGGTTCAGAGACATCATAGGCCAGCAGACGGTCAAAAAAAGCCTCCTCACCATGGCGGATGAGGGGCGGACGCCCCACGCCATGCTCTTTGTGGGAGGCGAGGGGTGCGGCTCACTCCCTTTAGCCTTAGCGTTTGCGCAGTACATCAACTGCACAGGGGACAAGAGTGGCGGCGACTCGTGCGGAGAATGCCCCTCATGCAGGAAGACAGCCAAGATGGTGCACCCCGACGTCCATTGCATCTTCCCCATAGCGAAGGCGAGCACATCTGACGACACGGACACATATCTGCCCGCATGGCGCGAAATGGTGACAGCAAAGCCTTACTTTGGGATGCAGGAGTGGAACACCGCCATGGCGCAACGCAAACAATCAAGCGGCGCTGCCGATGCGGAAGACGCTGATGACAAAAAGGGCGGAACAGGCAAGCAGGCTCTCATTGCTAAAGACGCCGCTACAACCATCCACCACAAGCTCTCCATGAAGCCCTATGAGGCCGAGCGACAAATAATGATTGTCTGGAAGCCCGAGCTGATGAACGAGACGACAAGCAACAGCATCCTGAAAATTCTCGAAGAGCCGCCTGCTGACACCCTCTTCATCATGGTCAGTGAGGACCCGCAAAAGATTCTGCCTACCATCTTGAGCCGCACTCAGACATTCAGAGTCCCACCGATAAGCGAGGCGGACTTGGCTGATGCACTGTCAAGACGCGAAGGTGTGGATGCGGAAGAGGCGGGACGGGTGGCACACATAGCGCAAGGCAACTACGTGGCGGCACTCAGGCAGTTGTCGTCGGCAGCCGAGAATGACGCCAACCTGACCATCTTCAAAGAGATGATGCGAGCCGCATGGCAACGCGACGTTATCAAGATGAACGCCATCGCGGAGACATGCAGAGCCATGACACGCGAGCAGGCGAAAGGGCTGCTGACTTATTGCCAGCACTTGATACGCGAAAGCTTCGTCATGAATTTAGGGCGCCCTGAGATCAACTTCCTGACTGCGGACGAGGAGGCTTTCCTCGTCAAATTCGCCCCCTTCGTCCACGTGGCCAACGTCGAAAAGATATCAGCACTCATTGACGACTGCCTCGCCAAAGTGGAGCAGAACGGCAACATAAGAATGATAATAAAAGGCATGGTGCTTAGCTTCACGGCATTCATCAGGACCACAAAGAGGCCTTCGGCCGAACCGGAGGCACAACAATAGAAAAAAGACATTCACAGAGCGCAAAGGCGCGCACGCTTCACAACAGTCGCACGCCGAACACTCTTCAACCATAAACACCAAAAACAAAACCAATAGTGGAAGACGAGATAAAGAGAGCCGACGAGCAAATCCCCGCGCTTAAGCAAGACGACGCCCAAGACGAGGACCTCATCCCGGCAAACATATACCGACCCGAGCAAAGTGTGAGCTGCTGCGGCACGAGAGCCGTCCGCGGTGGCAAGTTGCACGCCTACGACTGGCTTGACGACCTGCCCACCCCACCCAATGCGTCAGACCTTGTCGAAGTCCAGTTCAAGAACACCCGCAAGGGGTATTACCGCAACTCGACCGGCATACAGCTCAAGATGGGCGACACCGTCGCCGTAGAGTCGTCACCCGGCCATGACATAGGCACCGTGACCCTCCAGGGCAGGCTTGTCTACCTCCAGATGCACAAGAACCACGTCAACCCGCTCAACTATGAGTTCAAGCGCATCTATCGCATAGCGCGCCCCACCGACATAGAGAAGTGGGAGGAGGCCAAAGGGCTGGAGCACGAGACCATGCTCGAGGCGCGCAAGATTGCGCAAGACCTGCGGCTGAACATGAAGATTGGCGACGTGGAGTATCAGGGCGACAGGACCAAAGCCATCTTTTACTACATTGCGGACGAGCGAGTGGACTTCCGCGAGCTCATCAAGGTGCTGGCCGACCGATTCCATGTGCGAATTGAGATGCGTCAGATAGGAGCGAGGCAAGAGGCTGGCCGCATAGGCGGCATAGGCCCGTGTGGTCGCGAGATGTGCTGCGCCACATGGATGACGAGTTTCATATCAGTCTCGACGCACTCGGCGCGCGTACAGGACCTGTCGCTCAACCCCGTCAAGCTTGCAGGTCAATGCGGCAAATTGAAGTGCTGCCTGAACTACGAGCTTGCCACCTACATAGACGCCATCCGCAGTTTCCCGCCAACGGACAAGCCTCTTGAGACAGCAGAGGGGACGTACTACTTCTTCAAATACGACATATTCAAGCGACTCATGTGGTACTCGACGCAAAAAGACTCGCCGTCTAACATAGTGGCGGTCGATGCCGACCACGTGGCCGAGATCATCCGCATGAACACGGAAGGCAAGAAGCCTGACAACATTGGCGCCACCCAGCAGACCGTAGCCGGCGACGAGGAGAGTTTCTCAAGCGTCGTGGAGCTGGATGACGACCTGACGCGCTTCGATTCGAAGAACAAACGCAACGGGCGCGGAGGCCGCGACAACAGGAACAGAGACCGCAACCAGCCAAACGGACGGGGCAACAACAGGGGCGGAGACCGCAACAACCGTGGGGACCGCCGCGACAACAGGAACGGCAACAGAAACACGCAGCCTTCTGACGACGCCAGCACTCAGGAGCCGAAGCCCCAACAACAAGCCGAGCGCACGAACGACTCCCAACAGCAAGAAAGGAGTCAACAGAGCGGACGACCGCAGGGTGAGCGCCAACAACGCCAAGGCCAGCAGAACCGAGGCGACCGAGGCGGACGCAACAACGGCAACCGCGGAGGTCTGAACCGCCAAGGCGACAGGGGCAACCGCGAGCGCGGCGGGCAGAATCGTCAGGGCGGACGCAACTTCGATCGTCAAGGCAACAGGGGCGGAGACCGCAACAACGGCGGACCTCAGGGCAATGCGCAGAAAGGCAACAAACAGGAGCAGCAACCTCAACGCCAACAAAATGACAACAAAGAATAGCAAGTCGGGCAAGGCTTTCCGCATGGTGGCGGCAGCCGCCACGGTCATCGCCAGCATGGCCGTGTGCTCGTGTCAAAGCGGTGTGGCGTATGACGAGTACGTGAGCATAGCCAAGACCGGATGGGACAAGGACACCTTGGCTGTGTTCAGGACAGACATGTCAGACTCGACAGACGTGTATGACATTATGGTCCAAGTGCGGAATGACAACAGCTACGCTTATTCAAACCTTTGGCTGTTCATTGACGTGATAGCCCCAGACGGCGTATCGAGGCGTGACACCTTAGAGTGCATACTGGCGCGCACCGACGGTTCGTGGCTTGGCAGTGGCTGGGGGTCGCTCTACAACGAGACGTGCCCATACATGACGAGCGTTAAATTCTCAAAACCCGGCCCCTACACCTTCCGTATCACGCAGGGCATGCGGGCTGACGAGTTGGCCGGCATTCACGACATAGGCCTTCTGATCAAGAAGAGCCAGCCGAGCCAAGGCGAGTAAAACGGCATAAGACTTGCATCATTAAGCATCACAGATAACCCGGAACAGAATTTTGGGAAAGAATAAACTTCAGAAATTTGCCGACATGGCGGAATATCGTCACGTCTTCGAGGCCGACTTCGAGTCGCTCAAGGCTGGCGGGTTTGAGCTTCGCGGCAAATGGGGCGAGTGGTTTGGCAACGACAACCCCATCGTGGTAGAGCTGGGCTGCGGCCGAGGTGAGTACACTGTGGGTCTGGCACGCAGGAACCCGGGAGTCAATTACATTGGCGTAGACATAAAAGGGGCGAGGATGCATACGGGGGCAACCGAGGCATTGAACGAGGGCCTTGGCAACGTGGCGTTCCTCCGCACCCGCATCGAGTTCATCGACCAGTTTTTCGCTCCCGAGGAGGTAAGCGAGGTGTGGGTCACATTCCCGGACCCGCAGATGAACAAACCCCGGAAAAGGTTAGTAGGCACCCTCATGCTGACACGCTACAGCCAGTTCCTGCGTCATGACGGCTTGGTACACCTGAAGACCGACAGCCCGTTCTTGACCCAGTATACCGAGGCTATGCTCAAAGAAAACAGCATAACGCCCCAGGCTCAGACCACCGACCTGTATGCAGACATTGAGGGCGGACGTCTGACCGACCCGGCATTAGGCATCCGGACATATTATGAGCAGAAGTGGATTGACGCCGGAATGACCATCAAATATTTCCGATTCCAAATTCCTCGCGGCGCAAGCCTGACCGAGCCAGACGTGGAAATAGAAAAAGACAACTACCACAACGTCGGGCGCAACGTCAAATTCACAGACTGAGACCCATGGAGAGCGGACTGAGTTATCCGCTTCCATCAGACAGACCAAAGACACAAAAGAACTAAAATGTATCCTGCGCAAATAATAGCGGCCCTCAAGACCGTAATCCACCCGGAGAAGGGCCAAAACATTTATGACCTCGGCATGGTCGAGGACGACATCAGGATAAACGGCAACAGAGTGAGCTTCTCACTTATTTTTGACCGTCCCAACGACCCCCTCGTCGGCTCAATCAAACAAAAAGCAGCCGAGGCCATCAAGGCTGAGTGTGGTCCCGACGTAGACATTGACGACAACATATTCGTCAAAATCCGCCAACGCGCCAAGGCCCCGGAAAAGCCCGTGCTGCCCAACGTAAAAAACGTCATAGCCGTGGCATCGGGCAAAGGCGGAGTGGGCAAAAGCACCGTGACGAGCAACTTGGCCATAGCCCTCGCAAAGGCCGGGTTTAAGGTGGGACTGCTTGACGCTGACATATTTGGCCCGTCAGTGCCCATCATGTTTGGCGTTGAAGACGCACGCCCCGTCCTCTCCGAGAACTCGACAGAGGGCAACGACCTGATAATGCCAATCGAGAAATACGGAGTCAAGATGCTCAGCATCGGTTTCTTCGTTGACCCGGACAAGGCCGTAGTGTGGCGCGGCGCCATGGCCACCAATGCCATCAAGCAGTTGGTCACCGAGGCCGACTGGGGCGAATTGGACTATCTGCTCATCGACATGCCCCCGGGCACCTCTGACATCCACATATCACTGGTAGGCTTAGTGAACCTGACAGGGGCTATTGTCGTATCAACACCTCAGAAGGTGGCGTTGGCAGACGCGCGCAAGGGTGTGGACATGTTCGTCAACCCAAAGGTCAATGTCAGAGTACTTGGCATTGTCGAGAACATGGCGTGGTTCACACCGGCGGAACTTCCCGAAAATAGGTACTACATATTTGGCAAAGACGGCGCACTCAAACTCGCCACCGAAATTGGAGTTCCACTTCTTGGCCAAATCCCCATTGTTCAGTCCATCCGCGAGTGCGGTGACGCCGGCACTCCGGCTGCTCTAAATTCAGACAGCATTGAGGGCAAGGCTTTCGCAGACTTGGCAGCCGTTGTGGCAGCCATGACGCGGTAGGCGCATCGATGAACGACACACAACAAAAAAAACATTGAGAATGAGCATAAAGCCGTTATCGTCATCACGAGTGGCAATAGCCATGTCAGCCTTGGTCGCCCTTTTCACGGGTTGCCAGCATGACGACTTCGTATACGTCGACCCCATACTATCCGACGGTGCCGTGCTCCAACAGAACTCGCTTTTGGAGGTCAGGGGCAAAGCCGCCCCCGGATCAAACGTGCGCGTCAAGGCCGACTGGGGCTACTCCGTTTCAACATCTGCCGGCTTAGACAGCACGTGGAGCTTGGATATCACCACCCCGCCCGCGTCAAAAGACCGACATAGCATAAAGGTATCGACATCGAACATATCAATCTCATTCTCAGACATATTAGTTGGCGAGGTCTGGTTGGCCATTGACCAATCTATCCCATCGGAGCCAGACATCAAGACGCCAGTGACAGCCTCGCCGGGCGATAGCTTAATCAGGATATTCAACATCTTGCCTACATTGTCTTTGGAGGCGGAGGGTGATGTCTATGGTGTGTGGCGCATAGGCTCACAGAGCAAAAGCCGGGGCGGTCGCCAGTTGCTGCCAATGGCCAGAATGTTGCGCGACAGCTTAGACATACCGATAGGCGTGGTTCTCGCCTCCTACCCCGGTGCGCCGTGCCGCTCATGGGTTGACGTAGAGACCGATGAGTACAAGAGCCATCAAGACGTCCGCAAGGAGGACGAAGAGTGGCGCAAAGGACATGCCGACTGCATGGCGTGGATGGGTGGACTGAAATACGAGAGCGCGCAAAACACCGAGAGCGTATACGACGAATATTTCAACGTCAGCCGCCCAGACGCATCCTCATGGCCCAAAACAGTGTTGCCGGGCCAGTGGGGCGTGGATGATTTGCCAGGCCTTGACGGCGTCGTGTGGTACGTCCGCAGCATCAAGACCCCACAGGAGTGGGTAAACAAGCCACTGCGCCTCGTCTTGGGCCGGTTGGCAGACTCAGACGTCGTCTATGTCAACCAGACCTTAGTCGGGGCAACGAATGGCGACACGGCGCGAATGTCAGAGCGCACATATGACATACCGGCCACAGCTGTGCGGCCTGGCGAAATGATGATCTCAATCAGGCTGACAGGCAAGAAGAACACGGCCGGTTTCTATGGGACTGGGAATGGAGCTCCGATGCGCATCGAACTGGCAGACGGAAGAGCTGATGACGAGATTGTCCCACAGAGCTTGAACATAAATGGCATTTGGAGTTATTATGCAGTGGCCGAGATAAAGGAAGACAGCATCAGGATGCTTGGCAAGCCTGAGAACGACTATATGACAAAATTCCGCAGATATCACTCCGTGCCATCATGGTATGCGGGCGTGGCGTTTAACGGGATGATAGCTCCGCTTGAAGGTTTCGCCATGGCAGGCGCGGTGTGTCATATTGGCGAGGAGGACTCCAAGAGGTCAAAAGACCGCATAACAATGACTCAAAACACATTGGCTCTAATAGCCTCTCTGCGCAAGATGCAGGGTAGGTCAGACTGGCCAATCGTATTCTCACAAAAAGGCCGCGGTGCCTTGAATTACGGAGAGGTGAGCTATGACATTTTCGGAGACGGGGTCCGCGAGGCTCAGATGACCGCCGTCACCCAAAGCGACAACAACGTGGGCATCATATCATTGCTTGACCTGACACCAGAGAATGGCCATCCGACACGCCAAAACTGCTACAGGGAGGAGGGACGACGATTGGCCCGCCACATTCTTAACAAGACTTACGGTCGCAACATTTCAAACGCGACCGCCCCGATGCCGCGTTCAGCCACCTCTCATCAGCAGGTCATAAGCGTAACCTTTGACAATGCGGACAAACTGAGCGTAGACCTTGACCTGCCCACGGCTTTTGAGGTTGCTGGCCCCGATTCCATATTTTACCCTGCCCGCGCCATGGTCAGCGCAACTGGTCTGACAGTGTTCAGCCTGATGGTGCCCGAGCCGCAGTTCGTGCGCTATGGTCATCACGATGACATACGCCCCACTCTCTGGGGGCCGGGGGGACAACCCGTCCCGGCGTTTTTCTTCAAAGCTCAGAAAGAGGGATAACCTTAGCAAGAGCATAACGCGGTGTCACGGGGATCGCACATCTGCTTGTGAAATCGCGACACACCTCGCACCTACGTACACATAAATATCCTTATAGACACAACAAATGTTCTGGTTCGTCCTGGCCCTGATTTCGGCCTTGTGCTTGGGCTTCTACGACGTCTTGCGAAAATACTCGCTCAAGAGCAACGCCGTCCTACCCGTTTTACTTGTCAGCACACTGACATCGTCCATCATCCTACTGCCACTCTGCATCTTGTCCCACACAGGCGTGATAACGCCAGACGAGTGGACTTACATCCCGTCGCTCAATCTGCATCAGCACCTGCTGCTCGTGGCCAAGGCGGCCATCGTGCTCGGCTCGTGGGTCTTCGTCTATTATGGGATGAAACACTTGCCACTGAGCATTGTGGCTCCCATTCGTGCCACCGCCCCCTTGTGGACACTCATGGGCGCACTGATAATATTTGCGGAGCGACCCAACGGCATACAGTGGGTCGGCCTCTTGGTAGCCTTCGTATTCTTCTTCCTGTTCAGCGTGGCTGGCAAGCGTGAGGGAATCAACTTCAAAGCCAACAAGTGGGTGTGGTCCGTGGTGCTGGGCACACTTATCGGAGCCGGCTCAGCCCTTTTTGACAAACACATAATAAGCATGGAGCACATCAACCGCATGAGCGTGCTCTTCTACTACTCTGTATATCAGTTCCTCATGACCATACCGCTCGCCCTTGTCATTTGGAATCCGTCTCGCCTTAAATTCAAAAAGTTGAGAGCGGAGACGCCCGTCGATGCAGCCACAGACGATGAATTGGCGCAAAGAGCCGGATATGAGCCTTTCCGCTGGAAATGGAGCATCCCGATGATTGGCGTCATTATCATCATAGCCGACTTCTTCTACTATGGCGCTCTTGACAGCCCGGACAGCATGATATCACTCATCTCTCCCATACGCCGCTGCAACGCCATAGTGTCATTCACATTGGCTGCGCTCCTGTTCCACGAGCATAACATGCTTCGCAAAGGCTTGTGCCTGCTTGGCATACTGGCAGGCATCGGCATCATCATCTACGGCAGCATCTGATGGTTGAGATTGTCGGTGCGGGCATTGCCGGGCTGTGCCTTGGCATCAGGCTCCGCCGGCGCGGGGTCGAGACCACCATCTATGAGGCGAGCGACCGAGCAGGCGGGCTTTGCACAGGGTGGCGGCGCGGTGACTATGAGTTCAACGGATGCCTGCATTGGCTTCTGGGCTCTCACGAAGGCACGTCATTTCATGACATGTGGCTGACTGTCACAGACATAGACTCGCTGCAATTTATCCACTTTGACGAGAGAGCGGACATTGAAGTGCCTGACGAGGATGGCACCATATGGCATTTCCACCTCTACAACGACATAGACCGCATGGAGGGCTATCTGAACAGGCTTGCGCCAGAGGATAAGCAGACAATTGCGGATTGGATGGGCGACGTGAGGACTGTTATGCGTTTTCTGCCAGACTTCCCGCCATTCACAGCAGAAGAGACGTTGTTGGGCAAATTGTCCCACTATGCGAGGTTGTGGCCCATGTGGCGAATGCTGCCCCTTATGGGCAAATGGGGCAAGCTGACCACCAAGACATTCAGCCAACGCTTTAAAAATAGCCGTCTGCGCGAGGCTGTCAGCCGACTCTACATGAACGAGACTCGCATGACCGTCATCATTGTAGGCCAGGCGTATATGGCGAGGCGAGTGGCAGCCTACCCCATCGGAGGGTCACGGGCTCTGACCGACTTGTTAGTCGAGACCTACAAGTCGCTCGGTGGCAAGCTGCGATTGGGATGCAAAGTGAAGAAAATAAGAGTTGAGGGGCGGAGTGCCAAGGGCCTCATATTAGCCAATGGTGAGATGACTACAGCTGACGCCGTATGCTCGTGCGCTGATTGGCGATGGACGGTGGGCGTGGCTCTCGACGGGAAATTCTGCACAGCAGCGCAGCGCCGATTGCTCACGGTTGGGAAAGAGGCCTTTTTCTACTCCTACTGCCGCGTGCACATTGGAATAGCACAACCCTTGGACACATTGCCACACTTCATGCGCGTGGTGGCGGACATCACATTGCCAGATGGTACACATTTTGACCAGATGGAGATGGAGGTGAGCAATTTTGACACCACACTTACCCCGACAGGCAAGACAACCATAACGGTCAACTTCACCACGCGTGAGGGACAGTTTTGGATTGACCTGCGACAGAACTCGCCAGAGAAATACAGGAAAGCGAAACAAGAGGTGAGTGATGCCGCGATAAGCGTACTCCGCCAAAAATTCGACGGGCAAATAGACACAAGCAAAATAGAGATGGTAAACGTGACCACCCCGGCCACCTACGCCAGATTTACCGGAAACTCGCTTGGCTCATCGCAAGGATGGACGCCGAATGACAACATTATGCGACGCCTACCCGTAGATGTCACACTTCCTGGCTTGAGCCGCTTCGCCATGGCCGGCCATTGGATGGAGGCGGGGGGCGGCGTGCCAATCGCACTGTTATCCGCCATTCGAGCAGAGAGGTGCGTCATGAGGCAATTGTAGTGCCATAAATGGCATTTGGCTTTATTTTTGAACCTTTTCACCTAAAATATTTTCAAGAAACCAACGTCTTGCGCAATTTCGCACTCGACAAAAGAATCGACCTATATGAAGATATTAGAGATTCAGTCCAAAGCCCTGTATGTGGCCATTGCGGCGGCACTCATGGCAGGCTCTTTAGCATCATGCTCAGATGACGACACAGATGCCACGCCAACGCACACGACCGACAGTGACAGCAGTTCGACAAACATTTCGTCCGTCACCATCGAGGCCAACCGCTTCGTGAACGACGTGATGAGTGACTACTACTACTGGAACAGCGAGATGCCGAACCTCGACTATCGCAAACAGTCGGACACGGAGACCTACTTCTACAACCTGCTCTCGTCAAAAGACAGGTTCTCCTACATCAGCTCGGACGCGCAGACCACGCTTGACGAGTTTGACGGGCAGTACACCGACTTCGGTTGGGACTACCTCTTGGCCTATTTGGACTCGAACAGCGAGACCGTTGGCGCCATCATCAACTACGTGTATCCCAACAGCCCAGCCGAGGCAGCGGGAGCTAAGCGCGGCGACTGCATCTACGCTGTGGACGGCACCGAGATTACGGCGACTAATTACAGGACGCTCTTCGTCTCGGCCAGCACCGGCACGTTCAAGGCAAAGCGAGTTGTGGACGGCACACTGACGGACGTCAGCTACACAATGACGGCGGCTTCAATAACAGAAAACCCTGTGGCATGCTCACGCATAATTGAGTTGTCGGACGGCACCAAGGCCGGCTACCTGCTCTACATGAGCTACTCGGCCAACTTCAACACCGACCTCGTTGACGCATTTGCAGCCCTCAAGGAGGCGGGAGCGACAGAAGTAATACTCGACTTGCGCTACAACCCGGGTGGAGACTCACAGGCCCTGACCACAATGTGCTCAATCTTGGCACCGCAAGACGTTGTCTCAGCCAAGAGCGAGATGATGTATTACGAGTTCAACTCGACGCTGTCAAAATATGCGAGCTACAGCCGCGAGAACACCAGCGTCTCGTTCACAGACACACTGAGCGTCAACATGGGCTTGAGCCGGCTCGTCGTCTTGACAGGCGGTGACACCTACTCGGCCGCCGAGGCGACCATTTGGTCACTGAAGCCATATATGGATGTCACACTCATTGGCAGCACCACGGGTGGCAAGAACACCATGATGTACGTCATGTCTCCCGAGGACTTCACCTATTCGAACTCCGGACTGCCCTACTACTCGTCATCCATCAACAATTGGCTCATCATGCCCATTGTGGCTGTTTATAAGAACAGCAACGGCGAGGCGTTTGACACGTCAGACGGCACAGGCTTGACCCCCGACTACAGCGTCAGCGACCGCAACGGACTCTTCACCACCGGACTGAAAGAGCTGGGCGACCCCGAGGAGAACCTGCTTGCCGCAGCCATATCATATCTCGAGACTGGCTCAGTATCGACCAATAAATCCATAACTGTGGAGCCGACCAAGATAACGTCAACCACAGAAAATAGACCTCACCTGCTATATGAGAGGAAAAGCATCTGCAAGTAATTAGATTGTATTTGGTAATAGCGTCCCCCGTCATTAGATGGACATCTGATGACGGGGGTTGCTGTTATTTGTATGGCGAACGCGTCAGCTTGAGCTGTTCTCGCGGTCCTGCCTACATTACCTTATGTGGACAATGTCGCGGCGCTTGAGTATCATGGCCGAGCGGCTTGGCAAATAGAGGTTGAGCATGTCTTGCCCGCCCATGTTCTGCGTGTAGAAGACGAAAAACATATCATTTCGGTCGAAGCCGCCGAAACGTCCCTCATCAGTGGAGAGGACAATATTATAGCGGCCTGCGGGGACTGGGATACCATAATTGGTATAAGATGTCGACGGGCTGAAATTGAACACAATAAGATAGTCGCCTCGTCCGAACGCCAGAACCTGCGTAGGGTCATAGTCATAATACCTGTAAGGGAAGCTTGGCTCGGGCAGATCCTTAAAGATGGCCAACATCTCGCGTTCAAAGTCGCTCAAGAAATGGTATCGCAGATAGTCAGCCTTCATGAGGCTCCACTGCCTCCGCGCATACTTATAGCTCCATCCGTTACCCTCACGCGGGAAGTCGATCCACTCGGGGTGGCCGAACTCATTGCCCATGAAAGTGAGGTAGCCGCCCGTGGCAGTGAAGAGCGTCACGAGGCGAATCATCTTGTGGAGGGCCATGCCGCGGTCGACAGCCATGCTTTGACTCTCAAGATTCATGGACGTGTACATCTCCTTGTCCATAAGGCGGAAAATGATGGTCTTGTCACCAACGAGCGCCTGGTCGTGGCTCTCGGCATAGTTGACAACCTTCTCCTCTGGGCGATGCAACTGCAGCTCATAGAAAATCTTGCCCACGGGCCACTTTTCATCTGGCACCTCCTTGATGAGCTTAATCCAATAATCAGGGATTCCCATGGATAGACGCATGTCAAAGCCCACGCCACAGACGTCGAGCGGGCCGGCAATGCCCGGGTATCCACTCATTTCCTCGGCAATGGTGACGGCGTCGGGCCTTAGGGTGTGGATGAGCTTATTGGCCATCATGAGGTAAGAGATAGCGTCCTCGTCCTCATTATTGCGGAAATAGTCGGCGTAGCACGTGAAGTCCTTGCCGAGGCCATGGTCATAATAGAGCATGCTGGTGACACCGTCGAAGCGATATCCGTCAAAGTGGTACTCTTCCAACCACCATCGGCAGTTGGAGAGGAGGAAACGCAGAGTCTCAAGCTTGCCATAGTCGAAGCAGCGGCTGTCCCATGCCGGGTGGTTGCCTCGCTCGCCGTAGTGGAAATAGAGGTCGGAGGAGCCATCGAGACGGCTAATGCCCTCATTCTCATTCTTGACAGCGTGACTGTGTACAATGTCCATGATGACAGCGATGCCTTTGCTATGCGCCTCGTTGATAAGCTTTTTGAGGTCCTCGGGCGTGCCGAACCGGCTGCTGGCAGCAAAGAAACTTGAGACGTGATAGCCGAAACTGCCATAATAGGGATGCTCCTGAATGGCCATGAGCTGCAATGTGTTGTAGCCCATGTCTACCACGTGGGGCAATACGTTTTTGCGGAACTCGTCATAGGTTGAGACCCCCTCCTTCTCGCCACTCATGCCAATATGAGCCTCATAGATGAGACGGGGCTCCTTGCCGACTTTGAAGCCCTTGTCCGTCCAACGGAAAGGCTTAAAGTCCCAGGCCACGGCATCAAAGAGCTTAGTCTGCTCATTTTGAACCACACGGCCAATGTAGGCCGGGATTCTCTCACCTTGCCCGCCATTCCAATGGACAGACATCTTGAACTTGTCGCCATGCCTTATGACAGAGTCGGGGATGGATATTTGCCAGTTGCCGAACTCGACACGTTCCATGGCGTACTCCGGCAACTCCTTCCAACCAGAGAAATCGCCAATGACATAGATGTCCGTCGCCCCGGGAGCCCATTCGCGCAGAGTCCAGACATCACCCACATGATGCATGCCATAGAACTCATAGGCCTTGGCAAACTCATCAAGAGGGCCACAGGTAGTCTTAATCTCCTCCAGCCTCGCTTGAGCCTTTTGGCGCCGGCTCTCAAGGATGTTAGCGTATGGCGCTAAATATTTGTCAGTCTCGTAGATTGGTAACATGGCAGATTAGAGTTTTTCGGTTGGGATGGAGAAATAGAAACAGGAGCCGGAGCGGTAGGTGTCGTCTAACCATATCCGCCCATTGGCCAAAGAGAGATATTTGGCGGCGATGGCCAGTCCTATGCCTTTAGCCGGGCCGCGCTCAGAGACAGAATCGTCAAAGAGTTTGAAGAGTGAGTCCTTTGCCGCGTCGGGTATTCCAGAGCCAGTGTCAGCGACGCAGAATACCATCTCCTTCTGGTTAAAACTGTAGGATATGGATATCTTCCCATGCTCCGTGAAGCGGCAGGCATTGTCAAGAAGTCGCTCCATGACCTCGACAATTATCTCCTCGGAGTTCCAAATGGTATCCTTGGGTGTCTCAAGGGCGAACGACGTCTCGATTGCCACATCCTTGCCCTGTCGTTTCAGCACTTCGGCGAATTGATGTTTAATCTTTGTGAGCAGCTCATTAAGTTGGACCGGACAAGCCGGTTTGAGCATATAGCTGCTTTGCAGTTTAGAGATGTCGATTATGTTGTCAATGGCACCGAGGAGCATCTGGCTGTTTTGGCGAATGAGGTCGATGAACTTATCGCGTTCGCCAGGGTCAGACTCATCTTTGAGCAAGTCGAGGAAACCGACAATGGCATTCATGGGCGTACGGATCTCCTGACTGAGATTTGTGAGGAAAATGGACTTGAACTCACGGCACTCTTGAGTGGCCTTACGCTCATTGTTAAGGTCATTCGTCATGATTTCGAGGCTCTGATTGAGCGAAGCGATCCGTTGCTCCTGCTGCCTCACCTCCTGCTTGTACTTGGCGCAACATATGTCGGCCTCAAAGAGAGGTGCGAGGATATGCATCAACCTGATTTTCGAGTCGACATCCGCCGTGGCTCCCGTGGCGACACCGATGACGACGCCTACCACCGTGTTGTGCTCGTCCTTTACAGGGACTGAGAGCAGCCCAGTGGCCTCTGGGATGTCAAACGGGAGTGAGCGCACGGCCGAATGGTCAGAAGCCGCCCAGGGCTGCATGTGCGGCCAACTGAAAGTCTCACCGAGTTTGCACACCACCTTGTCTGACGAGGCGACAACCATGAAACGCCCGTTGCCCGTGACCTTCTGACAAAGGACGACAGCGCGGCAGCGTGCCATCCGGGCCAGGTCCTCAAGACGCTTGGACGTGTTGTTGCACCCGGAGAAAGAGAGCAACGCCTTAATATCCGCCAAGTTGTCGTCAACGAACTCCAAGGCGGAGGCATAGGCGGCCTGCGAACCGGCAGCCGGGCGTTTATTTCTCTTTTTGAAGAGTGAGCTGAATATCATGATTCGGAATGATTGACTCAATCACAAATATAATTAAAAAATCCTACACGCCCCGTACAGCCTTTCAATTTTCAAAATTCAACTTTCGGCAGTATCTTTGCGAGCGTATAACCCCGAATATCGGAAAATGGAGAACATCAGGAACTTCTGCATAATAGCCCACATCGACCACGGCAAAAGCACCTTGGCCGACCGCCTGTTGGAATATACCAAGACTGTGAAGGCTCAAGACATGCAAGCCCAGGTGCTTGACGACATGGACCTTGAGCGCGAGCGTGGCATCACCATTAAAAGTCACGCCATTCAGATGGACTATGAGCTTGACGGCCAGAAATATGTGCTGAACCTCATAGACACTCCGGGTCACGTGGACTTCTCATATGAGGTTAGCCGCTCCATTGCCGCATGCGAGGGTGCGCTGCTGGTGGTGGACGCATCGCAGGGTATTCAGGCGCAGACCATATCTAACCTCTATCAGGCCATAGACCACAACCTGGAGATTATCCCGGTCATCAACAAGATAGACATGCCGAGCGCCAACCCCGAGGAGGTCGAGGACCAGATTATCGACCTTATAGGTTGCGACCGATCTGACATCCTGCGTGCGTCGGGCAAGACAGGCGAGGGTGTGCCTGCCGTGCTTGAGGCCATAGTCCACCGCATCCCCCACCCCGTCGGCGACCCCAAGGCTCCACTCCAGTGCCTGATCTTCGACTCGGTGTTCAACTCGTTCCGCGGCATCATAGCTTACTTCAAAGTTGTCAATGGCGAGATTTCGCAAGGCGACCTTGTCAAGTTCGTGGCCACAGGCAAAGAGTATGACGCAGATGAGGTTGGCGTGCTGCGATTAGACATGGAGCCGCGCAAGAAGCTGTGCACGGGCGACGTCGGCTACATCATATCCGGCATCAAGACAAGCCGCGAGGTTAAAGTGGGCGACACCATAACCCACGTTGAGAATCCCTGCGAGAAGGCGATAGACGGCTTTGCGGAGGTCAAGCCAATGGTCTTCGCCGGCATCTACCCCATCGACTCGTCGGACTACGAGGAGTTGCGCGCATCAATTGAGAAACTTCAGCTGAACGACGCCAGCCTCACCTATACGCCAGAGAGTTCAATGGCATTGGGCTTTGGCTTCCGCTGCGGCTTCCTCGGGTTGCTGCATTTGGAGATTATCCAGGAGCGACTGGACCGCGAGTTCAACATGAGCGTCATCACCACGGTGCCCAACGTGACCTACCAGTGCTTCACCAAGAAGGGCGACATGGTGGAGGTATACACACCGTCGGCACTGCCAGAGCCTACTGTGATAGACCACGTCGAGGAGCCATATATCAAAGCCCAGATAATCACTAAGAGCGAGTATATTGGCGTCATCATGAAGCTGTGCCTCCAGAAACGCGGCGTCCAGACAGGTCAGAACTACATAACGGCGGATCGCGTCGAACTGAACTTTGACATGCCACTTGCCGAAATCGTGTTCGACTTCTATGACAAGCTCAAGAGCATCAGCCGCGGCTACGCCTCATTTGACTACCACCCGATAGGATACCGCCCCAGCCGATTAGTCAAGACCGACATCCTGCTCAATGGCGAGCGCGTGGACGCCCTTTCGGCCCTGACCTACATAGACAACGCCGAGTCCATTGGCCGCCGCATGTGCCAAAAACTCAAGGAACTCATCCCTCGCCAGCAGTTCGACGTGGCAGTCCAGGCCGCCATTGGCGGCAAGATTATAGCCCGCGAGACCATCAAGGCGGTCCGTAAAGACGTCTTGGCTAAATGCTATGGTGGTGACGTGTCGCGAAAGCGCAAGTTGCTCGAGAAGCAGAAGGAGGGCAAGAAGCGAATGAAACAGATTGGCTCTGTGGAAGTTCCGCAGAAAGCATTCCTCGCAGTCCTCAAACTCGACGATTAGGTTAATAGTTTAGATAAGTAAGTGGCGGCATCGTATTAGGTTACGATGCCGCCACTTTTTTTGCTGGACATAGAATTAAAGTCTATCTGGGTTTAGGCTGTCGGGGCTTCTACATGCAAACAAAAAGAGGCTGCGCCTTGGATGGCACAACCTCTTTTTTCGTGATTAGTTAACAGCCTTGCTTTTACTGCTTATCCGCCACACCTGCCAAATGTCGCCACCATGCGGAGAAACCGCAACGGGAGCAAACAGCTGCCAAATGCACAAGACTTCCCAACGCGGCACCCGCCACATCGGCAAACCAGTCAAAAACCGAGCTACTGCGACCTGGCGTGAAACTCTGGTGGAACTCGTCAATGCAGCCATAGACGGCTACCACAATGACCGGGACAAGCCACAACCACGCCCTGCCGCACCATGACTTGGAACTGACTAAGCCCGAAGTGCCAAACGCCACCCAGAAAGCCAAACCGCCAAAGCAAATGAGGTGCACAAGCTTGTCGGCATTCCAGAAAGATGGCATCATCTCAATAGTCGGGAGCGAAGAGAGATAACAACTGACACCCATGATGACAAGGGCTGGCAGAAGACGGATAAAAGTTTTCACTGAAGTTGGCAAAACGAACTACTTTACAGACTGTCCCTCATAAGAGAGAGTCATGGCAAAAGGCATTGCGCCGAGCTTCATGTCAGTGAGCTCAACGTTAAGGACGCCCTCGGTGACAGTGGCCTTAGAGACAGTACCAGAGACAGCCATGGGAGCCGAGACTGTGCCATAGACGACGCCAACACCAGTGAGAGAAAAAGACTTAGCGCGTGTCAAGCTATAGTTGTTTGCGTCAGTGACGGTGGCAACAAGGCTGTCAATGGTGAAAGCATCAACACCGAAGGGCATAGAAGCTTGTCCCATGTTGACATTGCCAGAGCGAGCGCCAAGGGTGAGCTTATAAAGCTCAGTGTCTACGCCAGTCATGGGCGCGAGGACGAGAGTGTCATTCTCAATGGGGACACTGACATTCATCACCGTGATGGTAGAAGAGCCGGCGAACTTGGTTGTGCTGATCTGAGAGCTGTCATTGTCATCATCATCGTCACAAGACGTGAAAGCCACAGTGCTTGCGAGAGCGAGCATAAGGGCGAACTGTTTTTTCATTTTGGCTTTAGATTATATTTATTCTAATAAAAAACTAACAGTACGCGAAGATAAACTTTTGGCCGAAAAGATATCGCAAATGGGTGCATAATATTATTTTTGGGGTATGGATATAATCTTCAGGCACGTGCGCAGCCATTGGTTTTTGGCTGTGCTGGCGCCGCTGTTAGTCTTCGTGGAGACATGGGCCGAGCTCAAGCAGCCAGACTTAATGGCTACAATTGTCGACAAGGGCATTTTGGGCAGTGAACAAAGCGTCATTGTCAGCACTGGCACCGAGATGCTCATCATCATCCTCGTGGGGGTGGTGTGCGGCCTGCTGTCCATTTATGCGGCGGGGCGGGTGTCATACAGCTTAGGATCTGAGCTCAGGAGCGAAGTGTACGGCAGAGTGGCCCACTTGTCATTCTCAGACATTGACAGGCTTGAGACATCGAGTCTCATCACGCGGTTGGGTGATGACGTCAACAGGATTCAGAGCGTCGTGCAGCAGTCGATGCGACTATTGTTCCGCGCTCCCATAATGTTTGGCGGTGCGGTTGTCATGGCGCTGATGATAGACGTAGACATATCCGTCATCATAATAGGGGTCATGATAATAGCCTTTGCGTTCGTCATAGGCCTGATGCGCAAGACATTGGATATGTTCATGCGCCAACAGGTCAAACGCGACAGGCTGACCAGCGTCGTGCAAGAGATTTTGGTGGGAGTCCGCGTCACCAAGGCCTACACCAACGAGGAGATAGAGCGCGACAGGTTTGCCAAGGCCAACAACGACTTCACCGAGCAGGCCATTGGCGTGGGCAAATACATGGCCTGCATGATGCCAATAATATCTCTCGCGCTAAACATTGGAACCCTGCTGATCATATACATTGGGGCTGGCGAGGTGGCCATCGGCAACATGAAAGTTGGTGGCATCATGGCAGCCATCAACTACTTGGCTCAGATCCAGATAGCCCTGATGATGGCTCAGCACGTGATAATGGGCATCAGCCAGGCGAAAGCCTCCGTCAGCAGGATAAAAGAGGTGTTGAACACCAAGACTGAAGACGAAAAAGACTACGGGCAAGGAGGAAGGAAACACGCCAAATTCACAAACGGCGACATAGAGTTCAAGAGTGTCTCGTTCGCCTACACACCCGACGGCCCACGTCAGCTTGAGGACATCAACCTCCGGATTGGGCGAGGCAAGACATTAGCCGTGATGGGCGAGACGGGCTCAGGCAAATCGACATTGGTAAACCTCTTAGCACGGTTCTACGACCCCACAGACGGAGCCATATACATTGGCGGGAAAGACATAAGGGACATCCCACACAGTGAGATAAGAAGCCACATTGGCGTGGTGCTTCAGACCTCAGTGCTTTTCAGCGGCACCATGCGCGAAAATCTCGTCATGGGCCGCCAAGACGCCACTGATGACGAGATTATGGCCGCGGCAGCCACAGCCGACATTGCCGACTTCATAAGCCAGCAACCAGAGGGGCTGAGTTCGAGAGTTGAGCAGGGTGGCAAAAACCTGTCGGGAGGTCAACGTCAACGCCTCAGCATAGCGCGCACACTAATCATGAGGCCAGACATAATAGTACTCGACGACAGCCTCAGCGCGCTGGACAACATAACAGAGAGCCGAGTCCGCCAGCGTCTTGCCGAGATGCCGGCGACCAAGATAATAGTATCTCAACGCATGTCCTCAATCAGCCAAGCCGACCACATTGTGGTTCTTCAGGCTGGCCGCATCTTGGCTCAAGGCAGCCACGATGAGATGATGAGAGAGTGCACAACATACCGCGAGACCTACCTCGCCCAAACAAGATAAGCCGAAATGCCAGGACCTATGCCGGGCGGCCGCATGCCGATGGGGCAGCCCAAAGAGACCGTCAAAGAGGGGTTCAAGACCCTCATGCGCCTGCTGCCCTACTGGGGGGAGCACTGGGTGGCACTGGTAGGGATCGCCATTTGCGCCATCGCCTCGGCTGGCATATCGGTAGTGACACCTCTTGTCATTGCCGACACCATCGACATGTGCATCCGCGTGAAAGACGGCGCCTCGCTCTCGGGCATCGTCGGACTGTATGGCAACGCCAGCTCACTGATGGAGAGCGTCAGCATAGACTACACCCTATTGTGGCAGAAGCTCATACTTCTCGGTGGCATCTATTTGGCAGGCTTGGCGGTTGGCTGGGTACAGGATTTTGGCATGACCGTCGTGTCGCAGCGCGTGGTGAGCAAGATGCGCAGCCAGATGATGAGCCACATTCTCAAACTGGATGTCGCCTATTATGACGCCAACAGCCGCGGCGACTTGCTCAGCCGCTTCACCAACGATGTCGAGATGATACGCGACGGGTTAGGTCAGACGCTCATACACCTGCTGACCACCGCATTCTCAATGGTGGGCATGGTGGTGAGCATGTGCGCCATGTCCGGACGTCTCACCGCGCTCGTCTGCCTAAGTATCCCGTTTGTGTTGCTTATCACACGCGTAGTCGTCAGCCGCTCGCGCAAATTGTTCAGTCGCCAGCAGAATGCCACAGGCCGACTGAACTCAGTGATTGAGGAGAGCGTGGCAGGCATACACACCGTGCGCGCGCTTGGGGCGGAGAGACTGTGGACAAACAAATTCGAGGAGATAAACAGCGAGGTGCGCGAGGTTGGCGTCAGCGCCCAGGTGAACAGTGGCGTGCTGATGCCTCTTCTCAGGCTTTTGGACAACCTGACCTATATCCTCGTGGCAGTGTTTGGCGGCATGTTAGCCATTAGCGGAGCACTCACCGTGGGGTCAATACAGGCCTTTTTGCTCTACACGCGCCAGTTTCTGCGTCCGGTGAACATGATAGCCACAGAGCTCAACTCGCTTCAGAGCGCAGTGGCAGGCGCAGAGCGCATATTCGAGATGCTCGACGTCAAGCCCCAAGTGGTCAATAAAATCGAGGCAATCACCCCACAGGCCGACGTGAGAGGCCGAGTGGAGTTTCGCAACGTCTCGTTTGGATATAAACCCGGCAAGATGGTCCTCAGCAACGTGTCATTCACAGCCGAGCCGGGACAGGTGGTAGCCATCGTAGGCGGCACAGGGGCTGGCAAAACGACCATGATGAACTTGTTAGGACGTTTCTATGACGTGAGCGAGGGCGACATCTTGATTGATGGCATCGACATCAGAGACTACGACATCACATACCTGCGCGACTCGATGGCCGTGGTGTTGCAAGACCCCACCCTCTTCACTGGGACAGTGGCATATAACATAGCCTACGGCGAACCCAAGCGCAGCGACATCCAAGACATCCGCGAGAGCGCACGGCAGGCCATGGCCGACTCATTCATCGAGCGTCTGCCACAGACGTACGACACACTCCTCACCCGCCAAGGCGAGAGCCTCAGCAACGGACAAAGACAGCTGCTCACCATAGCGAGAGCCATTCACAGCCAGGCCCCCATGCTTGTGCTGGATGAGGCGACAAGCAACATTGACACTCACACCGAGACCCTTTTGCAGCGCGCCATGGGCAACTTGACCACGGGGCGCACATGCTTCATGATAGCTCACAGGCTAAGCACCATACGCGGCGCCGACATAATAATAGTTCTGGAGCATGGCGAGATTGCCGAAATGGGTGCGCACGAGGACCTGATGCTGCGCAATGGCATATACAAACGCCTCTTTGATAGTCAGTTTGACGAGGGGTAGAGTTTGCCGTAAACTCCATGAGCAAGCCCAGATGGACAGACTAAGACGGCGTGCCGCCACACATATCACATGTGGTCAGCACGCCGTCTGATTCGTTATCCGTCCGTCGCGTTACGACTATTCCGCCGCCTGCCTTATGTCCGCCAATAGGTCAGCTGCATCCTCAAGACCGACGGAGACGCGTATGGTCTTTTGAGACACATCCATGTCCTCAAGTTGAGCGGGAGTGAATGTGCCGAAGATGGTGCTTGCCGGATGAATGGCCAAAGTCTTGTTCTCGAACAAGTTGGTTGCCCTCTTGATTAGCTTGAGATTATTGAGTAGTTTGAAACAGGCGTCCCGTCCGCCAGCCAAGTCAAAAGTAAGGACAGCACCTTGGTAAGGGCCAAACTGCGCAGTGGCAAGAGAGTGGAACTTATTATCCTCAAGGCCTGTATAGTTAACCCTTTCGACAAAAGGCTCTTCACGGAGAAGTTTTGCTAATTCGAGGGCCGTTTGGCTCTGCCTTACGAAACGGAGGCGGAGAGTCTCAAGACCCAGGCTGTGCATATACGCCACCTGTGGAGTCATGATGAGACCGATATTCCGCGCCACATGTCCGCGCAGAGTGGCAGTAAAGGCGAACGCTCCCGCCACCTTAGCTTTATCTGCAAGTCGGTAATGCGACTTCCACGGGAAATTGCCATAATCGACAATGACGCCACCCAGACTTGTGCCACCGCCAGAGATGTATTTGGTGCTGGAGAATATCTCAATGGCCACGCCAAGCGACTTGGCATCGAACTCCGTGAACGGGATAACCGTGGTATCCGCCACGAGAGGAGCGGCATGACGGCGACCAATCTCGCTAAGTTTTTTGAGGTCAGCCACCTCAAGTTGGGGGTTAGTAATGATCTCGAGGAAAATGGCGCAAGTCTGGTCATCGACAGCAGCATCGACCTCAGCGGGATTAGTCAGGTCGACAAGCCTTAGCTCGACGCCAAACGGGCCGAGCGTATCCCTCATCAGGCTTATCGTATTGCCAAACAGGTGCTTGCTTGAGACAATATTGCCACCAGCTTTGCCGAGCGAAATAAGAACACCGGCAATTGAGCTCATGCCTGTGTTGACAGCCGTGACGCTCATGGCCTTTTTCACTTGCTGAATGCGCCGCTCGAAATTGGACACCGTGGGGTTGGTGATGCGCGAGTAGGCGTGGCCTCCACTCTTGCCAGTGAATGCTCGCTCCATATCGTCGGCATTGGCAAACTCGAACGCAACGTTCTGATATATGGGCATGGTCAACGCCCCGTGCGCATCAGGGACCTCGAATGGCACGTGGCTCACCTGTGTTTCATAGCTCTGTGACATATACTAATGCTGTGTTTATATATTTGTATTTTTGTGTTGTCGAGTCGATGGTAGGTTTACAACGCAAAATTACGTAAAGGCCATCGCCACAGCATCCCACGTTTATGGTAACTGTTTTGCCGCAGGAGGGTTATTCCCCACCCTGTTTGACGTGCCTAACTTTGCAATGTTCAAAAGAACAGACACAAACAACACTGACTGACAAAAAAACAACACGACAATGGCAAAGATTACAGTAAACGGCAATGCGCAAGACGTACAGACCCCAATCACCGTGAGCGAGCTCATCAAACTGAACAACGTGCTGCAGCCCGAGATGGTCTCGGTGCAGGTCAACGAGGAGTTTGTAGACCGCGGCGACTTCGACACCAAGACCCTTGGCGAGGGAGACAGCATAGACTTCCTCTACTTCATGGGTGGAGGCCAGCGATAACCAGAAAAGTGACAGTAAGACAAGAAGAAAGCAATGTACGAATTCAGCGAAGAAGAGATTGAGCGATACAGCAGGCACATCCTGTTAGCCGATGTGGGCATAGAAGGTCAGGAGAAAATCCACGACGCCAAGGTGCTCATTGTAGGCGCTGGCGGGCTTGGCTCACCCGTTTCATTATATCTTGCCGCGGCGGGAGTCGGCACAATAGGCCTCGTAGACTTCGACGTGGTGGACGTGTCTAACCTCCAGAGGCAGATATGCCACTTCACAAGCGATGTCGGCCACTCAAAAGTAGAAAGTGCGGCAGCTAAACTGCGCGCCATCAACCCGCACGTCAACGTTGTCACATACAACGACCTGTTCAGGGCCGACAACGCCCTCGACATCATCAAGGACTACGACTTCGTGGTGGACGGCACCGACAACTTCCCAGTCAAATTCCTCATCAACGACGCGTGCGTCATGGCAGGCAAACCATTCAGCCACGGAGGCATATTGCGCTTCGAGGGACAGACAATGACCTACGTGCCGGGCCACGCCTGCTACAGGTGCGTGTTCAACGCCCCACCCCCACCAGGCCTCGTGCCGACCTGCTCACAGGCAGGTGTCTTGGGAGCCATTGCCGGCATGCTCGGCACCATTCAGGCAGCCGAGACCCTCAAGTACTTCACGGGCGTGGGCGAGTTGCTTACCGACAAACTGCTCAGTTTCAACGCCAAGACGATGGACTTCCGCAAAATCAACGTGCACCATTCAGACAAGTGCCCCATTTGCGGCTCCAACCCCACCGTGACCAAACTTGTGGACTACGAGCAGGCAGTGTGCGACCTCCACAAGAAATAGAGGCGTGCCGAAGTCAAACGCCGACCACACAAAGGCTTAAGACATGAAGATTAAACGATCAGCATACGAGGCACTATTAGCACAAGCGCGGGCCGAGTTGCCCAACGAGAGCTGCGGCTACCTGTTCGGCGACGCAGCGGAGCCAGACCTCGCAATAGAGCACTACCCCATGACGAACGCCGACCACAGCAACGAGCACTTCTCGTTTGTCCCGGCCGAGCAGTTCGCCGCCCTCAAGGCGAGCCGCGCCAAAGGGTTGCGCATCATAGCCAATTGGCACAGTCACCCCGAAAGCCCCTCACGCCCCAGCCAAGAGGACATCAGGTTAGCTTTAGACCCAACCATCCTCTACTGCATACTCTCGCTACAAGCCGAGGAGCCCGTGTTCAACGCCTTCCGCATAGTCAACGGAGAGGTCGAGAAAATCCTCATCGACATTGTGGAAGACTGACGAGCAGCCCATGTTAACCCATTAAGTGTTATTTTCGCGCAAGGGGCGTGACATTGTCAACAACGCCACCCAATGCAAAGAACAGAAAAAACACCTAACAAAGTCAACATGTCAGCAGCCAACAGCGACCGCATGCGCGCGGCAGTCCAAAGCCTTTCGGAGGTTTCACGGGGCGAAGAGTCCATCTCGGCTCACAACGGGTCACCCCTGCCATCGGTCGAGGCTCTGCGGCAAGTGGTGTCACTCGTCAAGGACATCATCTTCCCTGGATACTTTGACAAGCGCAGGCCCGAGGGCGAGGTTCGCACATGCGTCATAGGCATGGCTGTCGAGCAGCTCTGCCAGTTGCTCAACGTCCAGATTGCCCGCGGACTGGCATTCGGCACAGACCAGAGCGAGGAGCAGACGCAAGCGGCAGCCGCGGAGCTGACCGTCAGCTTCATAGAGCGGCTCGGCGAGATCAAGCGCCTCCTCTACACCGATGTTGACGCCATGGTTCACAACGACCCGGCCGTCAAGAGCGCTGGCGAAGTAATATTCTGCTACCCTATGGTTCAGGCCATGGTCCACTACCGCGTGGCCCACGAGTTGCTAATCATGGGCGTGCCGGTCATCCCGCGCATCATATCAGAGCTTGCGCACTCGCAGACCGGCATAGACATACACCCTGGCGCGCAGATAGGCGACCACTTCTGCATAGACCATGGCACAGGCATCGTCATTGGCGAGACCTGCATCATAGGCAGCCACGTCATGCTCTATCAGGGCGTCACACTCGGAGCCAAGAGTTTCTCACGCGGCGAGGACGGCATGTTGCTCAACGTGCCGCGCCACCCCATCATAGAGGACAACGTGACCATCTACTCCAACACATCGGTGCTGGGCCGCATAACCATTGGGCATGACACCATCATAGGCGGCAACGTCTGGCTCACCCACGGAGTCCCACCCGGCTCATTCATCCTGCAAAGCCGCGCGCTAAGCATGGCACTGGTTGACGGCGCAGGGATTTAGAGCATAAACATAAAAACTAATCACGACATCACGCGCCCGGGTCAGCCCCTACCCCTCGTCAGCGGCAAAGGCAGCCAACGAGTGAATGGGCAAGACCGGGACGGGCCGTGTTAGTGTAATTTTTGTCAGTCGCCCTCTCCGACGCGGATGTCGGGGAGGGCTGATTGGCTTATCAGCGACCCCTCTTATTGTTTTTTTAGGGTAAGACTTAAAAAGAGGGGGGGGATACACCTCGCAATGTTGTGCATCTTAATTTGTTTCACTAATTTTACGAGGAAAATCAGCGGACACACCGTCATGACCTCTAACCTGAAACTATACGCCTCCATTGCCGCCCTCACCATTGCGGCAAACACAATCCCCGCCCTCGCTCAAAGCAAAATGACAGCCGAGGACAACCGAGCGTTCAAGACAGCGCTCAAGCTCGCCGACAAGACAAATAACACGAGCGCGATTGCCATACTGCGCGACTTGTACGGCAAGTACCCCGACAACATAGGCGTGGCCTACAACTTAGGCATCTGCTACATCAATGGTAGCGGCAACCCTGACTCGACCCTATACTTCCTCAACCGTGCCAAGGAGTTGGATGACAACACCACATGGGACGAGGCGCGACTTGAGCTCAACTTAGCCATAGCCCGTGCGCAGCAGCTGTGCGGAAGGCCGCAGGAGGCACTCAAGATATATGACGAGGTCGAGGCCCACGACACCAATAAGACCTATGCGAACATGATAAGCCATGAGCGGGACATTTGCGCATCGGCCATGATCCTGATGCGTCAGCCCGTCAAGCTCGTCATGCGCACCGCAGGTGACGGAGTCAACAGCACCAGCAATGACTACCGCCCCATCCTCACAGTCAACGAGGACACAATGTATTACACATCGCGCCGCCCCAAGCAAGACGCGGACAAGACCATGCTGTTTGACGATGGGCAATCAGAGGAGGGCATATATTTCTCAGTCAGGCAAGGCAATAAATGGGATGGAGGAAACTGGGGTGAAGCCGAACAGGTGAAGGGTCTCGTGACAGACAAGCGTGGCAACGCCGGGCAGGAGACCGCCACGTCGCTGTCCATGGCTGGCAATGAGATGTACCTCTGCCACAATGGCGACATATACGTCTCGCGCAAAGACCCCAACACAGGCAAATGGCAACCAGCCACTGCACTGCCAGAGCCCGTCAACTCCATATATAACGAGGACTTCGCCTACGTCACCCCCGATGGACAGGATATGTTCCTCTCTTCCGACTGCCCTGGCGGCTATGGCGGCAAAGACATCTATCGCTCTCACAGGTTGCCAGACGGCACATGGGGCGAGCCTCTCAACTTAGGCACTGGTGTCAACACGGAGGAGGACGAGGATGCGCCATTCTTCCATGTTGACTCACGCATACTCTACTTCAGCTCAAAGGGTCACGACGGAATGGGCGGTTATGACATCTTTTACTCGCCCGAGGACAAAAACGGCTGTTTTGTAGCCTGCACCAACATAGGCTTCCCAATCAACTCTGCTGACGACGACCTCTTTTTCTCACCCTCTGTGGACCGCGACCGAGCCTACTACTCATCCATACGTTGGGACGAGGACAGCAAGATGCCTTCATATGACATATATGAGGTTGAGTATGAGCAGCCCGAGCAGAACAGGATGGCTGTTCTCGCAGCCATGATTAAAGCACCGACAATTGAAGATGTGAGGGTTTTGACTCTGAAGGACAACGAGATAATAGCCCTCGGAAGACCGAATTCCCACAGTGGGCGCTTCGTGTCGATTGTCGAGGCGGGGCAATCTTATGACCTCATGGCCTATTGTGATGGAGACACCATAACGAGGCACGTGGACACAAAGAAGAGCCAAAGCTATTACGCCCAACAGAAACCAGTCGAGCTTGACCCGATAATATTCGAGTTCAAGCCGGAGCTCAAGGAGGCAAACAAGAGCAAGAGCCCTCTTGACACCTCGGCAGCCATGGCTGCCGCCGCGGCAAACTCATTCAAATACAACGCTGAGCGTCCATACACCGTCCAAATTCTCAGCTTGCGCAGAATATTGAACTACAAATATCTTGACACAGCAATTGAGCCGGACAGTGTGACGGAGTACAGGTATCAGAACGGCTGGTTTGTCTACTCTTATGGCAATTACGCCACATATCAGGAGGCAAAGACAGTCCGCAACAGGATACGCCGCGACACCAAGTATAAGGACGCTTTCGCACGAAACACCAAGCAATACATCAAATACGTAAAAAAAGAGGAGGCTGAGGATGGTGCCAACGGCGTGGCTAAACCAGAGCGTCAATAGCACAGGCGACAATTAATGCCACAAGACATAGCAAGAGACACAAATGGCTCGGGAGTCCGACTAAGGGCTCTCGAGCCTTCTGATGCAGACCTACTATATGTGTGGGAGAATGACCCCACCACGTGGGAGACCGGCGACAGGCGTTGGCCTCTCAGTTTGTCGGACATCCGCACATTTGTGGAGCACACCGACTTGGACATTTGGCAGACGCGGCAGACGCGTTTCATGATAGACAGACTGAGCGATGGTGTGACTGTCGGTTGCATAGACATATTCGACTTCGACCCGCTCAACATGACGTGCTCAATTGGCGTACTTGTGCAACCAGAGAGCCGGAAAGCCGGCTATGCTTCAGACGCCTTGCGACAGGTAGAGGCATTTGCCGTAGACACGATGCTTGTGCACTCCATCATCGTCACCATAGCCACGGACAATGCTCCGAGCCTCGCCCTCTTCACCTCAGCCGGATATGAGCGGGCCGGCGTTCTGCGTCAGAAACTCAGGCGCGGCAAAACGTTTATCGACGAGGTCCTGATGCAAAAGATATTCTAACAGACATACATTCCCACTACCATATTTTCTCACATCATGAACTACCTTTCCGTTGAGGACCTGCACTTTCGCTGGGGCGACATAACACTTTTTGACGGCATTTCGTTTGGCATAAGCGAGGGGCAGAAAGTAGCCCTCGTGGCACGCAATGGAGCCGGCAAGACCACACTTCTGAGCATGCTGTCCGGTGCGCAAACAGGAGCCACGGGCGACCACGAAGTGCCAGACTCGGGCAAGATAACGTGGAACGAGCAAATACGCGTGGGATGGTTGCAGCAGGAACCCGAGATGGACCCCGAGCGCACTGTGCTTGAGCAGGTTTTCGCATCTGACAACCCAGCGGCCAAGACTGTCCGCGACTACGAGGCCGCAGTGGCACGACATGACGACGACGCCATCCCCGCCCTCATCGAAAAGATGGACGCCCTGAAAGCATGGGACTATGAGAGCCGCGCAAAACAGATGCTGGGCAGACTATACATATCCGACTTCGACAAGAAAGTGGGGCAACTATCTGGCGGACAGCGCAAACGAATAGCCATTGCCAACCTGCTGCTGTCTGAACCCGACTTCCTCATCCTCGACGAGCCCACCAACCACCTCGATGTCGAGATAATCGAATGGTTAGAAGACTACCTCAGCCGCTCGACAGCCACACTGCTCATGGTGACGCACGACCGTTACTTCTTAGACCGGGTCTGCACACAGATACTTGAGCTTGACAACCATCAGATTTACTCCTACGACGGCAACTACGCCTATTACATACAGAAACGCCAGGAGCGCATGGACACCCGCCAAGCCGAGGTGGCCAAGGCACGCAACCTGCTGCGCCGCGAGCAGGAATGGATTAACCGCATGCCTCAAGCCCGCGGCACAAAGGCCCAGTATCGCATTGACGCCTTTGAGCAACTGCAAGAACGCGCCAAGAAAATAAGGGATGAGCGCAGTTTCGCCCTCGAATTCGGCAGCGCAAGATTAGGCCGCAAAGTGGTCGACGCCTACGACTTGCACAAAGTCTTTGGCAACCGCACCATCATAGACGACTTCAGCTATAAGTTCGCCCGAGGTGAGCGTGTGGCCATAGTAGGCCCTAACGGCAGTGGCAAATCGACCATGCTGAACATGCTGACAGGCAACTTGTCACCCGACTCGGGACACATAGAGACAGGCGACACCGTAGTGCCAGGCTATTATAGGCAGGGCGGCATTGAGGTGGCACCGCACAAGACCGTCCTTGAGGTTATTGAGGACATAGCCGACCAAATAGAGAAAGAGGGCGGACACACCGTCCCCGCCGCACAATTTTTGCGCCAATTCCTCTTCCCAAACGAGATGCACCACGTCCGCGTGGAGAGCCTGTCGGGTGGCGAGAGGAAGCGACTCTACCTTGTCACAGTGCTCATGCGCCAACCCAATTTCCTCTTGCTTGACGAGCCTACCAACGACCTCGATATCTTGTCTCTCAACGTCTTGGAGGAGTACCTCACCACCTTTGGTGGCACTGTCATCATAGTCTCACACGACCGTTTCTTCGTAGACAAAGTGGCGGACCATCTTTTTGTTCTCGATGGCAAGGGCGGCGTGAAGGACTTCCCCGGCAACTACAGCGAATACCTCATCTGGAGCAGAGAGAACGAGCGGCAACAACGCGAGGCAGAGGCTGCCGCCAAAGCTGAGGCTTCAAAGAGCGCGCCAAGCACGCCCGCAGCCACGCCACAAGCCAAGACATCACGCCCGGCCAAGCTGACCTATGCTCAGAAAAAAGAGCTGGAGAAGATAGACGCCGAACTGCCAAAACTCAACACACGCAAGGCGGAAATCGAAGCCCTCTTAGGCGGCGGAGAGACCGACCCGCAGAAGATAATGGACCTCTCGGACGAATATGGCAAAGTGAAAGACCAGATTGACGAGATGGAGATGCGTTGGCTTGAGCTCCAGGAGATTATAGGTGGGTAGATCATACTATAAAAAACTTTCAGTCATGTCACAAGTAATAGGCATAGGCGAGACAGTGCTCGACATTGTTTTTGACCATGAGCAGAGGCCTCTGAGCGCAAAGCCCGGCGGCTCGGTCTACAACGCCATGATATCCGTGGCGCGCGCAGGGCATAACGCAGCCATGATAACAGAGACAGGCGATGACGCTGTTGGCGACATAATACGCAAATTCCTAAGCGACAACAGAGTAGACGCGTCTCTCGTGACCGTCAACAAAGGCTGCCAAAGCCATTTGGCACTCGCATTTCTCGATGAGCAGAAAAAAGCCAACTACGAGTTCTATAAAGACTATAAGAGTCAGAAGATAAGTTTCGCCATGCCATCATTCCGACAGGGCGACATACTCCTTTTCGGGTCATATTTTGCCATAAACCCCGGGTTGCGCCACGAGGTCAAACCAGTCATTGAGACCGCCCGCAGCGAAGGGGCTCTGCTCTTCTATGATGTCAACTTCCGCGCCACGCACAAAGCTGAGGCTAAGGAGCTTTGGCCAACCATAGAGGAGAACATGCGCATGGCGCATATCGTCAAAG
Source organism: Alistipes putredinis (assembly GCA_963620575.1). GTDB lineage: Bacteria > Bacteroidota > Bacteroidia > Bacteroidales > Marinilabiliaceae > W3P20-009. The sequence goes on along the minus strand of CAVFBC010000010.1, from coordinate 54,385 downwards.
GGTCAGACGAGGACATCGAGTTGATGCTCGGCATGTCCGACTGGCGGCGTGCCTACCGTGACATCATCGCCCCGCTCTGCCCCTACTTCATCTGCACTGAGGGAGCAAGCGGCGCGACACTTATCACCCCCGATGGGGAGCACCATGTGGCAGGGCAGAAGATAACTCCCGTCTCTACAATCGGAGCAGGAGACAGCTTTAATGCCGGCACGGTATGCGGACTCCTTGAGACAGGCATCACGTCAGCGGACATCTCATCTCCCAAATTTGCGGAATCTCTCACACAAGCCATGCATAAAGGTGTCGAGTTCGCCACCGAGGTATGCATATCATTAGATAATTATATCGCAAAGAGGTGAGCAGTCAAGAGAGGTCCTGCGCACTCAGCTCTCACAAAAAATAAGCAAACAGCTAAAGCAACGCCGTGGTTCATCCCTAAATTGGGATGAACCACGGTATTTTTTTTGCAATTACACCGCTTTGCCCACCCCACCATATAGAGGGCATCACAACCACGACTTGAAAACTGCAACCATACCATATTCACAACACCACGACCACTTCAAAAACCAAAATTATTTAAATCGTCACTCCTTTTCGGCAAAAACACTTAGCCCGAAATGGATAAATTTGCATAAAGAGATCGCAACAACATTAACAGGTATGGGACTATTCACAGCACCGTGATATTAATATTCATTCAAGACACCACTTAGACTATCAAAGAAAAAGTTCATATCCATGCTTCCTTTTTCATCAAAACGGAAGGAATTGAATAACCTTAAGACAACTCACAAATAACACTCTAAATAATTTAACTTATGACAGATCTTGAAGAGAAGAAAGAGCCCATAGCAGGCACGACAGAGGGCGCTGAGCCCAAAGAGGATGACAAGCCAATGGGCGCAGGATGCGCTGCCGGTCTCGGCATAACATTGGGAATCATCTGCGGCATCATTTTGGCCATAATCACCAACTTGAGTGGGGTATACTCCATGTGGTTGGTAATGTTGGGAGCAGTAATAGCCGGGGCGGGAGTGTCCATTTGTGTTCCTAAATACTCCGTCGCGGGTGCCATCCTCGGTGCTTTTCAGGAGCAACCGAAATCGTGACCTTTATTATAGGAATTGCGATGGGCGATTACTATATCAACGACGTTGACGAAAACCTCCTCCTTATCGCCTGCCCAATCTTGGGTATTGTGATGGGTTTTAATTTCTTTAAGGAAAAAAACAGCAACAAAGACCTCTAATCAAAATCAACACATAAAACATTTGTGTCATGGCGTGGAAAATAATTAAAATTTGCTGTTGTGTAATTATACTCGTCTACTTTTTCCTTCGTTGGAAGAAAGGCAACTCTAAGTCCTTCATAACTGTGCTGACGAGTGACATCGCCGCCGGCAAGTATGAAGCCGTCGTATTTGACGGTGAGTTGGGACGGAGCAAGACCAAAGAGCTGCTCAAGCAGTTGCCTGAGGCAAAGAACGAGAACATCCAGTTCTACTTTATACTTGACCTTAAGAAAGTCGAGTGCGAGGACCCGTCGGGCAAAGGCGCAGGTAAAGACTGCCATTTCTTTGTCGGCTACTTGCTTAAAGGGACGGAAGAGGTTGTAGGGACTATCGCCCATTGCGACTCTCTCAACTCCTTAATGAAGTTAGGCTTCGTAAGCGGCCCATGCTACACTTTTGACGAAGACGAAATATAATAAGTAACACACATAACCTCACTTTATGAAAAAAGCACTCAGCTTTTTATACCTCATTGCGGCAATTATTGTCTGCCTGCCGCTCACATCATGTGGCAACTCATCTAAAAACAAGTTGGTTGGCCGATGGGAGTTCTCAGAATCCATACCCGATGTAGACGGAACCTTAAATGGCACACTCACATTGAAAGAGAACAACTCTTTCCGGGCGGACTTCGTCATGACGTTCAAAGAGGAAGAGGAAGATGGGACCAAAGTCCAAATGACGGTCACAGGCTACAAATCTGGCGAGTGGGATGTCATAGGTGATGACATGCTGTATTGCGATGCCACCTCGTGCGACGCTAAAGTCTCAAATGCAAAAATTTACACATGGCTGACAGGCTGGTATAACGCCGACAGCAGTGATTTGGAGGAACTTAACGCGATGTTCATCGGAGACGTAAAAGCGGCCTTATTCGACACATCGACTGATGACATCATCTCGCTTGAGGCTAACAGTTTCACGACTCGTGACGACGATGGGATAACAGTCACGTACACAAGGGTAGACTAAGCCTTAGAGCAAACAAAAAATAATCGTAAAGAGGTGAATGGAATCGCCCATGCGCATAAGCTTCCGCAGGTGTGGAGACTTCGATGTATGGGCGATTGCATTTTTGACATCCTTACATTCAAAACACTATTTATAAACTTTGAAATCATTCACAATGAAAAAGTTTTTGGGCGTACTCTGCCTTTTGGCGACTATCCTCACATGCATGACTTCTTGCGGAGCCAGTGAGCCGAAGACATACAAAGACAAATTGGTCGGCGAGTGGAATTATGAAGGGGCACAAGAAGGTTATACCAGAGGAGAAAACATTGTCGGCACGATTAAATTCGGTGACGATGGAAAATTCAAGAGTTCCTTCACTTACAGTCAAAGACTTGGCAATGAAGACCTTGGAAACACAAAAAACAAATCCGTAGAGGTTAGCATGTCAGGAGACTGGAGTGTCAATGAAGAGGAAAAGACTGTCACTCTGACATACGGGTCTCAAATAGAAGTTACAGGCGACTCACGACTTGCACTCGGACTCAAGGCTGACACCCAAACTCCTATTCATATAAGCACGTTCGAAAAGGACCAATTCACATCTGAAGGTTTAGGCTTCAGCATAATTACCGCAGACATGACATTTAATCGTCAATAGTCAATAGGGATAAGGCGATTCAGATAATTAGCCCCGCGCCACCGACAGGCATTAAGCCTGTTGGTGGCGCGGGGTATTTTATTGGTTAAAAGGAGTGGGAAAATTTCTTTAAAAAAAATCCTGTCGCTATTTTACTTTTGCTGTTTGTCCGGGTCTATATAGTGTAAGGTTCAAAGAAATGGGCACAAAGAACCCAGAACCCAAAAGTTTCACAAAAGGAGAACAGGAGGTTACGGACATGAAGATTTTCAAATATATAGCAATTGCGGCAATGCTGATGGCGTCAGCCTCGGTCAGCGCACAACATATGTACACCAACCGGCACATCCACCACAGCCGCCCAGTGCGCGTGGTTAAGGTTGTGACGCGCCCAGTCGTGGTGTCACACACATCGAACAAACTGAGCAAGGGCGACCGGTTGGAGATGGCACTCGCATACCTCAAAAACAATGAGTGCTTGACCATAAGGCAGTATCACAAGATGACAGGTCTGAGCAAAGATACAGCCGAGGCCGAACTTGATTCATTTGCGGCAGACACGGCCATAGGGATTGCCATGGTAATGGATGGGAGGAAGAAAGTGTACACCTTGTCATAGCGACCAGCTGAAACCATGACCACAGACGATAAGACAATAGTCGCAGCAATGCACGCCTCATTACAGGAGGGCCTAAGGCTCCTGATGGGGAAGTACAAAGCCGCTGTTTATTGGCACATTCGCCGATTAGTTGTCTCACATGACGATGCTCAAGACGCCACACAGGAGACATTCGTAAGGGCCTACCGCTCTTTCGAACAACTCAAGGACGGGAGCACACTGCGCGGATGGCTTTTCAGAATTGCCACAAACGAGGCCCTGCGAATTATTGAGCGCAGGCGTGGCACGTTGTCCTTAGATGACGACGAGGGCAAAGCAGAGCAAATCATTGCAGGCGAATATGTTGACTACAGCGACTTGGAAAGCGTCAAACTTCAAAAGGCCATACTCAGTCTGCCCGAGAAGCAACAAATAGCGTTCAACCTGCGCTACTATGACGAACTGAGTTTTGCGGAGATAGCCGAGGCCACGCACTCCACAGAGGGGGCGGTGAAAGCCAACTTTCATATTGCCAAAGCCAAGATAGTCAACTACATGAACTCGAACGATTAAGCCGAAACAGAGATGAGCAAGGATTTCGATTTTGAACATATCGGCAAGCGGATGCCATATACCACGCCAGAGGGTTTTCTCGACAACTTGGAGGACAATGTGTTTGAGAGAATCCACAGAGAGGAGAGTGGTGACACGGGTGAGCATTTGACGCCCGAGATTGGCAAAGACGCACAGCGCAAGCCCGGCAAACTCCGTTTGTGGGTGAGAGCAGCCGTAGCCATGGCTGCTTGCACAGCCCTCTTCTTTGCTATTGGCACGACATTGCGGACCCAGAGTGAAAACGGTATAGATGAGGTTGAAAACGCATTCTGCCAACTTTCACCTGACGACCAGACATATTTGTTGGACATTTACCAAGACGAGTATTTTTTCTACGAATAAAAACAACGGCTGAGAACCAGTCGGCAAAAAAACAAACAACATGAAAAACATTTTTAGGGTAATCGCCCTTGCCATCATTGTCATGGCATCGAGCAACGCAGCTTTCGCACAAGAGAGCAGCAAGTCAGAGACAGCCAAAGAGCAGCGCCTCTCTCGCGAGGAACTTGCCGTAGCACAGGCAAAACACATTGCCCAAGACCTCGGCTTTGCGGACGACGTAACCGAGAAGTTTGTGGAGACCTTCTGCAACTGCCAGAAAGAGATTTGGGCTTTAGGTCCTCGCCAGAAGGCAGAGAAGAAGGATATGACCGAGGAGGAGACCGAGGCCATGCTCAAAGAGCGATTTGCCAAGAGCGAGAAGATTCTCAGCATTAGGCAGAAATATTATGAGGTGTACTCCACTTTCTTGACTCAGACGCAGATTGAGCAGGTGTATGAGCAGGAGAGGAAAATAATGAAACGTTTGGCTGAGAGACATCAGAGTAGTGGCCAGACCAAAGGCACAAAGGGTGGTAGCAATGGACAAAAGAGGGGTGGTAACAAAAAATAGCGGGAGATGGCACGCATGATTTTTGCCGCATTGGCCGCCTCGCTATGCCTGTTCGCCTCTTGCTCAAAAGAGGATGATAACGAGGACAATGACGTAGTGGGAGAGGCAGCATTGACTGTCAACGCGCAACAATGGGATGTGGACGTGACAGACTCGAACGCGGTGACAGCCAAGGGTCTGGGGGGCATCCACTTGAACTTCAGCCTATCAGGGATTACCCAAGTGGTGCTTGAGAGCGTGGATGGCTATCAGATTGCCGGCGACCTCGTCGGCGACAAGGAGAGCATCATAACCTTTAGCGCATCGGATGGAGGGACGCTTGAGCCAGGGCGGGACTATTACATAGTCACCTTCCCATGTGACTTGAGCGGGGGCTATAGGCTGACCATCTACAAAGACGGGCAAAAGGCAGACTACTTCGGCGTCCATCAGACGGTCGAGGCTGGCTCTTTCATCACCCCGACCGACCTTGTGGAGGACAACCTTGAGTTCGCAGATCCCGACGCCCCATTCATTGAGGACGAGAGGCCTGGCCTGGACCAGGACACTCAAAGCGCATTGGCAGCCTACCAGAGCAACCCGACTCAGGAGAACAAAGATGCGCTGATGGAGCAGATGGGTGTGAAATATGACAAAGTGGTGGCGAGGAAGAAAGCCAAACTCCGCGAGTTGGAGCGAGACGCCAAGAGTCAATCGCTCGTGGATGAGATGCAGGCCATAGTGGACGAGATGACCGAGAACCGGGACATACGCCTGGAAGAGCAATTCCTCAGGCTTATCGACCCGCGCACCGACGATGACACCACAGACGAGTGGCTCGTCTTGAGAGGCTCATCAGGCAACAACGCCTACATAGGCTACGCCCCCGTACGGAACTCAGAATATGCGGCTTTCAAAGAGGGCTTCACTTTCAATGATGGTCAAGACGACTATCCCGTGACCAACATATCATACTCAGACGCCATGGCGTATTGCCAATGGATGGGCGAGCAAGACGGCAACCACACATATAGGCTGCCGACAGAGGAAGAGTGGATATTGGCAGCAGGGCATATGCCGAAAGACGTCAACATGAACAGCGACTTTGTGGAGAGCGGACTCACCGCCGTCAGCGCATACGCTCAATCCACTGGGGCGTGCGGTGGCATTGACTTCTGGGGAAACTGCTGGGAGTGGACCTCAACTCAGAATTCATCTGGCCTGTATATTGTGAAAGGTGGCAGCTGGGATTCGAGCCGAGACGCATGCCGAACAGAGTATTCGGATGATGCACGGGATGGCGCCTCAGGATATGCCAACGTTGGATTCCGAATTGTCCGCGAAGACTATTAATACATCATGCCACTAATTACAAATTGTAGGTACATAGCCCCTCATGAATGGAGCTATACGATCCTCACTCTATGCGAAAATCATAATCACAGGTAAAGTGTTCAGCAAAGAGAAACGCCCCACCTACTGGAGTAAAATCCTGTCGGCGGGGCGTCTCTCTTGCGTGTCTATTCGTGCAGACTATCCCCCAAAAACTCCGCATAACGACATTTTTGTGATTGCGGATTATGCGATTGCGCTTCTGATCAAAAGAAGCCAAAACAAAAACGCCCCACTGACCCATTGGTCAGCAGGACGCCATTATTTAATGTAGAAAGAACTCAGCGTTCTTACTTTACAATCTCGAGAAGCTCGATTTGGAAGATGAGAGTCTTGTTAGGGCCAATCTTCTCACCACCGCCACGCTTGCCGTAAGCGAGGTCAGCGGGGACATAAATCTCCCACTTAGAGCCGACAGGCATCATCTGAAGAGCCTCAGTCCAGCCCTTAATTACACCACGGAGGGGGAAGGTAGCAGGCTCGCCCTCTTTGGTCTCATCAAAGACAGTGCCATCAATGAGGGTGCCGCGGTAATTGACCTTGACACGGTCATTCTCGGTAGGCTTAGGACCTTTGCCAGCCACGAGAACCTTATACTGAAGACCAGTGGCAGTTGAATCTACACCCTCGGCTGTGATGTTGGATGCGAGGAAAGCCTTGCCCTCAGCCTCATTTGCGACAGCCTCGGCGTCACGCTTAGCTTGAAGCTCTGCACGCTTGGCTGTTGCCTTGGCATTCAGGAGCCCCTGAGCGTCGTCAAGAGAAATGGCAGCCTCGCCATATGCAAGCTGCGCACGGGTGCCATCCATGAAAATGTCACAATAGATGGTGTCAAGCTGAGCCTTGACATTGTTGACATAGTCATCAGTCAACTTGCTGTCCTTAAGAGCGCAAGCATAGGCGACATAGTCGATGGTGTCGACGGGGAGCTGCTTGTACTGGCCACGGAGGTAGTCACCGAAGGTTACGCCGAGGGCATAGCTGATAGAGTCCTGCTGAGAAGCGAGGTCAGCCTTCTTGCTGATGCCGCAATTGCTGCATGAGGTCAGCACAGAGCCAGCCGCTACAGCGATGAAAAAAAGATTTTTCATTCTCTTGTGTTATATTTCTGTTAGTTACTTGACAATGTCAATGAGCTCGACCTCGAAGATGAGGGTGGCGTAAGGAGGGATGCTCTGACCAGCGCCACGTGCACCATAGCCGAGGTTGTAGGGGATGTAGAGCTTCCACTTGGAGCCGACAGGCATGAGCTGGAGAGCCTCGACCCAACCAGCAATGACACCGTTGACTGGGAAATTGATGGCCTCGCCACGCTGCACAGAAGAATCGAAGACTGTGCCATCGACAAGGGTGCCGTGGTAATGGCAACGGACAGTGTCAGTGGCTTTGGGCTTAGCGCCCTTGCCCTCGGTTATGACCTCGTATTGCAGACCGCTGGGCAGAGTGGTGACTTCGGGGCGGGTTGCATTTGCTGCAAGGAAAGCCTGCCCCTCTTCCATGGTTGCCTTAATCTTGTTCTCCTCAAGCTCGGTGAAGTACTTTTGAAGGATTTCGCCGCACTCTGCAGGCTCAATCTCAGGCTTCTCGCCAGTCAACACGGCCTTGAGACCTTTGAAGAGCTCGTCAAAATCAACATTAGTAGCGCCCTCGGCCTTGAGGTTTGCGCCGATGTTCATGCCAATGGCATAGCTTATCTTTTTCAAAACAGATTGGTTGATTTGAGCAACGCCACGCAGCATAGCCCGATATAAAGATGGGCGTCCGCCAAGGCGATTGGCTCAAAGATGAATAATATACTATTTCGCGACGCAAAGATACTTATTTCAATGAAGATTGAGCAGACAAAGGGACAAACTGCCTTTCTTTATCAACCAAAGGCATCATTTAAGCATGCATACTCTACTCATTGCCGACGTTTGACACCTCTCACAGCCTCGGCCTCAAGCGGATTGTCTGGCCAAGAGTGCTTAGGGTAGCGTCTTTTGAGTTCCTTGCGCACCTCAAAATAAGTCTCCCTCCAAAAGTTGGCAAGGTCTTGAGTCAGCTGAACAGGCTTGTAGCCAGGCGAGAGCAGCTCCATTAGCACAGGGCGTCGTCCGCCATCAACACATGGTGTGCTCGCCATGCCGAAACACTCCTGCAATCGGACACGAAGCACAGGAGCGTCAGCAGCAGCCCTATATTCCACACGGATATGGCTTCCCGTGGGGACCTCGATGCGTTCGGGCGCAAGTTTGTCCACCTCTTGCAACTGACTGTAGGTGAGCATAGACTTGAGGACATCCGTCATGTTGATTTTCTTCAGCTCGGTGACAGTCGTTGCCTTGCCTATGTACATCGGCAGCCAATCGGGGGCAGAAGCGAGGACCGTAGCCGTTGCAAGATTGGGCAGTTCAAGTTCGGGGTGCCATTGAGACACAATAGAGACGCGTTGTTGGAAGGCCTGAGCCTCATCTGAGAAGTCGAGCATTCGCTCACCATCCTTTTGAGCCGCTCGGCAAATGGTTGAGACAATGAGTTCTTGATTACCCTCGCGGATTGACTTGGCACCAAGGACGAGACTGCCAATGCGATATTCACGCTGCGCCACGATGCAGCCCTTCTTCATGTCCCACGACACATTGTCGCGTTCGCGCAACATTGGCTTGAGGTCCTTGGGGTCAAGAGGCGAGGCAAGAAAGATTCGCCCCACCCCATCACGCGCATTGACATTTGCCGCCACAATCCAAGGTTCGGCCACAAGGTCGTCATCCTTAGGCAATTGTGCTAAATCTCCGCTGCTGAGCATAAAGAGTCCGTGCTTGCCTTCGCGGGCCGACGCTATTCGTTCGGGATAGGCTGACGCGAGGAGAAGCCCCGTGTCCGTCCTGCTGAAAGGTCCATTGTCTGGTTCATTTATCTTAGCGATACGACTATACTGCTCGGCAATCTTAGCAATCCGCTCCCATGCCTTACTGCCCAACCTATTGTTTGCGCGTGCACGGCGGAGCATCTCGATGCGCAGATTGATGTCAGCAGAGGCCATACCGCTTGACTGGTTGGCCATGGGGTCTTTCTCCTCAAGCAGTGCCGCTATGTCGGCAGCTAAAGAGCGTAAGGGACGCGAGCCGGCCGCAGCCATCATCTGCGCCATGCGTGGGTGGCATGGCATTTGGCTCAGTTCACGTCCATGGGGAGTAAGGCGGTTGTCGTCATCAATGGCGTCGAGCATCCTGAGCAGCGTGCGCGCCTGTTCAACATGTCCGCGAGGAGGAGGAGTGAGCCACGTCAGTTTTTCGGGGTCACGCTCACCCCATGCGGCCACATCGAGTGTGAGCGGAGCAAGGTCTGCCACCTCAATCTCCGGTTTGCGCATATCAGCCATCCGATGTTCTGTGGCGAGACTCCACAACCGGTAACAGACACCTGGGGCAACACGTCCTGCTCGCCCTGTGCGCTGATTGGCCATATCCATAGACACACGTACCGTCTCCAAATGGCTCAGCCCATTAGCCGGATCGAAAACCATTTGGCGGCAAAGCCCGGAATCGACTACCACTCGCACCCCCTCAATCGTCAGCGAAGTCTCGGCAATGGGAGTCGCAAGGACCACCTTACGCTCTCCCGAGCGACTTGGGGCAATGGCTTTTCGCTGCTCCGACTGAGGCAGCATGCCGTAGAGTGGGAAAACCCTCGTCGCACCCAGTTTACCATCAAGAATGGCGGCTGCACGGCGAATTTCACCCTCGCCTGGGAGGAAAGCTAAGATATCACCCTGATTTTCCGCATGAGCACGAAGAACCGTGGAGGCCACAACATCTGCGCAAGTGAAAGCATCGCACTCCTCACCACGCAGCACATCAACCGGGTACATCCGTCCACTGCTCTCAATGAGAGGAGCGTCAAGCAACCGACAGATGGAAGAGGCGTCAATGGTGGCGGACATTATGACAATCCTCAGGTCAGGACGCAAAATTTGCTGGGCCTCACGCGACAAGGCGAGAGCCACGTCAGCAAAGATGCTACGCTCATGAAACTCGTCAAAGATGACGACTGAGACACCATCAAGCGACGGGTCTGAGATAAGACGGCGTGAAAGGATTCCCTCTGTGACAACCTCAATACGCGTCTCCGCTGATGTGCGGCTATCGAAACGCACAGTATAACCAACCGTCTTCCCGACCTCCTGACCAATGAGCGAAGCCATTCGCTCCGCAATCTGGCGAGCGGCGAGACGCCGTGGTTCGAGCATCAAGATGCGCCCACCGTCGGCTAAGCTTTGTAAAATGGTTAGAGGGAGGAGCGTAGACTTGCCTGCCCCCGGAGGCGCAGTGATTACAAGTTGCGACCTCTGACGCAGAGTCTCATTGACTTTTTGCGAAATTTGAGCCGCTGGCAGGGACAACCCGTCATCGGATATATTGACGAAAGACATTCAAAAACAGGAAAGGAGACTTTTATATGAGACGGAGGCAGCCCTCACGCCACTCCTGCGGGGTTACGCCCACCATGTCATGAAAATCAGAATTGAACTCGCTCGCTGATATGTAGCCGACACTCTGCGCAATTTCCAACACACTCTTCTTAGGGTGTTTCACCAACAGCTCCTGCGCCTCGCGGACTCGCAGCCTCACAATGAAATTACGGAAATCAGAGAAATGCTCATTCCTTATGGTGAACAAAACATCGGGAATGGTCACATTAAGAGCCTTCGCCACATGCCCCACTGTAACACCTTGCGCCATAAACCCCTTGGTCTCCACCCATTCATGGAGGGATAGAGAAAGAGACTCAACCTTCTGCGGGTCAAGATTGCCGGACAGATCCACTTCATCCGAGTCATCCCCCTTTTGGCAAACGGCGCTGTAATTGAGAATGGATACACCTATGTAAATATAAATCACGCCACCTATTGAGGCGTATATGGTGTTAAACCACATGGGGCAGACCGCAGCTATGGGGCAACAGAGACCCCACACGACGAAAAGGACAAAACCGTTGCGAAGCCACGATATGTTACGAACCTTGTCTAAAGAATATTTATCGTCAAGCCTCATCAGCGCTTGAGTGTAACTCCTGAGAATATTGACGCCGAGCGTTACAATGAAAAACGCCCATGAGCATATCAGTAATATGAAAGCCCAATGCGGGAGCTCATCAATCAAAATGGCGCAAGTTCCGGCAATCATGGCGATCGGACATAACAAGACATCACGTCTTATCTTCTTGTGGTAGACCTCCTTATCATCAAGCAAAACGCTACACATCAATGCGAAACAGACAGATACGGGCGTATAGCAGAACACGTCGACAAGCGTGTCCGCACCCTCTCCCCAATTTTTTGTATGGGCCAAGAGGCTAAACACCAGGTCAAACGCAATTAGGACATATAGCGTAGCAAGATAACGGCGCGCCATTTTGTAGGCTTCGGACACGCCTTCCGCCTTGACAAACAACATGATGATAAAAAGCGACAACACGATGCCCACAATGAGCATCGTAGCATAGCTGTATAGGGTCTCAAAAAAATCCATCTTTTTTCATAGCTTTAGCAATACGAAGATAGTTATTTCCCACAAAACATACATAGACAACGAAGTTATTTGTTTATGTAGCCATCCGCGTTGTCTCAAAAAATAAAGCAGCCCGAGGATTTTCATCCTTAGGCTGCCCGAAAGACCAGTTACATAACTCCGCCTTTTGAGGACCGAGTTATGTGATATTATTTACTTGACCTCCCAAATATCATTCGTCTCAAGGAGCTCTGCGAAGTTATGGTACTTCTTTTTCTCGGAGACCTCATCAATCTGCGCCCAAACAGCGTCATTGTAGGTAGGAGCCTCGACATCCCTGATGACACCGAGAGCGATAGGAAAGTCAGGGCCCTCCATGAGCGCGAGCTTGAGCTGGAGAGTGTTGTCCTCGCAATGCGCATCATGGACCAGGATATCGTCAATGGTTACACCGTTCTCACCAATCTTGACGACTTTGAGTCCGAAGCCCTCTTGCACAAGGCCAAACTCCTTGTCCTTGCCAAAGACGAGCGGCTTGCCATGCTCAACATAGATGGCGTTGAGCTCGCGTCCCTCACGGCTATAGACAGAGTCGTGTGTGCCATTGTTGAAGATGACGCAGTTCTGGAGAATTTCGCAAACAGAGGCGCCCTTGTGCTTATATGCTGCTTTGAGAACCTCGACAGTGCCGGCGGCATCCGTGGCCACAGCGCGTGCGAAGAAATGCCCGCGAGCGCCAAAGCAGAGCTCTGCAGGGCGGAAAGGGTCCTCGACTGTGCCATAGGGTGAGGACTTAGAGACGAAGCCGCGTGGTGAGGTGGGGCTATACTGACCCTTCGTGAGACCGTAGATACGGTTGTTGAGGAGGATCATGTTCAGGTCGATATTACGGCGGTTGGCATGAATGAAATGATTGCCGCCAATGGCGAGACCGTCACCATCACCACTCACCTGCCACACAGTCAGGTTGGGGTTTGCCACCTTAGTGCCAGTGGCAATGGCTGCAGCACGGCCGTGAATGGTATTCATACCATAAGTAGCCATGTAGTGAGGCAAACGGCTTGAGCAACCGATGCCCGAGATTACAGCCGTGTCCCAAGGTGCTACACCCAGTTCAGCCATGGCCTTGTGGAGAGAAGCCAAGAAGAAGTGGTCGCCACAACCAGGGCACCAGCGCGGTTGTCCCTTTTTATAGTCGTTTATGCTGAAATCGCTCATGATTCTTTTACTGTTACTGTTGTGATTGTGTTATGCCTACACCTTAGTTATTGAGAATCTTGTTGAAAGCCTCAACCAACTCGCTAACGATGAAAGGTTGTCCCTTCACCTGGTTAAACTGATAGGGTGCGAAGCAATCGACTTTCATGCGCAGGAATGCGGCGAACTGTCCGAGGTTTTGCTCGGCGACCACCACCTTCTTATATTTCTTCATGACCTCGGCCGTGTTGGCAGGCAGAGGATTGATGAACTTGAAGTGAGCGAGAGCGACCTTCTTGCCCTCGGCGCGCATCTCATCCATTGCGGCATGGAGATGGCCATACGTTCCACCGAAGCCGACGATGAGCAGGTCTGCGTCATCCTTGTCACCAAGCACCTCGACATCAGGCACCTCAATGCGGTCAATCTTCTCTTGGCGGAGGTGACACATAAGGTCGTGGTTCTCTGGATTGGTGGAGATGGCACCCGTCTTATTGTCCTTCTCAAGGCCACCGAGAATATGCTGGAATCCCTCACGACCCGGCACTGCCCAGTAACGTGAACCGGTCTTCTCGTCACGGAGGTAGGGAGCCCACTTGCCTTTGAGTTCCTCGGGGACATAAGGAGGATTGATAGAGGCAGCGTCAGCCAGGTTGGGGAGGCGGAAAGCGCCAGATCCGTTAGCCACATAGGCGTCGGTGAGCAAGACGACAGGGGTCATGTGCTCAAGGGCAATCTTGGCTGCTTGGTATGCGGCATCAAAACAATCGACGGGAGAGGTTGCAGCAATGACCGGCATTGGAGACTCACCGTTTCGTCCAAAGAGGACTTGCAGCAAGTCTGTCTGCTCGCTCTTGGTGGGGAGTCCGGTGGCAGGGCCGCCACGCTGGACATCAACAACTACGAGCGGCAGCTCCATGATGACAGCCAAGTTCATGGCCTCACTCTTGAGGCAGACACCAGGGCCTGAGGTCGACGTGACAGCCAAAGCTCCTGCGAACGACGCGCCGAGAGCCGAGCAGCAGCCAGCCAACTCATCCTCGCACTGCACGGTGATGACGCCGCAGCTCTTATGCTTGGAGAGCTCATGGAGGATGTCGGTGGCGGGGGTTATGGGGTAAGAGCCGAGGAAGAGGCGGAGGCCGGCCTTCTCGGCAGCAGCAATGAGACCATAGGCCGTAGCCTTGTTGCCCGTTATGTCCATATATCGGCCAGGCACCTTGACCTTGCTCTCGATGCGACGGACGTTCATGGCAGACGAGTGGGTGTTGTGGCCATAGTCATAGCCAGCCTGGATAACCTTGATATTGGCATCGGCCACACCGGGTTTCTTGGCGAACTTCTCGCGGAGGAAATTGAATGCGATGTCAAGGTCGCGGTCAAAGAGCCAGCAGACGAGACCGAGAGCGAACATATTGCGGCATTTGACAATGCTCTTAACGTCCATGCCCGAGTCGGCAAGGCAATCCTTGACCATCTGAGTGATAGGGCAGGCGATGACGCGGTCCGGGTCGATATTCATCTCGGCGATGGGGTCGGCAGTCTCAAAGGCGGCCTTCTTGAGGTCGGCCTCGCGGAATGCGTCAGTGTCAATAATGATTGTCGCATCGGGCTTGGCGTAGCGATATTGGGTCTTGAGGGCCGCCGCGTTCATGGCCACAAGCACGTCGCACAAGTCGCCCGGGGTGTAGACGACACCTGCGCCAATGTGCACCTGGAAACCAGACACGCCAGTCAGCGAGCCTTGCGGGGCGCGGATGTCGGCCGGGTAATCGGGGAAAGTGCTGATGCTGTTTCCTACGGTAGCCGACACTGTGGAGAAGATGTTACCTGCCAACTGCATGCCGTCTCCAGAGTCTCCGGAGAAACGCACAGCGACGTTGTCAAGCTCTTTCACAATCAATTTGTCTGCCATATCGTTATTCTTGTTAAATGATTTTTTGTCTGTTTAGGTTGCCTATTTGCCTGTCGGGGCGACCGTCAGCTGGTGGAAAACATCCTCTATGTCCTCAGAAGCCGCCGAGATGTGCAGCAGCGGGGCGTTGTGGCGCACTGCGAAACGGAAGGTAGTCAGGCGCAGGTCGTCATCTGTGGCTGGGGCCGTCAGACGGAAACGCCTTGGGCCTGTTTGGGTAGCCTGCGCTTGCAGCTCCCGCTCCAATTGTTGACACTCAATGTCCGCATAGAACTCGACATCGACGACCTGCCGTCCCTCAGATGCGAGACTTAGCACCTCAGCCACAGAGCCTCGTGCCTTAATGTGGCCATGGTCAATGATGACAATATGGTCGCACGTCGCCTCGACCTCTTGCATGATGTGGGTTGAGAGAACCACAGTCCTCTCATGAGCCAAGCCTCGGATGAGTTCGCGAATGTCAAGAATCTGGTTGGGGTCAAGTCCCGTGGTCGGTTCATCGAGAATGACCACCTTGGGATCCCCGACAAGGGCTTGACACAGCCCCACCCTTTGTCGATAACCCTTTGAGAGAGAGCCGATACGCTTGTGCGCCTCCGGGCCAAGGCCTGTCATGTCAATCAATTCATCGACACGCTTAGCCTTGTCAGCCACGCCACTGAGAGATGCCATCATGGTGAGGTACTCACGGACATACATCTCAAGGTTGAGCGGGTTGCTCTCTGGCAGATAGCCTATGAGCCTCCTGACCTCGTCACTTTCGCTCGTGATGTCATGTCCACATACGTCAACAGAGCCTGAATCAGCCTTTATGATGCCAGTCACCACCTTCATCAGTGTCGACTTGCCAGCACCATTGGGACCAAGAAGCCCGACAACCTGACCGTCAGAAATCTCAACTGACACATCGTCAAGAGCCAACTGGGCACCGTATCTTTTCGTTATGTTGCGAATACTTATGGACATGATTTTCGAGACGTCACAAGGGCGTTTATCCTTTGGCTTGGGGTAAAATTACTTATTTTATCAATAAAAGCACTCCTCACCCCCATGCGCAAAGGGGTTCCGATTAGTAGTTCCGTGTTTTACGTAGCCAAAACATTGACATAGTAAACACAAATGCCGACGGGCGTTAAATATTACTTGGCGACAGACGAGCGGCCCTTGCTTGTGGAGCCGTCGGCCTTGGCATTGCCAACAGTGGTCGTCGAGGAGGTTGAGGTGCTTGACGTTGAGCTTGACGAAGACACAGTCGTTGTTGTCGTGGTAGTTTTTTTCTTCTGCGGCGCGCTCGTTGAGAGCAGTTCTGCGCAAGAAGAGAGGGAGAGGGAAACGCACAATGCGGCAGCGGCCATCAGGATGCCGCTTTTTATCTTAAAGGTCTTCATGTTTTTACATTATTAGGTTATACTGTTGTCTCTTACTGCCTGAATTTCGCCACTACTCGGCCACTTTGACGACCTTGCGCTTGGCCATAGGAGTCTGCTCATTTTGCTCAACCCATTGCTGCGCCTTGTTTCTCAACTCACCGCTTGCACGCATACGGTCGAGCACCTTAGATATTTCGGCAGGCGAGTAGGTGTTAGGGGCTGTCTCATTGACAGCAGTCTGCTGCGGGTGGGCGGCATTCTGCTTGGGTTTGGCGAGAGAGAGGCTCTTGTTGTTTGCGATTGAAGTCTGAATCACACCATTGGAAATAGTGAGAGGACCATTGTCCGACCCTGTGAGAAAATAGTAATTGTTACTCTCATTACTCTCTGAGACAGAGCTGAACGCGTCGGCAATTAGCACAAGGTAGTACTTGCCAGAGACATCGGGCAGTTTGTAGGACCAGGAGAAATTGTAGGCGTCGGCCTTCATGCTTGAGTCGGTAGCCTTAGTGACGACAGTCGCCACAGAGCTCTGACCAGGGATATCCACATTGGTGAGTGAATAGCCTTGCGCATCGAGTCCGATGGTAGCCTTGGCCTCATCCTTATCCCAATTGAAGTTAGCATGGTTTTTAGCCACACCAAACTGGTCGGTATATAGGTCCACAAGCACCACAGTCATCTCATTCGCATTGTAGGCATTGTAGAGCACATAGGCGTTGCCCCATGTTGACGATGCGCTTACAGTTCCATTTCCCGCATTATAGACATCATAGGTCAACGTGCGCCAGCGCGGGTCGTCAGAATCAGAGTCCCCCGCCACATAATAATCCTCATCAGTTATCTTAGTGGGCTGGAGGTCGACAGTGCTTGACTCGTCGCCATAAGACGTCGTGTCATCATCATCAAGATAAGCCACAAGGCCAGTATATGCAAACGAACTGCTGCACATATAGTTGGCATCAATCCAGACGAAGCCATTGTCACCCCAGTCCTCACCCCATGAGTTGACAATGCGGAAAGCACCATTAGAGCCGCCCCTATTGTTGTCATAGCCCACACACATCATGGCATGGTAGGCGTGCATTCCCGTCTGGTTGGTCGTCCCCTTAGAGTAGATGACCGAGCTGCCGGATGCGTTCATGTAGTTATCACCAAGGCACGCCCCGAGAACAACGGGATGGCCCTCTGCGAGATAGCGTTTGACCGTATTGATGTCAGTTATGGCAATCTCCCTGTAGGACTTAATCTTATGTTTGGCAGCCTCAGTGTTCTCGGCCGACGAGTTGGAGCAGTCACAATCTGAGGAAGATGAGAAATAAGGCGACTTCGCCCACGTGGCGACACCACGCGACACCATGGCATTGAAGGCCGGCTGGAAGGCTGTGCCTTGGCAACCTGAGTTCTTCTGACTTGACGAAATGCCTTTCCAAATATCGGCAGGGCTATATATCTCGCTCGTGGTCAATTGATTAGTGGTGCGTCTATTTTTATGAGCGTCCAACCATGTGCGGCAGTTGTAGGCCGTGGCCCACGCCACGCATGTGCCATAAGAGCCCTGATTGCCAATGGGAGGGAGGTAGGCAGTGAGGTCGACCTTGCTTGGCAAGTCAGAGGTCACAGTCCCGTCACCATCATTAGTGTTAAGGTGAATGTCATCCTCTATGGTGCTGGTGTCCTCGTCAGGCTCCAGATAGCCAAGACCCTTGTCATCGACCTGGACAGTGACTTCCTCACCGCTGTCGGTCAAGACGTTCAGAATGCCGAAAATAAGATCAAGCGTATCCTCATCGCAGGCGGTCAGAGAAGACCCAGCGAGGGTTGCGGCCGCAGCCGCCACTATAAAGCTCTTCTTCATTGCAAAATATTTATCGGACGCGACAAACATTGGTTATTGCGCTCTGTGGCAACCGCAGCGTCGGCCTTGATTGTGTTTGAGACGTCGGGCAGAGAAGTGAAAACACAATGGCTCACCTCGACATCTTTATCAAAAGAAGTTTTGTTAAGATTCAGATTTCCAAGAAAGAGAGTATTCTCAGCGATGACATTCCCCGCAAAATGCGCATTAGAGAGCCTCACAGAGCCGAAGAAACTTGCGTCCCGGCACTCCACTCGGCTGCTGAACTGGCAATTGGACATGTTGATGCTCCCAGCCGCATGCAAATGAGAGAAGTCAGTCACTCCCGAGAAATGACTGTCCGTAAACATCACATCAGACTCCATCCATGCATTTTGAAGCAACGCCGCCATGTCAAACTTGACACTGCGCAAGCTGCTGCCCGGCCCAAAACGGACACCATCAAATGAGGCTGTCGACTCAAACTGGCTGCCATTCAGCACACAGCCGCCCAAGAAACGAGCGCCATCAAAGAGAGCCGCACCATGAACAACGCACTTCTCGAAGTCAAACCTTCCGCGAAAGACGCTTTGCCTAAGATCAAGCCCCTTCTGAAAAACGCACCCAATGAAAGTGACATCGGCAGAAAAATCAGCACTGACACTCTGATTGGCTGAGGCAACATAGCTGAGCACGTCATCGTCAAAGACGCAGTTGACAAAGACAACCTCGCCACCCACCGACACATGCGACACGGGCGTGCTGCGTAGCCCAGATCCTGACGTCGTCAAATCGAGTCCACCGGTTATGTGTCTACTGCTGACCGAGATTCCGTCACCTTTGGCCATTTTCTTGGTCACGGCAGACGCCGCCATATCATTAGCCGCCTGAGCCTCGTGCTGCCCAGAGCAAGCCGAGAGCATCAGCACGGAGGCCAAAGATGTTAGTAATATCCTGATATTCATAGCACTGACGACATGATTAGTCATAAGGCTCACTTTCCCAACTTGGAGAGGAAACGGTCACGCGTCACCATGAAGCGCACATGCTCAGCCTCGCCAATGACGTTATCGCCATCCTTGGCCACAATGGAGAACGTGAGTTTTCTGCCTTCCTGCGCATTGAGAGTCGCCGTCACGCTTATGGTTGCGCCAACATCCGAGGGGCGCAAGTGAGAGGTGTTTATAAGACTGCCTACCGTCGTGTCTCCATCGGCACAAAGCGGCTTAGCGAGCGTCATTGCGGCATTCTCCATCATTGCCACCATGGCAGGCGTGGCGAGCACAGGCATGTCGCCAGAGCCCATGACCTCCGCCGTCTTGTCTGGGGTAACCTCATAAGTGAGTGTTATAGACTTCTCTTCCATCATGTTGTTTGTTTAAATCTGAGAGGATTTTAGTATTCGGTATTCTGCAAATCTTTTTTTTCGGTGATTTATGGCGCAAACGGGAAAAGCGACGCCCCACCCCACGCACACTATCACAAATATAGGCAAAAAACAAAGAGACAAGGACAAAGATATGGGACAAAAAGCCAGACCGCCCAATTAAGCGGGAGCGCACACCACAAAAGATGATGAAAATAGAGTAATTTCGCGACAACTAACACCAAATTCATCCAAGCAAAATGGCAACAGTAGTCAGTGCCTCAGAGCTACAAGACGACCCGAACATATACGACGAGGCCCGCACCGAGCGAATGGCGGGCTATTACACAGGCATCATAAGCGAAGTCGGTGAGGATGTCTCACGCGAGGGGCTCGTCAAGACCCCTGTCCGCGCCGCCAAGGCGATGCAATATCTCCTGAAAGGGTATCGCGAGGACCCCGAAGCAATCCTTCGTCAGGCCATGTTCCATGAGAAATATCAGCAGATGGTGGTTGTGAAAGACATTGAGATCTACTCCATGTGCGAGCATCACATGCTGCCATTCTTCGGCAAGGCGCACGTCGGCTACATCCCACGCGACTATATCACTGGCCTGTCCAAGCTGCCGCGCGTGGTGGACGCCTTCGCCCGCCGACTCCAGGTGCAGGAGCGACTGACTACCCAGATTAAGGAGTGCATCCAAGACACGCTTAACCCTCTCGGAGTCGCCGTTGTTATCGAAGCGCGCCACATGTGCATGCAGATGCGCGGCGTGTCGAAGCAAAACGCGGTGACCACCACCAGTGACTTCTCAGGCGCCTTCTTGACGAGAGACGCCACCCGCGAGGAGTTTTTTAATATAATAGGGCGAAAAATGCACTAATTGTCAGCAAGTTCGCCTCCATTTGCCCACCTGCTATTTGCGACGATATTTGGGCGAATGAGAAAAGGCATAAAAAAAGCGACGGCCGCCTCAGACAATACTGAGGCGGCCGTCGACGCTTTGAAAGAAGTCGCTCAGGCGCAACTCGTCTTTTCGCGGATGTTAACCCACCGTGCCGCTTAATAGTTTTAGAGAGCCCACCGACATCACATCGGATAGGGTTATCAAATCAATCAGCCTTTAAATTATTTGGCGCTTGCCTCTCACGAGGCCTAATGCGCAACATTTTTGGCGTAGGCTCATGACCACAAGGGTCGGAGCTCACCATGCGGCACGTCGGTGAGGAATAGGGTTATTACATGACGAGTTTATAGCCCTTGCCGTGTACGTTGATAATCTCGACCGAGGGATCGTCCTTCAGGTGCTTACGCAGCTTGGTGATGTAGACATCCATGCTTCGTGCGTTGAAGTAGTTGTCATCGACCCAGATGGTTTTGAGAGCCACATTACGCTCAAGGACCTTGTTTGCGTTTGAGCAGAGGAGCTTGAGGAGCTCGCTCTCTTTGGTCGTGAGCTTAATGACGTTCTCACCGTCAATGAGTTGCTGCTTCTGAGTGTCGAACTTGAAGCGGCCGAGTTTATATGTATCCAATACGGGGCTCTCACCGCTGGTGCGCCTGAGGATGGCCTCGATGCGCATGGTGAGCTCCTCCATTGAAAATGGCTTGGTCAGATAGTCGTCGGCTCCGATTTTGAAGCCTTGGAGGATATCCTCCTTGACGTTACGTGCGGTTAAGAAGATGATAGGTACCTCGACATTGGCCATACGGACCTCCTTGGCGAGCGTGAAGCCGTCCTTCTTGGGCATCATGACGTCGAAAATGCAGAGGTCGTATTTGTCATTGATGAACATGTTATATGCCTCCTCACCGTCGTGAGCCAGGTCGGCCGCATAATCTTTGGCCTGCAGGTATTCGCACAGCAAGACACCGAGGTTGCTGTCATCCTCGGCTAAAAGAATCTTGTGCTTTTTCTTGTCATCCATATCTTTATTACTTTATTAAAGGCAAATATATGTCAAATTTCGTTCCAACGTTCAATTCACTCTCAACAAAAATTTGTCCTCCATGATCCTCGACAATTTTCTTGACGTAGGCCAAGCCGAGGCCGAAGCCTTTAACATCGTGAGTGTCACCCGTTGAGACACGATAAAACTTTTCAAAAATCCTCTTTTGGTCCTCCTTGGAGATGCCAAGTCCATTATCTTTCACCGAGATGATGATGCCACCGTTTGAGTTCCTGGTCCAGACGTGCAGCATAGGCGCGTCGCGGCGGTACTTAAAAGCGTTGTCGAGCAGGTTGTAGATAACATTGGTGAAATGGACATCATCAACCATGGCGATTGGGTCAGTGGCGTCGAGCCTCTCATTGATTTCGCCGTTGGCGCTCTCGACCTTGACGCGGAAGTTGTTCACCACCTTGTCCACAATCTGGTTGATGTTTCTCTCCTCAAGCTTGAGCCGGCCTTTGCCACGGTCGAAAGTCGACATTTGGAGAATTTTCTCGACTTGGACAGTCAGGCGTTTCGCCTCGTCAATTATTATGGTCGTGTTTCGTCTGATGAAGTCGGGCTTGACGTTATCAGCGAGGTCACGCAACATTTGCGCCGAGAGAGACATGGTGGAGATTGGCGTCTTGAACTCGTGCGTCATATTGCTGATGAAGTCGTTCTTTATGGCGTCAAGTTTCTTCTGGCGGAAGATGATGATGACGATGTAGGCGGAGAGGACCATCACCACAAGACAGAAGAAGGTGGTCGGAATGATTTGAACCATGAGGCCGCGGACCACATTGGGCCTTACGGGGAAGTAGACCCGCACGTTGTGAGTCTTGGCATGGATATCATTGGGATAGAGGCGCTTGTCAAAAATAACGCCATCATATGACGCATCGTAGGCGGGGCTTGAGAAAGCCATCTGGCCTGCCGAGTTATAGACCGCATACTCATATGGTGATGTTATGCCGTTATCAGCGAACTGTTGCATGAGGAGGGCATCCAACCTCTGTGGATTGATTCGCACCTCGATGGGCGACTCCTCGAACACGCTCTTGGATGCTTGCGCATTAAGGTAGCGCAGTTTGCGGGAGAGGATGCCATTGAGAGCCACGTAGGAATTGGTGACGACATCGTTGCCCAGGATGCTGCTCGCATCCACCACGCCAGTCTCGATTGAGGCCAAGCTTCCGGCCTTATTGACATCAAGCTTATAAAAACCGAAGTTGTCAAGGCGGAAAGTGACGCTGACCTCGTCGGCCTGACCATTTTGACGCTGCGAGCTCTTATATTTCGCGAATGGGGTGAAAGTACGCTGCCCAGGATGCCCACCTTGGCGAGACTCAATAAGCTCGTCGGTCTCAAGTCGGGACACCACATTGTCAATGCACCGGACCACCGTTTGGTCGAACTGCGCGTCCCTGAGCTTGCAGGCCTCAACAATCCACCTCACCTGCATAAACACGAGGCCTATGAAGGCGATTGGGAGGACTATACAGACCCACGTTATGATTTTTTTGCTCATACTAACAAAGTTAGAAACAATAGTTATGTCACGCAAAGAAAAAGAGGCTTTTTTAACGGCCAACAATCTTAGTTATTTTTCGGCATGCCTCCCAATGCGCCGATGCCGAATTGCGCCCAAAAAGACAAAAGGCTCCGCAGTAACACTGCAGAGCCTCTAAGTAAGGTGTGATCCGTCTGGGGCTCGAACCCAGGACCCCAACATTAAAAGTGTTGTGCTCTACCAACTGAGCTAACGGATCTACCTAAATATTGGACACCTCTTCGGAAATCCGAGTGCAAAGTTAGCGCTATTTTTCATTAAAGCAAGCGCCTCAATGCGATTTTTGCATCAAATTATCACACTTCCCATTACTAAAAGTGGATAAGAGCCTGTGCTACAACTCGTAGGGCGTCTGCTGATAGACGTAGTAATTAAGCCAGTTCGTGAAGAGCAAGTGGCAATGAGCCCGCCAGCTCTTGGGTGGAATCTTCTGCGGGTCGTCATCGGGGAAGTAGTTGCAAGGGATTTTGATGGGGAGTCCCTTGTTGAGATCACGGAAGTACTCGTCCTTGAGTGTGTCGCGGTCATATTCGGAGTGACCCATGACGAAGACTTGGCGGCCGTCATACGAGATGGCGATGTAGGGGCCAGCCTCCTCTGAATAGGCCAAGAGCCTCAGTTCGGGACAATTCTCTATGTCCTCGCGGCGGTTGCCAGTGTGGCGTGAGTGCGGAGCGCAGAAGACATCGTCAAAACCGCGCACGAGCGGGACACGGAGATCAGTGACCTTGTGGTGGAAAACGCCGAACATCTTCTCGGGCAACGCATACTTGTCAATCCCGTAGTGGTAGTAGAGACCAGCCTGCGCCCCCCAGCAGATGTGGAGTGTGCTGGTGACATTGGTTCGGCTCCAGTCCATTATCTGGCACAACTCGTCCCAATAGTCAACCTCGCTGAACGGCATTTGCTCCACAGGGGCTCCAGTAATAATCAATCCGTCATATCGCTTGTCCTTGACATCGTCAAAAGTGGCATAGAACGAGCTGAGGTGCTCTGCCGATGTGTTTTTAGAGTTATGGCTCTTGACCATCAGGAGCTCGGCGGAGACTTGGAGGGGAGAGTTGGATAGCGCACGGAGAAGCTGAGTCTCAGTCGCGACCTTATTGGGCATGAGGTTGAGAATGAGGATGCGCAGGGTTCGTATGTCCTGTGTCATAGCCCTCTGCTCACCCATGATGAAGACTCGCTCAGACTCAAGTATTTGCCTTGCCGGCAGTGTGTCGGGGATACGTATTGGCATTATGGAGAATTTTATTCGCCAAGAGGGACGCCGCTCTCAAGAGTGGCCAAACATCCCAATCGGGTGGACAAAATTAATGTTTTTGCAGCTAATCTCGTCAGATATGAGTAATTTGAGGTTGTGAAATTAACAAGGGGCAGCACGGTCATGGTCTCCGTGCTTGACTGGGGACTGGGACACGCCACACGGACGGCCGTGATGGTGGGTGCGCTTTTGCGCCGTGACTGCCGCATCATATTGGCGGGTAGCGGACAATCATTAGAATTGCTTAGACAGCAATTTCCCGACTGCGAGACCATAGACTTACCCTCTTTCTCACCAAGGATTAGCGGCGGACGCTTCCAGTGGTTGGAGATAGCGGTGCAGACCCCAACATTCCTCTGGAACATTTGGCGAGAGCATCGCCAGACATCACAAATCGCAAAGAGAGTCGCCCCCGACCTGATTATATCCGACAACAGATATGGCGTATGGGCCACAGAAATCCCGAGCGTCATCATCACCCATCAGATCCACCCGCACATTGCCACAAGGGCACCACGTTGGGCAGAAAGGCTGCTCTCCGCCATCATTTGCCGCATGATTAGAAAATTCGACACATGCATAGTCCCCGACTACAAATTGGGAGGGCTAAGCGGCGACATGTCAGCGCCAACACCCCAAGGGATGCGGATTCACTGCGCAGGGCTGATGAGCAGGATGACCGAGGTGGAGGCTGCGACAAGCGAGACAATAGATTGGCTTGGCGTGGCATCAGGCCCAGAGCCGCAGCGTGGACAATTCACCGAGTACCTTATTGATAGATTTAAGATTGAGAAAGGGCGGCGAGTAGTGGTCTGCGGAAACCAGAAGCGAGGCAGAAGTCGCACCGCCGAAGGTGTGGAGATCATAGGGCTTGCCGACGCGGGAGAATTGAAGGGTTTAATGCTCGCCGCAAGTAAAATAGTCTGTCGATCAGGTTATACCACACTGATGGACCTCGCCGCCATAGGGAGATTAGACGGCACTGTGGATTTAATCCCGACGCCGGGGCAAGCCGAGCAAGAGTACTTGGCAAAGAGGATTGCGGCCCTGATAGAGGAAAAGGAAACAGGAGGAGAGAAACGGATATAAGTTAAAACCGACTACCCATGGGCTTCCCCGCCCCTAAAACACATATATTTGCACAAAAGCCTGACACAGGCGCGAAAGACCAAAAGATAAAATGGCAGAAATTACAATACCATTCATAATAGGCATATTGCTTTTATGCATTGCGATACCGCTGAGTTTCCACTATTTGCGGTTTTGGAGACAACGGAAGAAACGCGACACGATAGAGGCTCTCTGCGCATTACTTTTCCCTGGGGACCCAGATGGACTTATGCGAGACAGGGTGGTAGACAAGATGCGCCAAATGACCCATGGGCGTTATGACGATGATGAGTTGCTGGACTACTACCTGAAAATAAAGGGGTTGCAAATGATTGACCTCAACTCATTCAACTACGACGGCATCCGAGAGTTTCTTATGCAACCCACGAGAATTCGTCTCAAATATGACGAGACGGTATCATTCTATGAGATATTCCTTAATCAGTCGCAAGCGAAGGGAATAAATGCTGAGGGCGACTACGACTGCAATTTATAAGACATCGGGTCGGCCCCACAGACAAGTCCAGAGAGACTCTTATCCTCGGCGGGCGAATTGTTGGCGTTTGTCATAAACTCCTCAAGTTTGGCTTTCGAGTCATAGGCACATTTGCCATTGCCTTCGCAATGTGGCGATTTGCCGTCGCTTTCGCAATCAACATCAGCGTTGCATGGCTCGCATTTTGACGCCGCATCGCCTTTCGTGGATAGTGAGTTCTTTGAAATCCCTCTCAATTTTGCCTTTCGCCCAGCGGCTTTAGCTTCACTACTCAAATCTGCGCCATCATCTGCCGACATCTCGGCATCAAGTTCAGACTCGGCTAATCGCAAAATACTGTACGATCGCGCGTTAGACAAATCCAGGTCGCCGCTTTTAACTGCAGCGAGAACCTTGCCAGCAGCCATTTGCTCAGCTGCCTTCTTAGAACGGCCATACCCTACCCCGACAACAAGATCTTGAACCTTGACCTCGGACATGAAACAAAGGACGAAACCATCCTCGTCGCGTCCCAAGTTTCCAGTCGCCTTGCGGGTCTCAAAAATAACCTCCACATCAAGCTGCTCACCAAGGCAGACAAGGTCACTCTTGAAATTAGCCTTATCAGAGTCTTTTTGCGCCTCGGCAATACGCTTGGGGTTCGCTATAGCCTTTTGGACAAATCGGAACGCCTTTTTCATTCCGCCATCCAGATAGATGGCTGCCACAAAAGCCTCAAGGACATCGCCCGGGATGTGGCTCACAGCCAAATCCTTACGCGACGACATGACAATATATTCATCTAAGCCCAACTCGAACGAAATGGTGTTAAGCCTTGCGCGGCACACCATATTAGATCTTAAATGAGAGAGGAACCCCTCATCCGCCGAGGGAAACTTGCGGTAGAGAATGTCAGAGACGACGGTCTCGATGACTGCGTCGCCAAGATATTCAAGGCGCTCATTATTAGCCTCGGCCTCAGCGAGATGGCCTGATGGCGACACAGAGCGGTGTACGAACGCCTTGCTGAAATGCTCCGTTGAGCGTGGCCAATAACCTATGGTTTTGACCAAAAAAAAATAAAACTTTCTTCCCTTGCGGGAAAAAAGTTTTATTATGTCTTGAAAGTCGGCTATCAAAATCAGATCTCCTTGAATACGACAGTGCCGTTGTGACCACCAAAGCCAAACGTGTTGGACATGGCAGCCCTGACCTTACGCTGCTGCGCCTCATTGAACGTGAGGTTGAGCTTAGAGTCGATATCGGGGTCGTCGGTGAAGTGATTGATGGTCGGGGGAACGATACCCGTCTCGATAGTCTTGACGCAGGCGATGGCCTCAAGAGCGCCAGTGGCGCCAAGGAGGTGGCCAGTCATAGACTTAGTCGAGCTGATGTTGAGGCGGTAAGCATCCTCGCCAAAGACCTTGCCAATGGCGATGAGCTCGCCCTTGTCACCAAGGGGCGTAGAGGTGCCATGGACATTGATGTAGTCGATGTCTGAGGGCTTAAGATTTGCATCGCGGAGAGCCTCGGCCATGACGCGTGCTGCACCATTGCCCTCAGGATGGGGGGCTGTGATGTGGTATGCGTCGCCAGAGTGGCCGCCGCCGACGAGTTCGCAATAGATATGCGCTCCACGCTTGACAGCATGCTCATACTCCTCGATAACAAGGCTTGCGCCGCCCTCGCCGATGACAAAACCGTCACGATCCTTATCGAAAGGACGTGAGGCAGTCTGAGGATCATCGTTGCGGCTTGAGAGTGCCTTCATTGAAGTGAAGCCACCCACGCCAGACACGGTGATCGGAGCCTCGGATCCGCCAGTGACAACAGCTGTGGCCCTGCCGAGACGGACAAGGTCCAAAGCAACGACGATGGCGGAGGTAGACGAAGCGCACGCCGAGACGGTACCGAAGTTGGGACCGCCGAGTCCGTTGCGGATCGAGATATAGCCCGGGGCAATGTCGGCGATAATCTTGGGGATGAAGAATGGGCTGAAACGCGGGGTTCCATCGCCCAAAACGAATTCGCGGGCCTCCTCATAGTAGGTCTTAATGCCGCCAATTCCTGTACCCCAAACGACACCAATGCGGTCACGGTCCTCGTTGGGCAAGTCGAGCTTAGAATCCCTCAAAGCCTCCTCAGCAGCCACGATGGCGTACTGGGCGAAGAGATCCATTTTGCGAGCGTCCTTGCCAACAAGCTGGGTACCGTCGAAATTCTTGACTTCGCAGGCGAACCTGGTCTTGAATTTAGTGGCGTCGAAGCGTGTTATGGGCGCAGCACCACTCACGCCAGAGACGAGGCCTTGCCAGGTGTCGGCGAGGTTGTTGCCTAAAGGCGTGACAGCCCCTAAGCCCGTAACTACTACTCTTTTCAGCTCCATAAATTCCAGTTGAAGTCAATGGTTATGCTGCGTGCTCCTCGATGTAGCTGATAGCGTCGCCTACAGTCTGAATCTTCTCAGAAGCGTCATCGGGGATGGTGATGCCGAACTCCTTCTCGAACTCCATGATGAGCTCGACGGTGTCGAGTGAATCGGCGCCGAGATCGTTGGTGAAGCTTGCCTCAACCGTTACCTGATTCTCGTCAACACCGAGCTTGTCTACGATAATTGCCTTTACCTTATCTGCAACCTCTGACATAGTTTTCTTTTTTTGGTTAATTAATTATTGTTCTTGGTTGTGACGCCCGTGCTTGACGAAGGGACACGCCAAAAGGATGTCCTTTCGGGAGGACTTCGACAAACAGTCCACGGGCGGGATTAGACGCACACGATGTTGCATTTCGGCGCGAATAACACTGCAAAGAAAATAAATAGGTTAGGAATTTTCAAACATTCAGGCGAAAAAATTGGCACAGGGGAAGGACCTGAAACACACATATCCTTTATAATAACTTAAATCACAAAGCGATACGGACTATACAATAGCGCCAGCCACTCAATATGTTTTAGGAAGTCCAAACCATTGCACAAGGCAAAAAAGCACATTTTCCAGAGCTGCGCCAATAGACAGTCACAGGTCAGCGGGCCGTCTGCACAACCTGCTATTTATGCGTATGCGGAACTGAATATTCATGTGCGTTACGGGCAAAATAAATTTGCGCGAGGATGGCATTAATGGAAAGTAATATGTAAATTTGTATAGCCCCCTATGGCAAAAAACGGGGGATTATTAACCAAAAGAGCCTGTCCGCAGATTTTTATGCACAGGCCACGCAACACACTAAATATAGTGGCACTGAAAATACGTCTCATCATCTTGTTTTTCTTACAATTCGCCACATGGGGCTCATACCTCACATCAATGGGCAACTACTTAGGACATGAGGGGCTCGGCGAATATATAGGGTACTTTTATTCCGTGCAGGGACTCGTGTCCATATTCATGCCTACGCTCTTCGGCATCTTGGCCGACAGGAAGATTGAGGCTCAGAGGCTTCTTGGACTGTCACATATAGCCGCGGCGTTACTGATGATTGCCGTCTGCCTCGTAGGCTTGTCAAGCGACCATTTGGAGTTCAGCCACATATTCCCGCTCTATGCGCTCTCCGTAGCCTTCTACATGCCTACGCTTGGCCTATCCAACTCGGTGTCCTACACAGCCATGCAGGACTCTGGCCTCGACAAGGTCAACGACTTCCCCAAGATAAGGATATTCGGCACTATTGGTTTCCTCATCGCCATGTGGACCGTAGACTTGGTTGGTTTCCAACAGAGCCCGCTCCAGTTCCTTTTCAGCGGCGCTTGGGGCATAATTCTTGGCATATACTCGTTCACGATGCCTCACTGCCCAGTAAGCAAGGGTCGCAGTGACCAGACATGGCAGGAGAGGATGGGCCTTGACGCATTTAAGTTGATGAAGACGCCGCGCATGCTGCTCTTCTTCGTCTTCTCGATGATGTTGGGCATGGCTTTGCAGGTGACCAATGGATATGCAAGCCCATTCATCGACTCGTTTGGACAGCTGCCTGAATATGAGGGAGTGTTCTTTGTAGACCATGCTAACCTGCTGATTTCGCTCTCTCAGATATCCGAGACGCTGTGCATTTTGCTCATACCTTTCTTCCTCAAGAGGTATGGCATCAAAGTCGTCATGCTCATCTCTATGACGGCGTGGTTTCTCAGGTTCGGTTTCTTCGGCATCGGGTCACCCGCCATGCCTGGCATCATCGCCCTTGTGCTATCCATGATTGTCTATGGCGTGGCTTTCGACTTCTTTAATATTTCCGGTTCATTGTTTGTGGATAGCGAGGTCGAGCCATCTAAGCGTTCAAGTGCTCAGGGTTTGTTCATGCTCATGACCAATGGATTGGGGGCTGCCATTGGCACACTATCCGCACAGGCTGTCGTTAACCACTTTGTCTATTCTCAAAGCGATCCCGCAGCCCAGATGGAAGGCTGGCGGACTTCTTGGTACATATTCTCAGCCTACTCACTCGCGGTGGCCATAGCTTTCTTCTTTATGTTCAAAGGCAAAGAGGGGAAAGCGCAAAAGGCTTAGAGAGGCATATATAACAAATAGCCCGGAGTCGGCAGCCCTCAAAACAGACTGCGACTCCGGGCTATTTGTTTACCGCAATTTTGAATACTGGGAGGCGAAAGAGATTTACGCGCACCAACCAAATATTTGCGGCTGAGACTACTTGCATGAACAAAACGAATCACGTATCCAAGTGAGGCTCTGGCGCATTGGGGGCAAAAGAGGCAAGGATACGGGCAACAGAGCGAAGAGAATGTGGGTGAAAGTCGCTGCTTAGAACATAAGGTAAGACAGATAAGTCATATTAATGAAGTAGAGACAAGTGGGGGGATTCCCATCAAAATAGCAAAGCGGCCCGCCCCGAGAGATTCGGAGCGGGCCGCTTATAATTATGAGTCCCCTAAGACAAGAGGACTATCGTACTTACTTGTCACCACGGATAGCAGCGATGCCAGGGAGGACCTTGCCTTCCATGTACTCGAGCATAGCGCCACCGCCAGTAGAAACGTAAGAGACCTTGTCAGCGAGCTTATTCTTGTTGATAGCTGCGACAGAGTCACCACCACCGATGAGGGTGAAGGCGCCATTCTCCTGAGTAGCCTTAGCTACAGCCTGAGCGACGGCAGAGGTACCCTTGGCGAACTTGTCGAACTCGAAGACACCCATCGGGCCATTCCAGATGACAGTCTTGCTGTGAGCGATGACGTCGCTGTACTCGGCGATGGTCTGGTCTGCGATGTCGAGGCCCATCCAGCCGTCGGGAGTCTCATCAATCTTTGAGACAT
Organism: Alistipes putredinis; assembly: GCA_963620575.1. Lineage (GTDB taxonomy): Bacteria > Bacteroidota > Bacteroidia > Bacteroidales > Marinilabiliaceae > W3P20-009. The sequence goes on along the minus strand of CAVFBC010000010.1, from coordinate 23,224 downwards.
TGGTGTTGGCGTCCTTGTCGAACTTGTCGGCGTTGAGACCGTCCTTAGGCAAGTAAACCTTGACACCCTTCTCCTTAGCCTCTGCGAGAATCTCCTTAGCGAGGTCGAGCTTGTCCTCCTCGCAGAGAGAAGCGCCAATCTTGCCACCCATAGCCTTGATGAAGGTGTAGGTCATGCCGCCACCGATGATGAGGTTGTCAACACGGTTGAGGAGGTTCTTGATGATATTGATCTTGTCAGAGACCTTAGCGCCACCCATGATAGCGGTGAAAGGCTTCTCTGCATTGTTGAGAACCTTATCCATTGCCTCGACCTCCTTGTTGATGAGGAAGCCGAACATCTTGCTGTCCTCAGCGAAGAAGTCAGCGATGACAGCGGTAGAAGCGTGCTTGCGGTGTGCGGTGCCGAAAGCGTCGTTTACGTAAACATCAGCGTAAGAGGCGAGCTTCTTAGCGAACTCCTTCTGCTTAGCCTTGATCTCCTTCTTGGCGTCCTCGAACTTAGGATCGTCCTTCTCGATGCCACGGGGCTTGCCCTCCTCCTCAGCGTAGTAGCGGAGGTTCTGGAGCAAGAGGATCTCACCGGCCTTGAGGTTCTGAGCCTGCTCGTCAGCGGCAGCGCAGTCCTCAGCGAACTGGATCTTGCCGAGGTACTTCTCGATGGCAGGGATAATCTGCTTGAGGGAGAACTTGGGATCACCCTCCTGAGGGTTGACGTTCTTAGGCTTGCCCATGTGGCTCATGAGGATGGCAGCACCACCGTCAGCGATGACCTTCTTGATGGTGGGGAGGGCGCCACGGATACGGGTGTCGTCGCTAACCTCGCCAGTCTCTTTGTTGAGGGGCACATTGAAGTCCACACGGATGATGGCCTTCCTGCCTTTGAAATTGAAATCGTCGATCTTAATCATGACTTTATGATTGAATTATTTTTCGGTTCTACTGCGCACAACTGCGCACGGCCTTTTTAGACCACTCAAAATTACTCACCATCGGTCTATTTTGCAAGTAAAGAGCGTTTAATAAAATCAAATGGGACGGTGAGACGCCAAGTTGTCACGCAAGACGTAGGCTGGGCGGAAAATCAGGCTGTGGAGGTTGATTTTCTGGAGGAGAACAGCGATGCAGAGAGGGACGGCAGTCGAGAGAACCGAGGATAGCACTAACGAGACCCAGACATTGGTGTGTGGAAAGAGAGCGCGCTCGGCTGATATGACATATGTGTGAATGAGGTAAATCTCAAGGCTGTGACGGCCGCAAAACCGCAGAAAGGAAGACTCAGCCAATGCATGATACTGGAATATCCTAATAAAAAGAACGCACAATCCGAGGGCTATGGCGAGATTAGACACTGTGATGGCCCTCAACTCACTAAGGCCACAGAAAGAGAGAACGAGCAAGACGAGACCTGCGGCAATGACAATGTTAGGGGCAACGCCACGAACACACAAATCTCCCTTTCGCAACAAAATGCCGAGTAAGAAAAAAGGAGACATGTAGAAAAACCTGTGCAATTCAAAGAGATCCGTCATCACAAAAAACGGAGCCGAGGCGGCAAGCAGGAAAGAGAGAGCCAAAGCCCAGACCCTGCTCACGAACCTAAAGAGAAAACATGCTATCACTGTGACAGCCATCAATACATACAGAAACCAGTAGATGCCAAATGGTTGCACCGGTATCAAAAGCAATGTGCGCAATGAGGCTTGGTCCGCCCCAAGTTGAGGCGCAATAATCTTCAATGCAATCAAAATGGAGCTTGCGCACACATATAGAATAGCCAAATTCAAGAACTGCCACTTGACCTTGCCACGTTTCACATTCCCAGCACTATCAACATAAGCGAGAGTGAAAGCATATCCGCTCATAATGAAAAACAATGGCATGTGGAATGAGTAACAGAGCGCCCGAACGACCTCGATTATATCATTGTAAGACTGGAAGGTGCCTGATTTTAGATATCCTAACGCGACGTGACCGATGACTACGCAAATTATCGCAAAGCCCTTCAGGCTGTCAATCCATGAAATGCGGGAGCCTTGTGTTACATTGCAAACGGAAACGCGCGGTGGGGTGAGATTACACACGGTCGGTAAATTGGTTGTTAAAAAAAAACGGGAGCCTCATAGACTCCCGCCATATAAGTGAAGCAAATATAGGTATTTTATTGATTTCTATAGCCCGCGAACACCTTGAGCAGCCAAGTGAACAACCTCGGGACTGACTCCTGCCGCATAGGCCACAAAATCGGGATTGCGCAGGTCTGGACGGTTATAGTCGAGAGGAGAACCTGTATCCACACGCACAAGTCCGCCGCCCGCAGCCTCCATTATGGCCTGACCTGCGGCCGTGTCCCACTCCATGGTCGTGCCAGAGCGCGGATAGAGAGCAGCGGCGCCCTCAGCCAGCATACATTGCTTGATGCTGCTGCCGACACCTACAAGGCTCACATCAGCCCAGTCGGCCATGCCAGTTCGCAAAGTTTCCACGACTCGGTCTGTGGCAGCGCCGGGATGACTGACACTGCCAAGAACAACATGAGGCACAGGGCCAAACGTTATGGGCAGGCAGACCTCATCTGTCGTCTCGCCCTCTTCTGAGAGGGTTGCACGCCACGAGTGACCGCCACGAGTGAAATAGACAGACCCCACAGCAGGCACAGCTATGACACCAAGGACAGGGCGGTGGTCTGCCACAAGAGCTATGCAGACGGAGAACATGTCATTCCGCTTGATAAACTCCTTGGTGCCGTCGAGCGGGTCGACGACCCACATGAGCGGATGCCGGCCGCGCACAGCGTAATCCTCATGGGCAGTCTCCTCACTCAGAATTGGCAGATGGCTGGGAGCCAGGGCTGCGGCAATCTCCGCATTACTTGCCATGTCCGCCCTCGTAACTGGCGTGTTGTCAGACTTCTGCACCACACCCATGTCGAGTGGGGACTGGTAGACCTCCATAATGACCTTTGCGGCACGCCCCGCGGCCTTGAGGGCCATGGGCAAGAGTCGGGCTTCTTCGTCTGCTGAAAGCATATTCGCCAACTTGTTTTCGCCTTATTTGCTCAAGCAATCAATAATGCGGCGCACACCCTCGGCAAGTTGCTCACGTGGGCAAGCAAGGTTGAGTCGGACATAGCCGTCGGGTTCACCATAGATATTGCCGGGTGAGACACGGACACGAGCCTCCTTGAGCAGCTTTGCGCCAAGATACTCGCTCGTCATGCCAAGGGCGCGGCAATCGACCCATGCGAGATATGTGCCCTCAAGACGCATGGCCTTGACAGAAGGCAGGTGAGCAGCAAACTCATTGACAAGGAAATCATAGTTACCCTTAATGTAGAGGCAGAACTCATCGAGCCAGTCAGCGCACTCATTATAGGCGGCTTGGAGAGCCTCTACGCCAAATGGGTTGACATCGCAGGTCTCATTAATGTTGATGGCGCGGTTGACAGCCTCACGCATTTGGGGGTCAGAGGCTATTATGTAGGCTATTTGCAGACCAGCTATATTGAAGCTCTTAGAGCATGACGCCGTCTGGATGCACGTGTCGCGGTACTTGTCGCCGAGGCTCGCATAGGAGGTGTAAGAGTAGCCGGGCATCGTGATGCCGTAGTGAATCTCATCGGCAATGACAGTCACGCCATGACGGATGCAAATGTCTCCCATGCGACGCAGCTCATCAGGAGTCCAGACGCGGCCAGAGGGGTTATGAGGGTTGCAGAGCAAGAAAATCTTAGTGTCAGGGAGGGCAGCCTTAGCCTCAAAGTCGTCCCAGTCAATGACATAGCTGTCGTCTGTGCGGACGAGCTTATTCTCAACCAAATGGCATTTGCTGTTATTGATGCAAGAGAAGAAACAGTTGTAGGCAGGAGTCTGCATCAGGATGCCGCAACCGTTCTCACCCTCAAGGCTCTTAATGATAGCGGCCACGGCTGGAACGACACCGATGGTGTAGAGGATCCAGTCGGACTCGACATGCCAATTATAGCGGCGGGAGTACCAATTAGTTATGGCGTCATAGAAACTCTGTGGCACACGGGTGTAGCCGTAGACGTGATGATTGACGCGTCGCTGTATTGCCTCGACAATCTTAGGGGCTACACAGAAATCCATGTCGGCCACCCAAAGAGGGATTATATCCTGCTCGGGGGAGTCGATATCCCACTTGTAACAGTTTGTTCCGCGGCGATGGGCGGGAGAGTCGAAATCGTAAGGCATAATTTTGTCAGTTGTCAGATTGTTGTGCGAGTTCTCAGGCTACGCAAAAATTTGAGTTAAGAAAAGAGCGGGCCGTGAGTGGCATTGTTCCATACACGCGCCTTGCTGTTGGTCAGGTTAGGGAAAAAGTTGCGCACGGCCTTGGGCGAAACACGATTGAATTATCTGTTCGTGCCTCAACCCGCCATGCCGCTGGAGGGTTATAGCGGCAAAAGTAACGAAAAAACGGATATAGGGGTTTATATTCACCGCCTTTAGGGCAAAACGTGTTAAACGAGCGCAAGCCGCCCCACCACGGGATGTGGTGAGACGGCTTGCGGAACGCTTATAAAGTTGTTTGGTATCGCGAGATTACGACTTGCGGGTCTCCAAAATGCAATTGGCGGGCGCCTTGATATTCTCGTCAATAATCACCTCACCAAACGAGTCGGCAACGATATGTCCCTTCCGCGGGTTCTTGACCGACGTGACATTGCCACGGATGTCGGCATCAACCTCTGAATACTCAAAGGCGAGATCAGCATCTGGAGCCATCTCGCAGTTGACAAGTCGGAGATTGTCGGCATAACAAAGAGGCTGAGTCTCAATAATCTTACAATTAATGAGCGTAAGCCTGTTGGAATACCAGGCGAGGTATTCGCCATTGAGAGTGGAGTCGATGACGGTGACGTTCTCCGTGTTCCAGAAAGCGTCCTTGGTGTTGAGCGTCGAGTTTCGGATGGTTACGTTTTTGCAGTACTGGAAAGAGTAGTTGCCGTTGAGCGTAAGATTATCAATCTCAATATTCTCGCAATGCATGAAGATGTAATCACCCTCGTTGACCTCGACATTAGAGAGTTTGATGTTCTTGCAATGCCAAAGCGTCTCGGCAGCATGAAGCAGCTTGACATCACGAAGCTCTATGCCATCCATGTCTCTGAACATCTTAGGCGCCTCAACGACCGTGTTGGTCATCAGGAGGTTGCGCGAGTACCAGAGTGCGGCTCGCCCGCCCTCAGTGAAGAGGCAGTTATTGATTTCAAAGCCATCGCAGCACCAGAAGGGGTACTTGCCCTCGAAACGGCAACCATCAGCCTGAATGTTGCGAGTCTCCTTAAGGCTGCTCTCACCCTTGTGAATGGTAACGTTCTCAAGTCGGAGGTCTGAAGCGCGATAGAGTGGGCGCTCGCCCTCAAACTCTTTATCTTTTATTATGTCCATAGACTGTTGAATATTGTTTTAAACAAACTTGTTTTCCGCAGAAAACCTAAAGCAAAGTTATGACAACGTGAAAAACATAACGTACCCAAATTACCTCTTGTCAACCCCCTTGTCCCAATGTCCCCAATGCAGACGAGCGAGGAAAATGAGACCGCGGAAACAGATTTCGATGCACATGGCAGTCCAGACGCCAGCCAAGCCCATGCTCGGCGCGAGCATATAGGCCAGAGAAAGTCGCACAGCCCACATGCTGAAAAGATTCATGATGCAAGGCTTGAGAGTGTCACCAGCCCCGACAAAGACACCGTAGCCAACAATGGAGGCGGCAAAGAGAGGCTCGGCAAAAGCCTCAATGCGGAGTGCCGTGACGCCAAGGTCGCAGATCTCGGTCACTGGCGACAACAGGCTCATCATGAAAGGAGCTCCTAAATACATGAGTGCGCCCATGACAGTCATAACCACCATACCCGAGGCCACGGAGACTCGCGCAAAGTTATGCATCAACTTCTTTCGCCCAGCACCAAGACTTTGACCTACAAGCGTTTGAGCCGCATCGGCGACACCAAAGCCTGGCATGTAGCATATACTCTCGGCTGTGACACCAAACGAGTTGGCGGCAATAGACATCTTACCAAGTGGCGCGACGATGGAGGTGCCGACAACCTGCGCGCTGGTCATGACGAGATGCTGGAGGCTCATGGGCAGAGAAATCTTGGCCGCACGGACCAGACAGGCCATGCGGGGGCGGAAAGAACCTCTTTCATTGCAGAGGCGCAGAGCCGGCGAGCGGCGGAAGAGGTACCAAAGGAGGAAAGAGGCCATTATAATCTCGGCTGTAGCTGTGCCGAGGGCGGCGCCGCGGACCCCAAGTCCGGCACCAGGCATGGTGAACTCAAGTCCAAGGAGTGACACCGTGCGTGTGGGATAGATGTAGATGAAGTTGAAAATGACATCCAACAGACAGAGGGCTATATTGCCAAGGCTCGGCACAACGACATTGCCGCTGCTGCGGATGACACCCATGCTGAGCATACCCATCTGCGAGACAGGGAGGCAGAGACTGACGATGCGGAAATAGGCTGTGGCGTCAGAGCAGATCTCGTCACCGCCACGGAGCCAGTGAGGCAGTCCACCGCTGACAATCAAGGCAATGGATGACAACAGGAGACTAATGACAAGTGTTGTGACAATGCCCTGACGGACAACAGAGCGCGCCGCCTCGTTGTTTTGCGCCCCCACAAGATGCGCCACCTGTACGCTGAAACCGGAAGCCGCAGTGTTGCAAAGCCCCCATATCATCCACGTGCTGGTGGCAACGATGCCGACCGAGGCTGAGGCATCGGCACCGAGACTGCCCACCATCGAGGCGTCAATGTACTCCATGGCGACGTGCGATATCTGAGCAAGGATCGCAGGGATGGAAAGCAGTCCTACAAGCCCAACCTGCTGGCGGAGCGAGAGTTCCTGCCCGCCTCGTAGGAGCGAGAGTAGATGTTCTGTGGTTGAAGTGCGGAAAAGATTAGCCATCGCGAGACGTTTGCGCCGCCTCTTTTCACAAAAGACGGGCTTCGGGGTTTAAAAATCACGCGAAGATAGGCCTAAAGGCGATTGGTGTGGGGGATTTTATGGTTTTTTTGGGAAAGAGGAGAGGATGACAGCAATCTTCCAATAAACGACCTCCTTATTAACAATCTTACTCCAATCCAGAAAATTACGCTGAGGGTATTGAGCGCCAAAACGATTCATAACCTCTGAAATAATCTGAATTGGGACATATTTTGATTGGCGCACAAGAGTTCTTAAATATGCAATTGGATCATCTTGCTCAATAGACAATGGGCTACAGGCAGAAGGATGTAGCATATCATCAACTGCACGACCTGCGTCAAGGGGCTCGCAAGCGACAGGTAGCTCGTCATCATCAAAAACAATTTCTGTAGGCTTGTCTGTGGATGGGAAAAGAGAGTCTATACTTTCTATAAACGAGACTGAGTCAACAGACTTGAACAGACAATACCGAAAACCATTACTGAGTTCATCGGCCGTGATTGAACCTTCACGAACTGATGATATATCGTGACGGCAGAAAAAAGAGACATAACTCTTACGGTTGAGACGTTCACGAACCACATTAACATCCCAACAAGCAAAGACATCACTATTGCAGCAGTAGCCTAACAGAATAAAAACCTCATCAACTTCTAAATTAGTAAATTCCTCATTTTGCGGGAGTTGAATTCTTGTCACATATGATTCATATCCTTTGCCCCCATGACTTATGTTCTTGGCGTAGACAGCATATTTCACGCCATTATAAATAAAATGGCGCACACCGTTCCTCTCCCTCCTGAACTTATATTTCCTGACATCAAGATTTGACTCGAAAATGCTTAAAATCTGCTTTCCACTTATGAACTTATATTTAGCCGCCATAAACACTCAAAGACAATGAAATAGAAGAGAATTGATGGACGTGGGACTAACAGGCTTAACGCCAGAAAGATCCACAGAAAAATGCACGTTGAACACTTGAGAAGGAATGTCAGAGACCTCAATTTTAGGAATATCCACACTATCGAAGAAAGCCAAGCCATCTTTGGCCACTGCAGAATCAAACCCTACATTATAAGCATCACAATCTTCTGGCAAGCCCACAACCTTGAGAATAACGGACTTAAGCTTTATTCTTGCCTCTAAATCATCCAACCTTTTCACAATAGAAACCTCGAGGTCTCGGACAGTAATCCCCGTATCGCACTCAACCACTGGCACCGACGCAACCAATATATTAGAGGATTGGCCAGCGTTTAACTGCTCAACCGCAAAAGAATGGATTCGCTTCCCGCTGTTTGACGAAGACTTGACTTCAATCTTGTCTGTCCCATCATTAAAGTCGAATCGATCATTGGCGCTCACATGCCATGCCCTAACTAATCGCAATGGAGAGCACGACCTACTAATGATAAAAAGCTCTGCCCAAAGTCCCTGAAGGACAGACGGGCTACACCTGCCGAGACCAGAAAAGAGTAGCACAAGATTTTCAACCTCAGCGGCAAACTGCTCCGTTGTTGGTTTCTCGGGCAGAGAGCTTATAGATAAGTCAAAAATCTCCACAAAGTGGCGTACGAGGTCGGCTTGACGAGTCAAAAGACGCACTATACAGAACCGCCCCCGCGTCAGTATGCCATTTGTATTGAGGCAACACTCCACATTAAAGTCAACATTTATCAGACGCAGATGGACAGAGGCCGCCGACATATGGTCAGCACAGCAGACAAAGAAAACAGGTTCTCCACAGGATGAGACTCCGAACCGATGGGGAGACCCGTCAGTAAAAGGAAGCACATTGATCGCATCTGGAGATGCAGGACCTCCCTCTAAAGTCAAAAAACGTCCGTAAAGGTTATCTGCTTTCATAAGGCCCGTTAATAATCGTCACTCAAAAAATCATTCTCACTCTCGTCAAGGGAAATGTATGTCGTCGCAAACGTCTCGGGATAGTAGACAGCAAGATTATACACACACTTACCATGATTGGCATGTCCCGGATTTTTTATTTTCACGTTATATATCTGAATAGTAACCTCATTTTCCGACTTGAGGCTTTTGTCGCCATGGAAACTTCCCGAAGCACCAGATTGGAGATTCTTTATATCCCCATTGGGATTGAGGCCACGCTCACTCGGCTCAAGGTTTGACATCTTAATTACCTGCACATTCTCCATAGCCCCCTTTTCGAGAAGATATAGGAGACTGTTAATTGTACACACCTTACGCATTTTGTTAGGATAATCCTCATACTCAAAGTCTCTCCAAAAATCACAAAAATCTTTTATGGGCACTATTGCACTTAGATTATTCCTCCTCTTTGAATTATCATCGAAATCAGACCACCCTGATATTTTTTTGCAAAAGGACTCGACAACCTCCTTGTTCATCCCCAGTTGGACAGTCGACGTCATTTGATGCCACCCCGACATCCTAATCTTAAACAAGTCGCGACTCAGCACATTTGTGCGAGTTGGACGCATCGACTTATTATCCATGCGAAACGCACGTGCTAAATCGCAAACCTTACGGCTCTTACAATCCAACATAGCTTTCCTAAAATCCTCCTCATGAAGGACATAGTCTCTGAAAAGATTAATAAGTTTTTGCGACATGAATATGCGAACCACATCACTGTACTTCAGTTTGTAACCGAAGAAACGCGCCCGCTGCTCAAGTGTATCCGCATTATTAGTTGCCTTACCGCAACGCTGAAGATATGTCATGGAGAGGTTTTCGACCGTGAAACCACGATTGAGCATATCCCCACCTACAAGCACATGAGCAGGGGCCTCGTTCCACAGAATCTCAGTTTGGCCTTTCCCCTTCGAATCAGCGGGCTGCACTAAATAGGCCTTGCACTCAATCAGCACATGATCAAGTTCACGCCAAACGTCATCAAAAAGAGGAATCTTACCCGCATCCATCTTGTTAACAACCTCTTTGTACGCAGTTCTCACAATCTCGCGATTTTCCTCGAACCCCACTTGGCCAGGTTTGCAATTCGAGAGTACACCCTGCCATTTGCCAATCCAACAATCAACCCAATCCTTAAATTTGATGTTTGTCTCCCTTTGACCATCAATGTGAACCATCATGGAAAGAAACGCAATCCTCTTTTGCAACTTCACGACAACCGCAACGCTCACAAAAAACTTAAGTAGCGCATCTTCAAGCGAATGGGGGATCTCGTCAAATACGTTCTTTGTTTTCTTGTTATAAATCTCGTCTTCTGGGATAACGACCGCATAGCCGGCATCATCTCCCAAGAAGAACTTGCCACCAGTATAACCGCCGCCAGGTGTCAAGACAGTATAATATTTTGGCGAGAGGATATCTTGACTCTCAATAAGCAGCGGAGCTTGAGGGGTAGCAGTGTACTGGACATATGAATGACAAGGCAGAGCCTCTTTCAGTTTGTTTATACTGCTGTATATTGCGCTAAGCTCATCCTTATCCCACTCTCTGGAATTTTTGCGAGCACATGTATTGAGACTTGCCTGATCCGCCTCGTCATCAATTATGAGCACTGATTTAGACTCCAGAAGGCCAGAGACTATGCTGTCCGAGATGACACTCACGACATTGTCTACATGCTTAGCGTTCTTTAGGATTGGCAAAAGCGCGGCATAGTCCCCTTTTTCTCTTCCCAAAATAGTGGAAATTCCCGGCGCAGTAAACTCCTGCTCGCCAAAAAACCTGATTCCTCTTCCTCCCGAATTTAAATTCTGAAGAGCCTCCTTCAACCTCTGCTGTGTCTGAGCAAGCAAATTATTCTTAGACCCCGCAAGATAAATAATCATCGCGAAGCCATTGTCAACAGCAAGGGCGGACAATATTGTGAAAGACAATGTCTTTCCGCTCTGCACATAGCCAACGGCGATGTTTGTGATTCGACCTCGTCGTCCTGGTTTATGGCAGTGTGAGAGAATCTCGATAGCCTCGTTTTTTATTCTTACCTTTTCGGCATCGTCGATATTAGTTATCTTAGACAAAAGGGCAGTCGTGTTCTCCCCGACAACAGGAGACCAGTTATCTTCCTTTTCACCTACCGGTTCAATGATTGAGATTGTTTCCATGACATTTGGGGATTTTTGCTAATGAGCTCAGTTAATGTTGCACATGACAGAATTCATCTTGTTGACAAAATCTGCGGCTTCTGTGGGCTTCCCGCCCTTGACCATAGTTACATAGGCATACGTTATGGACTTAAGCAGCTCGATGACGGGTGCGGCATTCCCTACATCCGTCATTTTGGGGTAATACTCAGGAGAAAAAAACTTATGGCATAAAAAGACAGTTAGCTTAAGAGCCTTATCGTCTTTCGTTCTCAAAGAAAAAAGTGGGACTATAGCATCCTCCTTCTCATTCGAGAACACAACCTCAAGATCATACTCGCAACCATTGACATTCATGTGGTATGTAGCACTATCCTCCTTACCGCGAGAAGTTTTAGAAACAGGCTCCTTCTCCTTCTTCTTACCCTTGTCTTCTTGCTTATCATCCTCATGCTTGTTTCCTCCTTTCCCCAGCAGATTCTTCATCCGCTTCTTAATGTTTTCAGAGCGCTGAGTTTGAGACCCCTCTTCTCCCTTCCTGTAATTCTGAGCCTGCCCGATTATGTCAAGTTCCTCATCGGCCTTTATCAAATCAGCCAACCCCTTAATCATTTCAGCAAACTGCTCGTCGCCCAAAAACTGATCCTTAGAGTAAGTCACGCCGAAGCCCTCTATGTCTAACTCTCCATATATCATTTTATACTGAGGGCTACCCTCCTGACCACATAACTCTTTGGGGCGATACTTATCCCCTGAGGTTGTCCCGATAGCCCGCCCTCTGCGGAACAACATAAAGCCATTCTCACCTGACTTCATTTTCTGCAGTACACCGATGAAGCCACGAACCGACATGTTTTCTCCAAAGGAGAGATCAATTTCTTTCTTCCATTCGACCGTATTTCCCTCTGGATTCTTGTAATAGGGGGCACAGAGAGGCTTAAGAGGGGTGTATGACAACTTCTCATCATTGACATAAATGTCAGCGATTCCTCCATTTATCTTTCGAGAGTAGATACTGGCAAGTCGATTGGCAATATCTTTAATCCAATTGGCTGAAGTAGGGCAGTTGCGCGTCAGTTTTGTCAGGGTAATGCGAGTGTAGTGCTCATCTATCATAGGGCATTCTTCTATGCCGACATCCGCTTGCGTCCTCTCATTTTCCAATACATCCTCCAAGTCAAACTCAAAAGTCTTTTTGACATCCTCGCCAAAAGCCTTCGACTCCACCTTCCAATGTCTTGACAGCCAAATAGAGGATATTTTCATGCCCATGCCGAACTCGTTAAGGCCAGAGGGGTCTAAGGGAGGCTGAGCAAGCTCGAATGCTCGGGCATACTCATCCTCGGTTATGCCGAAGGCGTTGTCCTCAATCACGACCTCGTCTTGACTGATTTTTATATCAATTCTGACCTTGCCACCCTCGTTTATCTCCTTAAGGACATCGGCATGCTTCTCAAAACTGGAGATACTGTTGTCAACATACTCTGCAAAGGCATTATACGGCGTGTTTCTCATATAGACGAACACACCATAAACTTGCGGCTTGGTCGCTATAGAAATTGTTTCGGTTTTCATTCCTGCCTAAGGGTTAAAAGGTTAGTAGCGATTCGACGGACGACCTCGACATTTACTGCATTGCCAAGAGCCTCTAAGGCACGAGTCTTTGAGAGTTCAACATCTCCGCCTTTAAAGTTCAATGCCTCCATTCCCTGCAATTTCGCAGCCTCGTCCACTGTCATATATCTGTTTAGCCAAGGGAAGATGGGAGTCTGGGTCCCGACAAGATTGAGGGCGGGCGCAAAAGTCGGCATCTTGACACGTATGCCAGACGCACGGAATTGGACTATCTTATCGTTTATCACCGGAGTCGCCTTTCCGCAGTTCCATTCAAATTTCTGGTGGCTGTTGTCCCATCCCTTAATTTGTGGCAGCCAAAGGTCAAGCCATTCTTTGTTGCGCTGATAGAAAGACCGGTTCTCCTCGATGTAACGTATCTTCCACTTTGGGAAAACCGGACTTGACGCAGTCCGCGCATACACTGGCAGCATGGCGAGGCAATCCTCCTTAGTGTCACCCGACACCAACACCCCAAGATTTCCCCTTTTGCCAGCCAACTGGTCTCGGGATTGGAAAGCGGGTGCCACATCGTGGAAATCATAGGTCGCCCCGAACTCCATCGCCCAAATGGGAAAGCCAGGCAGTTGCTGCCCATGTTTGACGCAACCGTCAACAAAATCCTGCCACACCGCCAAGCGGCTCTTAACCATAGGACTCAGCTCCACTGGGTCTTTGGGCTTCCGTGACAACACTTTACGGATGTCGCAAACGAAACTCATATTCTTTTCCGGGAATGCGAAGCCTGTCAATCCTCCTTGTGACAGCAGCCTGCCTACAATGTAAATCCTCTTACGGTGCTGCGGAATGCCGAACTCGTGCGGCGACAAGACAGCGCAAGAGACATCATAAGAGAGACTGTCAAGCTCTGACTTTATTGTCCTCCACGTGTTGCCACCATCATGACCGAGAAGGTTAGACACGTTTTCGAGGATAATGAACTCAGGCTTATGATAACGTAAGATTCTACATATCTCATAGAACAGGTTACCGCGTCCCTCGTCATTAAACCCCTTGCGCTTCCCCGCTTGGCTAAAGGGCTGGCATGGGAAACCTGCGCAAAGGACATCATGCTTTGGAATGTCAGATTCTGCTATTGTTGTGATATCACCACCAACGTCCACACCTGGGAAATTAACATTGTAAAGTGAGCGCAAGTCAGATTTCAGTTCTGACGCAAAAACACACTCACAACCGAGAGAGGACAAGGCCAAATGGAAACCTCCGAGGCCAGCAAAAAGATCTATGAATTTTAGAGGTTTGTGGGACATATAGAGACCGCTCTGAGAAAATCACAGAACAGAGGCCTCATTCCCAATCTATTATCCCGACCCTGCCAAAGCAGACAAACATCCCTTTGATTGCGACGGGGAAACGATATTTAATTATATTTGCATTAAGCAGTCTAAGCCTTATTAATCCGCCCAACACCCGTACAAATCACCCGTCGCAATCAAAGGGACGTTAAATCGCGACAACTGAAAGTTGTGACGCAGCGACAACACATTTTTCGCAAAACATCTCTAATGAATAACAAGGAACAATTCATAAATTTTTTAAGGTCACAAGAAGTTAGTGACACAACATCAAAAATATACGTCGACAAGCTATCAAACCGAATAAACGGAATCTGCACCGAACAAAGAGGAACTTCATCGTTCGACATATTCTCCATAGGCAGCCTATCCGAAGCACAAAAAATCGTTGAAGAGCTACAAAGCAACCCTATCTATATCAGTAGCAATGAGAAAGACCATAGGATTGGCAGTAGCGCGATATCCTGGTTTCTGAAATTTTGGCGTTGCAGAGACTTGTTCAAAGAAACGACACACATAACCTGTGAAAATAAAAACTTCACGTCTGACGCTCCTTTGCAACAGATAACATACGGAGCCCCAGGCACAGGCAAGTCACACCAAATCAACGAAGCCGTCAACACCTATGGAGAAAACAGTTGTATACGCACAACATTTCATCCAGACAGCGACTACGCCTCGTTCGTGGGCAGCTACAAGCCAACGACTAAGGGCGGGGCTTTGACTTATAGTTTTTCACCACAAGCATTTACACAAGCCTACATAGGGGCATGGAGCAACTTACAAAAGCCATTCTTCCTTGTTATAGAAGAGATAAACAGAGGTAATTGCGCCCAAATTTTCGGAGACCTATTCCAGCTACTCGACCGCAATCCAACCACAGGGTTCTCTAACTATTCAATTATACCGGACGCAGACCTCGGTGAGTTCATCTCATCGGCAATGAATAGTTTAGACATACCTGCGATTGACGGCCTGCCCATAGATGACATAAAGAGCGGACGTGTACTCACATTGCCTTGCAACCTACACATTTGGGCAACCATGAACACGTCCGACCAAAGCCTCTTCCCAATTGACAGCGCATTCAAACGTCGCTGGAAATGGAAATATATCCCCATCACGAATCAAGGCTTAGGATGGAAAATAAATATTAACGGGCTAAAATTCGACTGGTGGGATTTCATC
>CAVFBC010000010.1:471-8077 GCA_963620575.1 Alistipes putredinis | reverse complement strand
AACGATAAACAACATAATCGGAGAGCAAACACAATCGGAAGACAAGAAACTTGGCTATTTCTTCGTCAACTGCGGCATGGGCAAAGAAATAACTGCTGATGAGTTTGTCAGCAAAGTGATCTTCTACCTGTGGTATGACGTTTTCCGCGACTTGGACTTTGAGGGACCCATTTTCCGCAAAAACAATACTGAGCAAATGCAATTTTCTGATTTCTATAATGGAGACGGAAGCATCAACACTTTGGCCGCACTCCAAGTGATGGAGAATATCGGAGTCTTGGCAGAGGACGCAACCAAACCCGATGGCGAGTAAACTACAGACATGAGAATATTAATTGAGGAGCACAGCTACTCGCCAGAAGACCTTGGGGATTCACTTTGCGGGTTAGATTGCCTTGAGGACATCAACCATAAGGTCAGCATCTGCTATGTCGGCTATTTTTATAACAAAGAACTTCAGGATTGCGTTTTCATCCTTCCCAAAGTGCTGATGCGCGAGAATGGTGACAGGCAAGAAAAAGTTTTCGGCAAATATCGCCCTGAGGATATAATAAACATAAGCGACAGCAACTGCCCCCTTAACGAGGAGGAGAGAAGATTCCTCTACTCCTTTGCCGTTTGGATCTACCGCTCTATAGTCGTGTATAAAGAGAAAAACCCACAAAACACCGTAGTCAAGTATAAGGCACAAACAGGGCGGAAAGGGAGAAGAAAAAGCTACACGCTAATAGATGTGATACTCACAATAATACGCTTCGCTATTGAAAACGCAAACTTTGTCGCAACAACCCTTAAGACTGTACATTCTGGACGGAACCAGACAAATTGGCACAAAACAGTAAACCAAAACAGGGCAATTTTTCAAGACGGAACTCCTATATACCTCAATACCATAGGCAAGCGTCGAGGACAAGACTTTGACGATGAATTATTCGTGATTTTCTACTCCATCTTAGGATATATCAACGAAGAATATGGCTTCTACACCCCTAAGGGGCCAGCCTTCACCCTAATAAAAAAGCAAACATGGGCATCATATATGCGAGGCAGGGGGAGAAAGAGGCTCAGGCAGATAAAATATAGATATTATTCAGACAAGGCTCTCCGCATGTGGGAACTATGTGACGCTTTCTTTGACGAGCATCACAACATGCTTATATCGCAAGGGGCGCAAGAATACCTTCTCGCCAAAGATTTCAACATAGCATTCGAGGCCATGATAGACGAACTCATTGGTGATAAGGATTTGCCGGACGGGCTTAAAAACCAAGCCGATGGCAAGATGGTTGACCATATGTTCCATTGGGATGCACTCACGGCATCAGAAAAAAATGTTGAAGTCGGGTCAACAAAACAGACAATCTATATAGGCGATAGCAAATACTACAAAATTGGTCACAAAATTGGTCGCCCATCCGTCTCAAAACAATTCACATACGCACGCAACGTCATCCAATGGACAATAGACGTATTCAATGACAAGGTGGAGCGACCAGACTGGATTGAGAAGGGGGACATCAGGGACGACCGCACCGAGGGTTACGCCATAATACCAAACTTTTTCATTAGCGCCAAAATATTAGAGGAGGGGGATGGCACATTCAAATTGGGTAAAGCAGGATATACGGATAGCTCAATCTTACAATCGGATTCGACAGAGAAACAACCAATAAAACTCTTTCATTTCAAAAACAGGCTATTCGACCGCGACACTCTGTTCGTATTCCATTACGATGTCAACTTTTTGCACGTCATTTACCTATACGCAAGGAATAAGCGTTCTGAGAAAGAAGTATGGAAAAACGAGGCGAGACAGAAATTTCGAGAAGACATCCAACAGACTCTGAACGAGGAATATGAATTTTACGCGGCACTCCCCCACCCCGGGGAGGAAAACTACCTCGACAAGAACTTCAGGCGCATTGCGGGCAAAGTTTTTTGCCCATACGCTGACAAAAAGATTCTTTCACTCGCCCTCGAAAACAGCGACACTTCAAATGCCGAGCTTCTGATAGAACTCAGAAATCATTTTTTTATAGCCCCTATAAAACTTGGCGATGCTCCCTACATGGCCTTAGACAAGGAATTAGGCAAACCAGAGAACAAAGTATACACCCTGCCACAACAAGGCTGCGGCATCATTGTTGGGTATTACAAGGACGACAACCATTTGAGCACAATTCTCAAAACGCGCACCTATTACATGCGAGCGTCAGCGCTGAACGAAATCGCATTAAATGGCTTCAGAAACATAAAATATCTGCTGCTGCACAAAGGTTCTTGCCGAAAAGTTTACGACATTGACACCCTGCGCGGAATCAAGGTTGTCTACTCCAATGAGCTTGTGGAGATGGGGTATGCGCCTTCCGAAGATGGGGCCTATGTTATGGTTCATCTTAGAGGAGACACACCCAACACCGCCGTTGACCTATCCTCTATCGCCATTGCGCAAGGACACGCTGGGGCGAGGACACGCATAGTTTGGGCATAAAACTGGCGATTGGTGCGGGGATTTTATGGTTTTTTGGGGAAAGAGGAGAGGATATCACCAGCAAACAGAGAGGACAGGCGGAACTTATTTGACATTAGTAATCAGATAAACGATCAACCAAAAAAGATTGACAACAACGAAGAGGAGCACGACGGCCTTACAGCCATCCTTTGCTCCCCGACCTGCGTCTTTTAGTGCTGATTTCCATTCGCGCATAAATTCAGTAACGAGGTCAACTGCATATTTTCGGGCTCTTCTGATATCTTCACGCACCCTCTCATCCCTTACCGTGTATGACTTAGCGAAGTCTTCCTTATTCTGACTGTCTTCACCCGCCTCATTGCATCGTGAGTGCCGCAAATTTTCAAATTCCTTGTAAAGAGCGTATTCTGCGTCATAACGCTCCTTTTTCTCAGGGTCCTTGAGAATTGAGTAGGCCTCATTGATGTCCTGCATCTTCCCCGTGACATCTTTTCCCTGATTTTTATCGGGGTGCCAAAGTAAAGAGAGTCTGCGATAAGCCGCCCTTATCTCCTGTGGCGAGCTTTGAGGCCCGACCTCCAAAATAGCGTAATAGTCACGAAACATTATTTCTGCAAAATAGAAGTCTCGTCTCCACCTTCTTTCTTATTGTCAGTCTTCTTGCCTTTCTCCCACAAGGCAAATATCGCACCAAATCCGATAATCAATGCAGCCAGTCCCCAAAATCCACCGGTAGCAGTTCCAGTCATGTATCCAGCAATCTTTTTCAAGATTGTCATGGTAAATAAAATCACAATTGTGATTACAATCCTTATAAACTTTGACTTAAGAAAAAATTATACTATTGAACAATTTACACTTCTACTCCACGTGCGACCCCACCATTAGTCTTTATCAAAAACCAGGCAGCTTCGGCTGAATGTCAACCATTCCTTTCCGTCCTTTTGTTGATTTCCTGTCATTCTTTTTCTTTACAGCATCCTCAGCATCTTTCTCTGCGAGTTCCTCTTTGGTGTAAGGCTTCATGCCGGGCTTGTATTCGGGATACTCGTCTTCAATGTATAGCTTGACGAGGCCTGCATGGGAGAGAGGCGTACGGCAGTCCCGGACGTCGCTATTGGTGTTGTAGTCCAAGAAGACAACGTCTTGTTTTTCTAAGGCTTCCTTGAGTTTATTGATAGCTTTCTTAGCAATATCCTTATTCTCGAGAACCCATTTGTAGGTCGGCAAGTAGATGAGCATACGAGCATCGTAATAAGACAACAACCCGTTCCCATACCAGTGACCAAGTGGCTTGCCGAAGCGGCGGACAGTGCGCTTGAGGTCTTTCATCGTGTCGTTACGGAAACAAGAAGTGTCTATACCACAAGTCTCGAACACTTTGAGACCTTGCCATACGCCCTCTACGCAGGCTGAGGTTTCGTTCTCCATCCCGGGTACAAGTATTGGTATTCCATAATGCGGATAGAATGGACTTAGAACCATATACTCATCACTGCCAGATTTTGAAGTGAGGTCACAAATCAGCGCCCCGGGATGATCTTTCTCGATCTTCTCGATCTTGCGTTTTCGATTCTCTATATATATGTTTCCCATTTTCTCTTTCTTGTTTAGTATTGACAGACAAAAGTAGTCATTTCACGCTAAGCCTATTGATTAAAACGCTGATTCTATTTTGGGTTGGAACAGAACAGGCGACGGAAGTAAATGCGAAGCCATCCGAAAATGGTTGGAGCGACATAGCGAACCGACTTTGTGTACTGACGACTACCGAAACAATCCTTCACAACAAGTTTGAATTCCGTATTCCTCCTTATTTTTGTCAGTAACGACCCGCTGAGATTTTGGCGTCCCATTCCTGCCAATTCTACAGAATCGGCATTTCGGACAATCCATGAGACAAAAACCTCGTCATCAGGCCCTGCACTCTCGTGGTCAACAGCAAAATCGACCAGTATAGCCGGCTCACGGACCTCTACTGTGAGATCCTTGCGTATGGTATCACCATCAATAGGCGTGACACACATATAATAAGTCGAAGCTATTGATGGCTTTAACTCGTATGAGCCACAGCTTTGCTCTCCATCAAACAATGTGGAAGGAAGTAAACCATCTTCTTTACGTATAAAAACCTCAACCTCATCATTGGCCTCCCAATAGAAACGCACACTTTCTCCAGGCCGCACAATGACTTTGTCATAGAGTTTATTAGTATTGCCGCCAATAGTCAAACCAAAACGTATGCTGTTGAGATAGGCACGTCGTTTGGCAGCAGCCCTCTCCTCCTGCTCTTTTCTGAGACGTTCGGCTTCAGCCTCCTTCTCTTTCCTACGACGTTCAGCCTCCGCCTCCTTCTCCTCCGGGGTCATAAGCAGACGGCGGTCAATATAGCCGTGGTAAACACTCGTGATATTCCGAATGTAGCAGAGAGGAACTTCGTGACATACAAGAACTTCAGCCTGATAGTAGGGCTTCTCATCCGCATCGAGATCGAAATAGCGCTTATTGAAAAGATTGAAACGGAGATTGCGCAAGTCGGAAACCGAATCACCGACCTTGACACCTGCTGATGTTCTCGCCGCATTGCGGTCAGAGAATTTGGTGTTGGCGAGATACGCCACTTGTGGGTCAATCTCAAGAATAACAGGGTCCTCGATACGTCCGTCGGTCATGGCGACGTGCATCATAGGGTGATCGTGAATGAAAGAGAGCCTGACGTAATGTTCCAGCCCCATTCTTTTGTCAAGAGAGTGCGAGATGTCACTTCCGCCCGGAGCGGCTATATCTATATCGCGGTCGCAAGCGTCAGCCCATGAGACAAGTCCACCTTCCTCGACTATGCTCTCAAGATTTCGCCTGTCAGTGAAATGATATAGCTTAGTGACACCGTTTCTCTGCAGAACATCTTTATAGTCTTGCCAGTTGGGCTTGCGAAGATTAAATACACTCACTTTCATATATGCTCTTAATTTCCTTTTGCGGAAATAACGACTGCCTGCCCTATTTATTGCACTGTTCGTCACAAGAATAGAAAATCGTGTAAAGTAAAGCAGGCAGGGGCATACATCATCGGTGAGATGCAGCCATTCCATCCCGTTGTTTTTCTTATATTTGCGGAAGAATGTGCAAACGAAACAGTTCGCATAAAAAAGACAAGCCTATGGTGGAGATGCTTAACCCTATATACGACGCGTCGTTCAAGTTCCTCATGTCCGACGAGAAAGTGGCGAAGATATTAATCTCCACTTTGCTTAAACGCAACGTGACGCAAATCTCGTTCGCCTCGCAAGAGTATGCCAACACGGTGGCGGACAGGAAGACGAATAGCGACTACACCATCTACCGTCTCGACTTCAAGGCGACCATAACAGACGAGGAGGTGGATGGAGACGGGAACGTCGTGGAGAGACGCGAAGAGACCGTGCTTATCGAGCTGCAGAAAGTTTGGTTGCAGACAGAGCTGCTGAGATTCCGGAAATACATAGCCGGGCAATACGCTGACCCCGCCAATGTGCAGAGCGACGGGAAAACGCCTCGCCACATAATAGCCATCTATCTGCTTGGGCACAAACTGCCACTGATGGAAACCCCTATAGCATACGGCTATGGGAATAACTTGGTGGACTACGGCGGGAAACCTATAGAGATGTCGGGCAAGTCGAAATTTGTGGACAGCCTGACGCATGACATCATAATTGTGCAAATCCCCCGCCTACCCGAGAAGCCGGGCAATGCGGCGGAGCGTCTGCTCGATGTTTTCGACCAGAGATTCAGCCTGTCGTCCGACCGCCGCGTAATCAGCCTGCCCGAGGACCTCGCCCACGACAGTGAGGACAAGAAAGTGCTGGTGGCCAAGTTGCGGGAGGGGCTGCTCGACCCCGAGATGCGTCAACAGCTATCTGTCGAGGAGGAAATCCTGTGGGAGCTTGACTCAAGAGACATGAGGGCGGAATTTTATAAGAAGAAGGCGGAGGAGAACAGGATACAGGCCGAGGAGAACAAGAAGAAGGCCGACGAAGCCAACGAATCCTTACGCAAGGCGGCAAAGAGTCTTAAGGCGGCAGGGCAATCGAATGAAGTGATTGCGGGGCTGCTGTCGGTAGATGTGGCAAGGGTAAAAGAGTGGACGGACTTTCAAGAAGGACTTTGGTGCAACCAATTCATATCTACTCTTGATACACTTGATGTTTCCAACGTCATCCTCAAAATCAACCATTGCGAATTAGAGGCTATACATGAAGGGGAGGAAGTCTACTTCATCATTGACAAAATTCACAAAAACGGAACTTCTGAAATATTCGGGCTTGATGCTGATGAAATAGCACATAACGGAATACCTCATGTGTTCATGGCCGTTAAGCGCAACACCAGCTACCAACTTTTCGGCATATTGGCACCACATAAAGATAAACTGCGCCAATTCGGTCAAGCCGCTTTCGTGGCTATGCTAAACAAAAACGCAGCAGCTCAAGCGGAGGTGGCATATATCCATTGGCAAACAGCAAAAGTCAAGGAGGTTCATAGCGGCCATATAAAGTTTCAGAACGAAAGAAATACACTAGATAAAGTGTATGGAGATTTCAGAAAGGTGCGCATAGTTGTCAAGGATATTGGTACAGATCCTTATAGCTATCATGAAATTGGCCGGTATCAACCGTGCGACAACTACCTTGGTTCTAATGGCATTAAGGTCTATACGGTCTGTATGGATTCGGCAGACGATGCTTGGACACAAGGCCTTCCGGACAACAAGGTCTATGCGGTCTGTACGGATTTGGCATCTGGAGAAAACTACTTTGTGCCGTGCCACCATGCACGTTTTTGCAGAAAAGACGAGGAAAGGCTGAAAGATACAAGGGCATGGAAAGAAATCGAGGTTTTGTTGCAAGACATCATATGCGCAGGCAAAAACAACGACGACATAGAGGAAGCAGAAACGTCAATTAACATAGCCTATAATGAGCTTAACAAGGTTCTTTTATTAAACTTCGGTAAATATTATCCTTATGATGATTGCGACGATAATGGTTCTTGGATTACACGTTACGAATGGCGCGAGAGCTGGATGGACATTGATATCCACGTCGACGAGTTTGATGACAAAAGAATGTTAATTTGCAGAAAGGCGATGTT
>CAVFBC010000010.1:0-461 GCA_963620575.1 Alistipes putredinis | reverse complement strand
GAGCCAAAGCCGCTTGTAATAAATGGAAAAACACAATACGCAAGAGACAAGGATGGCTATTTGATTATTAACTATTCCGGTGAACCAACACCTTTGCACGAAGCTAAGGTATTTCGCATCGATGTTAGAGACTTGGATGCTTTTGCTAAGCTCAAAAAAGCACTTATGTTTTTTTAACCTCGGTTTAGAGTCAGCTCTAAGTTGTGCAACATACATACCATAATTCAGGAAGGAATCATCACTGTCAACATTGCAAATGGGTGCGGTATTCACACTTGCGGTGGTTTCGTCGAGGTAGACGCAACGGGATTGCAACTGACGTGTTGATAAAATTGGAATGCAAAGTTGAGATAAAGATACTTTTATTAACATACCCAAACTGGGTGACCTGCATGCAATTGCAGGTCACCCAGTTGTTTTCTATGGATATATTCTGTTAACCGCAAAAATCATGTCAGAAC
>CAVFBC010000009.1:0-96520 GCA_963620575.1 Alistipes putredinis | reverse complement strand
ATTGAAATAGTCGTCAGCCGTGGCGAAGTGCAAAATGCCGCCTTTGACAGACACCGCAGCGGATGCTGTCGTTGTTGAGTCAGAGATTGAGGACGGAGATGATAATTCGCCCCATTCGCTCACATCGTCAGTGCATGCCGTCATGAGTGGCAGCATGGCTGCAAAATATAGAATTGTTTGTCTCATATTAGATGTAAAATCGTATCGTAAATTAATTCGACTGTGAGTTGCGTGAGTCTGTTTCTGTTTTGTGTGTTACGCCGAATCCATCTTACAAATTCCACCACCACCACATGTCAAAAAACATGTACTGGTCTATGGTTATCTCGTCGTCCCACCTGTCATACGTCATGTCACTTTCATCGCTTTCGTCTGGCGTGGTGAATTCCTCGTCTGGAATAAGTGTCATTGCGCTCACTGAGTAGGCCCCCACAAAACCATATCCGCCATTGATGTTCCCGTCAACTGGCAATGGGAACTCATAGGCCTCGTCCTCAGAACTCTCATCATAGGCGGCGAGGCTGTTAATGTAGCTGGCAAGGTCGGGTGAGAGGGTCAGCATTTCGACAGATATCGAGTCTGAGAAATGGTTATATGCATTGTTTGAGACTTCTGCTGCCCCCTTCCCGTTCGTTGACTTTTGCAGGATATTGTAATATGGGGTGCAATATGTGTGGCACGACTGCTTGCGGTAGTTCCTCATGAAAGGGCAAAGTGTCGCCTCATCGTCAGCATCGTGATATTTTATGCCGAAGCTTATTAAACGCCAGGATGTGCTACTCTCAACCCAGACGGAGTCAACGGTCATGCGGCTCGGCATTGTGCTCTGCTCTGACTCGACTGTGCCGCGAGTCTTGCTCTCCAAGCGCATGCTGTATTTGTGCCCCTCTTTTATCTCCACCTCGCCGGGCAGTAGGTAGAACATGAACCGTTCCGCATAGTTGATTGTCAATTTGCGCTCCGGGTTTTTGTGCAGCTCGGCAATTGTCTCACCATCCTCAATCAGGTATACTGTCGCATCTGCCACGGTGTCGCTTACTTCTTTGTGCTCGGGTCGCACAGTGTGGGTGACTTCGGCATATACTCCATGCAGGTCTGTTATGCGGCCATTGAGCACGAGCTTGTCTCCACTGTAATCACTCGTATAGTCGACATAATCGATTAATTCAAAGTTTCCTGGCAGAAAATAGTCGCAGGATTGCAGAGCGGCCGCGGACAGGGCGACAGCTGTTGATATGATGATATTATTGAGTTTCATTCTTGTCTTGTTTTTCATTTTCATTAGAACCATATGCTCCAGCTGAGCGAAGGCAAGACGGTGTAGTCTGACTCTACGCGTACTTTGTTCTCGTTGTCTCTGAACCTGACGTAGCTCGGGTTCTTGTGAGAGTATACGTTATAGATGTTAAATGTCCACTGCATCTTAGTTCCGTGTTTGCCCGTGTGGTTTCGGCTGACGTTTAGGTCGAGCCTGTGGTAGTTTGGCATCCTGCGGTTGTTGAGTTCTGTGAAGATTGAATACCCGCTGCTGTTGATCATGTCTCCGCGCACATGGGCCGTTGGCATTGTGAAGGGTGTGCCTGTGGCGAAGTTGAATGTGGCGCTCGTGCTCCACTGCGCATTGATGTCCCATAGGCCGACAAAAGTGAGTGAGTGTCTCCTCTCGAAGAGGTGGGGAAACCATTTTCCGTTGTTTAGCCCCTCGAATTTGCGCTCGCTGCGCTGCCAAGTGTAGGATAGGCTGGCTGAAACGCCATGTGGCAGGTCTTTGCTGGCCAAGAACTCGAAGCCATATGCGCGTCCGTCACCATCGGTGAGAATGTCCTGTCCGATGGAGTTGAGTATGCTGCCATTGGAGACAACCTTTGACGAGCGGTAATATTCCAAGTCTGTCATCCACTTGTAATATGTCTCGGCGGAGAGATTTATCTTGGCATCATCGTTAGCGTAGAACAGTCCGAGCGCCGCCTGCTTGGCGTGCTGTGGGGGCGTGTTTCTTGTTGCGGCCATCCAAGCCTCGCTCTGAGCGTCGTCAACATAGGTTAGCAGGCAATGGTTGAATTGGTTGGAGACTGAGAAACCAGCCTTGAGTGACAGATGGCGTGAGAACATATATCGCAGTGAGGCGCGAGGCTCAAGCCTGAAGAATGTGGTATCGGCTTCGCCATAGGCTGCCGAGGCATGGTACGCCGTGGCACGCAGGCCGAGGTTTACGCTCAGGTTATTTGTTACGTTCAACTCTTCATCTGCATAGACTGAGCTCTCTACCGATCTCATGTTCGTCTTTGGGGTCACAATGCTGTCCACCCTTACCCCCGATTCCTCCTGCCAATTTGTGTTGGATAGAGGACTGAAAATATATCGGCTAATCTCACCGCCTGCGTGCAGTCTGCCGATGGCGTGCGAAAACTCAATGCCGCTCTTGAGTGACACTTCACGGAGGCTGTTGTTCGTGTTGCATCCTGAGTTCGATATGCTGATGGTGTTCGCATCTGCCTCTTTGCTTGCAGTTTTGCTGCGCAGGGTGTTGCGATAAGATGTGAAAGCGGCAGACGTGCGCCAAAACACGTTGTCAAAACTCTTGGTGAATGTGAGTGACACTCCGTTGTTGCGAATGGCGGTCTTCCCTGTCGTCTTGTCGAGAAACCGGCTGTTGTTTGCCCGGAAAGCCTCGCCAAAACGCTCAAAGTCGGAGCCTATTATGGCAGAGGCCGTCAGGTTTGCGGTTGGCGTGATTTTCCACCTGAGGCGCGCATTGATGTCGTAGAACGATTGGCTGACATAGCTGCTGTTCATCGATTCGTATGTCTGCGCATCGGAAAAATCAAGATTGTAGAATGCGTGGCGTGACGGGATGTTAAAGAGGTCGCTATATCCCGCGCGAGCCGCAAATGCAAAGGTCAGTTTGCCTGGCACGATGGGACCCTGCGCGAAAAGAGTGCTTGACAACATGCCGACCGATATGTGATACGTGCGTGTGGAGTCATCTCCATCACGGCTTGTCACGTCAATGACGGATGCAAGTCTGCCACCATAGCGAGCGGGGAAGATGCCTTTGTAGACGTCCACATTCTTCACCATGTCGGTGTTGAAGAGCGAGACGAGGCCAAACATGTGACTGACGTTGTATATTTTCATTCCGTCGAGTGTGATGAGGTTCTGCCCTCTGTCGCCACCTCTGACGAAGATGTCGCTCATCCCGTCGCGCCCGGCAGATACGCCCGGAAGAAAGGTTATGGCTTTTATGATGTCCGGCTCACCGGTAAATGACGGCATAGCCCTGACCAGTTTGACGGGCACTGTGTTCTTGCTCATCTGGACCATCTCGACCTCTGGTACCGTGGCGGACACTTTGACCTCGTCAAGTTGCACCTCTTTGCGGTTTAGTCGGATGACGACAGATGAATCGCTCGCTGCGATTTTTGTGGCGTCTATCGTGGTTGGCTCGTATCCCATGCAGGATATTGACACTTTCCCGTCAGAGCGGAGTGAAAAATAACCATACGAGTTGGTTGTTGTCCCACGACCCGACCCTGTCTCCGCCACGTTGGCGAAGGCTACGTTTTCGCCGGTCTTGGCATCGACAACGTGTCCTGCGACCGTTCGTGTTTGTGCGTTAGTTATGGTTGCGGATAGCATTGCTGCGGCTATGAGTGCCATCCTTATCCTATTGTTTGTCATTCTGTTTCTGTTGTTTTTGGTAATGAGTGTGTTGTCTTTTCTGTTTGGGGCGTATTCTCTGAACGTCAGAAGATTCTGTATCCGACCCTGAACATCAGGCTGTAAGCCCGGCATGCGAAGTCATAGAAAGAGTGGTCCTCCCAAAAGCTTTTGCGGTCTCGGCGGACATCTACGCCAAGTATGAACTTCTTATACTCGAGGTTTATGCCATACAGGAAAGTCGGGGTCACCCTGTGATATTGGAATCCGCCTGCCGTATGCGTTTCGGTATAATTGTCGCGTTGGTAGTGTAAGAGGAATGCTGCGCCATAGCCTATGTAGGGCCTGATTATGTCGTGGGCGAACCTGTATTCCAATTTCAAAGGGATTGTGGCAAAGCCAAATGTGTGGACTTTCTTTACCCAATCAATATAATTGCCGTCAATGTCGACATGTCCCACGTTTCCGCCCTTTATCCTAAATAAGTCGTAAGCCACGCCAGAGTACAGCCCTAATCCATATTTGAACTCATAACCTATTTTCATGTCAGTCCCCCATCCTGAGGCCTCCCGATATCCCATGCATGTGCCCCATCCCCAGGTTATCGGGTTTTCGTAATGTATCACATCCGTGCGTCCTATTCGGAGAGCGCAGTCCATTCTCCACTGAGCGGTTGCAACTGAGGAAAGCAGGCATATTATGGCTACAAGCAATAAATATTTTTTCATTGCAACTTCTTATAAGTGTCAGAGAACAAAAGAGTCAAATCTATGTTTGTGTTGTAGACATCATCTGAGGTAATTGTTCCAACCATGTTTGTGAAGAATGGTTCTTCTTTGGAAATCTCAAAATTTCTGCCTCTGTAGAAGTGTTTGGCGTCTGTATGAAGGTGGTGGTTGACCAGGTCTGATTTTCCATAATAATCACCTATTCCCAACCATTCTTCATGAAAACCGAAGTTGTTCAAAGGTAGTGACGGGTGGCTTACGTAAACTTTAACTCCCCTGTATACGTTTGAGCATCTGTGCTCACGCCAACGACGACTTTTTTTCTTAAAGTTTTTTGACTTTTGCTCTACAACGATTATGGCATGTTCTGTGGGGGTCTTGGTATCTGATTGTAGGTACACATGTATTGTGTAGTCCATCCTGCAATTGTTGTCCCTGATGTTGGTGCTTATGTTCTTGATTTGTATTTCTGTAGAGGCAGCTTTTAAGCTTCCCTTGTTTGATCGGAGACTATGTAAATTGCCATTTGGGTATCCGTCCGCAGATTCTCGCTTGAGAATCTCATCGACATCTGTCATCACTCCATCCTCTACTGTAGCCATGTTGTTTTGGTCAACTTTGCAAAATCTGTTCTCGACACAGAAATAGCCGTCTTTGTTTGCAATTGTAGCCAAGGCTAATGGCACGTTAAACTCAATTGTGCTGTCAGCGTCGATTGTGAAGATTTCGGGTCTGCTTGCGGCTTCTGTTATGCCCCGTTCTTCTTTGCCCATTACGCTTTCAGCGAATGTTAGCATGGAAGTGAAACCATGGGTCTCCTCCCACTCTTTCCGCTCTTCATTTGACATTCTCAGCAGTCTGCGCCCGTATTCGAAGTAGGCGTCGTCAGATTCGAAGTGAAGAATACCGTCCTTGACGGAAACTTCGACGTCTGTGCTCGTCTCTTGTGCTTCACTCTCGGCCTCGTTGCAAATGCCGATGCTGTCTGCCTCATTGCAACTCACTATAAACGGTGTGAACAGCAAGGCGGTGATTAGATGGGGAATTCTCATTTTGTATATATATTAAAGTTATGCTCTTTCTATAAAATCTTCTTTTAGTTTTAGATGGGATGATTTTAGATGGGATGATTTTAGATGGGAAAAGTCGTGTGACTCTGTCGTTGCTTCGGCTGACTTATTTGTCTATCCAACTTCTGAAAGCCGGGGCTTTCGCTCGGCTTATGGTGATCCTGTCGTCCTTGCATCCCTCTATTGACACCAAATATCTCGACGCGATGTATGGCTTTATGTTTTTCACTGCCCTTATGTTCACTATGTATTGCCTGTTGACCCTGAAGAACTCGTCTGGGTTGAGCTGCGACTCTATCTCATTCATTGATTGGCGAATGTGGCGCTCCATCCCGTTCTTGAGATGGGCGAGGACTTTGTCTCCGTCCGAAACGAAGAAGTTGACGTCTTCAATGTTAACTGGCTCATACTCATCACCTTTGTAAATGACTATTCTCTTTCGCCAATATTGAGTCCCGTTGACTAATGCCGCCACCCTGCCGCAAATGTCGTCTTCATTGTGATCGGACATTGATGTCTTGGCCAAAGCGGTGCGAAGCTCTTCTTTGTCAATGGGCTTCAGCAGATAGTCTATGCCATTGCTCTTTATCGCGTTCATGGCGTAGTTGTCATACGCCGTGGTGAAGATGACGAATGACTGTGGTGGCGCCTGCCTAAAAGCGTCAAACACCTCGCCCCCGCCTATGCGTATGTCCGCCAAGATGAGTGAATATGGCTCTTCACTCCTGAGCCTTTCCACCACATCTTTCACCGTCTCTAAGGTCGGCTCGACAACAGCGTCTGGCTCGATTTCTTTCACAAGTCTGACGAGTCGCATTGCGCTTATCGGCTCGTCCTCTATTATTATTATGCGGCGCATCTTGCCTTGTCCTTATTTGATTGTTCTTTTGTCTGTGTTGTCTGTTGTCGCTATTCTTCTCTGTTATCGCTCTCTTTCATTCTCACAATGGGCAGCGACACCTCGAACCTCTTCTCTGTCATGCTTATGCGGATGTCCTTCCCACACTCTAACAGGTATCGCTTCCTAAGGTTTGTGAGCCCAACGCCTGTGCTCGTCTCTGGAGCATTCGCACACCCTCCGATAGGGCGGTTGTTGCCCACCACGAGATAGTCGTCTTCGCGGCTTATCGATATAATCAGTTTCTCGTCACCTTGCGGCATGCTGTGCTTGGCGGCGTTCTCAATGACAACTTGCATGGCCAAGGTCAGGATTCCCTCGTCCTCTTGCGCTTCGCAGCGGCTTGTGTCAAGGACAATCTTGTCCGCAAAGCGAATGTTGAGTAGGGCCACGTCGTCTTTTGCGAATTTCAGGCTGTCCCCTACACTCACGGTGTCATGGTCTACATCGGCCATTATCCTGCGGTATATGCGCGACATGCGGATGGTGAACTCCTCTGCCTTCTCCGGGTTTATGCGTGTGAGCCCAGCCAATATGCTTAGGCTGTTGAACACGATGTGAGGGTCAAGCTGCAATTTCAATATCTTCTTCTGAAGGGCTATCTTCTCCTCGTTCTGCTTGATTATCATCATGCTGTAATGCTGAGACGTGTGAGCCATTGAGGCTAATGATGATATGAAGCAGAAGAAGTATATACTACCCCAGAAACTGTCATCGTCGGTGGGCCAAAAATAATAATAGACGTTCTCGCACAAAATGGCTATCAGCAAGTTGACCGCTAATGTTATCAGGCCGAGCGATATAAGGCGCATGTAGGTCACCTTTTTGAAGTATCTCAACTTGGTGACGAATATTGTGGTTAATATGCTTGCGAGTGAGAACACCCCGCAATAAGTCAGGTCCACAAGGTAGTCCGCCATCGCGTCCGACCATGTCCCTTCCCATTCGCCATAGTCTATCAACTCCCACAATATGTCGCACATGAAGAATGTGCCCAAAGTGTAAACAGACCAGTCTCGCGCCAAGTGTTTAACCGTCGTCTTTTGACTCCAATATTTCATGCGGCTAATTTAGCTTATTCGGCAAAAGAGCAGACTTTATGGCAGGTGAATTGGATAAAAAAGCCATCGAAATGTCATTTTCGCACGCCGAGCAGCACCCGCGGCGTGAACATTTCTATCCTCATTGCCGTAAAAGGCACACTGCATTGCTATCTGTTTATGCTTAAGTGCAACGTTATCATTAACATACTCAAACAACTAAAAACCAACACATGAAACTCACAGGACGCAGAGAAAGCTCTAACGTTGACGATCGCCGCGGCTCAAAGACGGGCAAGACGGTGGGCGGAGTATCAATCATCGGCATCATCATTGCCATGGTAGTAGCCTATCTACAAGGTGGCAACCCCCTCAGTGTGCTGACAAGTCAAGACCTCTCAAGCGTGGTGGCGGGCGTCACCACTAATGGCACCGACACGGACTATCAGCCCACGGCCGAGGAGGAGCAGATGGCAACATTCTGCCGTCAGATTCTCGCCTCGACAGAGGATGTGTGGACCAAGAAGTTCAAGGAGGAGGGGCTGACCTATCAAGCGCCGACTCTCGTCCTCTTCACCGAGAGCGTCCAGAGCGCATGCGGTGGCGCCACATCTTCCGTCGGGCCGTTCTATTGCTCGGGTGACAACTGCCTATACATCGACCTCTCTTTCCTTCTGACCATGAAGGAGAGCCTCGGAGTAAAAGCGAGCAAGGGCAAGAATTTGCAAGATTTGGCCTATGCCTATGTCGTGGCGCACGAGGTAGGTCATCACGTCCAAAATCTCCTTGGCACCCTGCCTAAAGTCCATCAGCAGATGAGTGGGCTCTCAGAGGCCAAGGCCAACCAGCTTAGTGTCCGCCTTGAGCTTCAGGCTGACTATCTGGCAGGCGTCTGGGCGGCTGGCGAGAACGACATGTACAAATCGCTTGAGGAGGGAGACATTGAGGACGCCATCTCGACCGCCCTTGTCATTGGCGACGACTATTTGCAGAAGAAGGCCCGAGGTCAGGCTGTCCCCGAGAGTTTCACTCACGGTACCGCGCAGCAGCGCGCCAAATATCTCAAGGCGGGAATGAACGGTGGCTCGATAGCCGGCGCCGACATCCTCTTTCAAGGCAAATACGAGAACCTGTAGCGGATGAAAAGAAAAACGGGCGTGGCGAAAGGTTTTCCTTTCACCACGCCCGTTTAGTGTCTCTGGTCGTCACCTAATCTTTTTCGCCCATGATTTTGTTAATGGCTTCCTCCAACTCGTCGGCGGGAACTGACATCAGCTCGCCCGGCTCCATCTTGTGAAGCCCGCCACCATATACGCGTCCACACTCCATTAATCGTCGTTGCGGAATGTGGCTAAGTGAAAGCCATATGGTTCGCAAGTTTTTTCGTCTTTCAATATCTCCGCATACTCAGGTCTTGGATGTAGGTGGAGGTATGTGTTCGCCGTCATTAGCCTATGCTCGTTCAAGATAAAACGGAATGCCTTTGATCCTTCGCGAGCCATATATGGTACTATGATTGGGCCAGCCGATTGACTTGGACAAAAATACCATGGTGACCGGCGACTGCATATGTATCCTTCCTGCCGTCCCTCTGCTTCTCCTTTCTCTATGTATTTTAAAACGGATGGGAATCTGTTTCCAAGCTCGTCCCTATTCATGTCGCAGTGAAACAGTGAAAGCCCTGTCTGTAACCCTATTTCCTGTGTTTCCGATGGCAAGTGGCGTGGACTCGGGATTATTGGGCACAGCATTTCTTCCGGAATTTGGTTGGCTTCTGCTGTTCGAGTGTCTATTAGGAAGAAGTTGTTGTCTCCTGTCACGAGGCCGCGTTTTACGGTGAAGAAGTCGCCGATTGTGTGGATGCCTTTGGTGTCCACAGCACCTGTTTTGTGAAACAGTTTGGTCCATTTCTCTTCTGCCTGCAAATCTGAAGAGTATACGATGTTCACATTTTGCGGATTTTCTATGTCGGCGCCACTCGTGAACTCAATAGTATGGTCTGGTCTGGGGCTGCCTATTTTGAATATAACAGCACACGAACTTACCAGGGCATCTGAAAAACGCACGTCTTCCGCTTCAAACTTGTGAATCCTTAATAGTTCGACGTTGTCTCTCAAGTAGGTCTTGAATGCTACTCCGTAGTTTACATCCATAAATTCTGTAGGAACAAGCCAGCAAAATATCCCGCCTTCTTTTAGCCAGTCTTCGGATAGGGCCATGAAATAGCAGTATAACCCTGTTAAGCCGGAAACAGGAATGCCTATCTTGTCTTCTGCCCTTTTCTTCAACTCGATTTTCTGACCTTTATCTATGTTGTGATGTCTGACGTATGGTGGGTTGGCTATCAAGCAGTCGTATCTCTCAGTTGGCGCCTCTGTTTTCAGAAAGTCTCCAATGATAATTTCTATTGGTTTCCCTTCCCAAATTTCTTGCGCAGGTTTGCCATAATGACAGTCAATTTCAAAACCTGTCGCCCTTTGCCCAATGTCACCAAACGTGTCGAGGAAAGCTGAATAGAACGAGCCCAACCCGATGGCGGGCTCAAGAAATGAGACGTCGTCACGGCCTACGATGGAATGTACGACTCTTGTGATCTGTTTTGCGAGTTCCGGAGGTGTCGCAAATTGTCCCATTGCGTTACGAGACTTGGCTCCTTTGCTGGCATCAAGGACCTTCTGCAAACCCATCAGTTTTTCTCTTTCACTCATAATCCAGCTTTTGATAAGTCAGACACTCTGTGCTCCCAAACCCAATCAATACCCTCGGCTGCCTCATATCCGAGGTAGCCAGCATCGAAGTAACCGCCTAAAAATAGGATGAAGTTGATCTCGTCAGCTCCATATGTTTCGCGGAGTTGGTTGATTTTTTGCGCTTCCTCCTTTCTCCGCTTGTTTGTGTTTGCGAAATCGCCCGCCGATTTACACTCAATAAGAATCGGCATGTCGACAATCCTGTCTTTTGCACGCTTTACTGCGACGTCGATGGGCATCTTGATTGACTTCCTGTTGCCGTCTGTCACTGGCACGTTGACGTGAAATGCGTATGTGCCGGGTGGCATGTCTTCTGCTTGGCCTATGTCCTCGGAATCTATTTCTGTATATCCTATTTCTTCTAAATATTCGGCAATGACTTTAAATTGCCTCTCCTCTTGCGCATTTCTTATAGCCGGGTCTGCCGTTGAGGCGCAAAGCCTATCCGCAATGACGCATCTGGCTATCTCTATCTCGTCATCATCCGCCTCCCTGTATTCAGGAATCCAAGGTGTCAGTTCTTTGTCTGCTAATTTTTTGATTATTCGTGTGATGGCTTTAATCTGCTCGTGCACGTCGTCTTTGGCGAGTCTTGTCGGCAGTCTGCCATTTTCAAGAGATAGGATTGTTGCCCTTGGCACATCTGCTAAGCCCGAAAGCCTGTCAACAGCCAATGGTGGCTGTGTGGCCATGCGCAATGAGGTTAAAATGGATGGATTCTCAAGCACGGTGTTAACTGTAATGTGGCTAAAGTTGTCGGTCAACTCCAAGGCCTCGTCCACTCTGTCGAGGGCCTTGTCTCTCGCCTCTTTGTATGCCTGGGGTGCAAAATTTAAGAACCATTCGTTGTAATGCATCACAGATTGACGTGAATCTAACTTCCACTTGCTTGTCTTTGTCGAAATTTAATGTTTGTCGAGTTCCTGGTCGCGCAAGAAAAATAAACTCCTCTATCGAAAGGCAAACTTACGTATTATATCTGTTCGTTTCTGACATTTGTTTTCTTATAAGTTAACCTTCTCTCCATTTACCAACTTGTTAAGTGCCCATTGCCAACCGATTTTTCTTAACTTTGCGTTTTAACCAGCCTCATTCGGCTGGTCGCTTGAGCTCAAACAATATAACTCTACACAAGGTGCTCGCCAAACGTATCATTCCATGTCTCGACATCCGTGACGGCCAAACTGTCAAAGGTGTCAACTTTGTCAATATCAAGAATGTGGGTGACCCCGTGGAACTCGGTGCGGAGTATGCCCGACAAGGGGCTGACGAGCTTGTCTTTCTTGACATCACCGCGACTCACGAGGGGCGTAAGACTTTCGCCGAGCTCGTTGAGCGCATAGCACGCCACATAAATATCCCCTTCACCGTGGGCGGCGGAATAAGCGAACTCGCTGACGCCGACCGGCTTTTGTCCGCTGGCGCTGACAAGGTGTCCGTCAACTCGGCCGCCGTCAAGAACCCGCAACTCATCTCCGACCTCGCTCACAACTTCGGCAGCCAATTCGTCACGGTGGCCATTGACGCTCGGCAAGACGAGGGCGGTGAATGGGTTGTCACTGTCCATGGTGGGCGAATAGACACAGAGAAACGGCTTTTTGATTGGGCTCATGAGGCTCAAGAACGAGGTGCTGGTGAAATCCTCTTCACCTCCATGAACCATGATGGCACCAAGAACGGTTTCGCCTGTGAGGCTTTAGCTCAACTCAGCGAGAGCCTCTCCATCCCGGTCATAGCGTCGGGTGGGGCGGGGAGCATGGAACATTTCCGTGACGTGTTCACTCGCGGAAAAGCCGATGCCGGTCTGGCCGCCTCAATTTTCCATTTCCACGAGATAGCTATCCCCGACCTGAAAGAATATTTGAGCGACAATGGAATCCCTGTAAGGCTCAAATAACCTGCGCAATAAAGTAACAACACTCAATATCATAACATAAAGTCATTATGCTCGACTTCTCGAAAGACTCCGCGGGCCTCATCCCCGCCATCATACAAGATGCCGACACCGGCAAGGTCCTCATGCTCGGCTACATGAATCAAGAGGCCTATGACAAGACCAAGACCGACGGAGTCGTGACGTTCTACAGCCGCAGCCGCCAAACTCTCTGGACAAAAGGCGAGACAAGCGGCAATTTCCTACACGTTGTCTCAATAGCGGACGATTGCGACCACGACACCCTCCTCATCAAGGTACATCCCGACGGCCCTGTCTGCCACACTGGCACTGACACCTGCTGGGGTGAGACTAATGAGGCCGAGGATGTCATGTTCCTCAAGGAGCTTCAGGATTTCATTGACAAGCGCCACAAGGAGATGCCCGAGGGCAGCTACACCACAAGCCTCTTCAAGAAAGGCACTAACAAAATCGCCAAGAAGCTTGGTGAGGAGGCAGTCGAGTGTGTCATAGGCGCAACCGCCGGTGACGACGAGAACTTTATCTATGAGAGTGCTGACGTGCTCTACCACCTCATTGTCCTCCTCGCCCACAAGGGCTACCGCATTGAGGACGTCGCTCGCGAGCTCAAGTCGCGCCACCACTAAGATTGACAATGTTAGACACTGAGGCCATCATCGCCCGCCACTATGTGCCCGCCTCGCGGCTCTGGGACATCCTTGTAACTCACAGCCGCAGTGTGGCCCGTCTCGCCGTAGCCATTGTAGACGGTCACCCGGAACTCAATGCGGATCGCGATTTCGTCTTCGAGGCCGCCATGCTCCATGACATCGGCATAATCGGCACCAATGCGCCTGACATTGATTGTTTTGGTGACAAGCCATACATCTGCCACGGGACAATTGGGTCTGACATGCTCCGTGCTGACGGTCTGCCGCGCCACGCCCTTGTGGCCGAAAGACACACGGGCTCGGGTCTGCCGCTCGCCTACATCGAGGCAAATAACCTCCCCCTGCCTCACCGCGACCTCGTACCACTCTCTGTCGAGGAGCAGATTGTCTGCTACGCCGATAAGTTCTACAGCAAGACCAAGCACCTCACTGTCATGAAGCCCTTCGAGAAGGCTCTTCGCTCGTGCGCCAAATATGGCGATGACAGCCGGGACCGTTTCCTTGCCATGGACCAAAAGTTCCGTATTCCATCTATCAGATAGGTAGATGCGGATCTTAATTTTACCACTCAAGTGAACTGCACTGATACTTTTCGCACACCGCCCTATCGCCACAACTGCGCCCAGGCGGTAGCCTATAAATATGCGAGCCTCTTGGGCATATCTCCCGAGGAGGCTCTCGAACGTTTTGCCACATGTGCGGCAGGTCGCGCCCCTGGTGGACTCTGCGGCGCGCTCTATGCCGCGCAACAATTGGCCCCGTCGCAGTCCGATGCCATCCGTGAGCGTTTTGCGCAAGTCACTGGCGGGCATTTGACGTGTTCCGACATCAAGGGGCTCAGTGGGACCCCTTGCCCTGTTTGCGTAGACACCATCGATAAGATTCTTGCGTCTTTGATCAAAGAGTCCAAGACGGGTGGCGAGTTGTAACCCTCAGAGCCTAAGTCAAAAAGGTGAATAAGACTCTAAAGACGGTTCTCAAGGTAGGTGTCTCGCTTGGCACTCTCGCCTTCGTCTTCACTAAGATTGATTTCGCTGCGACATGGCAGACCATGCGCGGCGTGTCACCTTGGTGGCTCTTCCTCTCCGTCTTGCTCTACACAGCGTCTCAGGTGGTCAGCTCAGAGAGGGTGCGAGGCATGCTCTCTGCTGTCCCTGTCTCCATAGGGTGGGCTGTCAACATGAGGCTCTATTGGCTCGGGATGTTCTATAATTTCTTCCTGCCCGGTGGGGTGGGTGGCGATGGCTACAAGGTCTATTGGCTCCACCGCCGATGCGGAACGCCCATCAAACCTGCTGTGTTTGCGCTCCTTGGCGACAGGCTTAGCGGTCTCGGGGCCATACTCATCTACACCTTGGCCTATGCCGCTCTCCGACCTGGCCTTGCTGATAGTGTCGGTCTCCACAGCGTCTCCTACACCGAGCAGTTGTGGGTGCTGCTGATCATTCCTGTTGGTGTGTGGGCCTATTGGTTCTTCTTCCGTTTCTTACAGCGGCGGCTTGCTCACGCCTCTCTCATCGCGCTCGCCCGCTCGCTTCTTGTGCAAGGGCTTCAGATGTGCACGGCGGCGGCCATCCTTGAGGGACTTGATGCCGGCGGACTCATCGGCGACTACCTCTTCCTCTTCCTCATCAGCAGCATAGCGTCGGCTGTCCCCGTCACCATTGGTGGAGTTGGCGCTCGCGAGGTGGCTTTCATGATCGGCTCGCGATATCTTGGCGTTGAGGCCAATTGCGCCATATCGCTCAGTCTCCTCTTCTACGCTGTCTCCCTCGTATGCTCTCTCCCTGGCATATACTATTCGCTCCACTCCGAGCGCATTGATGGCACAGCGGTGCCCAAGCCCGAGTCGTCTATCGAGTTGACTGAGTTGACCGATGTCTCCGATGCCGACTCAAAAGAATAAGATTTCACACCCTAAGACTTCATCTCTGATATGCGCGTCCATTTCATTGCCATTGGCGGTGCCGTTATGCACAATCTGGCCCTTGCCCTTCAGAGCAAAGGATATGTAGTGTCAGGTTCCGACGACGAGTTTTTTGAACCCTCTAAGAGCAGACTCGCTGCGCACGGTTTGCTGCCCGATGAGCCTGGCTGGCACCCCGAACGAATTACGGCTGAACTCGATGCGGTCATCCTCGGCATGCACGCCACGGAGGACAACCCCGAACTCGTCCGCGCCCGCCAACTTGGTCTCAAAATATACTCTTTCCCCGACTATCTCTATGAGCAGACAGCTCATGAGCGCCGTATTGTGGTGGGTGGAAGTCACGGCAAGACAACCACCACGGCCATGATTATGTATGTCCTCCGTCACTGTGGCATTGAGTTCGACTATATGGTTGGCGCGCAGGTCGAAGGCTTCGATACGATGGTTGGACTCTCCAATACAGCCAAAATAGCTGTCTTCGAAGGAGATGAGTACCTGACTTCTCCGCTCGACCGCACCAGCAAGTTCCTTCATTATCACCCCGATGTGGCCATCATAACCGGCATTGCCTGGGATCATGTCAATGTGTTCCCCACATTCCCCGGCTACGTCGACCAGTTCCGCAAGTTCGCACACTCTATCATGCCGGGCGGAAGCCTGATATATTGCGCTGCGGACGATAATCTCTGCCACATTGCGTCAGAAAAATTCGAGCAGGGCGTCAACACACTCCCTTACAATGGTTTCGCATGGCGTGTCAACGCCGACCAGACGGTCTCAGCCACCATTTGCGGACATGATATCCACGTTGGGGTTTTTGGCGACCACAATATGCAGAATATGCAGGCTGCCTATCTCGCATGCCGCGAGGTTGGTGTCTCAGACAGTCAATTCGCCGAAGCCATATCCACTTTTGGTGGTGCCGCAAGGCGACTGCAAGAGCTTTGCCATGCCGATGCCGAAGGCCCAATGCGCGGCGCTGTCGCCTACCTCGATTTCGCTCACTCGCCCTCTAAGCTCCGCGCCACAATAAACGCCGTGCGCAGCCGTTACCCGGACAAGGAGGTCGTCGCATGCATGGAGCTCCACACCTTCAGCAGCCTGACAAAGGATTTCTTGCCGCAATATGCCGGCACAATGGACAGAGCCGACCGGGCCATAGTCTATTTCAATCCTGAGGTTATTGAGCATAAGCGACTTGACCTCTTCTCCGCTTCCGATGTCGCACAGGCCTTCCACCACCCCAACCTTGATGTCCTGACTCGCTCTGCGGATGTCGTGTCCGAATTGCGCTCGCTCGACCTGAGTGGCAAAGTCCTCCTGCTGATGACTTCCGGCAACTTCGGCGGCCTGGACCTCAAGTCGTTGGCGGCAGATTTGCTCAAGGTGAATAAATAGCAAGATAACAATACCCGATAACACAGACCCCGACAACCGTGTTTACCATCTTCAGCCGCCATTTTGACATACAGTCGTCTGACACTTACTCAACTCTCATCCGCGCTCTTGGTGAGGCTGGCGCTCATGTCGGCGTATGGGCTGACCTCTACGACCAGATGCTCACTGCTGGTTTCCGTGACCTGCCTCAAGTGGAGCGAATTGCCACAGTGGCCGAGGTCCGCGGGTCGCAGGCCCTACTCAGCGTGGGAGGCGATGGCACTTTCCTCGCTGCCGCCAAGATGGTCATGGGGTCTGATGTGGCTGTTCTCGGCATCAACCGCGGCAGGCTCGGTTTCCTTTCCGATGTGGCGCCAGATCAGATCTGTCAAGCCGTGACTGACCTCATGGCTGGCAGATACCGCACGTCCGATGTCCCGGTCATTAATATGTATGCCGATGGGATTAAGGATCCCATCGGTTTTGCCATCAACGAGTTCGCCATATCCAAGTGCGATAACTCGTCCATGTTGACTCTCGACACGTTCGTCGATGGCGACTACCTCACCACCTTCTGGGCTGATGGACTCATCGTCGCCACGTCTACTGGCTCTACGGCCTACTCACTCTCTGTCGGCGGACCAATTGTCGCACCAACCTCACATAATCTCATCCTGACCCCTGTCGCACCCCATAACCTGTCCATCCGCCCTCTCGTCTTGCCTGACGACGTTGTCATAAACATTGTCGTTGACGGACGTGCCCCCAATGTCATGGCCTCTTTTGACGGACAGACTCACCTCATGCCCAATGGCGGCAAGCTCAGAATAGCCAAGGCCTCGATGGGTGTCAAGCGCATCCAGCTCTCCAGCTACTCTTTCTTCCGTACACTGCGCGAAAAACTCCTTTGGGGCGCTGACGCCCGCAACCCGCTTAATGGCTATCGAAATGAGTCTCTTTCGTAGAATTTTTATAGGCGAGTATTGAATTTTTGCGGCTATTTCACACTTATTGATGACCTTTGCACTTGAATATTCACAAAAAGTCACAATGAACAACCTACCGTGCTCGACAACATCCGTGTCCAAGGCTCTCTTGTGCCTCGGCGCGCTCGTTGTCTCGTTTTGGGGCTGCGCTTTCTCGTCTGTGGCCCAAGACAGGCTCGAGCTCGGCCTCTTTGGCGGTGGCAGCTATTATCTTGGCGAGATGAACCCATCGCAGCAGTTCAAGAAGACCCGACCAGCGGCTGGCTTTTTCGCCCGCTATATGGCTAACGACCGCATCGCGGTCCGCGGCATGGTCGGCTACTACGGCATTGCCGGTAAATATGACGAGAGCAGTGGCGACGTCTACTCGGCTTCGCTCACAACGAACACCACTCCCTTTGTCGAGGGCCAGGTCGAGTATCTCCGCCCCGAAAATTGTGAGTTTAGTGAGGGACTCATCGACGTCTCATTCCTCGGCGAGTTCAATTTCCTCAGCTTCGACCACATGTTCCGCAAAGAGCAAACGCGGTTCACGCCATACTTGGCTCTCGGTCTCGGCTGCACGGCCTACTCTCATTACTCAGAGGGTGCTAAGAAAAGGCAATTTGTATTATCTTTGCCCTTTGGCTTCGGTGTCAAGTACAAAGTCAACAAATACCTGCGTCTCGGGCTTGAGTGGACTTTCCATAAGACGTTCACTGACAACCTTGAGTGCGTTGAGGATTTAACTGGCACTTTCGATCCCTCGGACCCCTATCGCAATGGTGTCCACAAGATAACGCATAACAACGACTGGTTCTCCAACCTGTGTGTCTACGTCTCATTCAGCCTCTGGCCCCGCTCGCTCGTCTGCAAGGACGGCTTCAACCCGGACAGACGGAAATGAGTTGTATGTCACGTCCTTATGGTTGGTGACCAACAAGATAGCATACCATGGCATATAAAGAGCAGATTGACCCCGCAAGGGTGCCGCAACACGTGGCCATCATCATGGACGGCAACGGGCGCTGGGCAAAAAAGCAGGGTAATATCCGCCTCGTCGGGCATAAGTTCGGCGTCGGCTCGGTCCGCCGTGTCACTGAGGCGGCTGCTCAAATAGGAGTCAAATATTTGACGCTCTATGCTTTCTCCACAGAGAATTGGAACCGCCCGGCAGCTGAGGTGACCGGACTTATGGCTCTTCTCAGCTCTACCATCGAGAGCGAGATTTCCAGCCTCATCAAGAACAACGTACGCATCCGTGTCTTGGGTGATGACCAACTCCCGGCTGCCCTCCGAAGCAAGTTGGCTGCTGCCGAGGAGAAAACCAAAGATAACACTGGACTCAACCTTGTCCTGGCCCTCAGCTATAGCGGCCGATGGGAAATCGCCGAGGCTGCCAAGCGAATCGCGCGAGACTCTGCCGCCGGCAAGCTCGACCCCGAAAAGGTCGATGACAAACTTTTCGCCTCATATCTGCCCTCGGCTTATATGCCGGACCCCGAGCTGCTCATCCGCACAAGCGGTGAATACCGAATCAGCAATTTCCTTCTTTGGCAGACTGCCTACTCCGAATTTTATTTCACGGATATCCTTTGGCCTGACTTTGATGCCGAGTCCTTCTATCAGGCAATTGTTGATTTCCAGCACCGTGAGAGGCGTTTTGGCAAGACGAGCGACCAAGTGGCAGATAACCAGTAATATGAGTCCCACTTCCACACGACAGACAATATTCAACTAATCCACGTCACACCACACCCCACACATATACCGACCAATGCTAACTAAACTTAAACTGGCGGCCCTTTTCCTCCTCATTTTCGCAACCTCCGTCTTGGCGCAACCCGTCGCGCAGTCTGACTCAACGACGACTGTGACTTCTGCCGATAACAATGTAGCGCAGCAACCCCAGGAGAATCAAAAGGTTGAGAAGGTCTCTTACACCGGTGTCGCCAAAAAGTTCATTATTGACGACATCGTTGTGACTGGTGTGCAGCACATGGACCAGACTCTGCTTGTCAACCTCTCCGGCCTCCATAAGGGTCAGGAGGTGGCAATCCCGGGCGACGAGATTACCCAGACCGTCAAGCGTTATCTCAACAACGGATTGTTCTCGGATGTCAAGATGTACTACCGCGATGCTCAAGATGGTCATGTGATTATTGAAATAGCCCTCAAGGAGCGTCCGCGACTCAGCAAGGTCAATTTCATCGGCATCAAGCGTAGCGACATAAAGGAAGTCCAGGATAAAGTGGCCATCATGGAAGAGGCTCAGGTCACCCCATTCCTTATCAAGAGGGCCGAGAAATATGTCAAGGACTACTTTGTAGGCAAGGGCTTCTTTAATGTCGAGGTGTCTGTCAACCAGAGAGCCGACCGTCAAAGGGAGAACCACGTGATCCTCGACATCACTGTCGATAAAAAGGACAAGGTCAAGGTCCACCGCCTCACTTTCCATGGCAACAAGGTTATGACTTATCGTAAGCTCAACAGGGCCATGAAGAAGACTAACCAGAAGGGACTCATGAACCTCTTCAGGACCAAGAAGTTCGTGAAGGATCTTTATGAGAAGGATCTCGTCGCCCTTGTCGACTACTACAATGAGCATGGCTATCATGACGCTACGGTCGTCAAGGAGACTGTCGTCCCTTATGGCGACAACAAGGTCGACATCGACGTCTACATTGAGGAGGGTAGCCAATATTTCCTCGGTGACATCAAGTGGGTGGGTAACAGCATCTACACGGGCGAGTATCTCAACCATGTGCTCGGCATGAAGCGCGGTGATGTCTATGACACCAAGAAGCTGAACAAGCGACTCTTTGAGGAGGACGACGCTGTCCATAACCTCTACATGGACAATGGCTATCTCTTCTCTAATATCACTCCCGTCGAGTCTCGTGTCGTCGGTGATACTATTGATCTTGAGATGCGAGTCGTCGAGGGTACTCAGGCTACCATCAACGAGGTCATTATCAATGGTAATGATAAGACTAAGGAGCATGTCGTCCGTCGTGAGATTCGCACTAAGCCTGGCCAGCTCTTCAGCAAGAGTGAACTTATCCGTACCGTGCGTGAGTTGGCTCAGCTCGGACATTTTAATCCAGAGACCATCAATCCAGTGCCGCAGCCAAATTACGAGAATGGCACGGTTGATATTGTTTATAACCTTGAGGAGAAGAGCAACGACCAGATTGAACTCTCGGGCGGCTGGGGTGCCGGCATGTTCGTTGGTACTCTCGGCGTCTCGTTCAACAACTTCTCAATCCAAAATATTTTTAACAAGGAGGCCTACTCGCCACTCCCAACAGGCGATGGTCAGAAGCTCTCGCTCAAGGCCTCGGCCAACGGCAAGTATTTCAAGTCGCTCTCCTTCTCTTTCACAGAGCCTTGGCTTGGCGGCAAACGCCCCAACTCATTCTCCATCTCTGCTTTCTACTCTTCGCAGACGGGTGTCTCCTC
Source organism: Alistipes putredinis (assembly GCA_963620575.1). GTDB lineage: Bacteria > Bacteroidota > Bacteroidia > Bacteroidales > Marinilabiliaceae > W3P20-009. The sequence goes on along the minus strand of CAVFBC010000009.1, from coordinate 76,075 downwards.
AAGCTACTATAACAACTTCTACAACGGCTACACCTCGGGCTACAGCACAACGACCGACAACACGGTCCCTTCAAAGAGCAGCCTCAAGCAGTATCGCAAGGTCTCTGGCTTTTCAGTAGGTTTCGGCAAAAGGCTTACTTGGCCCGATGACTGGTTCACGCTCTCCCTTGAGCTCTCCTATCAACACTACCGCTTGCGCAACTGGCAGTACTTCCTCATGCAGAACGGACAGAGCCACAACCTCGCGCTCGGCATCACGCTCACACGAAACTCTATTGACAACCCGATCTTCACCCGAAGCGGCTCCCTCTTCTCAATCGGTGTCAAACTGACGCCTCCCTATTCGGCATTCTCTAACCACGATTGGCGAAATGAGGACGACCAGCAGAAGCTCTATAATTTCATCGAGTATCACAAGTGGACCCTCAAGGGTCAGGTGTTCAAGCCTCTCACGCCAAACCGTAAGCTTATCCTCATGGGTAAGTTCGAGATGGGCTACCTCGGTTACTACGACCGTTACCGCAAGTCGCCTTTCGAGAAATACGTCATGGGTGGCGACGGCATGAGCGGCTACTCGACCTATGGTGAGGAGACCATCGGCCTCCGTGGCTACGAGAACTCTTCGCTCACCCCACGCGCCACCAGCTCCTACTCTTACGATGGCAACATCTACAACAAGTACACCATGGAGCTTCGCTACCCCATAACACTTCAGCCGCAGGCCACGGTGTTCATCCTCGCCTTTGCTGAGGCGGGCAACTGTTGGAGCAAGTTTGAGGACTTCAGCCCGTTCGACCTTAAGCGTTCGGCAGGTGCGGGTGTCCGCATCTTCCTGCCCATCTTTGGCATGCTCGGTATGGACTGGGGCTACGGCTTCGACGAGGTCTCTGGTTACTCTGGCGCAGGTGGAAGCCAGTTCCACTTCGTCATGGGACAGTCCTTCTAACCTTGTCTCTTTGTGTGGTATCTCTCGCAATAAGAGTGGCACGTTTGTTGCAAGTCTTCGCAATATCACATAAATTAGCAAACCTTAAAATAACGATCTAACGATGCGTAAGATATTATTCTCCCTCCTGCTCGCTGCCGTGACGTCCATTTGCGCCATGGCTCAGAAAGTGGTCTATGTAGACACTGAGTACATCCTGAAGAATATCCCTGCCTACGAAACTGCAAATGAGCAGCTTAACGAACTCTCAAAGAAGTATGAGGCCGAGGTGAAGGCAAAACTCACTGAGGTCGAGCAGCTCTATGAGACTTATCGCACCGAGAGTGTTTTCCTCTCAAACGAGATGAAGACCAGTAAGGAGAACGAGATTATCCAAAAGGAGCAGGACGCCAAGAAGCTCCAGCAGCAATATTTCGGTCAGAATGGCGAGCTTTTCAAGCAGCGTGAAGTCCTCATTAAGCCTATTCAGGAGCAGATTTTCAACGCTATCGCCTCCCTTGCGCAAGAGAAAAGCTACTCTGCCGTATGGGATAAGGCGTCTGCCTCTGGCCTAATGTATTCAGACAAGAGCCTCGACATCTCGGACGCTGTACTCGCCAAACTCGGCTACGGCAAATAAACTTGTATAATCATATTAGCATTACCCCATAAAACTCTGTTATGCCCAAGAAAAACATCTTGCTCGCTCTGGCTTTGACCATTGTCACCACCATCTCTGTCCATGCGCAGCAACTTAAGTTTGGTCACTTCGATTCTGAAGCTTTCCTATCCTCTCTCCCAGAGGCAAAGAGCGTCGAGAAAGTCCTTAATGACGAGCAGTCTAAGATGGAGAACCAGCTTGTGGCTCTTCAGGAGGATTTTCAGAAACAGGTGCAAGACTACCAACAGAAAGCCAATACCATGACAGCCGAGCAGGCGCAGGCAAAGGAGGCTGAGCTTGCTGAACTCCAGCAAAGAATTTACACCTTCCGCCAAACATCCCTGCAAGACCTTCAGAAGAAACAGCAGGAGCTCATCCAGCCTATCCTCCAGAAGGTCCGTGCCGCGGTTGAGCAAGTCGGAGCCAATAACGGATTCTTATACATCTTTGAGCGCAGTGTAAGCTCTCAGGCAATACTCTTCAACGGTTCTCAAAGTGTCGATGTGACCCCGCTTGTCAAGAAGCAACTTGGCATTAATTAATCAATTAAGGAAAATTCCATTTACCAAATAGCCAAAGAAATTATGATTTCTCTTAAGACGCTGGCTGCCGCAGCCGCTCTCTCTGTAGCTTCAGTTTGTGCTACGGCTCAGGATCTCAAATTCGCACATATCAATTCTCAGGAGGTTGTATCTTCACTCCCCGAGTTCACTCAGGCTCAAGCTCAGCTTCAGGAGGAGGCCACCAAACTTGAGGATCAGCTTAAGGTTATGAGTGCTGATGCTCAGCAGAAGATTCAGGACTATGTCGCAAAGCGCGACTCTCTGCCCGAGCTCATCCGCGCAACCAAGGAGAAGGAGATCCAGGATCTTCAGGAGCGCATCCAGAGCTTCCAGAACCTCGCCCAGCAGAGCATCAGCCAGAAGGAGCAGCAGCTCATGTCCCCCATCATCGAGAAGTACAATAAGGCTCTTGAGGAGGTCGGCAAGGAGAACAAGTTTATCTATATCTTTGACCTCGCTGCCCAGGTTGTCATCTACCACTCTGAGCAAAGCATTGACGCTGCACCTCTTGTAAAGGCCAAGCTCGGCGTCAAGTAATAGACCCAAAGAAACTTAGCGCAAGTTGCGTTCGCCAAACATGCCCGGCTGGAGCCTCCTCTCGGAAGCCCCAGTCGGGATTTACGACAAATTACACTACCTAAATCTATAGGATAATGAAAGAGACTGAACTCTACTGGAAAGTCTTCAATCAAGCTATTGCCGACTACCATAAGACGGATAATGTGGACACCCCAATGGTTAACCCTTACCCCGCCGACGCCATTGAGCACCTCATGTATCGCAAGAACTGGATTGACACTGTGCAGTGGCACCTTGAGGATATAATCCGTGACCCGCAAATCGACCCTGTCGCAGCCCTCGCCATCAAGAGGCGTATCGACAAGAGCAACCAGGATCGCACGGACATGGTTGAGTATATTGACTCTTATTTCCTTGACAAGTATAAGGATGTCAAGGTGGCAGCCGACGCTCGCATCAACACCGAGAGTCCCGCTTGGGCCATTGACCGCCTCTCCATTCTCGCCCTCAAGATTTATCACATGAGCATTGAGGCAAACCGCACTGACGCTGATAAGGCGCATGTTGAGGCCTGCGCGAAGAAGTTGGAAGTCTTGAATGAGCAGCATGACGACCTCTCGGCTGCCATTCAGCAACTTTTGGAGGATATCGAGTCTGGCCGCAAGTACATGAAGGTCTATAAGCAGATGAAAATGTACAACGACCCGTCACTCAACCCCGTTCTCTACGCCACAAAGAAATAGGATTTTAAGAGATAATGAGGGGGCGTCTGGCTCTTATGTCACGCCCCCATTTCTCTCACCCATCTCTTTCTTTATTTTAATTTTCTGCTTCTCATCACCGCTATAAGTTAATTCCCCCTTACCCCTTCTAACCTTTTCCGCTTATCAATGAAAACAGTTCTCATTACACGGCTGACCGCCATGGGCGATGTGGCGATGACTGCCCCCATTGTGGCTTCGGTGTGCCGTGCCAACCCTGATGTCTATTTCGAATACCTGTCCACTCCATTTTTCTCTCCCTTTTTTGAGAAATTGCCAAATTTCAATTTTATTGGGACGAATATACGCAAGGAGCATTCTGGTTTCCCCGGCCTATGGAATCTATTCAAAACACTGAAAAATCGCGAGGGTGGATTGCGTGTCGAGGGTCAAAAGGGTTTCGATGTAGTGATTGACCTTCATGACGTTTTGAGGACAAAGGTCATCAGGTCTCTTTTCCGTCTTGCAGGAGTAAAGGTCTATTCTATAGATAAAGGACGTTCAGAAAAGCGGAAACTTGTGTCAGGCAAGCAACATGAGCAGCTAAAACCAATGACTGAGCGCTATGCTGAAGTGTTTCGTGCTGCGGGCCTCGTCGTGCCAGATGAGAAATATTCCCGTCAACGCCCAGAGATACCATCTGCCGCCATGGCTTTGGCTGCCAACCGCTCTGCGGAAAAATGGATAGGCATTTCGCCTTTCGCGCAACATAAGGGAAAGATGTATCCCGCCGAAAGGATTTTCAAGGTTGTGTCTGGATTGCTTGCGCAGCCCAATGTCCGTGTCTTTATCTTTGGTGGAGGCTCTGTTGAGGCCGAGGGGGCAAGAATAATAATTGACAACGCATCCAAATCGGTCGATAATGCCCCATTCCGTTGCCATAACATGATAGGTGTCATGCATCTTAATGATGAGATGGCTCTAATGGCAAATTTGGACGCAATGATCTCTATGGATTCCAGCAACATGCATCTGTGCTCCCTCTTCGGTACGCGGGTCGTTTCTATTTGGGGAGCTACGCATCCTTTTGCGGGATTTCTCGGCTATGGGCAGAGATATGTGGACGCGGTGCAACGAGATGACCTTGATTGCCGCCCCTGCTCTGTCTTTGGCAACATGCCTTGCCGTTTTGGCGACTACCGCTGCTTTGACATTGACCCTGACATAATTGTCCGTAGGGTCCTAAATGAGTAAATTAAGCTGCAACTGTATGACACTTTGGCACGTATTCAAAATATGGCAGGACTTTTGACGTTATAATTATATAACCCTTTTACCAAGTAATTTAAAACACGTGAGATTATGATGTTATGGATAATATTTGGAGGTTTTCTCCTCCTCAGTTGGATTGTAAGCTCAACTCTCAAGAGCAAGTTCAAGAAGTATAGCCAAATATCTTTGCCCTACTCGGGTGCTGAGATTTCGCAGATGATGTTAAGTCAGAACGGAGTGAACAATGTCTCCATTCAGCCTGTCAATGGCAACCTGACGGACTACTACGACCCGACCAATTACTCTGTCAACCTTAGCGAGAATGTCTATAACTCGCGCACAGTCGCCGCCGCTGCTGTCGCTGCCCACGAGACGGGACACGCCCTCCAGCATGCGCAGGGCTATAAGGCTATGGCCTTGAGAACTGCACTCGTGCCTATTCTCAATGTCTCAAACACTGTGCTGAATGTCATTTTCATAGCGTCGTTCGTTTTGGCTCTCATTGCGCCGAGTCTCATGCCATATACTCTTGCGCTCAAGATTATTGTTGCAGCCTATGCGGTCATCACCCTGTTCTCTTTCGTGACACTCGGTGTTGAGATTGATGCAAGCCGCCGAGCTATCAATTGGCTGACCGCCAGCGGCATTATTGCGCATGGTGAGACTCGTGATGGCGCCGTTGACGCTCTCAAATGGGCTGCCTACACCTATCTTGTGGCTGCTTTGTCGTCTCTCGCCACCTTGGCATACTATGCCATTCAGCTGTTTGGCTCTAACAGGGATTAATATCCTTAAAGGATAGCGTCCTAACTGAAGCAATAAAAAGTCACTCCCCCTCCAGCCTGTGAGCCGGAGGGGGAGTGACTTCTTTTATAATTGTTAGTCTGGTTGCTTTCGTTTTTCGCGTAAATGTAGGCTCTCTGAGCCCTGTCGTGGCTTGTCTTTTTAATCTATTTGCCTAAGGCCTGACGTATGCGGCTCATGACGCTCTCTTTGTCCATTCCGCACTCTTTATACAAGTCCGTCATGCTCCCGTGGCCAATGAACTCGTCTGGCACTCCTATGCGGATAACACGCCCGTCAAAACCCTTGTCCATGGCGTATTCTGCTACTGCAGTGCCAATCCCGCCTTCACGAGCGCCATCCTCCATGGTCACAATCAATTTGTGGTGGCTTATGGCATCATCTATGAGGTCTGTGTCTATCGGTTTGGCGAAACGCATATCGTAGTGCGAGGCTGCTATTCCATCTTGCTCCAACGACCCGGCTATCGTCTCTGCCTCCACACCAATTGGTCCAAGTGTGAGTAGCGCCACGTCTTTTCCGTCTCGCAATTTTCGCCCTTTGCCCATCTCAATCTTTTGCATAGGCTGTCTCCAGTCTATTGTCGAGCCTTCTCCGCGCGGGTAGCGGATAATAAGGGTGCCGAGTTTGGGGTCCAGAGCCGTATACATCATATTTCGCAGCTCGGGCTCGGTCATTGGGGACATGATGGTCAAATTGGGTATGGGGCGCAGCATGGCAACGTCAAATACGCCATGATGCGTGGCTCCGTCAGCCCCCACTAAGCCTGCCCGGTCAAAACAGAAGATGACGTGCAAGCGTTGCAGCGCCACATCGTGAATAACCTGGTCGAACGCGCGTTGGGCGAATGTGCTGTATATGTTGCAGAATGGCTTATAGCCAGATATTGCTAATCCTGCCGCAAAGGTCACAGCGTGCTGCTCGGCTATGCCGACGTCAAAGCACCTGTCTGGCATCTCCCGCATCATGATGTTCATTGAGCAGCCGCTTGGCATGGCAGGGGTGATGCCCAGAATTTTGTCGTCGGTCTTGGCTAACTCTACCAGTGTCTCGCCAAAGACGTCTTGAAAGCGGGGGGCGTGGGGCGTGTCTGACGGGGCGACGAGTGGCTCGCCAGTCTCAGGGTCGAAACTCTTACCCACGGCGTGCCATTTTGTCGGGTTCTCCTCGGCAGCCTTGAAACCTTTGCCTTTCACGGTTATGACGTGGAGCATCTTGGGACCTTTTATCCTTTTCAGGTCGCGTAGGATGCTGACTAAATATACCACGTCGTGACCATCGGTGGGGCCGAAGTAACGTATGTTGAGGCCCTCGAACATGTTAGCCTGATGGCTGGCCAGGTTCTTGAGGCTGTTGGTTAGTTTTGTCAGAAGGCTTGTGTGCCCCGTGGCTGAGTCGCTCTTTCGGTCAAGATATTGTGACAGCTTGTTGCGCAGGCGGTTATATAGTCCCGACGTCGAGATGTCTAACAGGTATTGGCTCATGCCGCCTGTCACCTTGTCAATGGCCATATTGTTGTCATTGAGGATGACAAGCATATCGGGGCTTGCGGTGGCCATGTTGTTGAGCCCCTCAAAGGCCTCGCCACCTGTCAATGCCCCGTCGCCAATGACGGCCACGACATGGCGGTCTTTCTCCCCACTCAATTGGGCGGCCATGGCCATGCCGAGCGCAGCCGATATTGATGTTGATGAGTGACCTACGCCAAAGGCGTCATATTCGCTCTCGAAAATATTAGGGAAGCCGCTGATGCCGCCTTTCTTCCTAAGTGTGCCAAAATTCTCGCGGCGGCCTGTCAATATCTTATGCCCATAGGCTTGGTGGCCAACGTCCCACACTAACTTGTCGTAGGGCGTGTCATACACGTAGTGGATGGCCACGGTCAACTCGATGACTCCTAAGCTGGCGGCGAAATGACCAGGGGCGTGGCTCATCTGCTCAATGATGAAGTGGCGCAACTCGTCGCATAACTGCGGCAGTTGGTCAACTTGCAGGCGTTTGAGGTCTGCGGGACTGTCTATCTTGTTGAGCAAATCGTACATTTCAGCCGGATTCTCGCCTTTTGTGCGGCAAATCGTGCGCGAAGATAACGTTTTTGCGGCGAGAAAGAGTTTCTTCCCCGCCGCAAATGTGCCTTTAGTTGGCTTTCTGTATACCTGTCGCCACTTAGTCGACAATCACCTTGAAGCTGACTCCATCCACTTTGACAAAATAGATGCCTGGCTCAACAGGTATTGCTCTCTTGGTTGTGCTTGTCAGCATGACGCCGTTGGTGCCATAGACTTGCGCCTCGGCGTCAGTCCCTTCAATCCTGATGACGCCTTTCTGTCCGTAGGCGGTGAAATTTGCCTGTTTCAGTTTACCTTTCCAAATTACTTTGACGGCTTTCTTCTGGTTCGAGAAGGCGTCGGCGGTCGCACCGTCTACCTCATATACCTTAGTGCCGCTAACCACCTCTGTGGGGATGGTTATTGTCCCGTCATAGTCTACGCCCTCAGAGGCTGGCCCGACCTCGACTTTCCCGTCTGGCCTGACGATATATGTTATGCCGTCGATGACGAATCTGCCCATCTCGACTATGTTGCGGAATTTAGACCAGACGGCCGCTGAGCGGTAGAGGCTTGCCGTTCCCGCCGGGACATAGAGTGTGCTGTTGTCATAGATGGCTTGCTCGAAGTCGCTCTCGTCAATAGCGAATGGCCGTTGCGCCATGGTTACAATTGAGTCAAGCCGCTCCACCTTCCAGAATACTGAGTCGGCCATGACTTTCATTGTTGATGGGAAATAGAATGACTTGAGGCCTGTGCAGGCCATGTAGGCGTATTTGCCTATGCTGCGGATTGTGGCTGGCAGGGCTGCATCTGTAAGGTCAGCGCAATGGTTGAAGGCGCTGCGGCCAATGGCTGTGACAGAGGCTGGTATGACGGTCTCTTTGCATCCGGCCACAAGTGTGTTGGTGGCTGTCTCTATTATGGCGTTACACTCTTTGCGCGAGTCATACACCTTGTTCCCGTCCGCCACTCGCATGTTGGTCACTTGGCTGTTGTAGCAGAACGGGTTTTGCTCGCTGATGGATGTCACCTGGGCAGGCAGGTAGACCTCGGTCATGTTCGGGGTGGTGCAAAAGGCAACTGCTTTGATGGCTGTCGCCGAGGCAGGGATGCTGATTGAGCTGAGACCTGTGCGGCAGAAGACGTAGTCATCTATCGTGGTGAGTTTAGACCCTTCTGCCCATTCGACATCCTTCAGGTTCTCGCATATCTCGAAGGCGTAGGCTCCGATATTCTCCACTGAGGCCGGTATCTCGATGCGCTCCAAGCTTTTGCAAAAAAGGAAAGCCTTGCCGCCTATCCTGCTGATTGTCGGTTTGCCGCTGAATGTGACGCTCGTCAAATCGGGGCATCCCGCAAATGCGCTCTTCTCAATCTCTGTGACGCTCTCGGGGATGGTTACACCTGTCAGTCCGCGGCTTGACATGAACGCGTGTTCACCAATTGTGGTGACGGCATACTCCACTCCGTCGTATGTCACGGTCTTGGGTATGACGACTTCGCCTTTGTATGTGTCGCCCACGCAGTAGCACTTGCCGCCCCATGTGACGGTGGCTGTGCGGCTGGTCGCGTCAAGGTTGTACTTGAGTCCGTCAATCTCAACTCCCTCGGCTTTTGATGCGCATGACATTCCGAGCGCGATAGCCGAAAGGCAAAATGTGGTAAGTAGTTTTCTCATGTTTGAGTCGGTTTGCAAGATGAGGTGTTTGTGTGTGTCGTCTATTTGTATTTGGTGCGCTAAGATATCTCTTTTGCGCAAAATTACATATGCAAACTTTAATACGCATGATGGCCTCTTGTGTTGCTAACTTGATGTTTTTGGCACATTATGACATCGTTTGCGCATGAATATAAAAAAATTAACATTTAAGATAATAGTATGTCTATTAGGCTGTTACATTTCTATTTTGCACTAAGTGTAAAGATTTTTTTACTTTTAATTGGCAAACGTATTGCTACTTTCGAGAAAATACCTACTTTTGCAATGTCGGGTTAGCAAAAACGACGCTGAAGCGAAAGTTTCAGATGGCAGCTTTCCCGCAAGACCCGCATCACCATTTACCACAAAGAATAGCCACGAGGAGACATCACACTCATATTTCTGTTTGTAATTTCGGTTCAGCGCCGTCCGTCGAATGCCAAAAATTAATTGGCTTCGGCGGACGACGCGCTTTATAGGGGGTGCGCGTTGCCCGGCTTCCCTGACCGAGGTCTCTGCGCTGAGCCTTTTGTTTTGCAATTTTCAATTACTCTAATTAACTTAGCACTTCATTATATGACTTTGACGCCTGCAAGTCTCCTGTTGATAACCAATTAGGTGGCTATGGCAGTGCTGTGAGCCGCACGACGGCTCTCGCGCAAGGACTTTATAAGTTCCGCCGCGGGCGTGACGTACAATTAGACAAAAAGAACAAATGAGTTTCCAAGACCTTAGCGAGCAGGAGATTAACCGACGCAACAACCTCCAGAGCCTCCGCGAGATGGGCATCGACCCTTACCCTGCGGCCGAATATCCGACCAACGCTTTCTCTACCGACATCATTGAGCAGTTCGCTGACGACGCTCCCGAGCGCCAAGTCTGCATTGCCGGACGTATGATGAGCAGGCGTATCATGGGCAAGGCTTCTTTCATTGAGCTTCAGGACTCTAAGGGACGTATCCAGGTCTATATCGCTCGCGATGAGATTTGCCCGGCCGACAATGCCGACCTCTATAATGTGGTCTTCAAGAAACTCCTTGACCTTGGCGACTTTGTCGGTGTCGAGGGCTTTGTGTTCCGCACCAAGACTGGTGAGATCTCTGTCCACGCCAAGAGCCTGACCGTTCTCGCCAAGAGCCTCAAGCCCCTCCCTGTGGTCAAAGAGAAGGACGGCGTCGTCTATGACGCTTTTGAGGATCCTGAGCTCCGCTACCGCCAGCGCTATGTTGACCTCGTTGTCAACAAGGGCGTCAAGGATACTTTCCTCCAGCGCGCAACTGTTCTCCGCACCCTCCGCTCCGTCCTCGATGGCGCAGGGTATACTGAGGTCGAGACTCCCGTCCTCCAGGCTATCGCCGGTGGCGCATCGGCTCGCCCGTTCATCACGCATTTCAATGCCCTCAATATTGACATGTATATGCGTATCGCCACTGAGCTCTATCTCAAGAGGCTCATCGTAGGCGGCTTCGAGGGTGTCTATGAAATCGGCAAGAACTTCCGCAACGAGGGCATGGACCGCACCCATAACCCCGAGTTCACCTGCATGGAGCTCTACGTCCAGTATAAGGATTACAACTGGATGATGAGCTTCACGGAGAAACTTCTTGAGACCATCTGCGTCGCTGTGAATGGTAAGCCCGAGAGTGAGATTGATGGCAACGTCATCAGCTTCCGCGCTCCTTTCCGCCGCCTTCCCATCCTTGAGGCAATCAAGGAGAAGACCGGCTACGACCTTGATGGCAAGAGCGAGGACGAAATCCGCAATGTCTGCCGCGAGCTCAAGATGGAGATTGATGACACCATGGGTAAGGGTAAACTCATTGATGAGATCTTCGGCGAGTTCTGCGAGGGCACTTACATCCAGCCTACCTTCATCACCGACTACCCAGTCGAGATGTCACCCCTCACCAAGAAACACCGCTCTAAGCCCGGCCTCACCGAGCGTTTTGAGCTTATGGTGAACGGCAAGGAGCTGGCCAACGCATACAGCGAGCTTAACGACCCCATTGACCAGGAGGAGCGTTTCAAGGAGCAGATGCGTCTCGCTGACAAGGGTGACGACGAGGCCATGATTATTGATCAGGACTTCCTCCGCGCCCTCCAGTATGGCATGCCCCCAACGTCTGGCATAGGCATCGGCATTGACCGTCTCGTCATGCTCATGACCGGTAAGAACGCCATTGGCGAGGTCATGCTTTTCCCGCAGATGAAGCCGGAGAAGAAGGTTCAGCGCGACTCAGCCGAGGCTTTCGGCAAACTTGGCGTGCCTGCCGAGTGGGTCGAGCCTCTCTATGCCGCTGGCGTCAACACGGTGGCCGACATGACCGGCATGAAGCCCGGCAAGGTCCACCAGATGCTCTGCGACATCAATAAGAAGAATAAACTCGGCCTCGCTCCCCTCAAGCAAGAGGAGGTCGCCGCCTGGTTCACCAATATCCAGTAAAGTGGTCGACGTAGCCAAAAGCGCCGAGACCGTACTCGGTGACAATCCAAGGGTCGGTCTCATTGGCAGCGGCAGTTGGGCCACGGCCATCGCCAAGATGTTGCTCTGCAATGTCCAGCATCTCAATTGGCATGTCCGCAACCCTAAGAATGTCGAGACGTTCCGCATAACAGGCCATAACCCGAGCTACCTCTCGTCCATTCAGTTTGACACTACCAAGATCACTTTCTCGACGGATGTCAATGAGGTGGTGGAGAATTCAGACGTCATTTTCCTTGTCGTCCCCTCCGCTTTCCTTCAGAACGTGATGAAGGATCTCCGGGTGCCCTTGGCTGACAAGTGCGTGATTTCTGCCATCAAGGGGCTGATTCCCGAGACCGGCATGATTATCGGCACATGGCTCAACCAGTGCATGGGAGTGCCCATTGACCACATTGGCGTCATCTCGGGCCCATGCCACGCTGAGGAGGTCGCCCTTGAGAGGCTCTCTTATCTCACCATGGCCTGCCAAAACATCGACTTGGCTCGCCGTTACGCCGACCTCATCTCTTGCCACTTCATCAAGACTTCGCTCTCTGACGATATCTATGGCACTGAGTATTCGGCTGTGCTCAAGAACATCATGGCAATAGCCTCCGGCATTTTCCATGGTCTCGGCTATGGTGACAACTTTCAGGCGGTCCTCATCTCAAACGCCATTCAGGAGATTAAGAGGTTTGTTGACACGGTGCACCCAATCCCCCGCGACATCAAGAGCTCGGCCTACCTTGGCGATCTTCTTGTGACGTGCTACTCGCAGTTCAGCCGCAACAGAACCTTTGGCACCATGCTCGGCAAGGGCTACTCTGTCAAAGCCGCCCAAATGGAGATGCTTATGGTGGCCGAGGGATATTACGCCACCAAGAGCATCAAGGCCATCAATGAGCGTTATCAGGTCTCAATGCCCATCACGGATTGCGTCTATAACATCATCTATGGCAAGGTGTCTCCTGTCATCGAGTGCATGCTTCTCACTGAGCAGCTCCACTGAGACGCGGCGCCCATCCAAATCTGCCCCAAGAACCGAAATATCAAACATACGCTTTAACTATTAAGAAAATGAAGATTGACATTTCAAAGGCTTCTGTAGACATCAAGCCTCTACAGGCCGAAGTAGCCGCAGCCCAAGAGAAACTCGACAAGGGCACTGGCGAAGGTAATGACTTCATTGGCTGGCTCCACCTGCCTTCTGAGATAACCGAGGCTTTCCTTGACGAGGTCGAGGCAAGCGCCAAGGTTCTCCGCGACTGCTGCGACTATGTCGTAGTCGCCGGTATCGGTGGCAGCTACCTCGGTGCCCGCGCTGTCATCGAGGCTCTCTCTAACAGCTTCGACTATCTCCAGACGGAGCGCAAGGCCCCCGTGGTTCTCTTCGCGGGTCAAAATCTTGGCGAGGACTACCTTGCTGACCTCCTTGGCCTCCTCAAGGGCAAGAAGTTCGGTATTATCAACATATCCAAGAGTGGCACGACCACCGAGACTGCCGTCTCTTTCCGTCTCCTCAAGGCTCTCCTCGAGAAGCAGGAGGGCAAAGATGGCGCACGCAAGCGTATCGTGGCTGTCACAGACAAGGCTAAGGGAGCTCTCCGCACCCTCGCCACCCAGGAGGGATATAAGACTTTCGTCATCCCCGACAATGTCGGCGGACGTTTCTCTGTCCTCACCCCAGTTGGTCTTCTGCCCATCGCAGTCGCAGGCTTCGACATCAAGAAGCTCGTGGCTGGCGCTGTCGATATGGAGAAGAAAACCGATAGCTCTGTAGCTTTCGATCAGAACCCCGCGGCTGTCTATGCTGCTGCCCGCAACATTCTCTACCGCAACGGCAAGAGCACTGAGATTCTCATCAATTTCTGCCCCAAGCTTCACTATTTCACTGAGTGGTGGAAGCAGCTCTATGGCGAGAGCGAGGGCAAGGATGGCAAGGGCATCTTCCCCGCTGGTTGCGACTTCACCACCGATCTCCACTCCATGGGACAGTGGATTCAGCAGGGTCAGCGCATCATCTTCGAGACTGGTGTGACTGTGGCTGAGCCCAACGAGAAGGTTGTCATTGAGAGTGACGCTGATAATCTTGACGGCCTTAACTTCCTTGCTGGCAAGCGAGTTGATCAGGTCAACAAGATGGCTGAGCTCGGAACTCTTCTCGCTCACACCGATGGCGGTGTCCCCAACATCAAGGTTGAGATTCCTAAGCTTGACGAGTTCAACCTCGGCAACCTCATCTATTTCTTTGAGAAGGCTTGCGGCATCTCTGGCTATGTACTCGGAGTCAACCCCTTCAACCAGCCTGGTGTCGAGGCCTACAAGAAGAACATGTTCGCTCTTCTTGACAAGCCTGGCTACGAGGAGGCGTCTAAGGCGATCAAGTCTCGCCTTCAGTAATATCAACTGGCACCCAAAGGTTTGATGCCCTGCGCCCATGATTTTTAAGATTGGCGCATGTGGCTCGCCCCTATGATATGCGCCCGTACGGCGGCCTACTGTCGGCTGACCCGTGCGGGCGTTTTTATGTTTCGTTATGGCTCTCAATTACATTTGGATTTTCTTTATCCTCGCGGCCGCTGTTGTGGCTCTTGGCCGGTTCATTGCGACAGGTGACCCTGCGGCTCTCTCGGCTGTGGTAGATTCAACGTTCTCCTCCGCCAAGTCGGGTTTTGAGATCTCGCTCTACCTCACTGGAGTCCTAACCCTTTGGCTCGGCCTCATGAAGGTGGGCGAGGCAGGTGGCGCCGTTGGCGGACTTAGCCGGGTTATATCCCCACTTTTTTCGCGGCTGTTCCCTGGTGTGCCTAAAGGACATCCTGCCCATGGGGCCATGACGATGAACATAGCTGCCAACATGTTGGGACTTGACAATGCAGCCACGCCTATGGGACTCAAGGCTATGGCCGAGTTGCAAACGCTTAACCCCGAGAAGGAGCGCGCCACGAATGCGCAGATCATGTTCCTTGTGCTCAACACGAGTGGACTGACCATTATCCCCGTCACCATCATGGCCTATCGTCAGCAATGCGGTGCGGCCAACCCTGCTGACATCTTCCTCCCTCTTCTGCTCTCCACTTACGTCTCCACTTTGGCTGGGCTTGTGGCTGTGGCTGTCGTCCAGAAGATTAATCTCTTTAATCGTGTGGTCTTGGCCTATTTGGGCGGTCTGACGCTCTTGCTTGCGGGACTTGTCTTCGCTCTGCGCGGTGCGGACCGCGACCTGGTGCAGAACATCTCGGTCGCCGCGTCATGCATCATTCTTCTGACTGTCATCTGCGGCTTCGTCATTCTTGCCATGCGTCGGCGTGTGAATGTATACGACACCTTTATTGAGGGGGCTAAGGATGGGTTCAAGACGGCGGTCGGGATTATCCCATTCCTCGTGGCCATGCTTGTGGCTGTCGGCATGTTCCGCGCCTCGGGTGCGCTTGACTTCCTGCTTGACGGCATACGCTCTCTTGTCGACCTTTGCGGGGCAGATGGCCGTTTTGTCGATGCCCTGCCCACAGCTTTCATGAAGCCGCTCAGTGGCAGTGGGGCGCGCGGGTTCATGATTGAGTGCATGCAAAATTGTGGCGCTGACTCGTTTGCTGGGCGGCTCGCTTGCATGTTTCAGGGTGCTGCCGATACCACATTCTTCATCCTTGCCGTCTATTTTGGCTCGGTCGGCATTAAGGACACTCGCCATGCCGTGGCTTGCGGTCTCATTGCCGACGTGGCTGGCGTCTTTGCAGCTATCGGCTTGGCCTACTTCTTCTTCGGGTGATGGTTGTCCCTTAACTCTTTGCTTTTGCACGTTTTGTGGTTTAACTTCGCGCCTTGATGTGTGCCTCCGCCTGTCCAACAGGAGGCTCACCACCACCTGATGCTAAGTTCATTACTCCTTTTCTGCGCTCTCGACACTTCGCAGGTCATATCTGAGGTGACTGTTACGGCGCCGCGCTTTGTCACTACGCAAGTGATGGACACGGCTGTCATTGAGTCCCTCTCGGCTAATTCAGTCGCTGACGCCCTGAAGTTTTTTGCTGGAGTGCAACTCAAGGACTATGGCGGGGTGGGGGGACAGAAGACAATCAATGTGCGGTCCATGGGGACGCAGCACACGGCTGTGTTTATTGACGGGGTGCGAATAACCAACACGCAAAACGGCACTGTTGACCTCGGCAAGTACTCGCTAAAGAATTTTGAGAAGGTGGAGGTCTGTAATGGAAACAAGACGTCGCCACTCGTCTCTCCTTCCGAACTCTCTTCGGCTGCCTCTTGCTATTTCTCCACCAAGGTGCCAACCGCCTCGGAGTCTAAGATTGGCTACTCTGTGGGTTCTTTCAACACTCATACCGTCTCTCTCAATCACAGCCGCGCCGATAAGTTTTTCGTCAGCGTTGACGGGCTTTACACCGATGGCAACTATAAGTTCTCCTACCACACGCAGTATGAGGACACCACGGCTCGCCGACGCAACTCTTATGTGGAGTGGTATCGCATTGAGTCCGGATTGTTCCCTAATGAGAAATGGAAGTGCCATTTCTATTTCTACCACACTAAACGTGGTGTCCCGGGCGGCATCGTCAAGCGACTGTCCGACCAATATGGAGATGTGGGTACGGAGAAGAACTTAAGCTATTTCGGGCAATGCTCATACTCTGACCAGCGCGGCGGACTGATGTATAAGGTCAACTTCCGATATGCCTTTGACAATCTCAGGTTTAACTCCGATGTGCCGGAGAATTGTTTCGTCCATTGCAATAACTACTACGCGCAGAATGATTTCTACGCCTCTGTGGCCGCCGCCTACGATTTCGCCTGCGGGACAAGCCTATCCCTCTCGACAGACTATCGTTTCTCAACCCTCGGACTTAATGTCTATGGTATGTCGTCCATCCGGCGTTCCGACTATAAGGCGGCTGCCTCAATAAGACAAAAGCTTGGCCGACTTAACCTCTCCCTCTCGTCTGTCTTTGACCACGTCCGTGACTATTCCTCCATGAAAGTGGCGGACCCGACGAACTGCCTCACTGCCGGCCTTTTCGGCCTCTTCAATGTGACGGACCACTTGTCGGCCCGGGCCTTTGTCAAACGATCGTTCAGAGTGCCGACTCTCAACGACCTCTATTACACTAATGTGGGTAGCCGTAATCTGGTGCCAGAGAGGGCTGTGCAATATGATCTTGGTGTCGATTTCAA
Source organism: Alistipes putredinis (assembly GCA_963620575.1). Classification (GTDB taxonomy): domain Bacteria; phylum Bacteroidota; class Bacteroidia; order Bacteroidales; family Marinilabiliaceae; genus W3P20-009. The sequence goes on along the minus strand of CAVFBC010000009.1, from coordinate 59,229 downwards.
GAATCATCTTCTGCACATTCAGTCTGATGCCTATGTCAATCAGGTGAAGGACAAGATTATCTGCATCCCCCAAGGAGGCTCTTACAACTGGCGGATGGTCAACCGCGGCTATGTCCTTATCAAAGGCTGGGACACCTCCCTCCGCCTTACGTATGGATGTCTCTCTCTCTTTTGCACCTTGACATTGCAAGATGTGAGGGACATGACTGATCCTGAGGATTATGAATATAACCGTCAACTGATTTATTCGCCAACGTGTTCTTTTACTAATGTGTTGTCTGTCTCCACTGGTGGCTTTTCCGGGTCCGTGTCGCACATGTATGTCGGCAAACGCTGGTGGTCCTATGCCTCAGATGATGACTATCTTGAGCCTTATAACTGCATTGATGTCACTGCGGCTTATCGCCTCCGGCAATTTCGTTTGGCGGCTTCCGTGGATAATGTGCTCAATAAGAATTATGAACTCATCCAACGTTGGCCCTTGCCCGCCTTGCGCTGGAAGGCTGAGCTGACATATACTTTCTGAAATAATGAAATCATATAGCATACACTTGAACATCTCGTGTCTCATCGCGTCTGTCTTCTGTTGTCTCGCCTTTCTGCTTGTGGCGTCTTGTGCTGACGACCCCAAGGATGACAGTGCCATTTATGACAAGGATGACTCTAAGTCTCTTTATGACCTCGACACGCTGGAGTATGTTTATCTGCTTGAGGAGGGTAATTGGCAAAGTGATAATGGCCAGGTGAGCCTGATAACCAACGGCTCAATCCATCGAAACTATTTTAGTGATGTCAATGGGACAAAAATTGGCGACACTCCAGAGGACATCATAGTAATCCCTGGGCGCAATATGCTCGCCATCTCTGTCAACTGGTCTAATATCGTCTATTTCACTGACTTATGCGGCAAGGTCGTTGGTCAAACGGAGGACATCCCCAATTGCCGGCATATGTGCACTGACGGCGATTATGTCTACATCTCGTCCTACGCTCACAAGACTGCGCTTGGTGAGACTTACGAAAAGGGCTACCTCGCCAAAATACGCATCTCGGATTTCACGGAGGTGGCAACTTGCGAGGTCGGCTGGGAGCCTGAGGGCGTGGCCTATTATAACGGCAATGTCTATGTGGCCAACACTGGCGGATACGCATTCAGCGAAAACCATGACTACGAGAACACTGTGATGGCTGTCAATGCAACTACAATGGAGGTTGTTGACACCATCGCCATTGTCAACAAGGCGGGCGATAAGGTCATTAACCTCTATGGTGAGATGTCGCAAAGCGGTGAATACCTGTGTATCAATTCTCCTGGCGACTATTATGACGTCCAACCCTCTACTGTTATCTTTAACTGCGCTACGCACGAGTATAAGGTTTTTGACGGCATCCCGGCAACATATAACACCACACTGCTCAGTGGCAAGTTTTTCGTCATAGGCTCAACTTTTAGTTATTACACAGGCGAATATCTCTATAATGTTGGCACTATTGACCCCACGACGGGCGACTACTCTTCTGGAGTGTTTGAAAATGCGGCTGGAGCTTATAAGGAGACAGTTAAAGAGGTTGTGGATGGCATGACTAACCCCTATTGCTGCTATCAAAACCCCTATACTGGTCACGTCTATGTTGTCGACGCAGCCACCTATGCTTCGCCAGGCAAGGTCTATGAGTTTGACGAGATGGGCGTCCTCGTGCCTGTTGATGGGAAAAAGTATCGCCACTGCTACATAAATGCGGGGCATATGATTGCCATCGACCCTACATACGTAAGGGCTAACAACTTGAACCAGTGAATTCTATCTAAACTTAAATGAGATAATAGTTCTCCAAGCCCCATTGAATCCGGGTGGAAGTCCCGGGCGGTGAGCCCCACTGTGACAGTCAGACCTTTGGCGGCTTGGACATGTTTAATAATCAAATTTCTTTTCAATGTTCAATTTACCATTGCTAATGGGTTCCACTTTAGCATTGTGCGGTGACGTGAATGCCGTCCAAGTGACGACTGCCACGCAAGTGAAAACCTATCTCTTTGACGAGAGCCCGGCTATAACCGTGTCAGACGGTTTTGTCGTGGTCAGCACCCTCTCGTCAACCTCGTCTGTCTGCACAGTCGAGGAGCTCGTCTCAATCAAGACCACCGTGGTCTCTGATGATGATGACAAGCCCACAGCCTTGAAGCCTGTCGAGGCCGAATGTAATGTGGAGTATTTCTCCCTTGACGGCAAGCGGGTCGCTAAACCCGAGAGCGGCAAACTCTACATTGTCCGTGTGGGAGATGAGACAAGGAAAATCATTTGCAAGTAATAGCCTCTCCCTTCATCCTTTGTGCGCAAAGTCAAGCCATGTTTGCTCGGTTTTTGCTGTGATGAGGTGTGGCTTAACGTTAACAATGGCAGTCTAAACAACAATGAATAAATTATTTACAGTCTTTTTGATGCTCTGCTTAGTCGGCGCGTCTGCTTTTTCGCAGTCCTTCAAAGTCTCTTATGATGACAAGAGCTACAAATTCCCGCTTGAGTCCGAGATAACCATCTCGTCAGAAGATGGGCTTACTGATGTCACAACGCTTGTCGAGCCAGTCACGACTTCCAACACTGAGCAGTATTTTTCCGAGGCGCAAGTCATTGTGATGCGCGCTGACACTGTGTTTCAGACCATTCCCCTATCTCCTGTGGGCGACTGGACTTTTCAGGGCTCAACCAATTCTCTTGAGGTCGGTGATGCTGTCTATGTGCAATATCGCCGCGGCACTTCGACCATGTGGACGTCTCTAAGCGCAAAGTATAACAAGTGGAGTTCTTACCCCCTGTGCCAATCCAACCGCCTGCAATTCGGCAACAAGAATCTGATGAAGGTGACTAAAGCCCCAAATGTCACTTTCGGCTCTGACAACTCTATGGTCACTTTCACGTTAATGGGCTGCAATGGCACGCCTACTCTCCTTGCCACGGGCTTTGCTGTCGAGTCTGCCCTTGTCGACACTGTTGAGCGCTCTTTCAATACCAAGTACGCCAATAAGAAACCCGTTTTGTGCTACACGACGGGCAATTCATTAGAGCAAACCAATTGCACGCTCTATAACGATAGTGTCTGGGCTGTCGATGTCAACCCCTTTGTCATGACAAGCAGCTATTTCAATGTTGTCTCTCCCGATAACTCATCCACGACTGTCAAGGCTCGCCTTGCATCCTATTCGGGCTACACTACTATGCAATTAGCCGAAAGTGGCGAGTACAATGAGTTGCCGGCCAATCTCAATAAGTCGCTTAAAATCACCTTTAATGAGAACTCGCTTGAGACTTTCGTCTCCGGCTATGTTGACCCATCCGACATTAAGGATCCCGAGAGTGTCGAGGGAACTTGGTATTATTTAGGCATGGAACTCTTTACCATTAAGGATGGCAAACTGACTTTCAGTTCCTCTTATGGTCTTGAGCAGTCGGTGTTTGACGTCACCGTGAGCGAAGACAAGCAGACTCTTACTGTCCACCCAGCAATTGCCAAGGGCGAATATGGTCAGAGGTGGATTATGATGGGCCGGTATGATGAGGACTACATCACAACTTTCAGGCTCAACACACAAAATGAAGTCTTCGCAGCCCTCAAAGATGCTACATTCTCTGTATCTGACGATGGACTGGTCTGTAATGATGGTTTCCAGTTTGTTGTCTATTCTGTGGCCGACTCTTCTGCTACTTATTACACCCAAAGAGCCTCTGGCATAATTAAAGCAGGCTGCAAATTTTATAAGAACTAATAGGCACTCATTGTTTTGACCAATGTATAAAATCATGGAAACAGGCAAAGCCATTATCTTGGCTTTCTTGATGCTTTTTGCCAATCTTGCTGTCTATGCCCAGTCGACGGGCGTCAAGGTGGTTGACTTTCTGCCAGCCCCTGGCCAGTTTGTCAATGCTCTCCCCGAATATGAGGAGGGGGACACAAAAGAAGATATGTGCGCCAAGGCCACTGAGTATCTTGAGCAGGGGAGCCTTCTGCACCTTGGCACTTATGGCGGCTATGTGACCTTTGAGTTTGATGAGCCCGTCGAAAACAAGGAGGGCTCTGATTTCCTCATTAATGGTAATGCGTTTTACGCCGCAGCTGATGCCATTTATGGCGACTCGACCATTGGCGGGTCAATTGAGCCTGGCATTGTTTATGTCGGAGTGGGGGATAACCTTGATGACGTTGTTTGGTATGAGCTGGCAGGAAGTGAGTATTACACCACAGAACTTCACAACTTTTCCATAACCTATTACAAGCCAACGGCAGAGACGGGTGAACACAGCCAGTTCTGCTCAATCTATGACAATTATATTTATTACGAGTGCTCATGGACTGACCCGCAGACCAAGGAGAAAAGAGATTCGACGGGCTATCACATCAAGAACTCATTCCACAAGCAGACCTATTGGCCAAGTTGGATTGATGACGAGACTCTTACTTTCAGTGGCGGCAAACTTCCCAATAATGCCATTGAGCAAAGTGGAAAAGGCACATATTGGGTGCTGTACAGATATTCGGCCGATGCTTTCGGTTATGTAGACGCCGCACCTAACAGTGAGGATAAGCTCAATCCTAATGCGCAAGGTGTGAATAAGTATAACACTTTTGACATTGATTGGGCTGTCGATAAGGACGGAATCCGCATTGGCGAGGAGATTAAGAGTGTCAAGTTCGTCAAGGTTGTTTGCGGCATATTTCAATATTGCGGCTGGCTTGGTGAGACGAGTACGGAGATTTCCAAGGTGCAAAACCTACACCTCTTGGACGGTTATGACGATGACCCTATAACTTGGCAAATAGAGTGGCCTGAGCAGTCAAAGCGCAAGCCATCTTATGACCGCCAAGTGGTCGCTCCTTCTGATGATGAGCCTGGTGCTGCCTACGACCTGACAGGTCGGCGCATTGCCAATCCTCATGGCGTTTTTATCAGGAATGGCAAGCTGATGATGACGAGGTAGTTGCCTACACCCGTTTCGCCAATAACAAGGCATAAAAAATGGCCGCGGCCCCGAGGTTTAAACCTCAAGGCCGCGGCTTTTTATTGTGCCAATTTCACGACTCTTTTTTGTCGCGTCTTGGCTCGCTTTGGGTTGATGCTAATCAAACAGCGTTTGTCTAATACTCGTCCCAAGACTTGATGGGCACCTCGTCTGCTCCCATCTTGGTGAACGCCTTGATGAAGGCTGAGGCGAGGCGAGCGTTGGTGATGAGAGGCACATTAAAGTCGATGGCGTCGCGGCGAATCTTGTAGCCGTTTGCCAACTCGTTGTGCGTGAGGTTTTTCGGAATATTGATAACCAAGTCAATCTTCTTGTCGCGGATGTAGTCGACAACGTTGGGCTGCTGATTCTCGTCCGGCCAATAGAGCAAGGTGCTCTCCACTCCATTCTCCTCTAAATACTTCTGTGTGCCATGGGTGGCGTAGATGTTATACCCCTTGGCTTTGAGGAGTTTGGCGGCATCAAGAAGCTCAAGCTTGGAGCGTGAGCCGCCTGATGAGATGAGGACGTTCTTCTTGGGTATGCGGTAGCCGACTGAGAGCATGGACTCAAGGATGGCGTCATCAAACGTGTTGCCAATGCAACCAACCTCGCCTGTTGATGACATGTCCACACCGAGGACGGGGTCTGCTTTCTGCAGACGCGCAAAGCTGAACTGAGGGGCCTTGATTCCGACGTAGTCGATGTCGAAGAGGTTCTTGGCGGGTTTCTCAACCGGCAAGCCGAGCATGACGCGCGTGGCAAGTTCGATGAGGTTGACCTTGAGGACCTTGCTGACGAATGGGAATGAGCGGCTGGCGCGGAGGTTGACCTCGATGACCAAGATATCGTTGTTCTTGGCCATGAGCTGCATGTTGAACGGACCGCTAATCTCAAGTGCCTTGGCAATCTTGCGTGCCACTTTCTTGATGCGCTTGACGGTCTCGACATAGAGCTTTTGCGGAGGGAATACTATTGTTGCGTCGCCTGAGTGGACTCCGGCAAACTCTACGTGCTCCGAAATGGCGTAGGCCACAATGTCACCGCCCTGAGCCACAGCGTCAAGCTCAATCTCCTTGGCCTGCTCAATGAACTGGGATACGACGACGGGGAACTCCTTTGACACGTTGGCCGCAAGGTTAAGGAAGTAGCCAAGCTCCTCGCGGTTGGAGACGACGTTCATCGCCGCGCCTGAGAGCACGTAGCTCGGGCGGACAAGGACAGGGAAGCCAACCTCGTCAACGAACTTGTAGATGTCGTCAATAGTGGTGAGCTCGCTCCAGCGTGGCTGGTCAATGTGAAGCTCATCCAGGAGGCTTGAGAACTTCGAGCGGTTCTCCGCACGGTCAATGTTGATGGGCGACGTGCCGAGAATGGGGACGTTGCGGCGGTAGAGCTTCATGGCCAGGTTGTTTGGAATCTGACCACCCACTGATACGATTACACCCTTGGGATTCTCGAGGTCGATGATGTCAAGGACGCGCTCCTCGGTCAACTCGTCGAAATAGAGTCGGTCGCACACGTCGTAGTCCGTTGACACGGTCTCGGGGTTGTAGTTTATCATCACCGAGCGCAAACCCTGGCTCTTGATGGTGTTGATGGCGTTCACTGAGCACCAGTCGAACTCGACAGACGAGCCGATGCGATATGCGCCTGAGCCGAGTACGATGACCGACTTGTGGTCGCCTAAGTAGTGGACGTCGTTCTCCGTGCCTGAATATGTCAGGTAGAGGTAGTTAATCTGGGCGGGGAACTCGCCGGCCATGGTGTCAATCTGCTTGACGACCGGGACTATGGCGCGGCTCTTGCGATAGTTGCGTACCTCAAGCTGCTGCTCCTCCATCTTGCGCGATGAGTCTTTGTTGACGAGGCGGGCAATCTGGAAATCGGAGAAGCCACATTTCTTGGCCTCGCGGAGCAAGTCGTCCGAGACGCCAGAGACGTGCTTGGCCTCTGAGAGCTTGCGGCGGATCTGGTCGAGATGCTCAAGTTTATAGAGGAACCACTTGTCTATCTTGGTGATGTCATGAATCTCGTCTACAGTCATGCCGTTGGCCATAGCTTCCGAGATGGCGAAGACGCGCTTGTCAGTCGGGTTCTCAAGCTCCTGACGAATGTCGATGTTCTTGAGAGGCTGGTTGCCGCAGAAACCATGCATGCCCTGACCCACCATGCGGAGGCCTTTCTGGATCACCTCCTCAAATGAGCGGCCGATGGCCATAATCTCGCCGACCGACTTCATGCTTGAGCCAATCTGCTTAGAGACACCAGCGAATTTGCCAAGATCCCAACGGGGAATTTTGCAGACTATGTAGTCCAACGCCGGCTCAAAGAAGGCTGGCGTGGTCTTTGTGACTGAGTTCTTGAGCTCCCACAAGCCGTAGCCGAGGCCCAGCTTGGCGGCAACGAATGCCAAAGGATAACCGGTGGCCTTTGATGCGAGGGCCGATGAACGGCTCAGGCGCGCATTAATCTCGATAACTCGATAATCCTCAGAGTTCGGGTCGAGAGCGTACTGCACGTTGCACTCGCCCACGATGCCCACGTGGCGGACAATCTTGATGGCGAGCTCGCGGAGCTTGTGGTATTCGCTGTTGGTGAGGGTCTGCGATGGCGCCACCACGATGCTCTCGCCAGTATGGATGCCGAGCGGGTCGAAGTTCTCCATGTTGCAGACGGTGATGCAGTTGTCATACGCGTCGCGCACAACCTCATACTCCACCTCTTTCCATCCCTTGAGGCTCTCCTCTACGAGAATCTGGTTGGAGTAAGAGAGAGCGTTCTCTGCGCGCTGGATGAGCTCCTCGCGGTTTGAGCAGAAGCCCGAACCCATGCCGCCCAAGGTGTAGGCGGCGCGGACGATGATAGGAAAGCCAATCTTGTCTGAGGCGGCGAGAGCCTCCTCGACAGTGTTGACAGCTATGGAGTGCGGGGTCTTGACGTCAATGCTCTTGAGCATGTTGGCGAAAATCTCGCGGTCCTCGGTGTCGATGATGGCCTCGACGGGGGTGCCAAGCACGCGGACGTTATACTTCTCAAGAACTTTGCTCTTGAAGAGAGCCACACCGCAGTTCAGCGCTGTCTGTCCGCCAAATGAGAGGAGGATGCCGTCCGGGCGCTCCTTCTCTATGACGCGCTCCACGAAGTAGGGAGTTACCGGCAGGAAATAAATCTTGTCCGCAATGTTCTCGGACGTCTGGATCGTCGCGATGTTGGGGTTGATCAGGACGGTGCGCACGCCCTCCTCCTTTAAGGCCTTGAGAGCCTGTGAACCCGAATAGTCGAACTCGCCGGCCTCGCCAATCTTGAGGGCGCCGGATCCGAGGATGACCACTTTCCTTACTTCGTGTACCATTATAATATAATGTGTGATGAAATATTTTCCTGAGGGCATGGCTGCGGCGGGCTGCCCCTGTGGGCGTTCTCGCACCTCCGCAAACAAGGGCGAAATTACATAAAAATCGCGCAATTGACAATTTGCCGCCTATAATTGAAATGTCACATTATCTCCGCTTTTGTGGCATGCTGTCGCTCTTAGCCTACAATGGTGACTATATTAACGGGACTTGCCGCCCAAAGCTTTGTAATTCACAAAAATTGAGCCCGCTTTACGCATCCATTCACAGAAAAGTGCTGTTCCGTGTGTCTGTCATCTCCTCGGTCCATATCACTTTGCCCTTGTCTGAAACTGTATGCAATTCATGCCGAATGAATATTCATTAAAGTTTTGCGAAATAAAAACGGAACAATTGGCACGCACTTTGCGTATATCGACACGTCTCCTTGTGGGACTGCTTTACCGGCTTAATCAACTAAATTCACATAACACAATGAAATTGAAGAACCTCTTCGTGATGGCAGGTCTCTGCACCGCCATCGTTCTGACTGGCTGCAACGCCAGCAGCGCAACCAAGGGCGGCCTTATTGGCGGCGGCGCAGGTGCTGCTGTAGGCGCAGGCGTAGGCGCACTCGTAGCTAAGAATAACCGTAAGAAGGGCGCTCTCATCGGCGCTGCTGCAGGTGCTGCTGTCGGCACTACCGCCGGCATTATCATCGGCAAGAAGATGGACAAGAAGAAGGCTGAGCTCGCTGCCCTCGAGGAGGCTAAGGTCCAGGAGGTTACCGACCAGAACGGCCTGACCGCTATTCAGGTCACTTTCGGTGAGGACGGCCTCAAGTTCGCCACTGGCAAGAGCACTCTCAGCGCATCTGCTAAGACCGCGCTTGTCAACTTCGCCAAGACTCTCACCTCAGGTGAGGATGTCTCTACCGCCGACCTCACTGTCGAGGGTCACACCGACTCTACCGGCTCTACCGCTGTCAACGAGAAGCTATCGCTCTCTCGCGCTCAGGCTGTTACCGATGTCCTCGTTGCTAATGGCATTGCTAAGTCTCGCATCACCACCCGCGGTCTCGCATCTGAGTACCCCGTCGCTGACAACAGCACCGCCGAGGGCCGCAGCCAGAACCGCCGTGTCGAGGTTTACATCACTGCAAGCCAGGATATGATTAACGCAGCAGAGGCTCAGGCTAAGTAAGCTTAATCAGCAATAGACATATTTGGCGGGGCGCAGGGTCTTGGTGATCTTGCGCCCCGCTTGTTTTATGCCGAAAATGATTACCTTTGGAGTTATTAAGATACTCCCACTTTGCCCATGAAACCCCTTGCCCTCTTGCTGTTTTTAGCGTTCGCAGTCTCCCCTGCCCTCACAAACGCGCAGCGCACTGACTGGTCCGTGACAAGTCAGAGCCCTGCGGCTGGCCGCCCCGGCATAGCCAAGATGGACGCTCGCACCATGCGGCTTATCGACAGGATGGTGAGGGCGAAGGCGGACAGCCTCAAGTCTATTGAAGGAGTCAGTGTGTCAACGCCACGAGATGTCAACGGGCTGCTCTCTATACGCCTGACTCTCGGTGGTGATGGCATGACTGCCGATCCCAATGTGACTGGTTACAACAGCGTTACGCGCATGGCCACAGAGCGTCTCTCTGCTCAGCTGACGGATGTATGGGCTTTTGCCGACGTCTTTGTCGATGGCCATACGGACAATGTGGGCCCATATGACGAGAATATGACGGTCTCTTTCCGTAGGGCTTTGGCGGTGGGCAATCTGCTCATACGGCAGGGGGTGGACTCTGCTCGTGTAGAGGCCCGAGGTTTCTCCTACGACTACCCGTTGGCCAACAACCATCTGATTGAGGGCAGGGATAAGAACCGGCGCGTGGAGGTGACCATTTGCGTCAGCTCGGACATGATTGAACACTTATAGTCACCTCTGACCCATAAGTCGTTCCGCCATCCCACTCGTTCTGGATAACAGCAAAAAAAATATGACTGCCCCGCTTGCTCTCCATGCAAGCGGGGCAGTCAGTTTATTTCAGTCTCTTTTTTATTCGCTGACGCTATTGAAAGCGAAGTCGTCCATTGCGATATAAGCAGGGGCGTTAAAGCCGTAGGCACCATAGAGGTCCTCTGAGCCTCCTATGGTCATGATAATCTGATCTACTTTGCCGAGGCCCTTCAGGTCAATCTTGGTCCACTCTGTCATGAGGTAGCTCTTGCTGTCGCGATAGTCGCCCAAGTAGACGACAACGCTGTTGGTCTTGGTGCCATCCACATAGCCGTCAATGGTGACGTTGAAGTAGTTGGCCTTCTCTGTGGTCAGCTGGACCGCCTCGCCGTACAACCCGTCATTGCCGTCGCGGAGGGCGAGGGTGGAGTAGGTGGTGAGCTGGAGGTAGGCGTAGACAGGCTCGATGAGTTTGCCGTCGGTGGTCTTGATGATGGGCTTGCCGTAGGCGAATGCGTCATAAACGATGGCGAAGGTCTTTGAGTCGTTGGCTCCGCCCTCTCCGTAAATTGAGTACTGGTTCTTATAACCTGCCGTTTTCATGTCGTGCAACTGGCTAATGGCGAAACCGCTCCAGCTGGACCATGCTTCATTGAAGTTATTGACGAACTCGACGCCGTCGGCTATGTAAGACTCGTTGTTTATGTAGCCCACAATGGTGTCTACCTTTGCGTCCTCAAAGGTGATGAGGTTGGTATACTCCGGTACCTCGTCCTCGTCGTCGGAGCATGAGGTGAAAACGCAAGCCGCGGCGCAGATGCCAAGGGCGAGCATTAATGATTTCTTCATACTGATATTAATAGGGTTTTGTCTTTGCTGCCTATCTGTGTGTCTTGTGGTTCCGTATTTCCATTCTTGGATGGCGTTTCGGATAATCGCACAATCACCATTATGCGGCAAAATTGAAGAAAAATATTATTCGTTTCTTGTATAATAACAATAGTTTGCATATTTTTACGCAAGATAACCATAAAACAAATCATCATGCACCTTTACTTCTGGCTTGTTCCCCTGAGCTCGGTTGTGGCGCTGCTCTTTGCGTGGCTTTTCTACAGGGGAATGATGAAAAATAGTGAGGGTACCCCTCGCATGGCCGAGATTGCCGGCTATGTGCGAGACGGGGCCATGGCTTATCTGCGCCGCCAATATGGCGTGGTCCTCAAGGTGTTCATCGCTTTGGCTGTTCTGCTTGCGGTGCTCGCCTACATGGGGGTTCAGAACCCGTTTGTCCCTGTCGCTTTCCTCACGGGCGGCTTCTTCAGCGGACTGTGCGGCTATCTTGGCATGAAGACTGCAACAAACGCCTCCGCCCGCACGGCTAATGGCGCCCGCGAGAGTCTTAACAAGGGTCTGCGTGTGGCTTTCCGCTCTGGCGCGGTCATGGGACTTGTCGTTGTAGGCTTTGGCCTTTTGGACATCGCGGCCTGGTTCTATATACTTAACGATCTTGTTTTCACCCCAGAGAATATGCAGAGTGGTCTCGACTTCTGCGGTCTGACACTGGTTCATCCCGGCACTGACACGCACACCAAGATGGTCGAGATAACAGCCACGATGCTGACTTTTGGCATGGGTGCGTCTACCCAGGCTCTCTTTGCCCGCGTGGGTGGCGGCATATATACCAAGGCTGCCGACGTTGGCGCGGATCTTGTTGGCAAGGTCGAGGCCGGCATTCCCGAGGATGACCCGAGAAATCCCGCTACCATAGCTGACAATGTCGGTGACAACGTGGGCGATGTGGCAGGCATGGGGGCAGACCTCTATGAGAGTTATTGCGGCTCAATCCTCTCAACCGCTGCTCTTGGCGCTGCCATCCCGGCCATTTCTGACGAGATGCAGTGGAGCCTTGTTGTCGCCCCCATGATTGTGGCGGCCATTGGTACGATTCTCTCAATCATAGGTGTCTTTGCTGTGCGAACCAGCGAGGGGGCAAGCCAAAAGAATTTGCTCCGCGCCCTTTTGATTGGCACTGGAGGCTCTTCACTCCTTATCCTTGTGGCTGTCGCTATCATGGCGTGGTTTGGCTTGCTCTCTTGGGGCATCTTTGGCTCTGTCATTGCCGGCTTGGCCGCTGGTGTCATCATCGGTCAGGGAACTGAATATTTCACTTCCGACGAATATAAGCCAACTAAGGGCATCGCCGCCCAGACGCAACAGGGTGCGGCCACTACAATCATTGAAGGCATAGCTGTCGGTATGATGTCAACTTGGCTGCCTGTGGTCATTGTGGTGGCTGCCATCATAGCTGCTTTCGGTAGTGCTGGCGGATTCTCCAACTACGCTATGGGTGTCTATGGCATTGGTTTCGCCGCTGTCGGCATGCTGTCTACCCTTGGTGTCACTCTTGCCACAGATGCGTTCGGCCCCATTGCGGATAATGCCGGTGGTAACGCTGAGATGAGTGGCCTCCCTGCCGAGGTGCGTGAGCGAACTGACGCTCTCGACGGACTCGGAAATACGACCGCCGCCACTGGCAAGGGTTTTGCTATAGGTTCGGCTGCCCTTACTGCCATGGCTCTCTTAGCCGCCTATGTCGAGGAGGTCAAGATGTGGCTTGTGCGCATTGCCAATGATGGCGATGGACTTAAGCAGGTGGGTGACACCATATTCTATACCAACAAGGCAGCCCAGATACCTGATGGCGCCATTGCTCTGTCCGACGCCACTATGCGCGATTTCGTGTCGGCTTTTGACTTGTCACTATTTAATCCCATGCTCCTCGGTGGTCTCTTTGTCGGGGCCATGATGGCTTTCCTTTTCTGCGCTCTGAGCATGAAGGCTGTAGGACGCGCCGCAAGCAAGATGGTAGATGAGGTACGTAGACAATTCCGCGAAATTCCTGGCATTATGGAGGGTAAGGGAACTCCAGATTACGCTCGCTGCGTGGAGATTTCCACAAAGGGTGCTCAGACTGAGATGATTCTGCCTTCCATTTTGGCCATTGTGGTGCCTGTGGTTATTGGTCTCCTCTTCGGCGTGGCGGGCGTTATCGGTCTCCTCGGTGGCGGACTCACTGCCGGTTTCACCTTAGCCGTGATGCTTAATAACGCTGGCGGCGCATGGGACAATGCCAAGAAGTTTATCGAAAAGGGTAACTATGGTGGTAAAGGCTCAGATTGCCATAAGGCGGCCGTAGTGGGCGACACTGTGGGTGACCCTTTCAAAGATACGTCTGGACCATCGCTAAACATCCTTATCAAACTAATGAGCATGGTGGCCGTCGTCATGGCTGGTCTGACCATCACTTACTCACTCTTGGGCTAAGAGCCCGAGGGCTCTCTAAATAGGCAGAGAGAAAAGTCGCCGCCCCTGCGTGATGCCGGGGCGGCGTTTTTTTTGCTTGGTTTTTATGCGCCGGATAGGGTGGGTTTCTCCACCTCTTAATTATGCGCTGATGTCTTATATGGACAGGAAATTCCTCAGCACCTGCTCGCCAACCGACCCGCTTTTCTCGGGATGGAACTGCGTGGCGAAAAAATTATCCTGACGGATGGCATTACTGTACTCTACGCTGTGCCTGCTCGTGGCAATGGTGTATGAACCCACGGGAACGTAATAGCTGTGGATGCAATAGACGTAGGTCCCCTCCTGCTCCGATGTGAAGAGCGGGCTCTTGACATTGTATATGCTGTTCCATCCTAACTGCGGGACTTTGAAGTTGAGCGGATTGGGCGTAGGGATGGGAAATTTCAGAACTGGCGCGTCAAAAACTCCGAGGCAGTCAACGTCTCCCTCCTCTGAGTGCTTGCACAGCAATTGCATGCCCACGCAGATGCCCAACACAGGCTGGCGAAGCGAGCGGATGACGTTGTCTAAGCCCGTCTGCCTGAGGTGAGCCATCGTGGTGGATGCTTCGCCCTGTCCGGGGAAGATGACCTTGTCCGCCGTGCGGAGCTTATCGGGGTCGTCTGTCAGTTGCGCCTCCACCCCCAAACGCCCGAGAGCGTTGAGGACGGACCGGATGTTGCCGGCGTTATATTTGACTACTGCTATGCTCATCGTCTCTTTTTCAGTGGGTTCTTATTTCTCGCTCCTTTTTCGCTGTGGCAAAACTCAAACGAATGGCTTAGCCCATTTAGTTTAGCGAGAGGAGGCTAAAAGATCCTTGCCTAACTTATGGCAAAGATAATGACAATTAGTGACAGAGGCCATGATGCGGCTCTCCTGATTATCATTTGAAGGACTTTGTATTCTGTCTTGAATGTCAAGATATGAGTCCCAAAAGTCTTTTTTAACGCCTTTGTAGAGGGCTTGTGATTTTTTTTGAGCGAAATTCGCTTATCAACTACCGAATTACTATATCTCTTCATAAGAATGACAAAAGAAAGACAGCGCATAGTCGAAATCCTGGCCTATGCCGGAACCTTGGCTGCCCTTCTGCCTCTCTTTGCCATGCGCGACTTCTCGCCAGACAATGAGTTGCGCTATCTCGGCATTGCGGATGAGGCATTGCGGAATCACACGTTCTTCTCTTTCACCAGCCACGGCGTGCCTTATGCTGACAAGCCACCACTTTATCTGTGGATTGTCATGCTGCTGCGGTCGCTGACAGGACTTGACAATGGCATGATATTGTCCCTCTTCTCGCTCATCCCAGCCCTTGGCGTCATACGAGTCATGGATCAGTGGGTGAAAGATGAGATGAGTCCAATTGGCCGCCTCGCAGCAGGCCTCATGCTCATGACTTCGGTCTATTTCCTTGGCCCTGCCGTCATCATGCGGATGGACATGCTCATGACTTTGTTCATCATCTTGGCCTTCCGCTCTTTCTGGCGCATCATACATGGCTCTGATGTCAGGCGCGAGCAATGGTTCTTCCCCGTGTGGATTTTCTTGGCTGTTTTCACCAAAGGCCCGCTCGGTTTCGGCTTCCCGTTTGTCGGCACCATAGCCTACATGATTGCCGTGGGACGCTGGCGTGAGATTGGCAAAGTTTGGGGCTGGCGCACGTGGCTTATCGTTTTGGGTGGATGCACCGTCTGGTTAAGCGCCGTGTTTGCTGAGGGAGGGTACGATTATCTGCATAACCTCTTGTTCCACCAGACTATCGGGCGTGCCGTCAACGCGTTCTATCACAGCCACCCGTTCTACTATTATTGCATAGCTATCTGGTACATCATTGCCCCATGGTCGCTGCTTTTGCTTGGGTCGATAGGCTTGTCAGTCTTATTGGGGCGTAGGCAGATGACTGAGACAGAAAAATTTTTCGGAGTGGCAGCCTTGGCGTCATTCGTCCTTGTCTCATGCATAGACTCCAAGCTGCAGGTCTATACGCTTCCATTCCTGCCTCTCCTCGTCTACGCCGGTGCCTTGGCTTTGCCTAAGATTAACCTCTGGGTGGAACGTGTCTGCCTTGGACTGCCGCTCGTCGCTTTGGCTTCTGCGTTACCTGTCTTTGTTGTGCTGGTTGATTGTGGATTCGGTTTTCTTGATCACGCCCCGTTCTACGTGGCGGCGGCCGTGCTCAGTGCAGGTGCTCTGCTTTCTATCGTCATTCTGTTCCGCGCAAAGGAAAATGTGGTTGAGAAGTCGGTTGTGTGTGCGGCTGCAACTTTGATTGTGACTATCTTTGCAGGCTCTTGGGGTGTGCCGTATATTAACCAATATATCGGTTATAAGGCTCTGGCCCAGCAGATTAAGGAGGTGGCTGCGCAGAAAGGTAGCGTAGGTGTGACCTCTTGGCATCTCTCAAGCGCCGAGTGTCTTGACGTCTTGCTCGGCTACGAAGTCAAGGAGATAACACTCGATGAGTTTCCCGAGCCACCCTCAGTCTCTGACCTTGAGGAGAGGCTTGATAACACATTGTTCGTCACCTCTGTCCGATATGCGGAGGATTTTTATCAGGGTCTGAACCCCATCATCGTAGGCAACAGCGCAATAATATATTTCCCCAAAAAGGTTGAGCCGGCTTCCGTTCCCGAGACGCTTGGTGACGCCACAAGTATTGCAAATGAATAAAACTAAAGAATATAAGCTGACCATTGTCGTCCCTGTTTACAATGAGCAGGACAACATGGCCAATCTGGAGCAGCGACTGAGCTCCTACATAGCCTCCGCGCCAAACAAGTCGTGCGTACTCTTTGTCAATGACGGGTCGAAAGACGATAGTCTGCGACTCATCGAGGAGGCCTGCTCTCGTCATGAGGGGTTCTTCTTTATCTCGTTGGCCAAAAACAGCGGACTTAGCGCAGCTATGAAGGCTGGCATAGATACCGCTGAGTCTCCATACGTTGGCTACATTGACGCCGATTTGCAGACAGCCCCCGAGGATTTTGACCTCCTCATGGAGCACATAGCCGACTATGAGCTCGTCATGGGCATCCGCGCCAATCGCAAGGATTCGTTCTTTAAGAACCTCCAAAGCAAGATAGCTAACGGGTTCAGGCGAATGATGACGCATGACGGGGTGCAGGACACTGGTTGCCCACTCAAGGTCATGCACACTGACTATGCGCGCCGCGTGCCGTTCTTCACTGGCATGCACCGTTTCCTGCCGGCCCTCATCCAGCTTCAGGAGGGCAGAGTTAAGCAGGTGCCGGTCCGCCATTTCCCACGCACGGCTGGCGTCTCCAAATACCATTTGTGGAATCGCCTCGTGGCTCCATTTGTGGATTGCTTCGCATACCGGTGGATGAGGAGCAGGTACATAAATTATTCAGTGGCAAAAGGTAACATAGCGGAATAATAGCGACTTGAGAGGATGGTGAATAACTTGGCTGTCATTGCGATAGGATTCTTGGCGCAGGCCTTTTTCTCGGCTCGCATCCTGGTGCAATGGATCAAGAGCGAGAAGGCTCATCAGGTTCTGTCGCCCTCCCTCTTTTGGCTGCTTAGTTTGGCTGGGTCATATCTCTTGTTCATCTACGGATGGTTGAGAGACGACTTCGCCATTGTCATGGGGCAGATGGTCTCTTATTACGTCTACCTGTGGAACCTTAAGCTGAAAGGGGTTTGGGGCAAGGCTCCATGTGCGCTCCGTTGGGTCTTGGCTCTTACGCCGGTTGTGGTCCTCGGTTTCGTGGCGAGTAACGCAGCCGAATATTTCGACAAGTTTTTCTGTAATGACAGTGTGCCTCTCTGGCTTCTGTTGTTCGGGTCTGCCGGGCAGCTTCTCTTCACGCTCCGTTTCGTCTATCAATGGATGTATTCGCGCCGCGATCGTGAGTCTGCCCTCCCCAAAGGCTTTTGGGTCATCAGTCTTGTCGGGGCGCTTACCATTGTCAGTTATGGCATTATGAGGCATGACATTGTGCTCATTGTCGGTCAGTCTTTCGGACTTGTGGCCTATGTGCGCAATCTGACTATTTTGCATAAATCCGCCGCGGCGGAAGAAAAGTGAGGTTTAAGCTAATGAAAACATTGGTGACGGGCGCGGCTGGTTTCATTGGCCATGCGTTGGTTGATAAACTCGTAGCTTTGGGATATGATGTCGTCGGACTTGACAACATCAATGACTATTACGATCCCGAACTCAAATATGCGCGTCTTGCTGATCTTGGCATCGGCAGGTCGCAGTTGTCTGATGGCGTAACAATTGGCAGCACCACAAAGCCGGCGTTCAGGTTTGTCAAGATGGACTTGACAGATCGTGACGGTCTCGGGAGGCTCTTTGAGTCTGAGGCTTTTGAATATGTGGTCAATTTGGCAGGGCAGCCCGGTGTGAGATATTCAATCCAAAACCCCTATGCCTATATCGAGAGCAACGTGGTCGGCTTCTTGAACATTTTGGAGAATTGCCGACACCATCAGGTGAAACACCTCGTCTACGCCAGTTCAAGCAGCGTCTATGGAAAAGGCGAGCACTTCCCCTACGCTGAGACTGACAACACCGACAGCCCCGTGAGCCTCTACGCCGCCACAAAGAAGAGCAATGAGCTTATGGCCTACGCCTACTCCAACCTCTACCACATACCGGCCACTGGCGTGCGTTTCTTCACGGTCTACGGGCCCTGGGGAAGACCAGACATGGCTCCATTCCTTTTCCTCCGCTCCATTTTGCGAGGCGAGCCAATCCGTGTGTTTAACGGTGGAGACATGAAACGCGATTTCACATATGTAGATGACATCGTTGAGGGCGTTGCTCGAATGCTTCCGCATCCGCAAGTGTCTGATATCCCTCATTATGTCTATAACATAGGTCACTCGGAGCCAGTCTGCCTGATGGACTTCATTTCGACCATAGAGAGCGTGGCTGGCAAGAAAGCCATTATGAAAATGGAGGGCATGCAGCCGGGCGACGTCTACTGCACCTATGCTGACACTTCGCGCTTAGAGCGTGATTTCCATTACCGTCCCGCCGTGACCATTCAGGATGGCGTCAAGCGTTTCTATGACTGGGCAATGGCACATCCACAATTCGTTTTTGCCGACAAACAATAAGACTGTCCCCCCCCCCCTGCACTTGCGCAGCTCGCCTATGTCATGCCCATGCTGTAAGAGCATCACGTAATTAGCCTTGCAAGTTTCACGCCCAGCGCACAAATTACACATATATTTCGTAAATTTGCCCTGCTCCTCGGTGAGAGTCCATTAAGCCTTGTCGCAGTGACAGTTCCGGGAGCCAAAGAAACTAAAGACAGTTAGACCATGAAGCAGAAATTTGACGTGATTGAGAGCACTTGCGTGCCTCTTCCCATTGAAAATGTAGATACCGACCAGATTATTCCCGCACGTTTTCTTAAGGCTACCACCAAGGAGGAGAAGTTCTTCGGTGACAACCTTTTCCGCGACTGGCGTTTCAACCCGGATGGGACAAAGAAAGATTTCGTGCTTAATGACCCTACTTATTCTGGTTGCATCCTCGTGGCTGGCAAGAACTTCGGTTCAGGCTCAAGCCGTGAGCACGCCGCATGGGCTATAGCCGGCTACGGCTTCCGCGTCGTCGTGTCAAGTTTCTTCGCTGACATCCATAAGAACAACGAGCTTAATAATTTCGTTTTGCCAGTTGTGGTCTCCGAGGGATTCCTCGCTGAGCTCTTCGACAGCATCAAGGCCAACCCCAAGATGAAAGTCAAGGTCGACCTGCCCAACCAGACCATCACAAACGAGGCCACTGGCAAGAGCGAGAAATTCGACATCAACGGCTATAAGAAGCATTGCCTCATGAATGGCCTCGATGATATCGACTACTTGCTCACCAACAAGGAGAAGACTGAGAAATACGAGGAGGCAAACTGTCAATAGCCCGTCTATAAACATCTTATAGGTGGCATTCTTCTGGGCCGAAGCATCTCATCGCGTTGATGCCCGTGCCTAATGTGACGATATAAGCCGGCCTCTTCGTCCTCGTGATGAAGAGGTCGGCTCTTGGTATAAAGGCGGAATATTTCCACGCCGCATATCCCCCAAAAAATGCACCTTCCCCTTCACGCTATTTTAGCAACGTCATGTCGCTTGGGTCGTGATTATAGGAGGGAAAGGATATTAATATGAACAGTTAAGCAACATCTCTATAAGGGGCAATGTTAGAAATCTTAGACACGACACTGCGCGACGGCGAGCAGACGGCCGGCGTCTCGTTCAATCATGGTGAGAAACTGTCGATAGCCAAAATGCTTATCGATGAGGCTCTTGTCGACCGAATTGAGATAGCCTCGGCGAGAGTTTCGGCGGGTGAGCTTGAGGCTGCGACTGACATTTGCTCTTGGGCGCGCAAGAATGGTCACCTCGGCAAAGTTGAAATCCTCGGCTTTGTTGATTCCGGAGCTTCCATCGACTGGATATGTCGTGCTGGTGGCAAAGTACTTAACTTATTGGCCAAAGGATCTCTCCATCATGTCTCCGAGCAACTGCGCAAATCTCCCGAAGAGCATGCGGCGGATATCATTGCCAATGTTGACATGGCGGTCAAGCGCGGACTTCGCGTCAATCTCTATCTTGAGGACTGGAGCAATGGCATGAAGAACTCGCGAGATTATGTCTACTTCATGATCGACAGGCTCAAACAAGAGCCTATTGAGCGCTTCATGCTCCCGGATACTCTTGGAATTCTCAATCCCGATGAGACTTTCGAGTTCTGTCATGACATAACGACCCGCTACCCCGGTTTGCGTTTTGACTTCCATGCGCATAATGACTATGACATGGCGGTCTCAAATGTGATGGGTGCTGTCAAAGGCGGTGTCACTGGCCTCCATACCACGGTCAATGGACTGGGTGAGCGCGCAGGCAATGCTCCCTTGGCCTCCGTTGTCGCAGTGCTCAATGACATGCTACAGGTCCCCAACTCAATCAATGAGAAGCGTTTGACCCACGTATGCCGAATGGTGGAGAGCCTGTCTGGTGTACGAATCCCTGATAATAAGCCTGTGGTCGGTGACTCTGTCTTCACTCAGACTGCAGGTGTCCATGCGGATGGAGACAACAAGGGCAACCTTTATTGCAACCCCCTGTTGCCTGAACGTTTCGGACGAGTCCGCCGTTATGCCCTTGGCAAACTAAGTGGCAAGGCCAATATCTCAAAAAATCTTCAGGAGCTTGGCATGAACCTTTCCGCTGAGCAGATTAAGCTTGTCACTCAGCGCGTTATTGAGCTCGGCGATAAGAAAGAGAATCTATCAACTGAAGACCTCCCGTTCATTGTGGCCGATGTCCTCCGCGGCTCGCTTCCCTCATCTGCCCAGCAGAGGCCTGACTCCATAAAGGTTGTCAACTATTGTCTCAGCCTTACGCGCGGGCTCAAGCCAGTGGCGACTGTCCGTCTTTCGATTGATGGTCAGGAGTATGAGGACACAAGCCGTGGCGACGGACAGTATGACGCTTTCATGAAGGCCCTGTGGAAAATATACGACCGTCTTGGTCGCAATCACCCTAAGCTTGTTGACTATAAGGTTTCCATCCCACCAGGCGGAAAGACTGACGCATTGGTTGAGACTGTCATCGTCTGGGATAATGACGGTCAGGAACTCCGCACGAGAGGCCTTGACGCCGACCAAACCGAGGCTGCAATTAAGGCTACGGTGAAAATGCTGAACATCATTTAGTTAGGATATTAAAAACATACACATACAAAATGAAATTCAATATTGCGCTTCTCCCGGGCGACGGCATCGGCCCCGAGGTTGTTGAGCAGGCCGTTAAGGCTGTCAACGCAGTTTGCAAGAAGTTCGGTCATGAGGCCACTTTCACCAAGGGTCTCGTTGGTGCTTGCGCCATCGATGCCACTGGCGATCCATTCCCCGAGGAGACTTTCCAAATCTGCCTTAAGAGTGACGCAGTCCTCTTCGGAGCGGTTGGTGATCCTCGCTACGATAACAACCCAACTGCAAAGGTGCGCCCCGAGAATGGTCTCCTTGCAATGCGCAAGAAGCTCGGCCTCTTCGCCAATCTCCGCCCCATGGAGACTTACAAGAGCCTCATTGACAAGAGCCCGCTCAAGCGCGAGCTTGTCGAGGGTGCTGAGTTCCTTTGCGTACGTGAGCTCACTGGTGGCATGTATTTCGGTGAGAAGGGCCGTCGTGACAATGGCGACACCGCCTATGATACCAACCTCTACCACCGCTTCGAGGTTGAGCGTATTCTCAAACTTGCCTTTGAGTATGCCCAGCTTCGCCGCAAGCACCTCACGGTTGTCGACAAGGCCAATGTCCTTGAGTCTTCACGTCTCTGGCGCGAGGTTGCTCAAGAGATGGCTCCTAAATATCCTGATGTCACCACAGACTACATGTTTGTAGACAATGCAGCCATGAAGATTGTCACTTGCCCTAAGTTCTTCGACGTTCTCGTGACCGAGAATACTTTTGGTGACATCCTGACGGACGAGGCGAGCGTTATCGCTGGCTCAATGGGTCTCCTCGCCTCTGCTTCAGTTGGCGAGCACACCAGCCTCTTTGAGCCTATTCACGGCTCATACCCACAGGCTGCTGGTAAGAATATTGCCAACCCATTGGCAACTATCCTCTCAGCTGCCATGATGTTTGAGTATGCCTTCAAACTCAAGGCGGAGGGCAAGGCCATCCGCGACGCCGTCACTGCCAGCATTGAGCAGGGCTTCGTTACTGAGGATCTCGCTGGCGATGGCGAGAAGCACTCAACTTCCGAGGTCGGTGACTGGGTTGCTGCGCATATCTAATCGAGTGGCATAGCAACATCTCTAATAAATATTTAGGCGGCAAGCCCCGGAGAATGGGAATAATTCTCCGGGGCTTGCTTTCTTTACTAACTAAACTAAACTATTTTTTGACTCTCAAGCGGTGTGAAGGGTGTGAGTAGGCATATTGGGGTGCAGCCTACTCAAATATCTTTTTAGATAATGCTTACTGAAAGTTTGTTGCAGCAGATTTGAGTTTTTTTATGGCATAGCTGTAACAGCTGAGGACTGTGTTAATGCTAATGCCCAATATTTCAGCTACTTCCCTGTTCTTATAGCCACTTTGAATCATAATGAATACCTCTTTCTGGTTCTCTGGAAGTTCATCTACCGTCTTATATATGAAGCTGAGCCTCTCTTCTCGCTCAATGGCTTCGTTCGCTCCGGAATCTATCAAGGTGAATGCAGGTGAGCTGTCCTCCATGCGGCTCTCTTTCTTTGCTGACTTTGTTCGATAGTAGTCCTTGAATCTATTGTGAGCCGAAAGAGAAATCAAGCCAGCGAGTTTGCCGCACTCGTTATACTTGTCGCTCTTAATGTAGTTCGCAAGCTTAATCACTACATCTTGCCAAATATCGCAAGCTACGTCGTAGTCCTTCGTTTCTATTAATAAAGAGCGCATTGTCTTTGCCTGATATCGGTTGACAATTTCGTTTAAGGCTGCGTTGTTGCCATTACGGTACATGTTGGCTAATTCGCCATCAGTAGACTTCTTTAATTCTGCAAAAAACCGCTTAACGCTCTCGGCTTTAGGTGAGGTCGGTTTGTTGTTCATGGTAATAGGTTTTTAGGAGTTTGTTATGGGGTTGTAAATACCACATTTGTTTTGTGTGATATTTACAATACAAATATAGGTGACCTTTTTATGCTGTGCAAGTATTTAGTGTAAAAAATACAGATAATCGGTGTTTTATTTACTATGTGGTGCTTTGCTTCTTTGCGAATGCGAGTGATACATCTTTCTTATCCTTTTGTCTTGCAGTGCTATAGCGATGTTTTCTGTCTCGCTTATTTCTCCTATACACCATGAGGCACCCTTCCCAAGAATATAAAAACGCAGTCAGCCTATTGCCGTCTTGTGGCAATAGGCTGACTGCGTTCTGCTTTACGTTTTAGTCTTTTGTGAGCTTTGGGCTAAGCCTTTTGCGTTCCCGAGAACTCCATCCTGAAGCCTTTCTCTCTCTTCATCTTCTCATACTCGGCTTTGTCGAACTCATAAAGGAATGCGCCATTTTGGGGTGTCGCCTCTCCGTTCATGTCGGCCTTCTTCAAGATGCCTAAGTGGGTCATTTTTTTTGAGAAGTTGCCACGGTCAAACTGAACTCCGAGTATGGCCTCATAAAGGGTCTGGAGTTCTTTCATCGTGAATTTGTCGGGCATGAGGTCAAAACCTATGGGCTCGAAGTGGATTTGATTGCGGAGTCCTTGCAACCCGGCCTCTAATATGGCGTCATGGTCAAAGGCTAAGGGCTGTACGTCCAATCTTCTCGGTCCTTCGGTTTTCAGGGGGAACCAGCGGGCGTCTTTTGCGTCATCACCGCCTCTGACGTCAGACATTTTCACAAGGGCAATGAAAGGTACTGTTATAACCCTCTCAGGACGAGGGTCGCGGCCTTTGGCGGAGAACACCTCTATCTGTTTCATATAGACATTGGCAGATGATGTGGTGTCAAGCCCCGTCTCCTCTTTCAATTCGCGTCGTGCGCAAGCCTCAATGTCCTCGTCGCTCTCTCTGAAAAAGCCACCAGGGAAAGCCCATTGGTTTTTAAATGGCTCCTCGCCGCGCTGGACGAGCAAGACATTAAGTTTCTCGCCGTCATATCCGAAAATTATGCAGT
The DNA here is from genome assembly GCA_963620575.1 of Alistipes putredinis. Taxonomy (GTDB): domain Bacteria; phylum Bacteroidota; class Bacteroidia; order Bacteroidales; family Marinilabiliaceae; genus W3P20-009. Next base: position 34,958 of record CAVFBC010000009.1, on the reverse strand, counting down.
CCGTTGTGACGCTCGGATGCCAATATTTTGACCTGAACTCTATCTTTTCTTCCTCCATCTCGCTCGTGTTTTGTCGTATGTTTTCACGTGTGATTAATACACTGCAAAAATAATCCGTTGTGTGAAATATACAAGTCCAAACATCCCTTTTTTCTATGCGACTCTATGAGATGTCCACCCTTGCCTATTTAGCACACTTCATATCGGTTTGGTGTAAAAGACAAAGAGCCCCGCAACTCCGTTTGTCTACGGGTGCGGGACTCTCTTTTCTCTTTAAGCCTTAGGCTTAAGCCTCGAATTTCGATGCTATTAGTTCTGCCGTTGCCTTGAACTCAGCCTCGGTGAGCTTGACTCGCTCGTTGGTGAAGTTGAGGGTCGACTCGCTGTCCATCGGGACGAGGTGGATGTGGGCGTGCGGCACATCAAATCCGAGGACTGCCACGCCTACTCGCTTGCAGCCTAATGCGGCTTTCTGCGCCTTGGCCACCTTTTGCGCAAATAGCGTAAGGCTGGCCATGCGCTCTGGGGTCAAGTCGAACAGGTAGTCGGTCTCGACTTTGGGAACGCACAGGGTGTGGCCCTTAGCGAGTGGGTTGATGTCAAGAAAAGCGTAGTTCTCGGCATCCTCGGCTATTTTGTATGACGGAATCTCACCGTTGATAATCTTGCTGAAGATGGTTGCCATTTGCTGCTCCTTATTATATGTTTTGCCTGCTGTTACTCTATTGAGAGCGCTATGTCCAGCACCTCGAAGCTCATCAGTCCGGCAGGGACTTTGATCTCGGCCACGTCGCCAACTTTTTTGCCAATGAGGCCTTTCGCGATGGGGGTGGCTATTGATATCTTGCCCGCTTTGAGGTCCGAGCCCTCAACCTCTGGCACGATGGTGTAGGTAACCGTAGCCTTGGTCTTGACGTTGCGGATGGTGACGCGGCTAAGCAGCTGGACGGACGATTTGTCGAGCTGGCTGATGTCTATGATGCGGCTGTTGGCAATGACGCCTTTCAGTTTGGCTATTTTTGTTTCGAGGTGGGCCTGCGCCTCCTTTGCTGCGTCATACTCGGCGTTCTCGGAGAGGTCGCCTTTGTCGCGAGCCTCGCTGATGGCTGCGATGACTTTTGGACGTTCGACGCTTTCGAGCTGAGCCAGCTCCTCTTTCATCTTCTTGAGGCCGGCTTCGGTGACGTAGTTGACAGATGACATATTGTGTCCTCCTTTTTTAAACGAATAAAAGAAGAGAATCCTGAAACAGAATCTCAGGATCCTCGTCTTTTGGTGTATTGATTATTATTTGTTTCTTCCGTTCTTACGGGCGCCTGTTGGTTTGCTTTGGCCTCCCGCTTGTTGCTTTTTGACAATGCAAAGTTACAACATTTTTTCTTTGGAGACAAAAATTATATCTCGGGGCGATGGAAAATGGCATCAAGAATGACTGCCTTGCGGGCGTCCTCGGCGGTCAATCCGCGCCCGTCGTTGGTCTTGATGTTTGCTGTCGCCGCGTCGGTCGTGGACCGCTCTCCCTCTTCGGGCAGTTGCACCCGTGGAGAGTCTTTTTTGGGGGTGGAGATGCCTTGTGACTGCTTGGGTTGCGGTGTGGCGGCTGTCTGCGCCCTTCTCATTTGCTCGAGGATTTGTTTTATTCTCTCTTGCTCGGCCTGAGCTCTCTCCTGCTGCCGGCGCTTCTCCGCCTCCTGCTCCTCTCTCAGCATTCTCTCTTCCGGGTTCTCCTCTTCCTCTTCCTCGTTATCAAGATCGTCCTCGTCGTCGTCATCCTCTTCTTCCTCTTCATCAGTGTCCTCCTCTTGGCTCTCGCTATCTTCCTGTGGTGCTGGTGCGCTGGGTTGCTGGGCTGCTTTCCTTCTTGCCTCCTCCTTTTTCTTGGCCTTGCGCATATCGCTCACTATGGAGATTGCCACGATTATTATGAATATGATTAGCTCTTTCATCTTTTGAACAATGCTGTTGAGGTTGGTCAATTATCCAAAGATAGTCATTTTTTGATGTCTCAGGGCCTCTCGCTCACATTAATGGCTTGATTAGATGAATAAAAAAAACGCGCCGACTGAAGTCTAATTCAGCCGGCGCTCTTTGATTTGCAGCCTCGGGGCCTATTTCTTGCTCTTCGCTATGTTCTCCACGAACTCGTCGAAGAATTTCTCTGTGTCCGTAGGGCCTGAGCTGGCCTCAGGGTGGAACTGGGTTGAGAACATAGGCAATGTCTTGTGGCGAATACCCTCGTTTGAGCCGTCGTTGATGTTGACGAAGGATGGCTCCCAGTCGGGGCCGAGGGTGGTGGTGTCCAACGCGAAGCCATGGTTCTGGCTGGTTATGTAGCACTGGTTCGTGCCGCAGCGGATGACAGGGTGGTTGTGCGCACGGTGACCATACGGCAGTTTGTAGGTCTTGCAACCTGCTGCTATGCCAAGAAGCTGATTGCCAAGGCAAATGCCGAATATTGGTTTGCCAATCTCAATGGCTTTCTTGATGTTCTTGACGGTGGCTTGGCACTGCTGAGGATCGCCTGGGCCATTAGAGAGCATGAGACCGTCATAGTCAATGCCAGTGAAATCATAATCCCAAGGCACGCGGATGACGGTGACATCCCTCTTGAGGAGGCAGCGGATGATGTTGAACTTGGCTCCGGTGTCGACCATCACGACTTTATATTTGCCGTTGCCATAGGTTGTGACCTCTTTAGGTGACACTTTAGCCACGAGGTTCTCCTTGTTAGGGTCAACGAAGTCAACGGGCTGGTCAATGAACTCGAGTTTGCCGAGCATTGCGCCTTTTTCGCGGATTTTCTGCGTGAGCGCGCGGGTGTCAATTCCCTCGACTGCGGGAATGTCCTGCTCTTTGAGCCACTGGCCGAGGCTCTTCTGGGCGTTCCAGTGACTATACTCGTGCGAGTAGTCCGACACGACGACGCCTGCCACGTGGATTTTCTCCGACTCGAAGAACTTCATGAGGCCCGTCGCCGGGTCTACGTCATCATGAGGCACTCCATAGTTGCCTATCAGCGGGTAGGTGAAGACCAGGATCTGGCCTGCGTATGACGGGTCGGTTAGGCTCTCTGGGTAGCCTGACATCGCGGTGTTAAACACCACCTCGCCGGCGCGTGAGTGGTCGCCGCCGAAAGATACACCCTCAAACGTGGTGCCGTCTTCGAGCACCAGCCTTAACATCTTCTTTGAGTCGGACATCTTTGTCTTATTGTATTTTAGGTTGTTGTGAGTGGCGCAGCCTTTGGGGCTTACCACACCGCCCGCAAAATTACAAAAAAACTCTTGTGAACTGCCCTTGCGGTGTGTCTATTATTTCACAGATGGCGAAAAATAGTCCAGGCGCTTGGTGTGCCATAATTTCCACTGCAATTGTATCTTGACGTCGGTCCGCCTTGGGCCTGCCGTCTGGTCGTAGCCTGTGCCTATGTCCTGTCGGTCTATATATTTTGTGTGCGTCGCCCAAAGCCAGATTTTCAGTGTCTTAGCGATGCTCAATGTCAGCATGCCTGTAGCTGTAGCTCCCTCGCCCGAGCATGTGGCGAATGCCATGTCATACAGCACCATTGGACGCCTTGTATATGTGCGCGCGGCGTAGTTGTCTGTGTCGAAGTAGCTCGCGCTGGCTGATAGTGTGACTCTCTCGTTCAGAAAGGTGGCTTTCATTGTCTCTGCGATGAGAAAGCCCGTGGCATGGGTAGCATCGGCTGATACGGCGTGTGTCCGCTCGCATATTGTGCTGAGTGTCATTGTTTTTGATGGCGATGTGGCGAATATGGCCTTGTAGCTTGTGGCGCGTGTTTCGCTTATTGACCCATGATAGGGTAGGACGTCTGTGCTGTTGTCTTCCGAGCCTTGCGTTGTCGCCTCTTTATTTGTATGGCGAATGCGCAGTGAAAGAGAGGAGTGTCGGCTGATGTCATAAGTGGCGTTAACCCTCATTGTCCAGCCTGTCGTGGGTGCCCATACGCCGCTTTGCAACCATGAGATGCGCCATGCGTCAACATTTGCCCTGATTGTGAGTCCTGCCAATGGTGAAGCCTCTATGCCAATGTAGCCTCCGCTCTCCCCACCGCCGCGGCTGCTGTGGCAAACGGGTTGCTGAATCTGTGCCTGATAGCTTTTCCCGAATTTGCGTGCGGCTACTGAAAGTGAGTTGCCTCCGCCAAGGTCAAAGTCTGCGCCTATCGTCCCACTCCATGCGTTCCGCCCTTGACATGCTATCTCGCCAAAGAGATGCGCCCTGCGGATAAATGTGCGAAAGTCTGTGCTGATGGTCGTTATGTCATGTCCCGTCGGCAAGTTGATGCGATACAACTGACCGTTATACCCCAATGGGATTTTAGTGTGCCAATTGTTCACCCCGACGCCCCATCGGGCTGCCCCTATGTCGGTTGTAGCATAGGCTCCTATGGTGACTATCTGGTCGTTGTGACGGTAACTGCGCTCTGTCTTGGTCCGGTGATAGCCTGTGGTGCGTATGGTGGTGACGAATGTAGAGCTGTCGGCAGATGTCCGTGTGGTGGCGTCTGCCCTGACTGACGATGCGAATAATGTGATACGTGTTCTCTCCTTTCGCATTTCCATGGCTAACCCGCGCAGGTATTCGCTTTCGGCTGCTGACATTGATGGCGACACGCCCGTCGCGGCCCGACTTGCCGATGTACCCGTGATGGTGGGGCTAAAGCCAAACCCGGTCCAGATGCCTAACCCTTGTCCCAATCGGACTGTGTAGTTGCCAATGACGGCTTTGGTGACCACACCCCGTGCCGGTTTGTAGCAAATGTAGCCGCCCGTGTAGTCCATCAGTCTGGCACCATCTCTCATTTGCGGCTCGCCAGCGTCATTGTCTGCCACTAAGCCCAAAGAGAGCCTTCCGCCCACTTCCACTTTCATGCGAAGCAGTTGGCTGACAGCGCTTCCTGCGTAGGCGGCCTCTGTGGTGTCTGTCTTTGAAAAACCGCGTGGCAGAGGAAAACGTCTGCCAATTCGTGCTATCGCATTGATTTTAAGTGTTCTTTTGAGTGCGGAAGTGTCTCTGCTCTCTCCAAAACTGGCTATTCGCCTCAGCATGTTGATGTCCATGGGGGTGAGCCCTCTGACTGTCATCAGCTCCTGCTGAGTCAATATGCCGCCCGCGTGCCGTCTGTGGCCAATGATTGCTTTGGCTTTTCTCTCGTCGAGGAAGATGAGTCTTGATAAGTCGTCCTCTGTGGCTGTGTTTATATCTAAGGGTGTGGACGACAGTTCGCGTAGCTCGGCAAGCCCTTCTCGCGCACTCTCGTCCATCATGTCGTCTTCCGCTAATTGTTCAGCTATGGCGTCCACCATCTCGTCAAGGATGTCATCGGCCATGTCATTTGTGTTTTGGGCCAATGTCTTGATGCCGAACAGGCAAACTGTTGCAATCAGTGTGGCTCTCAGGCCAATGGCGTGCAGCGTCATGGCCATTTCGGATGGAATGTTATGGCTGCGCCCGATGTGACGCCTAATTGCGCATGGTGTGAAACTGATGCCCTGACCCCTAAAATGTCCCAATCATATCCGGCACCCATGCTCATCTCTGTCCCGAGTGAGGAGAAACCGGCTGTGAAGAATAGTCCGTCAGCCGGTCGCACTGATATGCCCAATCGCCCTACGGCATCCTCTCCGACCTCTTTCTCTGCTTCGGCGCAAAGAGCGAGGTATCTGTAAGCCCGCCATCTGATGCTACCCCAAATGGTTGTCGGCAAATCAATTTCCCGGCTTGCGTACCTCAGGCTGCGCCGCTCTATGTTGCGGACTGACAGCCCGATCTGCCACGCTTCGCTGGGACGGCACACAATGCCGACTATGCTGAAACTGCTTCCGACTCTCTCGCCCAATGGCAGGGTGTGGATAATCCCATGATATCCCATGCCTATGGCCATGCGGCCGAATGAGCGCGAGGCTTCTGCTCCAAATGATGTGAAGTGGCTGTCTGTGCCTCCGCAGCGTGATATCCTTATGGCTGCCGTCAATGTTTTGGTGGAGATGGCGGCTGTGGCTGTCATCTCTGTCAGGTCGGTCAGCGCATACGGGACGTTGCCTCCTATGGTGACAGCAATGCCTCCAATCTCTGTCATGATGGCGGGATTGACCGCCTCTGTTGGGCAGACGAGGCTCTCTGATGTTAGTCCGCCCGAGCCTATCCCGCCGACACTGCGCCCCACGATGCGTTGCCCCGCCGCCCATGTGGTGGTGAGTGACAGCAATAGCAGCGCCAGTGTTTTTCTCGTCACGGGTTTCGGCTGTTTTTTGTGGGTTCGCTTGGGGTAAGAGTGTGGTGATAAGGCTCGTCCTTAGTAAAGCTCTTTCCACTCGAACCTGTTGCCCATGCGGTCAATGAACCGCATCAAGTCCTCTCGGCAGACTGACAGGCTGGCTCTGTTGTCATTCGGATGGAATGCCAACTTGTCTGCCGTTTGCAGTTTGTCGTCAAGGAAGAGTATGACCTCGTGGTTTTGGTCATTGATGAGGCCAAATGGGCTGACAGAGCCCGGCTTTAGACCAAGATATTTCATCATTCTCTCGGGTGATGCGAATGATAGTTTGCCCTCGCCTAAGCGGTGCTCCAGGTCGTGCATGTCTATGCTCTGGTCGCAGTCTAAGACCACGAGGTAGTGCTTGTTGCCCTTGTGGTTGCGCAGGAATATGTTTTTGCAATGCTCGCCCTCGAGGGCCGTCCAATATTTTCGCGCGTCTTCGATGGTCGGCGTGGGTGGGTGCTCTATGTACTGAAACTCAATGCTCATCTCGTTCAGAAGGGCGTATAGCTCTGGCTGTCCTATCATGTGGTGTCGTCTTGTTGTCTTTATCTGATAAGAAAAGCGGGGGCAAACCCTTTGTGTGGGTCGCTCCCGCTATGTGGTGTAGACTCTCTGTGAGAGTCTGTCCGGTCTCTTAAGGCTTGACCACCTTGGCGCGGACAACCTCAATCTCCTTGCGGATGTTGTTCATCTGCTCCTCAGAGAGGCTGTTCTCGTCAACGCTTGTGTAAATCTTGTAAAGGGGCTGGAGGTCGTTGCTTATCTCGCTGAGGTTGGGCTCCCCTTCGACTTTGCCAAGAAGCTCGACGAGTTTGACGAGCGGCTCTTTCTGGCTCTGGAGAATCTTAATCATCTCCTTGTTCTCGAAAGTCTCCTGAGAGATGTGGGTGGCGATGTAGAGACCCTCAATCCAGCTGCCTGCCACAATCATGAGGCTTACGGGGCCGCGGCCGTTCCTGTTCAGGTAGTCGTATGAGTCATAGAAGGAGTTCGAGATGAGCTCGGTCATGCCTTCGCGGTTGTTCTCGTTGTCCTCCATCTTGCTTGCCAACTCGGGGTCGACGGCGCGAGTCATGTCGAGGGCGTCAATGAGGGCGCGGATGGTCTGGGTGTAGTCCATCACGTTGCTCTGCTGGTTGTACGTCGATGCATAGCAAAGGTCAGCACTGTAGACGCCCATGTTGATGGCGCGCTTTGCCTCCGTGACGTACTTGTCAACGTTCTCCTTGGGGTTGCAGATGTCTAAGATATAAGCTGCGTCGATGCGGTTGAGCATCTCGGTAATCTCGAATGCCGTTGGCAATGGGTAGACGAACTCGTGGACGTTCTGCTCGACGTCTTGCTTGCTCATGACGTTCGTCTTGTCCTGGCTGCCGCTTACGGTGCAGCCGGTTGCCACAATAGCGGCGGCGCAGACCATGGCCGCCTTTGTCAGCTGTTTGTTCATATTCCGTGTTTGGTTTATGATTTATTTCTTCTTTTTACTCAGTTGTCCGAACAAAAGTAATAAAAAGATGTTTAAAAGGCGTGCGTGACGGCTGATTATTTTACGCTTTTTAGGGCGATGGATACACTTAGCGCCTTGTGGTCGGATGTCGGCAGGTCATGTTCCGTGTAGTCAGCCGAGGCGATGTCTTTTGTCGTCAAGATGTAGTCTATCCTCAGTGGTGGCAGGTCTCCACGGAATGTCTTGGCTAAGCCTATGCGCCGTGGTGCGCGCGTGTCCGCTAATCCCCCGCGCCACGATGTGATGGTGTGGTATGTGTGGGATATAGGCGTGTCGTTAAAGTCGCCGCAGATGACCACTGGCAGGTCTGTGCCTTCAATTGCGCTGCGCAGTGTGGCAATCTCGTTTTCACGCTCATGGAACGCAGCTCGCATCTGTCCATAGGTCTTTCTCAGCTTGTCAATTCTTTGGGAGTCCATCTCCTCGTGTCCACTCACGGCGTGAATCATGTCCTGGTTGAGCATGAGGGACGCCAAGTGGCAATTGACAATGCGTATTGTGTCTTCGCCTATTATCACGTCGTTCGCAATTGCCGAGTTTTGCTCAACGAGGTTGGCGACGTCTTCTGCCGGCTTGGTCACTGCTGTCATAGGGAGGCGCGAGAGTGTGGTCTGTCCTAAACCTCCTTTTCTCCGAGAGTCGACATACGGGTATTTCTTTATCAGTTGGTCAGTGCCGGCGATCTTCCGTTTCGCAAGCGCCGGCAGGTCAATCATCTCCTGGAGGCAGATTACATCGGCGTCTGAGTTTAGCAGGAATGACATGAGCGAGTCTTGGGCGTGTTTCCTGTCCATCTCGTTGGCATATCCAAATGTGTGGATGTTATATGTCAGGATTTTGATGGCTCGTTGGCCGTAGGGCAGGCTCTGGGAGGATGTCGGGATGTCAATGACTCGCAATGCGCTTGGCCCCGTGGCGCATGCCGTGGCCAAACCTATCGTGAATATGAACCAAGACTTGAACGCGAAGCTTATGATGGTGATGAGGGTCAAGGCAATCCACATGTAGGGAAATGCGAACCAGCTGAGGCACAACTTGCCAGCCTCATCGGGCGCAATGCGCACTGACCATGCCGCAAAAGCCGTGGCGAGTGCCAACAGGACGACAAACAGGGTTATCAGATGCCTGAGCGCTTTGAGAAAAATCATTTTCCCCTCCTCTTATTGTTTGCTTTTGTCGAATAACGTGGCTTTCTCTTGGTCAGTAAGGCTGTTATATCCTCTGGCGTTGATTTTTTCAAGTATCCTGTCCACTTCGCGGTTCTCCTCCGCTTTGCGTTTGTTGAAGTCCCAGTCCGGGTTTCCGCCGCGGACTAATTTCATTTTTGGTTTGCGCCTGAATAATGACGATATGCTTGTGTCCGTCTCTCTCCGTCCGCTCCAAAACTTGGCGAGAGCCCAGCCTGCCAAAGCTCCGCCCAAGTGGGCCAAATTGCCGCCTACGTTGGACAGCCCGACAAGCATAATCACGGACAGAAGCACGTAGGTCAGGGTGACGTATTTGATTTTTACCTCACCGAAAAAGGTGACCCACACCCGGCGGTCTGGTGCCGCCACTGTGGCCGCCACCATTATGCACATGATGGCCGCCGACGCGCCAAGCAGAATTCCGGAGTGGTTGGCGTATATGAGTGATGTGAGGAAAGCGGCGGCGCAGCCTGCCAACCCTCCTGCCACATAGGCTATGAGGGCTCTTCGCTCGCTTCCGTAGGTCTGCATGAACATGCGTCCGAACCAATAGAGCGTCAGCATGTTAAAGATGAAATGCAGCAACTCGTAGTGGGCGAATATGTTTGTGGCGATTGTCCACGGCTTGTATATGACTTCAGCCCCTATGGGCATGGCCGTGTATTCCATCATCCACCCTGGCCGCACGCCTCCACCCATGGCGGCGACATCGGCTATCCGCATGACGAGGAAGATGGCCGCGTTGATGTATATAAGCTTGATTATGATGTCGTTGTACTTGAACGACTCTCGTATCTCTTGCGCTATTGACAAGGTGCTTGTTTTTTTGTTGAGTGTGTGTTTGTCTTTGCCTCCTGGGCTGCGAGCCGATGTCTTTAGTTGTATCTCTGCACTTTCCAGTAGCGAAGTAGGATGAAGCCGAAGAGCATGCCGCCAAGGTGAGCCCAGTGGGCAACGTTGTCATAGTCAGCTCCGTGAATGCCGCCAAAGAGCTCAATGAGGGCGTAGATGATGACGAACCACTTGGCTTTCATCGGGATTGGGGGGATGAGAAGCATGATGCGCATGTTGGGGAACATCATGCCAAAGGCGAGAAGGATGCCAAACACAGCGCCCGAGGCTCCGACGGTCACTTGGGCGTTGATGTACATGTCCTGATATTGCATGATGAAGTTCCGGGCTATGGATTCCGCCCCGACTGGGTCTGTCCCGACGGTGCTGTTGTAGTCGTTGAGGAACTTGTTTATCATCTGGGCACACTCTGTTGAGACTGGGATTACGTGCTGGCTGATGAACATCTGTATGTTGTCATGGCTCAAGTCGTTCAGCTTGTTGTCAACCGCTGTGATGAGCGGGTTGATGTCAACGGCCATGGCCAACTCTTGAATGACGCCCGAGCCTATGCCGCATGCCAAGTAGTAGAACACGAAGCGGCGCATGCCAAGCGTGTTCTCGATAAGCGTGCCGAACATCCAGAGGGCGAACATGTTGAAGAAGATGTGGCTGAGGTTGGCATGCATGAAGATGAAACTCACAAACTGCCAAATGCCAAAGTTGCTCGCGCCTACATAGTGGAGGCCGAGCCAGTTGTCCAAGTCTATGCCTAAGCTTTTCTGGAAAACGTATGTCGCCGCAAAGAAGAGAACGTTTATTATGAGCAGGTTCTTGACTGCCGGGGTCATTCTCATGTCCGTAATGTCTTGTTTTTGTCTTTTAGTTGAAAAGAGAGTCGATGTCTGTGTCGCGGATCAGTTTGATAATGGCATGTCCGCCGGGTGTCGCCTGACGCTCTGGCGAGGCCATCAGTCGGTCATAGAGGTCGGTCATCTCGGCCTGAGTGAGTGTCTGCCCGTATGGCATGGCCCTGCGGCTCGCCAATCGGCGGGCCATGATGTCGGCCACGTCGGAGTGTATGTCCACCTCGCCGTTTCTGCAATCGGTCGTTAGTGACTCAATGAGTTCGCGGACTGACTGTATGTCCATTATGGCAGGGATGGCGCTTATCCTCATGCACCCCTCGGTCGTGTCCACCTCGGCCTCTATCCCCACGGTGTCTAACTCGGACGTGAGCTCTGATATTATGCACAAGTCCTCAGCGCCCATGGCTATGGTGTCTGCAAAGAGCAGGCGTTGGCTCTCCACGGCCGACCGGCCTATCATGGCCTTCATGCTGTCGTATAGCACACGCTCATGAGCCCTGTGCTGGTCTATCACAAGAAGCCCGTCGGCCGCCGCGCACATGATGTACCGCCGTTTATACTGCGTTAGTTCAGGGCGGGGAGTGGAAGCCGAGAGGTCTGACGTCTCAAAAAGTGGCTGTGGCGCCGCCCATGCCCCGGACTGGATTTCCGCCCATTGGGCCTGTGAACCGCCCGATGCCGAGTCGTCACCTGTCTCTGAGTTGGCTCCACTTCTGAAAACGGCGCTCCCCGACGGGGCTGACGTCCCGCCTGCCGTCGATGAGTATATTGTCTCCCATCCGCGAATGTCGCTCTGCGAGGGGCGGTTTGAGAATGAGCCTGCGTATTGGGCAGCCTGCTCGCACTCGTTGACAAACGGGTTGTATCCGTCTGTGGTCTGAGACGCGGTGGGGTCGAACCGCGGTATGTCTATCCGCTCCCCGCTGTCAAAGTCAATCTGCGGGAGTATGTTGTTGTCGTTAAGGCTTGAGGCGACGGCGGCATTGAGGATTTTCCAGATGGCCTGGTCGTTGTCAAACTTAATCTCAGTCTTCTGTGGGTGAACGTTGACGTCCAACGCTTGTGGGTCTACGGTCAAGTATAGATAATAAGCAGGTATGTGGTCGGCTGGGATGATGCCCTTGTATGCGTCGGTCACCGCCTTGTTGAAATAGGCGCTGCGCATATAGCGATCGTTGGCGAAGAAGTACTGGTCGCCGCCGGTCTTTTTGGCTGTGTCGGGTGTCCCTATGAAACCGCTTATCCGCACAATGCTGGTGTTAGACTCCACCGGCAGCAGGTGCTTGGCCATGGTCATTCCAGCCACACCCGCCACGCGTTGGCGAACGTTGCCTGCCGGAAGGTTATAAAGAGTCGACCCGTTGGATGTTAGGCTGACGCCTACATTCGGGTGTGCCAAGGCGACGCGGAGGAATTCAGCGCATACGTGGCGCATCTCGGCCGTGTCTGATTTTAGAAATCTACGGCGGGCTGGCACATTGAAAAACAGGTTCTTGACGCAGAAACGGCTGCCCTTGGGTGTGGCGCACGGCTCCTGGCTCACGACGTCGGCGCCCGACAACTCGAGTTTTATGCCCAAATCCTCACCCTCCTGCCTCGTGAGCAGCTCGACTTGAGCCACTGCGGCTATTGATGCCAACGCCTCGCCGCGGAAACCCATCGTGTTAAGGTTATAGAGGTCTTGGGCCGTCTGAATTTTGCTCGTGGCGTGACGTTCAAAGGCCAACCGCGCGTCAGTCTCGTTCATACCGCACCCGTCGTCCGCCACTTGAATCTGCGTGCGCCCGGCGTCTTGGACGGACACGCGTACATCTGTGGCGCCTGCGTCTATCGAGTTCTCCATTAACTCCTTGATCACCGAGGCGGGGCGTTGGATGACCTCGCCCGCGGCAATCTGGTTGGCCACGGTGTCAGGAAGAAGATGGATTACGTTCATTTGGGAATGTGTAGGGTGGGGCTGTTTTATGACTTATGCGCCAATATGTGCTGGAGGATTACGTCGAGGTTGCCGTTGAGCAGGTAATATGTCAGGAACGAGAGTATGAAGAAGATGAAGAGGCGGCGCACTCTTCTCTGGCGTGAGCCATCCTCCATCTTTGGCTTGTACGCCTGATGCTTGAGCCGCATGGCTCCGTTGCGCAGCATTCCGCCTGTGCCGGCCAGCTTCTCTACTTCCTCTTCGAGACCCAAGGCCTTGCGACGCTCCTCCACATAATCCTTGTAGGGATTGTAGTAGAGCGGCTTATAGTCAAACACCTTGTGCTTAGGTAATTGGATAAACGACTTCATCGGCTGATTGCTTTAGGAGTGTGTGTGTGCCTCTCGCTTAAATCTCGTAGTCTGTGCAGGCGCGGACGTCAAGCATCTCGCCCACCTGCTTGGCCACTGCCACATGGCGTGGGTCTGTGGCATAGGCCCTGAGGCCCTCCATGTCGTCAAAGGTGGCCTCGAGTGAGAGGTCGAACTTCTCGGCCGGGTTGCAGTTGATGCCAATCTCTATGCTGCGGAGGGTGGGGATGACACCCATGAGAGCGTTAAACTGGGTGCGAATCTCCGGGAGGCGGGTCTCTTTGACGCTCTTCTCCACGTCGTCGCGTAACTTGAAGAGAACAATATGCTTAATCATATATCTGTCTGAATTGAGCTTTTCGCGAAAATAACTCCTAAATTCGGATATTGAGCCACAAGCTTGCCTTTTTGTTGTAGGCGTTTAGTAACTTTACACAGCGTTTGCCAACGAGGTATGATAGGCTTGGCAGACGGGCGTGCCGCCATGGTTGTCGGTCGGGCGCCACAGATTTTTAATTTTTAGTTTAAGCAACGTGAAGAATTTCAACAGGGGCGCAGATAACGATGTGCGCCAAAGGCAGACTTTTATTCCTGATGGCACGGCGTCTCTCCGCTCCGTCTCACTTGAGGATGTGATGTTCATAAATGTGGAGGGGGTACCAGAGCTGAGCGATTTCAGAAACCTGTCGCCATCCATGCAGAGGTTTTGGGACAAGGCTTCCGAGTCTCTCCGCAAAAATGGCGAGTCTGCTGCGGATGTCTACCCTCAGGCCGGCCTCTTCGCCGAGTTCGGCAAGGTGGCTTGCATCACGGCTGGTGTGCTCCGTCACCGCGAAGGCTACACTCAGCCTTTTTTCGTCACTACGACTTTCGTGTCGGATGACGAGCGTGAGGTCCTCGCAAATTTCTCTGAGGTGGTGAATAACCTCTTCGCTGACAACAATAAACCTCATTACCTTTGCGGACATGGCATCTGGCAACGCGATATGCCTTTTGTGGCCAAGCGACTTTTGGTCAACCACATGCCACTCCCGTCTATTTTTGACAATAAGGCTCGTTGCCCGCTCCGCGCCCAATTGGTTGATACTGCTGAGAGTTGGACGTTCTCCGACCACAGCGCGCCAAGGGTGCCGGCCGACTTGTTAGCCGAGGTCTTTGGGCTCGATTGCGAGGATAGCGACTATGATGTGACTGTGGCCAATGATATTTTCTATGCCGATGGTGACATTGACGCCCTCAAGGCTCGCTCGGAACGTAAGGCTCTGCTCAACGCCCAGCTCGTTCTCCGTTTCCGTGGCGAGGGTGTGATAGACCCGGGCCACGTGGTGCGTAAAGCGTAATTCACTGATGGCTAATATCATCTCTGTGAGGGGCAAGACGCCTGTCATCGGCAGCGGATGTTTCATCGCTCCGACGGCCACTCTCATTGGCGACGTCACTCTTGGTGATGGTTGCTCCGTGTGGTTTGGGGCTGTGCTGCGTGGTGATGTCGCTCCCATCCGCCTCGGCAATAATGTCAATGTCCAGGACAATGCTGTCATTCACGGCACGTTAGACAAGTTTTCGACCACTCTTGGAGACAATGTCTCGGTGGGCCATGGCGCCATTGTACATGGTGCCACGGTTATGGATAATGTCCTCATTGGCATGGGGTCCATTGTCCTTGACGGCGCGGTTGTGCAGCCCGACACTATAATTGCCGCGGGGGCTGTCCTCACTGGTGGACGGACGGCTGAAAGCCACGGCATATACGCGGGCACGCCGGCCAAGCGCATCAAGGAGTTGTCTCCCGAGCAAAGCGCCGCCACCATCACCCGCATCGCGTCACACTATGCCGAATACGCGTCGTGGTATGATGTCGGGCTGCACACAAACTGATTGCGACTCTGCCCGATGGAGACGTCCGACGCCTTGTTTAAGAAAAAACTCTTTCTCCTATGGTTACTAAACTCATCCGCGCGTTCATTTTGACCTTTACCCTCTTTTGCGCATCGCTTCTCTGTCATGCGCAAGACGAGGATTATTACAGTCAGGCTTGGTGGAGCTGCGAGTTGTCTGGAAATCAGACTGTCTGGCAAATCCAGAAGTATCGTTTTGGAATCAGCAGCCAGTTCGAGACAATCTCGGACAAGGGGTTGATAACTTTCTCTGATGACTGCATTGAGATTAGTTGTGAGAATGTCCAAATGCATTTCCCCGTCAAGGAGTACAAGAGGCTCTCTATTGACTCTTTCTGCGTGACGCGCAACGGCGAGGATGACTATTTTGACTACATCGAGGTGGTTCAGACCAAGCTTAAGGGAAAGGTGACATATCGCTTCATGATGGCCATGTTGGACCCTGACGGGACTATGCAGAACACGCACATCTTTTTGTGCCAGCCAATATTAAAATACGAAAAACGAAAAACGCCCATGGGCACTGCTGTGATGGCCTCCAAGTCTGACGGCATGCCTGTGCAGGTCCCTGACTAATGATCGCTCTTTTTGATTCCGGCTATGGCGGACTGACCATTTTCAGCTCCGTCCGTCAGCGGCTTCCACACTACGACTATATCTATTTGGGTGACAATGCTCGCGCGCCCTATGGCTCCCGGTCTTTCGACGTCATATATCGGTTTACGCTTGAGGCTGTCAACCAGCTTTTCGCCATGGGTGCTGACCTTGTCATTCTGGCTTGCAATACAGCCTCTGCCAAAGCTTTGCGTACCATTCAGCAGGTCGACTTGCCCCAACTTGACCCCTTAGGCAAACGGCGAGTTCTTGGCATCATCCGTCCGTCGGCCGAGGCTCTCGGCTTTTACACTCAGTCTGGTCATGTCGGCATCTTGGGAACATGTGGCACAGTGAATTCCCGTTCGTATGTGATGGAGATGGCCAAGTTGTGGCCTGAAGTCCATGTATGTCAGCAGGCCTGCCCTCTTTGGGTGCCACTTGTCGAGAATGGCGAGTATGATAAGCCAGGGGCTGATTATTTCGTCAAGAAGTATACGGATGAGCTGATTAGCCAAGATCCTGATATTGACACTGTCATGTTGGCCTGCACCCACTATCCGCTTCTTACACCGAAGATTTCTCAAGCCCTGCCCTCGGGTATCCGTCTCCTGACGCAAGGTGACATAGTCGCCCAAAGTCTGGTTGATTACCTATCGCGCCATCCCGAGTTGGAGTCGCGCCTGACTCGCGGAGGGACGGCAAGTTTCTATACGACAGAAAGCCCCGATAAATTCGCTGGCACAGCGAGCCTGTTCTTTTCGGGCGACCTCGATGTCAAGCATGTTGAGCTCGTTTAGGCAAGCAATCTATCTCCGGTCTCAACCTGTTTTGTAAACAATATCACACTAAACAATCCCGCCCCTGAGGGTCATTCCATCAGGGGCGGGATTGTTTAGCTTTTATGTGTGCCGGCGTTTGCCGCTTAGTCGTTTATCTCTCTGTCTTTGAAACCGATGAGGTAAAGGATTGTGTCAAGACCGTTTTGTGATATGGAGTGTTGCGCCGTAGCTTTGACTTTCGGTTTGGCATGGAAGGCTATGCCCAGCCCCGCCTCCTGAATCATTGGCAAGTCGTTGGCTCCGTCTCCCACGGCAATGCACTGCTCTAAATGGATGTCCTCTTTGAATGCCAATAGTTTAAGCAACTCGGCTTTCTTGGCTCCGTCCACAATGTCGCCCACATGGCGGCCCGTTAACTTTCCGTCCTCTACCTCCAGCTCGTTGGCGAACACGTAGTCTATGCCGAGTTTCTGCTTGAGGTAGTTGCCGAAATATGTAAATCCGCCAGACAGAATGGCTGTCTTATAACCGCTCTTTTTTAACGTGCGGAACAGACGCTCAGCGCCATCGGTGAGTGGCAGATTCTCCGCCACGTCTTTCATCACAGACACGTCAAGCCCCTTGAGCAGGCCGATGCGCCTCTTGAAGCTCTCTTTGAAGTCTATCTCGCCTCTCATGGCCGACGCCGTTATGGCCGAGACCTCGTCATAGACACCTGCCCGACGGGCAAGTTCGTCAATGACCTCTGTCTGAATAAGAGTCGAGTCCATATCAAAGCATACAAGGCGGCGGTTGCGGCGGAATATGTTGTCGGCTTGGAAGGCTATGTCTACATCACACTCCTTCGAGACCTCGATGAAGTCAAGCTTTAGTTGCTCCTCGTCCGCAGGTATGCCGCGCACAGAGAACTCGACTACGCTCATCACGCGTGAGTTCAATGCCTCATGCAGAGAGCGACGGCCTGTCAGTCGTGAAATCTTGTCGATGTTGAGTCCCTGCTCCTTTATTATGCGGGTGACCGCCGCCACATGACGCCCTTCGAGTTTGCGCGCCATGAGGGTTATTATGTTCCGGCTTTTACCCTGCTGACTAACCCACTCCTCATAGTCGGGATGCGAAATGGGGCTGAACTTAATCTGCAAACCGACCTCGTATGCTTTGAATAGCAGGTCTTTGAGCAGTGATGACGAGTCCTCGGTCTCGTCAGTCAAGCTGATCAGCATCCCGAGGCTCAAGTCGTTATGGATGACTGCCTGGCCAATGTCCAAAATGTCTACTTTGTGGTTGGCCAAGACGTCTGTAATCTGTGATGTCTGTCCGGGTTTGTCCGGACCTTGCAGGCTGATGAGTATAAGCTCGTTGTGTTCGTCTGCCATATCTGTCTTTTGCACGGCCGCAGTTCTCTCTTGGAGTGCCGCATGCCTCTCTCGTGATTTTTATGGCCGGCCCTATTTGCCTGTGCCTTTTGTTAGTCTTATCTGTACTATCTCGCCTGAGTTCCCGAGTGTCATCGCCACAATGCCGTTTGTGCCATGCCCCAACGCCACGCTGCCATGGGCCTCAAAAGGTGATGCTGAGACCTCGCTGCCATCTATTGATGAGTAGACGTGGGCGAGTGACGCTTTGGCGTCAAAGGCGACAATGAGCCCGTCAAGAGCCTTGACCTGTGTCACGCTCTTATAGCCGCTGATCCATTGAGTTCGCTCGGTCGGGGTGTCGCCATCGGTGTCCACCACAAGTGCTCTTCTTGTCCCAATCACTGCATATGTGTTCGATGCCAATGGAAGTGCCACTATGTCGCCTCCTATGCTGTCGGTCTTGAGTGAGACTATATGACCGTTCTCTCCGTCTATAAACACGGGTGTGCCGTCTGATGTGGTGGTGACAAAATGGCGGCCGTTGGCGCTTACTGCCATTTGGCTCTTGTCTCCTGGCGCTAATGGTGACGTGGACAGGCGTTTATTGCCTCGCCTGTCGACATAGTAATACGCATATTTGTCATGATATACTATGTAGTCTTTTTGCGAGCAGACAAAATGTTGCGGTGCGCTACGCATTTCGCCTTCTGGCTTAGCTGCTTTCCATCCGTCAACCTGTTTGCCGTCGGGGCCGAAAACGACAGGACCGTTTTTACAACCGACAAAAAACCTGATAGGGCTGCCGTCTGAATATAGTGCCGAGGTAGCTCCGCTTTGCGCTGGCGAAGGGAGGGCGACGGGGAATGTCCCCACGTCATTGCCTAACCTGTCGATGATGTAAAGCGACTTCTCTGTCGTGAACAGGTATTGCAGTTTGCCGTTGGCGTAGAAGTCTACTTGGCTAACCTCACCAACAATAGGTGAGTCTACAGGGCGTCGCCACAGCAGCATGCCGTCAGCACCCACAAGGCACACTTTGTTGTCCATGTCCTGGGCTATGCATTCCGTGAGCTGTGTGTAGTGGTTCGTCACGCCCCACAGTTTGCCTCCTCTTATCGAGTCGAGTCTTGTCTGCCATGTCACGTCGGCTCCCGCTTTCACGTCGTCCGCCTCTTCACCGCTTGCGTTTTGGGCGAATATACTTATGTAGGGAAGGCTTCCGGCGCGCGTCATCATATGGCATATTGCGCCAAACGTCTTGTGCCCGCGTCTCCGACCATAGGACGGGTTGTGCTCTGGCTCTGTCTCATATGTGAAAGTTGAGCAGTCATTCCCAAAATGGGACATGAGGTTGTCAAACTTGGTGTCGCCCTCCATTGTGTTGCCCGTCACGTAGTCAGCCAGGACTCTGCGCAGCGTGCCCATGTCATCGGCAAAGACAAGGGCGTCCTCATATCTGAAGAAGACCCGTGCCGGAATTCTGTGACCGAAAAGCATGTTGAGAAAGAAAGTCTCGTCGTTGCTCTCAAAGCCACCGTAGACGGGAATTGACACGTCTGAAACCTGCTCTGCGTCAGCGCGGAGTGATGACACGCCGGCAGGCACTGCGCTCGCCCCCGGCTGAATCTCTCCTATGACCATTGGCGGAGTGCCGCCATGCATGGCTGTGAGTGCTTGCGTGAGGGTGGCGTGCGCCTTAGTCCCCCCATGTGTGTCCACGACGAGGAATGCGCCGCTCTGTGTGGGGACTGAGTCTTGTATTGAGGAGTTCCCGTAGTCGCAAAAGGCCAATTCAGATTCAAAAACTTGTGAAATCAGTGCCTCTATGTCCACATTCGTCTTGGCGAAGATGTCGCTCTGCGTATTGCGATATCTCTTGCCTATGGTGTCCTGTCCCAAAAAATCGGTGAATGAGGGTGATGAGAGTCCCCTTCGCCCCGCACCTATGCGCATGAACCTCGTAACCCCTTTGGGGATGCGCCTTGCAAGCCCCAATGCTGACGTGTTCTCTCGCGATGACAGCATTGCCAATGTTGGCCGCTGCGATGTGGCGAAACCATCGGCCGAAAGACCATCATCGTGCAGGCTCAAGTCAAAGGCCATCCAGTCGCTGCCACGCCCTTCAAGTAATATTGTGTTGGCGAATTGACCGGTTATCGGGTTTTTGTCAGCTGGCACGGCTAAGGCGTACTTGCCGTTAATGAAAATTGAAGCCGCCGCCGATGAGGATACAGTCCGCTCTATCTGGGCAAACTGAGGGTCGTCGCACATCGGGGTGATGCTGTCGTTGCCAAATGACACAAGCAGGTCTGGCGTTGTGGATGTGAAGAGGCAACCGCCGCCTGCTGCCATGTAGAGTGGCTCGGAGTTGCCCTCCTCTCGCAAAAGGAAGAGCCCGTGTCCAACTACTGAGGTGTCTTTCACCTCAATGCCCTTGCGGTCCCGCAGCGCGTTCATGGCCTTATGCCATTCCATGCGGTTGTTGAGACGGAACGAGGCTGCCAACTGGCGCATCTCACCATTGTCAGTGAGCATGAAAGAGACGTAGACGTCTCTGCCCGACAGTGGCGGGTCCTCTAAGACGCCGTGACCGAACAATGTGTCCACACGAGCGGCCATCTGGCGGACAGCCAAACCTCCCAAAGCGTCGGTAAGCTCCTGCCCATATATGGGGTCGGCCGTGCGCTCCGCTATAGCCGCCCTGTCGCCCAAGCGGACGACAACGGCTGTCTCTGTAGGCAGGCACCTCATGGGCGATGGCGCCTTATATCGTCTGTTCAGGCCTATCCATACGGCCGCTACGGCCACGGCCATGACTACTATCATGGACACGCCCGTTATGATTATTCGTTTGGCAGCCGCTGTCATGGCACTGAGGATTTTGGTTGTTACGCTTTCTTACCCGAAATGAGCGACTTGACGATTGAGAATATGGTGTAGAGCGCAATGGTGACGCTTATTCCGCCCAACCCCATCAGGATGATTGAGACGAGGCCCACTGCCAAAAGAATTACTTTCAGCTCGTTACCTTTCCACGTCCAGTGCTTCACTTTGAGTGAGAACATTGGAATCTCACTGACCAGCAGACCACAGAAGACTGCAACCATGATGAACACGACTTCTGGAGTCATGAAATATCTGAAAAGCTTCTCGTTGCCCGGCAGCATCCATATGAGTGATGCCGTGAAAAGACCTGTGGCTGTTGTGGTTAGACCGAGGAAACTCTCTGTTTGACGCTCGTCTATGTTGAATTTGGCAAGACGCAGGCCGGCGAAGACGCTTAGGACGAGCGGAGCGAAGGTCATAACAATGTCGCCTGTTGCCATGTCTGCGATAGGTGTGACGTATGACCCGGTGAGAAACCAACGGACATATGTGGAGTATATGGCGGCTGGGGCGAGACCAAATGTTATGTTGTCGGCCAATGAGTCGAGCTCTTTGCCCATGGGGCCGCTCACTCCGAGAGCCCTGGCCGCAAAGCCGTCAAAGAAGTCGAACACGGCGCCGGCAATGATGAAAAGGGCTGCTGCGCGTAACTCGCCCCCGAATGCGCACGCCGTTGCTATGACGCCGCACAAGAGGTTCATGGACGTGATGGTGTTCGGAATGTATTTCTTGATTGACATGATGATTATGTGTGTGTTAAAATGGCAATATGCGATCTCTTGTCAGCTCGATGGCCATGACTGAGGTGTCGTCAAATGTTTTTCCGCTTGTGAATGTCTTTTCCGCCAAGTCCTGGATTTCGTTCATCGTCTTGTCTATGCCCATGCTCTTTCTCATGATGGCCATGAGTTTCTCTGCGTTGCTGCCGTAGCCGGACTGCTCCTCGGTCTCAATAAGCCCGTCGGTGAACATCACGAGCAGGTCGCCCCTGTGCAGCCTTACGTCGCCTTTGTCAACGCCTGGCAGCTCATCGAGCATGCCCAAACCAATTGAGCCGGACACAAGTTCGCGGACATGCCCCCGACTGTTGAGGAGTGGTGGCAGGTGGCCTGCGTTGACGTAGCTCAGGTGGCCCGTCAGGCAGTCATATCGGCCAATGAACAGGGTGATGAATTTCTCGCCCTTGGTGTTCTGACACACGCGGCGGTTGAACTCCGCCACGAGTTTCCTCAGGTCGCAGTGGGCTGTGAAGAGTGACCGGACCATGGCCTGGAAGTTGCTCATCAATAGAGCGGCGGCCACGCCCTTGCCACTGACGTCCGCCATGCAGAAACCGACTGATCGGGGTGATAACTGCATGATGTCGAAATAGTCACCGCCCACCTGGTCGTGTGGATGGTAATATGACCGCGCCCTGGTGTGACCCGTCTGCAGCAGCATTCCCTCCGGCGGAATGAGGCCAGCCTGAATGCGTGAGGCAAGTGCCAGCTCCTGTCGCAAACTCTCCTGTCGCAAGATGCGCGACTGCATCTTTTTGTTCTCTATGGCGACAATGAGCAGGTTTGAGAGTATCTGGATGAACTTCAGATTGCGCAGCGTGGGACTTATGCCGTCGCCAAGCTCCGTGTCACCAACAAGGACGTAGCCCATCACGCGGTGCTTATGCCTGAGAGGTATGACTGCGTCGAAGCCCTCAAGCGCCTTGTTCTCACAAAGGGCGAGGTTCTCGATGGCGTTCATCTCTTTCAGGTCGTGCTCAATGTCGATCTGGTCGCGCTGTGCGTCCGCGACGTTGCACTGCAATATGCACCTCCAACCCGTCTCGGCAAGCGTGAAGACGAGAATCTTGCCCACTTGCAGCTCGTCGCGAAGCAGTGTCTCGAACTCCTGCATGAGCTCCTCGACCGTGCTGTCCTCGTTGACCGTCTGCGCGACGTCGAGCAGCAGGTTGAGTTTCTCCTTGTAGAGTCTCACTACGTTCCTCTCGTTTGCCATTATTGTCGGTTTGCGACCCTGACTGAGGGCCTGATGAACTCAATGATAATAGAAAAGCCGCGGGGTTTGCGCTTTTGCGCCCGCCCCGCGGCCTTTGGCTTCTTTGTTATGTCACAGAGGCGGGAGCCTCATGCTAATGTGCTTGTCACAGACTATTTGACGCGCTCGACGTATGAACGGTCGCGTGTGTCAACCTTAATCTTGTCACCAGTGTTGACGAAGAGGGGCACCATGATGGTGGCACCGGTCTCGATGGTGGCGGGCTTGAGGGAGGTGGTTGACGAGGTGTCGCCGCGTACGCCCGGCTCTGTGTAGGTGATCTCGTAGACCATGTTGACAGGGAGCTCGGCGGTCAGGACGTTCTCGGTCTCAGCGTGAACAAGAACCTGGATGTTCTCGCCCTCCTTCATGAGGTCGGCGTTGGGAATCTGGTCCTCGCTCAGGATGATCTCCTCATAGGTCTCTGTGTTCATCAAATGGTAGTCGGTCCCCTCCTTGTAGGTGTACTGGTACTGGCGATGCTCTACGCGAGCCTCGTCAATCTTGACGCCTGAGTTGAAGGTGTTGTCAATGACCTTTCCGGTCTTGACGTTCTTGAGCTTGGTGCGGACGAAAGCCGGGCCTTTGCCGGGCTTAACGTGAAGGAACTCGACGATGAAGTACAACTGGTTGTTGTACTCGATGCACATGCCATTGCGGAAATCTGCAGTAGTTGCCATATTTAATGTTTACTCTTTGAGTAGTATAGTACAAAATTCGTCCGCAAAACTATAAAAACCAAATGAAAAAAACATCAGCGGCATGCC
This sequence comes from Alistipes putredinis, assembly GCA_963620575.1. GTDB lineage: Bacteria > Bacteroidota > Bacteroidia > Bacteroidales > Marinilabiliaceae > W3P20-009. Next base: position 11,670 of record CAVFBC010000009.1, on the reverse strand, counting down.
CTTTTCTTGCTTTTCACAGTCATTTATCTTTCCCTTGCGCCCTCATTACAATTCCGTATTGGCTTGCGAATTGTAGCAACCTTCTCTCTCTTAAGCCTTAAATATCTACCCGTGCACACGTTTGTATAGAAATGTTTGTTAAATTTGTGGCGAATTAACCTTTGTCATCAATTATCACAAAAGTCAATGGAATCAGTTTTCTCATACATCATCGGCCTCGGGGCTGCCGTCATGATGCCAATCATTTTCACCATTCTCGGTGTCTGCATTGGCATTAATTTCTCAAAGGCCCTCAAGAGCGGACTCTATGTGGGTGTCGGCTTTGTCGGTCTCAGCATTGTCACCGCGCTCCTCACCTCCAGCCTTGGCCCTGCCCTCTCTAAAGTTACCCAGATTTATGGCCTTGAGCTTCAAGTGTTTGACATGGGCTGGCCTGCCGCTGCGTCTGTAGCCTACAACACGCTTGTCGGCTCCTTCATCATCCCTGTCTGCCTCGGCGTCAATCTCGTGCTCTTACTCCTCGGCTGCACGCGTACTGTCAATATCGATCTTTGGAATTATTGGCACTTCGCTTTCATTGGGGCTGTCGTCTATTTCATGACAGACAGTGTGGCGCTCGGCTTCTTCGCGGCAATCGTTTGCTACATCATCACGCTCGTCTTGGCCGATATGACCGCCAAGAAGTTCCAAAGTTTCTACCCCGGCATGGAGGGTATATCAGTCCCGCAGCCTTTCTGCCAGGGCTTCATGCCATTCGCCTTGGCCATTGATAAGGGGCTCGACTATGTGCCGGGAATTAATAAGGTCAATATCGACTCCGAGGGTATGAAGAAGAAGTTCGGTCTCTTTGGCGAACCGCTTTTCCTCGGTGTCATAATTGGCATTATTATTGGTTGTCTCTCTTGCGCCAATACGCAGGAGCTTGTAGACAATATCCCATCAACTCTCGGCCTCGGAATTAAGATGGGTGCGGTCATGGAACTTATCCCGCGTATCACAAGCCTCTTCATCGAGGGACTTAAGCCTATCTCGGAGGCGACCCGAGCTCTTGTCGCCAAGAAGTTTGGAGCCGACAAGGAGCTTTACATTGGCATGAGCCCCGCTCTTGTCATTGGTCACCCGACGACTCTCGTTGTCTCGCTGCTCCTCATCCCTGTGACTCTCGTCCTCGCTGTCGTTCTCCCTGGCAACCAGTTCCTCCCGCTCGCAAGTTTGGCCGGGATGTTCTATGTCTTCGTCATGGTTCTTCCTTTCACCAAGGGTAATGTGCTCCGCAGTTTTATTGTCGGACTCGTTGTGATGGTGATTGGTCTCTATCTCGTAACATATATGGCGCCGGACTTTACAACGGCTGCTGCTGATGTCTACGCCAAGACTCAAGATAAGGCTGTCGCTGTGCCAGAGGGCTTCTCTGCCGGCTCGCTCGACTTCTGCTCATCTCCACTTGCCAATGTGATTTACGCCTCTGTGCGCCACCTCGGCTCTGTCGCAGGTGTCATTGCCTTGTCAGTCATCACCACTTTGATGGTGGTCTGGAACAAGATGCGCATCAAGGCTAACAAATAAGACACTTAATACTTTAACCAACTGACATAAAAATACCACAATAAGATGAAAAAGACTCTTGCCATTATGGCAGTCGCCGCCATGGCCCTCTCGGCCAATGCGCAGCAGAATTACAGGGTGCAGACAGCTTGCCACCCCGATGACGTCAAGCACTATGACACCGAGAAGCTTCGTGAGCGTTTCATGATGGAGAAGGTCATGGTGGCCGATGAGATTAACCTCACCTACACCCTCTATGACCGCCTCATCTACGGCGGCGCAATGCCCGTCTCTAAGTCTCTCAAACTTGAGACTTTCCGCGAACTTGGCCCCGAGATAACCTATTTCCTTGAGCGCCGTGAGCTGGGTGTGATTAATGTCGGTGGTGACGGAATTGTCTCTGTAGACGGCGTTGAGTACGACCTCGACCACCGCGACGCTATCTATGTCGGCTGCGGTCACAAGGACATCGTCTTCAAGAGCAAGGATGCGACTAAGCCCGCTAAGTTCTACATCAACTCGGCCCCTGCTTACAAGGAGTTCAAGACTCAGGTCATCACTCTCGACAAGAAGAAGTACGAGAAAAACAAGAAGAAATACACCCTTGGCATCACCGACCACTACGGCAAGGCGGAGGACAGCAACGACCGCTATTGCAACCACATGATTACCAAGAAGGTGCTTGAGCAGGTCGATGGCGGTGGCACCAACCAGCTGCAAATGGGCATGACTGAGCTCATGCCTGGCAGTGTCTGGAACACCATGCCTGCACATACCCATACTCGCCGTATGGAATGCTATTTCTATTTTGACGTCCCCGAAGGACATGCCATCTGCCACCTCATGGGCGAGCCTCAGCAGGAGCGCCTCGTATGGCTTCACAATGAGCAGGCTATCACCTCGCCCGAGTGGAGCATCCATGCGGCTGCTGGCACCAAGAACTACACCTTCATCTGGGGCATGGGCGGCGAGAACCTCATGTATTCAGACAAGGACGAGATCAAGTATGTCGATATGAGGTAAAATCATAATTTCATTTATTGGTTTTGAGGAAGCCCGCACGGTTTGCACCCGAGCGGGCTTCGATCTTTCCTCTCCCCTTTACACGCCTCGGTAGGCTCGACTTCTATCTTGTCGCTTACCGCCCACAAACAAATCGCCCGCCCCGCATCTGTTTGCGGGGCGGGCGATTATGTGAGTGAGGGTGGTATACCAGCATTGTGGCGTGTCCTGCGATTTCTACTCTATTTTAAGCTGAATTCTGGGTCAAGTGTGGGAAGTGACTTCAAATTTTCGAGAGAGAGTGACTTGCTGGTTGAAAGGCTGTCAAAGTAGTCCTTCTCAATGTAGAGCAGGTCTGTGTATTTTGTTTGGTATTCAACAGACAAGTAGTAGTTAACTCTGGTGTTAGGAGTGAAGGAGTACATGTAGCTTGAACTGGCGTAGCCGACATAGTCATATTTCTCCTTGAGGAATATAGACATCCTTGTTGTACTGCTTAGTGCTGCGTCTAATTGTGCTGCTTCTTTGCTGATTCGTACTAATGATGTTAGAACTTTGCCTGTTTCGTCCGCTGTGACCATTAATACAATCGTGCTTGTCCCTATGCTTTCATTCCAGAAGTAATTGGTGTTACCATTAGAATTGGTGCTTGTCTCATCAGGCTCCTCGAATACCTGTTTGACGTTGTCTATCGTTTTGAGTTCCATAGGAACCTGACCGTAGAGAAGGTCAAAAATGCATGTGTATGTCAAGCTGACTGTGACAGAGTCTGTGATGGTCGTCCCGGAATCATACACATTGATGGCCGTTTTGAACCCACCATGTTTTGCCGTGACGAGGCCTGTCTCGTCCACCGACACGAAGTAGTCGTCCTCTGATGTGTAGGTCGGGTTTTGTGAGTTGATTAACTCAATCTGGTGAGTGTCGCCTACGCTGAGGCTGATTTTTTCAGAGCCCTCTGCAAAAGAGACAGCGGGCTTTGCGTCATCGTCATCATCCGAGCATGATGTGATTGTCGGTGCTGCTGCGAGGGTGAGCGCGCAGCCCGTGAGCGTGTAGAGTGTTTTTTTGTTCATTTCTTTGCTTTTTAGTTGTCTTTTTGATTGAACATTGCAAAGTAAAGAACCGCTTGTGCCATAGGTTGAAACACCTGCTGCGATTTGCGAATATTTTATAAAAAAAACTCGCCACTGCGGACTTGCTTGTCTCGCAATGGCGAATGTTGTCTGTGCGTCGGTCTTCAGCCAGCCCTTAAATGGTTACGCTATGGTCACCATCGTAGCCCCGAATCCGTATTCGCGGAATGACGCGTCTTGATATTGGCACTTAGGATATTTGCGGTCTAAGAGTCGGCGAATCTCACCTTTGAGCACTCCCGCTCCCACGCCATGGATGAAGACGATGCGGAGTCCCTGAGTGCGGATGTTCTCCTCCATCGTCGTGCGCACGTGTTTCATTTGCACCTCCAGCATGTCTTTGTTGTCCAGTCCGCGAGTGTCGGGCAGCAGGGCGTCAATGTGCAAATCCACCTCAATTATGTCTGTCGAGCGGCTCGGCTTTGATTTCTTTGCCGGCTCTTGATGGCGGCCCTCGCCTGCGCCCTTGAGCAACTCTTTCTCGCTCAGCTGCTCCAGTTTCATGGCGAACTCGTCTTTGATGACGGGCATCAGCAAGGCTTTGCAGTCAAAGAAGTCGTTGTCGGTGAAGCTGCCGTCGCGAAGCATCTTGACGCCGCGGGGCTTTATCTCGGTGTTGTAGACTGGCTGAGGAGTGAAACTGCGTATCTTCTTATACATGAGCAGCTGGACGTTCCATGTCTGTCCGTCCACTTGCATGGGGTTCAGCGTGTCTATCTTCTCTTTGGTGTTCGGCTCGATGGTCGCTGCGGCTATGAGGGTCGACTGCCCCTTGCCGTCAGTTCGCATAATGGCGTAGCTTGCGAAGTAGTTTGAGTCGTTCACCACGTGGAGATCCAGTGTGCCGGTGTTGCCGCCATCGGTGCGCGTCAACGCCACATAGAAGTGCGGCTCGGCGTCGTTGGTCGCATCGGCGTCGAATTTATACTGCTCCTGTTTGGGCTTTTCTTGTTGTTTCGGCTGTTGGCGTGGGGTGGGGATTATGATTTCTTCCTCCTCCTCGTCTTCCTCCTCTTCCTCGTCTGCTTTTATCCTTTCGCGCCAGCTGCTGCCCTCTGGCAGGCTCGCTGATGCCTTTGGGCGTTGTCCCTGAGCTTTTTGAGCGTTTCGGGCTGAGCGGCTGTATGCGTCGCCCTGAAGTTTGACCTCCGATTCGTCAATAACCACAATGTCGTTGTCAAGGACGGGAATCTGAAATCCATCCTCGTCCTCTACATATACGGTGCGGCCTTCTATCTTGGCCACCTTGCCGCCGCCCTCCTGATTCAGGAAGCGTACGGTGTCTCCTATTCTGGCTTTCATCTGCTGATGATGTTTTTTTTAGTCCTAAACTGCCACTTCTCCCTTGATGTGTGGCCAACATTGGTAGTTCTCCAGCTCAAAATCCTCATACTGAAAGCTGAAGATGTCTTTCACGTCAGGATTGATTTTCATTGTCGGCAATGCGTACGGCTCACGGGTCAATTGCAACTTTATCTGGTCAATGTGGTTCAGATATATGTGCGCGTCGCCCAATGTGTGAACAAATTTGCCTGGCTTGAGTCCGCACACTTGCGCCATCATCATTGTCAGCAACGCGTATGACGCTATGTTGAATGGCACGCCGAGAAACACATCACCCGAACGTTGATAGAGTTGGCAGCTCAGTTTGCCCTCGGCTACGTAGAATTGGAACATGGTGTGGCATGGTGGCAGTTTCATCTGGTCAATGTCGGCAACATTCCATGCCGAGACTATCAGGCGGCGGCTCTCGGGCGTGTGTTTTATCATCTCCACCACGCTCTTTATCTGATCTATTGTGCCGCCATCGTGTGCGGGCCATGACCGCCATTGGTGACCATACACCGGGCCGAGGTCGCCATTCTCGTCAGCCCACTCGTTCCAAATCCTCACACCATGCTCCTGCAGGTAGTGCACGTTGGTGTCGCCCCTGAGAAACCACAGTAATTCGTATATTATTGATTTTGTGTGGAGTTTCTTTGTCGTCAGCAGCGGAAATCCATCTTCGAGGTCAAATGACATCTGATGCCCGAATATGCTGATGGTGCCTGTGCCGGTCCGGTCGCCGCGCTTGTTACCCTCTGTCAATATCCTGTTTGCTAACTCCAAATATTGTTTCATGATGTGTTCTGTTTGTCTTGGTCTCTGTTTGCTTGGCGATTTTCACTCCATTGCGCAAGAGGCTTCCTTAGTCTCCAAATGTTCTTTGCCACCAATTGGCGGGTCTGAGGGCGTGAGGTACTTTCTCTAAGTCTTGCAACATCTCATTTGCCGACTGGTATCGTCCCTCTATGCCTTTGCGCAGTGTTGCTGTCACCTCTTCCGGGGTGAGCTTCCTTGGCGGCAGTCGGAATGACGCCTTGTATGCCGCACGGCTCAAGACGCTGAACAACTCGTCTGTCATTCGCCCCGGCTTTTTCATTGGGTATGTCAACTGTAGGTTGATGAGTACCTCGGGGTTGCAGTCCGTGTATGGCGTCTTTCCCATCACAAGATGGTAGATGGTGGTGGAGAGTGCGAATAGGTCGGAACTTGGCCCTGTCAACTCGTTGTGTTTGAGCAGCATCTCTGGTGGGGAGTAGATGAGGGCGAATTGGGTTCTGGGGGTGCCTGTGGCTGGGAATGGTTGGCTCTGCTCGAAGTCAATAAGTGCGATGTCCCCAAAGTCGGCCTTCGTGATGTCCGCTCCTTTTTCATGGCGCAGGACTATGTTTGACGGCTTTATGTCGCGATGTACTATTCCCGCCCCATGGATGGCTTCAAGAGCCTTGAGGACGGAGCAACCCATCTTGACAAACTGATCTTCATCTATCTTGCCGTAGATCTTCTTGTCTGCGAAGATTGTCTTGAGGTCTGTGCCCTCTACTTTCTCGCGGACCACATACAGCCGCCCGTCTTCCCCGACGAACGTCTCTATCACTTGCGCTATGTCCCTGCGCTCAATTGCGCTTAGCCGCCCAAGCAACTCGCTCAGTCCGTCCCAATATCTCTCCAATGCTTTGACTGTCACTTGTCTGCCGTCGGCATCGGTGCCAGTCATGACGCCGCCAAACTTCGAGCCTCTGCCCATTGTCCCGTCAAGGACATAGGTCGAGACGTGCCCTTTTATCGTTCTGACGCCGTACATTCTCTGCAACTCTATTTGTTATAACCCAAGATGCGCAGCATGTCCTCGGGCTTCTGCTCGTCATTGAACAGATAGTCTACAATCTGGCCATTCTCATCGCGGTCTATGACCACATGTTTCGGACTCGGGATGAGGCAATGCTTGATGCCGCCGTAGCCGGATATGGAGTCTTGATATGCTCCAGTGTGGAAGAAGCCAATATAAAGAGGCTCCGAGTCGCTTGGCTCGACAATAGGCATGTAGACCTGCTGGTTGAGGTCCTCTGTGTTATAATAGTCGGCATGGTCGCAAGTGATGCCGCCAATGTTGACTCGCTGGTAGGGACGGTCCCATTTGTTGATTGGCAAGAGGATGAATTTCTCCGCAATGCCCCAACTATCTGGAATGGTGGTCATGAGGCTGTTGTCTATCAGATACCACAACTCTGTGTCATTCTGCCTCTTGGCCTCAATCACTTTGAATATGACGGCACCAGTCTCGCCCACTGTGTATTTGCCAAACTCGGTGACGATGTCCGGGTCGTCTATGTCCTCGTTCTGACACATCTCCTTAAGGCTTCTGACCAACTCGTTGACCATATACTTATAGTCATACTCGAATGCGAGGTTGCTCCTTATGGGCATGCCTCCGCCAAGGTCAATCATGTGGAGTGTGTCACACTGCTTCTTCAACTCGGCGTATAGGCCTATGGCCTTCTGGTATACACCCCAGAAATACAGGTTGTCCTTAATGCCTGAGTCCACAAAGAAGTGGAACAAGGTGAGGCTCACGGCGGGGTTGTCCTTTATCTTCTCGTTGTAGAACTTGACAATCTCAGACGAGCGTATGCCAAGCCTGCTGGTGTAATAGGCCGCCTGAGGCTCCTCGTCAATGGCCATGCGTATGCCCACGTTGACGTGCTTGCCCTCCATGATGGTCGTCAGACGGTCCAACTCGGTCATGCTGTCAAGCACTGTTATGCAGTTGCTAAACCCCAAGTCCACCAACTCCTTGATCTTCCGCAGGTAAAGGTCGCTCTTGAAACCGTTGTTTATGATGATGATGTCGTTTTGGATGCATCCCTCGCGGTATAGCTCCTTGACGATGTCTATGTCATAGGCCGATGAGGTCTCCAATTGCACACCATAGCGGAGACACTCTTTCACGACGAAGCTGAAGTGGCAGCTCTTGGTGCAGTAGCAATATTTATACTCACCGCGATAGCCGTTGCTACGGATGGCCTTGCTGAAAAGGTTTCGGGCGCGCTTAATCTGGTCGCCTATCTTCGGAAGATAGGTGATCTTGACGGGCGTGCCGTATTTACTGATGATATACCGGAGTGATATGTTGTTGAAGAACAGGTTGCCGTTCTCCAGGTCGAAGCCCTCCTGCGGAAAGTAGTAGGTCTGGTCGATCAACTCAAAATAACTACCCCTTGTTTTCACCTTTGTCGTCGTTTGTTTTTTGTTAAGTAAAAGGATATATAAAAGGAGAAAGGCCAGTCTCCCCACTTTCTGTCGTGGTTAAGACGGGCCTTCCTTGTCTTCTCTTATGGTCTGGTCTCTCGCACCGTCATTTGAGCCAGGCCAGAATTGTCTGGCTACCAGTCACCTTGTCCTTGAGCTTGACATCCACCTTCGTGCCAATTGGCAGGTAGAGGTCTACGCGTGAGCCAAATTTAATGAAGCCCATCTCGTCACTCTGCTTGACCACCTGACCCTCCTCGGCATAGGTGACTACGCGGCGGGCCATAGCACCCGCCACCTGTCTCGCTAAGACCTTCTGACCGTCCTTCGTGGTGATGAGGACGGATGAACGCTCGTTGTCGGTAGATGACTTTGGCAAATAGGCGGCCATCTTGCGGCCATCGTGATGACGGTAATACTCAATCGTGCCACCAACTGGGAACCAGTTAATGTGGACGTTGAATACCGACATGAATATTGACACCTGAAGCACCTGTGTCTTAAGTACCTCTGGCTCATAAGTCTCCTCTATCGTGACCACGGTGCCGTCGCATGGGCAAACGACCGCTCCATCCATCGTGACCTTGTGGCGGGCCGGACGGCGGAAGAAATTAATAACGACGCATAGTGGTATGAGTGTCACTACGGTGACGATTTCCGCCACCGTCTTATTACCGAGCCACCAAGCGGCTCCGTTTATCACTACGAAAAGTACTAAAGCGAGTATTACAGAGAGCCTTCCTTCCTTGTGGAGTAGCATTTCTTAATGGTTGTTTTTTTCTTAGATGAAGAAATAGTAAAGTAAGCTGACTATGGGGGCTGCGAACATGACAGCGTCAAAACGATCCAGAATTCCGCCATGACCAGGCAGAATGGTGCCGGAATCCTTAATGTTGACTGAACGCTTGAACATCGACTCGACCAAGTCTCCGCATGTGCCGATAATGGCGACGACTGCTGTCGTCACAATCGTGAAAGGCAGACCCGCATGGAAAAAGCAGTCACCAAGGCATACATAGGAGATTATGCCAACAGCGACTGTCAACAAGACGCCGCCCACAAAGCCCTCAATGGTTTTCTTTGGGGATATGCGTTCATACAATTTGTGCTTGCCCATGGTGACGCCACACAGGTAGGCACCGGTGTCATTCACCCAGACAAGGGCGAATATGCCGATTATCGGCCAATAGTCGTACTCGCCTGTCTTGAAAGCCAACAGGTTGAAAAGGGCGAACGGCAAACCTATGTACACGCACCCCATCATGGTCAAGGCTATGTTCTCAAGTGGCCTCTTGTTCTTGCTGAAAAGCTCGACGAGGAACATGACCCACACTAAGCCTACAATTATCAGCAAGAAGCGATAATCTAAAATGCGCTTGCATACCAGGAAGCCTAACACGAAGGCTGTCAAGTTAGTGCACATGGCTGTCAAATAGTGGGGCGACATGCCGCCCGCTTGCAGCATCCTGTAATATTCGTGGGTGGCGAGGACTATGATGGCGATCATTATCGCCGCAAAGGTCAAAGCGCCGGTTTTCGCCCCAAGGATGAACATGGCAGCCACAACGAGCACAAACAATATGCCCGTCACCGCACGCGTGATGAAATTTTTTAAGACACTGCTCATTTTGTTCCGCCCAAGTGTACACACCTCTTGAGCATGGCAAAATTAGTAATAAAAAATTCTTAATTCCAATTTACGACCATTTATATGCTGCTCATCGCTCTATTCTCTTATTCAATGGGGCGGCGTGCCATTTGAAAATCGAAGCCCCGCCAAGTTCTTTTCTATGCGGGGCTTCAGTCTATTCGAACATCTCTGGCCTCGCTTCTTTCAACTTCCTCATCTCTTTGTCCATCTCGCTAAACATTTTGTCTGTAATCTCATACGTCCTCTTGCCGCCGCCCTCGCGTGTCGTCTCTGCCGAGAAGAACCTGTGTCTGTGCAGTCTCTTGTCGTAGCCTATCTCTGCTGGGTAGACTGTTAGTGTTGAGTCCCTGAACGCAAATTCGTACTTGTGCAGCCCGCATGTGTCCTCGCTCTCCATTAGCCACTTCATCTCAATCTCAGTCTCTTCGCCTGTGCTGACCTCATACGTGTAGGTCTTGCCTGGGGTGACTATGCCGAGAGTGAAGTCCTGCGAGCTGCTGTTTCTGACCACCTCTTTGTTGAGTCTGTAGGGCTCTACGCCGAGTTTCCGCATGGTGTCGGCAATCTCGGTGATGTAGTCGTCGGTGAACTCGTAGTAGTACTCGTAATTGTCCTCGTCCCCGACGTTCCTGAAACTGAAGACATTTTGTGAAATGCCGCTTTCGTCTGTAACCATCGGGCGTATTTCAATCACGCTGTCGCAAAATTCGATGGTCATGTATTCATCGGTTTCATAGGGTGGCATGACGTCCTCGGAGTATATCTCAGTCGATGGTTCGTGTGGTGGCATGATGCAGCGTGTGTGTATCTTGACATCGCTTGTCCAAAAGTGATTGAAATATATCACCGAATCTGTTTTGTTCGTCGTTTGAAACATATACCAGCCTGACCACCCGCAAACTTCAGAGGCGCATGATGACAGTATGCTAATCAACGTAATAGTCAGCCCAAGCGTCAAAAAGTTTGCTAATTTCGTTTGCTTGCTCATTGTGTAAAGTTATTAGTCTGTTCTTCCAATTCTCCCATGAGGTTGCACCTCGTAGTGTTGCCTCGATTTCTTTCATGGTTACTCCGCTAACTTTATCTGTTGCGTTGACGCCTGATTTTGTTCTTATGACATTTGAGTCTTCGTCTATGAGATCCTGGATTAGTCCAGTGTAAGAAGAAGTGTACCATTGCGAGTATGGTCCATATGTTTTGTAGGTAGCATACCATGCTGCCCCACGCGCCCATGTCTCTCGTACTATTTGGCCGCAGTTGCTGTATGCCTTTTTATCCCAAAGCCTGTGTGTCCTGTGGGCTACTTCGTGGAATGTGGCGTGGAATATGTCTCGGGACGAATTTAGTTTCTTGTAGTAAACCACCACGTCGGCAATCAGTGGCAGAGCTAATCTTCTGCACTCGGATACGGCATTCCCGCTCGTCTCACTCGAGAATTTTATGGCGAGGTTCCTCTCCTTTGGCTTTGATATCCCGTACCGCCCGTAGTTGTAGAAGAAACTGTGCGCACCGCGGAATACGGATGCGTAAAGCCACGAGTCGTAGCCCTTGACGAGGGTGTGTTCCACGCGGCTCTTGGCATTGCGCCTAAGCGTGCTCTCAGCCACTTGCAGCGGGTGACCCTTCTCCCTCATGTGGAACTCGTCACGCCTCCATTTTATGCTGTAGCTAACCCGGCTACGCCTCTTTGAAAAGGTGAAGTACCCGTTCGCATCTGTGCAGCACTGGTGTGTGACGAAGCCGAACTGTATCCTCACGGGCACG
>CAVFBC010000008.1:0-103315 GCA_963620575.1 Alistipes putredinis | reverse complement strand
CGAGTGCCATAGTGAAAATCTATAGCTCCACTAAAGTTGGGTTTGTCGTTATAATAGACGAGTATGATGTCATGATGAGGGAGCGCGTGTCACGCTCAGCGTTTGACAAATATCTGCGTTTCCTCAACAGGATGTTTAAGGATAGTGATACGCAGATGGCCATCCAGTTGGCATATCTGACGGGCATCATACCCATTGTGCGTGACAAGGTCGGCTCCAAACTCAATAATTTCACGGAGTTCACAATGCTGTCCCCAAAACAGATGGCGTCATGTTTCGGCTTCACACGTGAGGATGTCAGAGCCATTTGTGAAGCCCGTAATGTTGACTTCGCTAAATGCCTTGAGTGGTATGACGGCTATAAACTGGGTGCCTCTGTTGACATCTCTTGCCCCATGTCTGTCGTCAGCGCAGTTGAGGATGGCGAGTTCGGCTGTCATTGGGGCAACACGGGCTCCTTCGATTGCCTGAAAGATTATATCGATATGGATTTTGATGGCGTCCGCTCTGATGTCCTTCAAATGATGGATGGGACGCCTGTGGCTGTCAATGTCAAGTCGTTTCAAAACACGTTGACTGATTTCCACTCAAAAGACGATATATTCACCTACCTCATTCACCTTGGCTATTTGGCGTATGATGCGGCGTCAGGCACTGCGTATATCCCCAATCGTGAGGTTCGTGAGCAGTGGGAGCTCGCTGTGGCCAACAATCCGAACTATTCGCACATTCTCGATTTCGTGGCAACCAGTCGCGCCCTTATTGAGAGGACAATCGAGGGTGACGAGGCAGCTGTTGCCGAGGCTCTTGACTCCGCCCATGAAGAGGTTACGAGTCCACTGTCCTACAATAACGAGCAAAGCCTTCAGAGCGCCATAACACTCGCTTATTTCTATGCGAAAGCCGACTATACCATAGTTCGAGAGATGCCCGCCGGCCGAGGCTATGCTGACGTGGCTTTCATACCAGTCGTCCCTTCGCCCAATCGCCCCGCCATATTAGTTGAGCTTAAGTGGAACAAGGCGGTGACTGCGGCCATGGAGCAGATTTCACTGAAAAGATATGCCAATGCGTTGGCCCATTACCGCGGCAACATCATCCTTGTATCTGTCACTTATGACTCTAAGACCAAGACGCATGTCTGCAAGATTGAAAAGTCCGTCCGCTGAAAGCGGAATGAAAAAATAGACACTACACCCCCTCTGGGCTTCGACTCCGAGGGGGTGTGGCTTTTTTCTCCCTCCCCACACCACATCGCCCAACTCGCGGAAATGAGTTATATTTGCCATTGGCACGGAAAAATAAAAGGAAGGAAGAAGATGGAGAAGTTCTTTTGCACAGCAGGCCCGGTGCAACGTGACATCAATTATGTCATCGATCCGCTGACCCGGGTCGAGGTCGCGGAGATGGAGAATTTCATCTCCCAAAGGAAATATTTCATCCTGCATGCTCCGCGCCAGACAGGCAAGACTTCTGCCATGCTCGCATTGCGCGACCACCTGAATATTTCTGGCCATTATGTGGCAATCTACGCAAACATTGAATGTGGCCAGGCCCTCCGTAACGACGTGAGGGGAGTGGTGGGTGCTGTGATAGATGTGATAGCAAGTGAGGCTGCCTCCGTCATTGGCAATGACACTCCACAGAAACTGAAAAAGCATGTGACGGAGTCTAATGTGAGCGAGGCGTCTTGGCTTACGCAGTACCTTGAGGCGATCTCTGTATCTCTTCCGCAGCCTATTGTCCTCTTTCTTGATGAGATAGACGCCCTTGTGGGTGATTCGCTTGTCAGTGTCTTGCGCCAGATAAGGGCGGGCTATGCCAACCGTCCATCTCGCTTCCCACAGACCGTCGTTCTCTGCGGAGTGCGTGATGTGCGTGACTATCGCATTGAGACCCCTGGGCGCGAAATTATAACGGGAGGCTCGGCCTTCAACATCAAGGCCTCCTCCATCCGCCTTGGCGATTTTACCATGGATGACATTCGTAACCTCTATGGGCAGCACACGCAGGCCACAGGTCAGGTTTTTGATGAGGAATGTTTTCCTGTTGTCTGGAATGCAACGGAAGGGCAGCCGTGGCTTGTCAATGCCTTAGCTAATGAGGTGACGTTTAATATGAGAGAGAACCGCGACCGCAGTGTCCGCATAACGGCCGAGATGATTTACCGTGCTCAGGAGAGGATAATATATCGGCGTGACACGCATCTCGACTGCCTCATAGATAAACTTCGAGAGGAACGCGTGAGGCGTGTGATAGAGCCCATGCTCTCATGCTCAGATGAGGCAGACGTTACTCTCGTCCCACAAGATGATGTGCAATATGTCGTGGACCTCGGGCTTGTAAAAGACGATAAACCTCGCCGCATAGCCAACGCCATCTACCGTGAGGTCATCCCTCGTGAACTGACGTGGACAACGCAAAGTGGTCTAAAAGAGCAGCCAGAGTGGTTCCTCAGAAAGGACAACAGCATTGACATGGATAAGCTGCTCTCTGATTTCCAGCAGTTTTTCCGCCGTAATGCTGATTCTTGGATTGGCAAATTTGACTATAAGGAGAGCGGTCCTCAGCTTCTGCTTCAAGCCTATTTGCAGCGAATTGTCAATGGCGGTGGATTTATTGACCGTGAATATGGCTTGGGTCGCAGGCGTACTGACCTCTTGATTACCAAACCGCTGACCTCTGGTTACGGTGGCCAGCTTCAGCGGGTTGTGCTTGAGTTGAAGATTCTTCGCGGCTCGCTCGATGAATGCATCTCCAGAGGACTTGAGCAGACCGCGGCCTATATGGATCTTTGCGGTGGTGACATAACAGAAGGGCATTTTATCATTTTTGACCGCTCTTCATCCAAAACTTGGGAGGAGAGGATTTGGCATGAGGTTCGCCACTTCGCCGGCCGTAAAATCGGAGTGTGGGGAATGTAATCACCGCACCGCGTCTCGCCTCCGACCCGAATTATCGCCCTCCCCCCGCCAACTATGAAAATTTAGTATTACATTAGTGGCTAATTTCACCCAATAGTATCTTGGCATGAATTTCTGGAACTTCCTCAAGTCGAAAACATTTTGGCTGCAAATGGCCATAGCTGCCGGTGTCATCGTCGTGCTGCTCTTCATAACCAACTGGGTTCTTGGTATCTACACCACAAGCGGACGCACGGTCGTAGTGCCTGACCTCGTGGGGCGATTGCAAGCCGACATTGAGAGTGAGGTGCGCAATGGCGATCTCGACCTCGTCTTGCTCGACTCTATCTATAGGGCTGACGAGCAGCCGGGCGTCATTGTGGATCAAATTCCAGCAGCTGGCAAGAAGGTTAAGAAAGGCCGCACCATCTACATAACCATCAACGCTTTCGGCAAGGAGATGACCTCCATGCCCGCCCTTGTCAACTACTCGTTCCGCAACGCCAAGGTCAACCTCCAGAACGCAGGCCTCGTCCTCGGTCGTGTGGACTCTGTCCCCAGCCCCTATGACGGTCTCGTGCTCAAACAGCTCAAGGGCGGACAGCCTGTCAAGGCTGGAGACCGCCTGCCTAAGGGAACAGCCATCGACCTCGTGGTGGGGCGTGGCACAGAAGGCGGAGTGACTAATATACCAAACCTCACGGGGCGGCTCTATGAGGATGCGCTCGCCTCGCTCGCCTCGGCTGGCCTGTCACTCGGCGGTGTCATTTGTGATGAGACCGTGACAACGGCATCAGACTCCGCCAACGCCATTGTGTTCAGGCAGTCTCCTGCCGCCGACTACAGCAACTCGGTGGACATGTGGACGCCCGTCTCCCTCTGGCTGACAACAGACGCCACCAAGGCTGCCCAGTCCGTTTTGGATGATTAGAAACGAACTATCCCCATTTACCCCCCAACCCCGAAAAATGACACAAGAAGAGATAGAAGAAGACCTGACACAAGACGACCCCGAACTCGAGACTGATGCCGAGGCCCCATCCGGTCAGACCTACGAACACTATCATCTCACAGCCGACAGCGGGCAAAACCTCATCAGGATCGACCGCTTCATTGTCGACCATATATCTCACGTCTCGCGCACCAAGGTTCAGTCTGCGGCCGATGCCGGCAATATCCTGGTCAACGGCAAGCCCGTCAAGGCCAACTACCGCATTAAGCCCGCTGACGAGATTAGCATCGTTATGAGCTACCCCCCCCGCGAGATTGAAATCGTGCCGCAAGACATACCTCTCGACATCGTCTATGAGGACGACAGCCTGATGGTTGTCAACAAACCTGCCGGCATGTGCGTCCACCCGGCCTTTGGCAATTATGACGGGACGCTGGTCAACGCCCTCGCCTGGCATCTGCGCAACCTGCCAATGTTTCAGGATGTCAAGGATCCGAGGCCCGGACTCGTCCACCGCATTGACAAGGACACCTCCGGACTCTTGGTCATAGCCAAGACTGAGCAGGCTAAGCTCAACCTCGCACGGCAGTTTTTTGTCAAGAGCACCGAGCGCAGCTACATAGCCCTCGTGTGGGGACTCATGGAGAGCGACTCTGGCACCATTCGTGGCAACATAGGTCGCAGCCTCCGCGACCGCAAGGTGATGGATGTATTTCCTGAAGACGGCGGAATAGGCAAGAGCGCCGTCACGCACTACGAGGTTCTTGAGAGGCTCGGTTATGTGACCCTTGTGCGCTGCCGACTTGAGACGGGACGCACGCACCAGATCCGTGCGCACTTCCGTCACATTGGTCACCCGCTCTTCGGCGACTCGCACTACGGTGGCGACCAGATCCTCCGAGGCACGACATTCCCAAAATATCGGCAGTTCGTCTCCAACTGCCTGCAAGCCTTGCCGCGTCAGGCTCTCCATGCCAAGACTCTCGGCTTCACGCACCCGGTCACGGGGCAGAAGATGTCTTTCGACTCGGAGGTGGCGGCCGACATGACCGACGTCATCAACCGTTGGCGCAAATACGTCAGCAACCGCGATTAAGATCTTAACATTCTGACAATATACACAATAACAGATATGAAAAAGCGAATAGCGCTCGTCTACGGCGGCTATCAGAGCGAGGCTGAGGTCTCGGCGCGCAGCAAGGACGGCCTCATGGCCATGATGGACCATGATCGC
Source organism: Alistipes putredinis (assembly GCA_963620575.1). GTDB lineage: Bacteria > Bacteroidota > Bacteroidia > Bacteroidales > Marinilabiliaceae > W3P20-009. The sequence continues at coordinate 98,226 of CAVFBC010000008.1, read as the reverse complement.
TATGACATCATCCCCGTAAAGATCTCCAAAACGGAGTGGGTGGCAGAGCCTGATGGCGAGAGCCTCCCCATCAACCGTGAGGATTTCTCTTTCACTCGTAATGGCCAAAAAGTCACTTTTGACATGGCCTACATCACCATCCACGGCGTGCCGGGCGAGAATGGCCTCATGCCTGCCTATTTTGAGATGATTGGCCTCCGCCACTCCACATGCCCAGCCCTCACAGGCGCCATGACGTTTGATAAGTTCGTTTGCAACAGCTATCTGCGCTCTTTCGGCATCCCTGTGGCCGACTCTGTCCGTGTTCGCCGTGGACAGTCTGTCGACACGTCCGCCATCGTGGCGCGCCTTGGTCTGCCTATGTTTGTCAAGCCCTCTGCGGCTGGTTCCAGCTTTGGCGTGACCAAGGTGAAGACCGAGGAGCAGATATTGCCAGCCATAGAGGCGGCGCAAAAGGAGAGCGACGACGTCATAATCGAGGCTTTCATGGATGGCACCGAGCTGACTTGCGGACTCTATAAGACCGCCGAACGCACTGTCATATTCCCTCTCACCGAGGTACGCACCTCCAATGAGTTCTTTGACACCGACGCTAAATACACCCCAGGCAAGACTCAGGAGATTACCCCCGCCGAGGTCTCAAAAGAGGTGGAGCAGAAGGTCAAGGAGACGGCATCTGAGGTCTATGACCTGATGACCATGAAGGGCATTGTCCGCATTGATTTCATTGTCAAGAAAGACGGCACGCCTTTCGTCCTCGAGGTCAACACGACACCCGGCCAGACGGCCACAAGCTTCATCCCGCAGCAAATCCGCGCGGCCGGCATGAAGGAGAAAGATGTTTTCAGTGAAGTAATGGATTCAATCCTCAGCAAATGAAATTCCTCATTGTAGGCCTTGGCAACATTGGCGACGAGTACGCCCACACGCGCCATAACACGGGTTTCGACATTGTGAGCCGCCTCGTCAAGGATGCCGGGGCTGAGTTCACCTCCGAGCGGTATGGCGATGTGGCACGCATCCGCGTCAAGGGGCGTGACCTTGTGGTTCTCAAACCAAACACCTATATGAATCTCAGCGGCAAGGCTGTGCGTTATTGGGCCGACGCCGAGAAAGTGGCGCCCGAGAATATCGTGGTTGTTGTCGACGACCTCGCTTTGCCCGTCGGCACCATCCGACTGAAAGGCAAGGGCAGCGCTGGCGGCCACAATGGCCTCAAGAACATCACCGAGCTGCTCGGCACCGACGGCTACCCGCGTCTCCGCTTCGGCATCGGCAACGAGTTCAAACGCGGTGCGCAAATCGACTTCGTCCTTGGCAAGTGGGATGATGACGAGAAGGAGATGGTTGAGGAGCGCATGGAGATTGCCGCCGAATGCATCCGCACTTATGTCTGCGTGGGGCTTCAGCTCGCCATGACTCAGTTTAACAACAAGTAGGACACTTATTTCTTTACCCAATAATTTCTACCAGAGGTACCTATGGCCGATACTGTCAGAATAGACAAATTCCTATGGGCTGTCCGTATATATAAGACCCGCTCCATCGCGGCCGAGGCTGTCAAACGCGGCAAGGTCTCAATGGGCGGAGCGCAGGTTAAGAGCTCGCGTAATGTCAAGGTCGGCGATGTCATCTCTGTCAAGGTGCCTGCCGCCACGCGCTCTTTCGAGGTCATCAAGCTGGCTCAGAGCCGGATGGGTGCAAAGCTGGTCAAGGACCACATAACAGAGGTGACCCCTAAGGATCAGCAGGAGCTCATTGAACTCTATCACCTCCAGATGTCCATGCAAAGGCAGAAAGGCCTCGGCCGCCCCACCAAAAAGGAGCGTCGAGACATTGACAGCTTCGTGGCCGATGGCTGGGCCGAGAGCGAATGGGATGACGCCGATGATGATTTCGACATTGACTTCGATGCCGACTAATCGCATTGGGCTAATATCTCTCAACAAGTATCACAACAAGGCCGCCCTGTCGCGGCCTTTTGACATAATGACACGTTGATTGTCAACCGACACTGATTATGTTTATTGCACAAAAAAAACGTAAGGAGAACATCATAGAGTATATCCTCTACATGTGGAATGTCGAGGATCTCATCCGTGCCAATGGCTTGGACATGAGCCGCATTGACAAGAGCGTCATAGACAAATACGGCGTCACCGACCCGGCGCAGCGTCAGCAGCTTTACGACTGGTGGGACAACCTGTGCGAGATGATGAAGCGCGAGGGCAAGGAGCAGAAAGGTCATCTGCAAATCTTTGAGATGTTGGCCAACGACCTTTATAATTTTCATCTCTACCTTCTTACCCAGCAGAGTGAAATCCCTTATCAGAACGCCTTCCAGACGGCTTGGCCTGACATCAACCTCCTCATGACCAAGATTGAGGGGGGCGAAAACATGCAGCACGTCCTCCTTGGACTCTCCGCCATCTACGACTATTACCTTCTCAAACTGCAGGGCAAGACGGTTCTTGCCGACACGACCAACGCCATTGTCCGCATCAGCCGATTCCTCTCGCTCCTCAGCCAGAAGTATCTCAAGGCGGAGAAGGAGCTGCACCCCGACCGCGAGGTGTCAGAGGATGGCGATTTCGTGGCCCCGGCGCAAGGCTAAGCCCAATTCAGCCTCTCTTGCCTGCCTTATGGCAAGATAACAATAAGACACAACACATCTAACGGAAAATAATATGATTAAAAGGACTCTTCTGACGAGCTTTGCCGCCCTCTTGACCGCTACGGTCGCCGAGGCGCAAATCCTCAAGCCCGGTTTTGATAAGCAGGAGTACATTGAGTGCCTTGCCATGACGTCGCACCTCAAGAACCTCACGGTCGACGAGAAGTACATGTGTCCCGCTCCTGAGTCTTTCCACCGTCTCTATGCTTGTCCGCAGACGGGTTTTGACAATGAGTGGGAGCTGTGGCAGGACAATCGCGGGGTATGCGCCATCGTGATGCGCGCCACCATATCCACCATGACAAGCTGGGGTGCCAATTTCAACGCCGGAATGGTTCCCGCCCAAGGCTCGGTCCATGTGGTGACAGACAAAGAGTACGATCTCTGCGCCGACTCGTCCGCCCATGTGCACGCTGGCTGGGTGGCTGGGCTCATGACCATGTCGGACGACATTGTGGCCAAGCTGGATTCTTGCCACAAGGCCGGATGCCGCGACTTCCTTATCGCCGGCCACAGCCAGGGCGGTGCGCTCAGCTATCTCGTCACGGCCATGTTGCGCCGCATGCAGGCCAAAGGTCTCATTTCTGCCGACATAACTTTCAAGACCTATGCCAGCGCGGCGCCTAAGCCGGGCGACTACCTCTTTGCCCTCAACTATGAGGCCATGACGCAGCCCGGCTGGTCCTTCACGGTCATTAACTCGGAGGACTGGGTACCTGAGACGCCTCTCAGCGTGCAGCGCCCCACGGATTTCCGTCCCACTAACCCGTTCAATAATATGGATGAGCTGCTCAGCGGCGCGGGTGCCATACAAAGGGCCAAGATTCATTTCCTCTACAACCGAATATACAAGCCCACCCAAAAGTCGGTCGACAACTTGACCAAATATCTTGGCGGGACTGTTGGCGGAATGCTTGAAGAGGGGCTCGTCTGGTTCAAGAAGCCCGTGGAGTATTCCGATTGCGCCAACTATGCGCGTTGTGGGCAATTCTATATCCTCTTGCCGGATGACGACTATTTCGCTAAGCACCCCCATGTGGCTGCCGACGCTTTTGAGCATCATCAGTACGTCTCCTACTACGAGTTGGCTCAGAAGATAAAGTAGGCCGTCTTTCTCTCACCCGAAAAAAATCCAACGCCCATGATTACCATCCGTACTGTCGAGACCGAGGAGGACGCCCTCCTTTTCACCGACTTGCCATACCGCCTCTATCGGGGCAATGAGCAGTGGGTGCCACCACTCCGCAAGGCTGAGCGAAGGCTCTTTGACCCGGCATATAACCCTGCTCTTGAGTTTTGCGATGTGAACAGGTGGATAGCCCTCCGTGAGGATGGGACGTGCTGCGGACGTGTCGCGGCAATTGTCAATCACAGGTGGAACCAGAAGACGGGTGACAAGATTGGGCGCATTTCGCGTTTCGAGTGTGAGAATGACCTCGCTGTGTCGCACGAGCTTTTTCAGGCGGCGGAAAAATGGCTCCACTCGCAAGGGATGGATGCTGCGGCAGGGCCTCTCGGGTTCAGTAATCTTGACCAGCAGGGTGTGACTATCAAGGGGCATGACCGTCAGGCCGCGCTTGGATCGTCTCTCACCATGCCATATTACGTGGCTCTCTTCGAGGAGGAGGGCTATGAGCCTATGCAGGACTGGTATGAGTATCGCCTCACGGTGCCGTGGACTGTGCCGCCAAAGGTCAAGCTGATTGCCGCCGCCGCACGTGAGCGTTTCGGACTTAAGCTTCGCACTTTCTCTTCTTCCGATGAGTTGAAAAAGGCTGCTCCCGAACTCATGAATCTCTTCGACCGCTCGTTTGAGCCTCTCTTTGGCACATACCCGTTCACCGATGCCATGAAGAGGTTCTACATGGATCAGTATCTCGATGTGCTTGACCACCGTCTTGTGATGGCTGTCGTCGACGCTCGCGACCATGATCGCCCCGTGGGCTTCATGATTGCCATGCCATCCATTGTCAAGAGCATGCGCGGAGCCTGGGGTGACATCGGTCTCATTGATGCCGCCAAGGTCTGGCTCTCCATGCGCCGCGCCTCAGAGGTTGAGATACTTCTTGCCGCCATCGTCCCGGAGGCTCGCCGCCGTGGCGCTTTCTCGCTCATCAGTGAGGGACTCATAGAACGCTTCGCTGAGCGCGGGATTCGCTATATCGAGACGACGGCAATTCTCTCCAACAACGACCGCGCCTCGACAATAGTCAAGGAGTTTGTCCATGAGAGACATAAGCAGAAACGATGCTATCTTAAGAATTTATAGGGATTTACAGGTCTGACCTCTATCCCGCATAGCCACCCCGTCCAAGCCCTATGGGCCGATGGGGTGGCTCTTTTCATTAATGTATCACCGCTTTAACCGCAGCGAATCACCACTGACAGAGTTTTGTAACATCCGAGTTCCATCTTTGCGCCAGAAAAAGAAAGGAACGACAATTGATGAAGTACGACAAGACAAAACGACTCATTGCTCTGACTCTTGGCATCGCCTCTTGCGTCACAGCCATAGCCGGCGGCCCGCTGAAAGGCCGAATCATCGACAAGTCTACGGGCGAGCCTCTCCTCGGCGTCACCATTCAGGTTGAGGGTACGACTAATGGCTCCATTACAGACTTTGACGGCAACTATGAGATTAAGAACACTCCCGACAAGGCGTTCAATGTGGTGGTAAAATATGTTGGCTTCCAGACGCAGACCATAAGCTGCTCCCCTAAGCAGGCTACGCTTGATGTTGACATGGAGAGCGATGACATTGCCGTGGCCGATGTCACTGTGGTGGCTCAAGCAAGACAAAACACAGACAATGCGCTCCTGCGCTCCATGAAGGCGAGTCTCTCGGTCGAGAGCGGCATCTCCGCCCAGCAAATATCTAAGGCGCAAGACAAGGACGCCTCTGAAATCATCCGCCGAATCCCGGGCATCTCTATCATCGATGACAAGTTCGTCATGGTCCGCGGACTTTCGCAACGCTATAATAATGTCTGGATTAACGGTGGCGCCGTCCCCAGCTCCGAGGCCGACTCGCGAGCCTTCTCGTTTGACATCATTCCGGCCTCGCAGATTGACAACATGGTCATCATCAAGTCCCCCTCGCCAGAATACCCTGCCGACTTCTCGGGCGGCTTCATCATTGTCCGCACCAAGGATGTGCCTCTCTCCAACTCGATCTCTTTCGGCGTGAGTGGCAATTATAACACTCAGACGCATGGCCACGATTTCCTTGAGGGGCCCAAGAGTCCCACAGATTGGCTCGGCTTTGATAATGGGACCCGTATGGTGAATGGCGGAATCAAGAGTTCGCTCAAGACCATAGCCGGTGACGGCATCGACATGCAAGGCAATGGCTTTGACAATGATTGGACGACCAAGACGACGACGCCCGTGGCTGATTTCTCCGCCAATCTGTCCGTTAACCACCTGTGGGAGATTGGCAATCGGCAGCTCTCCCTCATGGGCGCGGTCAACTACTCCAATACGCACCGCCGCTATGCCGACATGCGCAACTGCCTCTTCGGTGTCTACGACTCGGCCAACGACAAGAGCAACTATCTTAGAAACGCCACCGATCAGCAGTATAACCATAACGTCCGCCTCGGCGCCATGCTCAACATGGCTTTCATTGGAGTCTCCGGCCGCAATCGTGTTGAGCTGAAGAATATTTTCAACCAGCTCGGCAAGAGCCGCTTCACAAGCCGCGATGGCATAACCGCTCAAAATGACCATGAGCAGACTTTTGAGATCCTCTACCAGAGCCGAATGACTTACAACGGTCAGCTGACAGGCAAGCATAAGCTTGATGACGGCAAAGTGGAGTGGGGCATCGGCTGGGCAAAAGCCAACCGTAATATGCCAGACCGCAAACGCTATCAGGTCAATGACAAGCTTGAGCCGGGCGTGCTCTCCCTCTCCGCCTCCAATGATGTCAGCCGAGAGTTCACTAAGCTCAATGAGGGGGTCGGCTCTTTCTTCGCAAACTATGAGCGTTTGCTTCCGCTCGGCTCTTGGGAGCCTACTCTCCGTGCCGGCGTCTTCGGCGAGAAGCGCAGCCGTGACTACTTCACACGCAATTTCTATCTCAACTGGAATTACTACGACAACACCTTACCCGAGGATTTCCGCTACCTTGACATTCCTACCCAGCTCCTTGTGGATGAGAACTACGGGGCGGACAAACTCTACCTTCTTGAGGAGGTCAAGTGGCGAAACAACTATGAGGGAAAGAATAGGCTCGGTGCGGCCTACTTGGCTCTCAACATGCCTTTCGGCCCTGTGAATGTCTATGCCGGCCTCCGTTTCGAGGCCAATAAGATGACGCTCACCAGTCACCGCCGCGACTATGAGTACAGCCCCAAGGACAAGGAGTATAAGGATAACGACCTCTTCCCGTCGGTCAACATCTCCTATAACATCAACGAGAAGAATATTGTCCGCTTGGCCTATGGCAAGTCGGTCAACCGTGCGGAGTTCCGTGAGGTGTCGCCATCTGTGTTTTACGACTTCGACTTGGCGAGCGACGTCATGGGAAACACCGAACTGACCTCCTGCTATGTGCAGAATGTCGACTTGCGCTACGAGTGGTACCCCTCTGTCAGCGAGCTTGTCAGCGTGGCCCTCTTCTACAAGAAATTCAAGAACCCCATCGAGTGGACTTACACCGTCCAGGGTGGAACGGATCTCACTTACAGCTACAAGAATGCTGTGGCGGCGCGCAACTACGGCGTGGAGATTGAACTTCGCAAAAACCTTGGTTTCATAGGCCTCGACCCGCTTAGCCTCTCGGTCAACGCCAGCCTGATTGACAGCAAGGTGGAGTTTGAGGAGGGCAGCCGCGAAAAGAACCGACCCATGCAGGGCCAGTCGCCCTACATCATCAACACCGGGCTTTTCTATACTTCCAAGAGTGAGAAGCTGACCATCGGAGCACTCTATAATCGTATTGGAAAACGAATTATAGGCGTTGGTCGAAGTGTTGGAACTACGGGTGGCGACGACTCGGCCAATATTCCGCACAGCTACGAGATGCCGCGCAACGTCATTGACCTCTCCGCGAAATATAAGATTACGGAGCATGTCGAGGTTAACCTCTCTGTCCGCGACTTGCTTGGCGCCAAGGTCAACTTTGAGCAGCAGACGGACGCCATCCACACTGATGGCACAACCTCCGAGGTTGACGAGGTTACAAAGAGCTATAAGCCCGGCACTAACATATCACTCGGCTTCAACTTCAAATTCTAATAAGAGAACAACATACAATTCTAATTCACTAAGACATGAAAATGAATTCATTCCTTGCCTTTGCCATCATGGCGGGCATGGCTGTAACGCCGCTCTGCACCTCTTGTGACGATGACGGCAACGAAGAGGTCACCCCTGACACCAATGACGATGACGAGTATAACCCGGCTCACTCTGAGGGAACTGACGGCGGCCTCGTCTCCGACATGAACCTCCTTTTCGACTCCAATGTCATTGGCAATGGCGATCAGGGCTTTGTTTTCAAGGGCAAGCAGACTCTCAAGAAGGGCACCTACTCGCTCAAGGGGTGGGTCTACATTGCTGACGGCGCTCAGCTGACCATTGAGCCTGGCACCATCATCAAGGGCGACAAGGTTACCAAGTCGGCTCTCATTGTCGAGCGTGGTGGCAAGCTCATTGCCAAGGGAACGGCTGACTCGCCAATCATCTTCACCTCTGGTGAGGATGCTGGTAGCCGCAAGCCTGGTGATTGGGGTGGCGTCATCCTCTGTGGCAAGGCCAAGAACAACCAGTCTGAGATGCAGATTGAGGGCGGTCCTCGCTCTAAGCATGGCGGCGACAATGATGACGACAACAGTGGCATCTTGAGCTACGTCCGCATTGAGTTCGCCGGCTATCCTTTTGAGACTGACAAGGAGATTAATGGCCTCACCTTGGGCTCTGTCGGCCGCGGCACGCAGATTGACCACATTCAGGTCTCCTACTGCAACGACGACAGCTATGAGTGGTTTGGCGGCACGGTCAACTGCAACCACCTTGTAGCCTTCCATGGCTGGGATGACGAGTTCGACACTGACAATGGTTTCTGTGGCAACGTCCAGTTCTGCCTCTCTGTCCGCGACCCCAAGATTGCTGACGTCAGCCAGAGCAATGGCTTCGAGAGTGACAACTGTGCCGATGGCGCTGCCGTCACTCCTTACACCACCGCCACTTTCAGCAATGTTACTTTCATCGGCCCGATCGCTCAGGATGTCAATTTCTCTAACGACAACACCTACATCAATGGCGGCTCTGTCTTCCCTAACAACGGTTCCAGCCTTGGCAAATTCCAGGCTGCCATGCACATCCGCCGCTCAAGCCGTCTCAACTGCTTCAACACTGTGGCCATAGGCTGGCCTATCGGTCTCATCCTTGACAGCGAGAAGGGCAACACTCAGGCCATGGCCACCGATGGCACCCTCACTCTCAACAACATCTGGTTCGCCGACATGGCTCTCCTTGGCGCCGACTGCAACAAGGCCACTAAGGATGCTCTCTACGACTACACCACTAAGACCTACGATGAGACCAAGAACTCTTTCTCGCATGAGTTCTTCCTCAAGGAGGGCAATAACAACAAGGAGTGCAAGAACTCGGACCTCAAGCTAACCATGCCTGTGGCCAATGTGGGTGCAGCCTATATGCCCGAGTCTGGCAGTGCGCTCCTGTCGGCTGCTGATTTCACCCATGCCAAGCTCTCCAATATGACCGCTGTCAGCTACATTGGCGCATTTGCCGAGGGTGACACCTGGCTCGATGGTTGGACCGAGTTTGACCCCCAGAATGCGAAATATTAATTATTTAACATTTAGAGGCCGACTTGTTATAAAAGGGCTTGGTTCTGTAAATAACACCTCCTCCCCCCTCATCACTATTGTGGTGTGGGGGGAGGGCTTTTTTTCTTTGTCTCCACTGTCGTTTTAGTGCCCCTTGCGCCACCTTATGGTGCTTAACCATGTCAATGACGCTTAATGTTATGTTGTCTGCTACATCTTTCGCCTTTGCTGTTCCGTTTGACGAGATTTTGTATTTTTGCGCCATCAAAAGTGCTGTGTAGTCTGTGCGGACAGAACATCTTATGCTTAATGCCCGTAGAAAACTCGGCGTTTGAAAGCATATCATTTTTCAACTTCTCGAAGTAAACAATCTGGCACTCCCGGGTTAAACAAAACACATGATGACTTCTCTGCCCGAATTTTGGGCAAATCTCATGACGGGTCACTCCGCCGTCCAGTCGTTGGCTGTTCTGTCCATCATTATCACCATCGGACTGGCGTTGGCCAAGTGGCGAGTGGCGGGCATCTCGCTCGGCGTGGCGTTCGTCTTTTTCATCGGCATTTTGGCTGGTCACCTCGGCTTCAGCCTTGACCATGATGTCCTTCTCTATTGCGAGACTTTTGGTCTTGTCCTCTTTGTCTACGCCCTCGGCCTTCAGGTCGGCCCGGGTTTCTTCAACTCGCTGAGGCAGGATGGCATGAAGCTTAATCTTTGGGGCTTGGCGCTTATTGGCGTGGGCACAGCCTTAGCAATAGTCTTTTGGGAGTTCAGTCCCGTCGGACTGCCTGAGATGATGGGCATCTATTGCGGCGCGACTACCAATACTCCGGCTCTGGGTGCGGCTCAGCAGACTCTGTCGCAGTTTGGCCTCTCGGGCGGCGGTGCGGCTCTTGGTTGCGCCATCACCTACCCCTTGGGCGTCGTGGGAGTTATTCTCGCCATGATCATCCTTCGCAAGGTTTTCAAGGCCGATGCCGACACTGAGAAGTCGCACTATGCCTCAGATGACACTTTTGTGGCGCGTTTCGATGTGGTCAACCCGGGCATCAATGGCAAGACGCTCCGCGACATTGTTGGCATGAGCCACCTCAAGTTCATCGTCTCGCGTGTCTGGCGCGGTGAGGAGGTCATCATCCCTCATTCTGACACTATCCTCTTTGAGGGTGACAGTGTTTTGGCTGTTACCAACAAAAATGAGGTATCGGCGCTTGAAATTCTTTTCGGCCGTCGCTCGGCTGAGGATTGGAACAAGGAGGAGATTGACTGGAACAAGGTGGATGGCCTGGTTGAGAGCCGCACCATTGTCCTGTCAAGCCCCAACCTCAATGGCCGTCGTTTGGGGCACCTGCACCTCGGCTCGACCTATGGCGTCAACATCAGCCGCGTCACGCGTGGCGACATCCGCCTCCTTGCCACCTATGACCTCAAACTTCAATATGGTGACCGCCTAACGGCAGTGGGCAAGGCCTCAGATCTTGACAACGCCGCCAAATATCTCGGCAATGCCGTCCAAAACCTCAATGAGCCTAACCTCGGCTCCATTTTCCTCGGCATCCTGCTTGGTCTCGCGCTCGGTTCTATTCCCGTCTCGCTCCCTGGAATGTCCATCCCTGTCAAGCTTGGTATGGCTGGCGGCCCGATTATCGTAGGCATTTTGGCTGGCGCTTTTGGACCTTCGTTCCACATCATCACTTTTACCACGCGCAGTGCCAACCTCATGTTGCGCCGACTTGGGCTCTCGCTCTACTTAGCTTGCTTAGGTCTCGACTCTGGTCCGCAGTTCTTCCACACCGTTGTCCGCCCCGAGGGCGCTTTGTGGCTTGTCTTGGGTCTCTTGCTCACGGTTGTCCCCGTGGTTATTGTCGGTGCCATTCTGCTCAAACTCAAGAAGTTTAATTTCGGCACTGTCTGCGGCATCCTTTGTGGCAGTATGGCTAACCCCATGGCTCTCGGCTATGCCAATGACGCCGTCCATGGCGACTCACCCTCGCTCAGCTATGCCACGGTCTACCCCCTCTGCATGTTTGTCAGGGTCATTGTGGTGCAAGTGGTGCTAATTGCGCTGTTATAGGGGGCTTCTCTCCACCAATAATAACGTTTCTACAATCCCATAACCTCAGGGCTGCGCTTAGCGATAAGTGTCAGCCCTGATTTTTTGTTGTGACTCTTTTGCGGGGAGAGGAAACTTCGGCTCGTGACATAGTCGAAAGTAGCCTTAGCTGCCCTGTACTCCTTGCCGCAGTACGTACTCTTTGATTGGGCGTGTCGGCTGTGCTCCTTGGTTCTTGTTACCCAATTTTATGGCCTCTCATTATAAGGTGGAGACAATCTATCCAAAGGGTGGGAATGGAAAAAGCTCGGCCGTCATCCACATCTCTGTGGGTGACGGCCGAGTTACTTATAGTGCTTATGTCTTATGACTGCGTCTCTACTTTTGTCCGCCCGTCACAAGATTCCAAATTTCGCGAATCCAAAGCACGAGAGAAGAGCCGACCACGATGATGACCCAGTCCATGAGGCTGATGCCCTCCACATTGAAGAACTTCTGCAGGCCCGGGGTCTCAACCATTGCCACTTGACCAATGAATATGATGGCCACGATGGTCAGGAGTCCCTTGCACCCCTTGAAGTGCAGCGCGCTGCGGTTGGTCTTGAATGCGCGTGCGTTGAAGAGGTAGAAGAAGTGGGTCATGACGAAGGTGGTGAAGAGGTAGGTCAACTCTTTGGTGGTGATGCTGTGTCCCTCTGCCAACCACTGGAAGTCGCCAGTGATGAGCTGGAGCATAGAATCGATTTCAGCATGTTTGAACACAAAGAGCAAGCCAAGCAGGATGCAGAAGAAGATTACGCCAACTGACACAATCTCCACCATCATCTCGCGGCTGAGGATGAACGCCTTGCGGTCACGCGGCTTGTCGTTCATGACGCTCTCTGAGGGAGGCAGCGATGCCAACGCCATGGCGGCGAAGGTATCCATGATGAGGTTGATCCACAACATCTGGGTCACGGTCAGTGGCGACTCGGTGCTCATGAACGCTCCGCACAGCACAAGCAGACAGGCGGTGACGTTGACTGTGAGCTGGAACAGCAGGAAGCGCTGTATGTTCTGATAGAGTGAGCGACCCCACATAACGGCGCGGCAGATGCTGGTGAACGAGTTGTCCACAATGGTTATGTCGCTCGCCTCTTTGGCCACGCTTGTGCCGTCGCCCATCGAGAGTCCCACGTGGGCAGCCTTGAGGGCGGGGGCGTCATTGGTGCCGTCTCCTGTCACTGCCACCACTTGACCTTGGCTCTGCAGTGTCTCCACAAGGCGTTTCTTGTCCATGGGGCGTGCACGGCTGATAATCTTGATGTCCATGGCGCGCTCTGCCACCTCCTTGTCTGAGAGGGCGGCGAACTCGGGGCCTGTGATGACGTTGGCGTCAGTGTCTTTCTCTGTCCAGAGTCCAATCTGACGACCGATCTCCTTGGCGGTGCCAGGGGTGTCGCCCGTCACAATCTTGATGGCTATGCCGGCGTTGAGGCACTCCTTGACAGCGGCTGGCACGTCAGCGCGCACGGGGTCGGCTATAGAGGCTATGCCGAGGAATGTGAGCTCCTTGGCCACCAGCTTGCCCTCTTTGCTTATGGCGTCCTCCGCATTGTCTACAAATTGGTATGCAAAGCCAAGTGTGCGCATGGCGCGGCTCTGGTACTCAAGCAACTGTGCGTCAATGGTCTCTTTGGTCACGCCTCCGTCTGCTTTGGCGCAAAGCCCGAACACAATCTCGGGCGCGCCCTTGACGTAGACAACTTTGCGGCCTTTCAGTTCGCCACTCTCCACAACGGTGGCCATATATTTGCGTTCGGTGGAGAATGAAATCTCGGCTATTGTGTGTGCGCCCTCACGGAGCGACTCGTAGTTCTTGCCGGCGGCGTTCAGCCACAGCAGCAATGCGCCCTCTGTGGGGTTGCCTAAGACTACTGGCTTTTTCGGGTCGGTTCTGTCAAGCTGGGCGGTCGAGTTGACTGCCATGCCCTCGCAGATGAGCTTTCCGCGCTCGTCGTCTGATATGGCAGCCCCATCCAGGCCGTAGAACTTCATGTCGTCCACGCGCATCTGGTTCTGGGTCAAGGTGCCTGTCTTGTCTGTGCAGATGACGCTGGCGGCGCCCATGGTCTCACAGGCGTGCATCTTGCGCACAAGGTTGTTGGTCTTGAGCATGGAGCGCATGCTATATGCCAAGCTGAGGGTGACGGCCATAGGCAGGCCCTCCGGCACGGCCACCACGATGAGGGTGACGGCGATCATGAACGTCTGGAGCAGGTAGGCCACGAAGGGTATCCACTCAAACCCGGTCTCAAGGTTGACAAAGTAGGTGATGATGCGGCCCACGACAATGAGACCGGCTATGACGTAACTCATCTTGGTGATGAGGTCGCCAAGACCGTCAAGCTGCTCGTTGAGAGGGGTCTTGACGCTTGAGTCAATCTGCGCTGCCTCAAACACTTTACCCTGCTCGGTCTTGTCGCCGACTGCGGTGACTTGGCAAATGCCATGACCCTCCATGACCTTAGTGCCCTTCAGCACGTGGTTGGACGGATAGGTGGCGTTGGGGTCGAAGTCGTCCGGGTTGGTTGTCTTGGGGCAGATGAGCTCGCCCGTGAGAGTGGACTCGTCTGCGCTCAGGTGGGTGGATTCAAGCAAAGTGGCGTCAGCCGGAATCTCCTCACCGGTGTTGAGGATGACGATGTCGCCTACCACGATGTCGCGGCGTGGCACTTGGGTGGTGTTGCCTGAGCGGATGACTTCGACGGGCTCATCGTCATTCACCTGGTTGAGGAGTGAGAACTCCTTGTCCGCCTGATGCTCAAAGTAGAAGGCGAGACCTGTGGCTAACAATATAGCTATGAAGATGCCAACGGGCTCGAAGAATACTTCTGCACCCTGACCTAAGCCAACATACTCGTAGATGGAGATGCCCACCGAGAGGGCACCAGCCACCATGAGGATGATGATGAGTGGGTCTGAGAATTTCTCAAGGAATTGTTTCCAAAGCGGATCTTTCTCTGGCGGCGTCAAGACGTTGGCTCCGTGTTGCCTACGGCTCGCCTCGACTTCGGCCTGACTAAGGCCTGTGATGTTTTGCTTTGTACTCATAGGTTGATTTCTGTGATGTAATTTTCTGCTTGTTTTTTTTAGATTATTAGTTATCGCAAATATATTTCTTTTGGGCGGATTGATTGCTTGGCAACTTTGACTTTTTTTGCACATGTTTTGCATAATTGGGCATTCGTTACAGTTTGGTCAAGATGTGTAAATGCCGAATCTGTTATTTGTGCAAAAGTCCACTATCTCTAAAGATGAAAAAAAATCCGGCCGCACATTCCCTTGTCAATCAGACGGGGAATGTGCGGCCGGATGCCGTATCTTACGCCTAAACGTGTTTGCGCTATGCTTTATTCGCTACCAGCGGTTGCCCGAAGAAGAACCAGTGCTTGCCGTGGCTGAGCTTGCAGATGATCCACCGCTGACGGTGCCTGTTGTGGTCAGGCCGTGGAAGAGGTCTGATGCTGAGACTGTCACACCCGAGTAGAGGTAGTAGGTTGAGCCGCTTGTCATGCTCGGTGAGGAGACAATGAACTTGAGCGAGCTGCCGCCCATTCCTCCTTGACCACCTTGGCCTCCCTGGCCTCCTTGTCCACCTTGACCGCCCATTCCGGCGTTGGCTGTGGTGCTCTTGTTGGTGCTGGTGTAGGAGTTGGCGTATTTGCTGTAATCCCATGCCATGATGACGTTACCACTCGCATCTTTGATGGCCACGTTGGCCGTCGATCCGCTCAAGATGGCGTAGGCCTGAGATCCTGTGGTGGAGTAGGGGTAGGAAATATTGCTGCCGCCCAAGGCGAATACAGTTCCGCCGGTTATGTAGAGGTGGTAGTTCTCCTCGTCGTTGGCGTCAAGGCCGCACTCGGGGTCGTTGGCTCCATAGGCCACGACAACGCCGCCTGTTATGTACATGTTGCCGTTTGAGTCAATGCCGTCGTTGTCCTGGCTGTGGCTGTAGATGTAGCCGCCCGAGAGGGTCATGTCTCCGCCCGAGTTGATGCCGTCATCATATGCCTCGACCTCGACAACTCCGCCCGAGATGTTCATTACGCCCTTGCTCTCAATGCCCTCGTGGCTTGCCGTGTAGACGTAGATGTTGCCACCGCTTATGCTCAGGTCGCCCTTGGCCTTGATGCCCTTTGAGCTGCCCTGTGTGCCAGACTGTCCGTTGGCTTTGATGACGAGGTCGCCGTCTGATATGCTCACGTCATAGTCGGCCTTGATGCCCTTGCCGCCAATGCCTGATGTCGTGGCCGTGATGCTGCCGCCAGAGATGTATACAGAGCTGTCTGATGAGAGGCACGCCGCGCACTTGTAGTCGGCGTCTGTTGAGTCATACTCTGGCGCTCCTGTGGCCGTGAGGGTCATCTCGCCACCGCGGACCCAGATGTTGCCAGCCGCCTTGGCTGCTTTTGAGCCTGAGCCGGAGGTGGTGACGGTCAGGCTGCCGCCGCTCATCAGCAGGTAGCCGCAGTCCACGTCGATGCCGTCGCTGCCGGTCGTGGTGATGGTGGTGCTGCCGCCGTAGAAGGCGACATAGTCGTTGGCGTGGATGCCGTCCTTGACACTGCCGCTGACGCTAACCACGGGTGAGCCTGACACGGCCACGTAGTCGTCTGAGCAAATGGCGTGCTTATAGTTGCCCTTGACGCTCAGGCTGCCAGTGCCGCATATGATGAGCTGACCCTCGCTGAAGAGGCAAGCCTTCTGATCCTCGCCATCGGTCAGGCGTGTGTATGATGATGCGTCGGTCAGGCTGTTGGTGGTGCCTGATGCCAACTCGATGAAGAGTTTCTTCTTGCTCTGGTTGTTGATGACGGCGCCCGTCTTGCTGGTCAGTGTCAGGCCGTCAAACAACATCTTATACTTATAGTCTGAGTATATTTTCAGGCTGCCGTCAGTGCTCGTGCCTTTCACTGTGTACTCCATCTCCTCGGCTGTGCTGGTGATGGTCACGTCGGATGTCGAGCTGTCTATCGTGACGCCCTCTGCCGCACCCTCGACCGTCACGGTAGACCCGTCGTAGGTTATGGTTATCGACTTGCTGAATGTCGAGTTGTCTATGTCGTCGCCTGTGCCGTCGTCGTCATAGCCTTTCTCTGAGTCGTCAGTGTCGTCTTCGTCAGATGAGGTTGATGTGTTGGCGTAATCGTCGTCATCTGTGTTGCAACTCTGCGCACATGAGCATAGTGCTAAAGTCAGCAGTATTGTCAGATATTTTGATTTCATGTCGGAGGATGTTTAGAGTTTGAATTTATAGCCAATCATGATGGCGTTGTGGGTCTTGCCGTCGTCGTCGCTGCCACCATATATGTTACGTACGTATCCGACGGTGAGAATGTTGTGTTTGTTCAGCTTTATGTCGGTCCCGACTGTCAGTCTCTGCTTGTCGAGCGAGAAACTGTCGCCCAAGTCGTTAAAGAGCTCGTAGGAGACAGAGGGGGTGAGACGTGTTTTGGTCTTGAAGCCAAGTGAGAGGCGTGTGCGGAACAGGTTCTCGTTGTCCGCCTCTTTCACCTCGTTTGATTTTCGTACGCCGGCTGATGAGTATTTGGCTATGCTCACTTCGCTCTTGTGGGTCATCTGGTAGCGCAGTCGCAAGTCTACCTTGAGGATTGAGGGGCGGAACTTGAGCTTGACCTGTCCGAATATTCGGTTGCGGATTCGCCAGTATTCATCCACAATGTTGCCCTTGGATGTGGTGTAGCTGTCGTAGTGCGTGTCGATGAATGTGTAGCCCGCACCTATGCTGAGCATCTTTATGGGAGAGAAGTCCGCGCTCGCCCCGAGGCTCCAGCGGTTCAGTGTGCCGAGTCCGTCGGCTGTCCTGAGACCCGCCTCGACGTCCACCTCCCATTTCTTTGAGAGGCTGAACTCTGCACCCGCGTCTGCCCATAGGCCGAGGTCGGTCTGCGCCTTGGCTGGGGCTGCTGTCAGCATGGCCATGGTTGCCAATGCCGCTAATATCTTATGTCGCATAGCTGTCAGTTTTTTTACTGTTACATTGCCTTGGGTAATTTCGTCATCTCCTCGATGTCGTTGTTCAGTGGGGCTGCGTGGTCCGCCTCATAGAACACGCGGAGCATGGCCATGTCGCGCAGGAAGTCGATGTGCCCTACCTCTACCTGGGTTATCTCCAGACCGGTGCGTTGGCGCAGGTCGTTTATGAGCTCGCCCCTCTGCTCGGGCTTTATCTTCGAGATGTCGTCATAGGCTATGAGCTTGCTCCTGATGTCGCGCAGGCCAATCTCCTGCTCTGTGACCCAGATGGCGGCAAGCAGAAGTGCGTTTGCCACGACGGTCTGCCCTATTGACAGGTTGGCCGAGAGGCCATTGATGACGGAGAGTGAGATGATGACGAAGAGGTATGACATCTCGCGGACTGGCATCTGCTCGGTCCTGTATCTGATGATGCCGAAGATGGCAAAGAGACCAAGGGCGAAGCCGACTTTAATCTTTAGTGCGCCAAGCAGGTTGACCATCAGGAAGATGGATATGGCTATGATGATGAAGACGAAGAGGTAGTCGCGGCGCTTTCCGCGGGGGTAGTAGAGGCCGCGGGTCAGTCCGAAGACTACTATAAGGTTGAAGAGGAAGCGCAGCACCATCTCGAGTGCGCCTGCCGCAACGCTGGCTGACTGGCCGGCATCTGCGAATTCTGCAAAATCATCCATTTTGAATTGGGGTTTTAAATGGGTTGGTTATGAAAAGTTTGGTTTAAGATTAGTGGCTTTTTCGCTTATGCCGCCCAACGCCTCCAAGCCGACACCGGCTCCGGGATCAGTCCGCGGCGTATGAGTTGGCGCATCTTGGGTTTCATCTTGCCGATGGGGAGCGACGGGTCTGTCAGCAGCGCGCCGTAGCAGTATTTGCTGAATCCATGGTGGCGGATGCCCTTGCTTTTCATCCACTCCACGATGGGGCTGGGGGTGCGGCCGTCTCGCTTGACCTCTACAATGACCGTGTTGGTCAGTGTGACCTCGCCTCCGGTGCGCAGGTTGCTCAACTCTAAATCCAGGTCTATGGTCAACCGTTCGGTCATGGCGTTGTTCACCAACGTTATGCGGCGGAAGGAGTTCCCGATGGCTGGTGTAAGCCCCGAACCGTCAAATGCCGAGTTGGCTGTGATGAAGGCTTGCGCCTCTAAATTAAGGCTGTTGTCGGGAGTGCGCTGGATGGCTATGCGGCGTTTTTTTGTGCGTCCGTGGTTGTTCTTGCGCTTGATTTCGACAAAGGTGAGAAGCGAGCTGACGTAGGTGCGGACTCTTACTTTTTGCCTTGTGCGCCGTCCTGTGGTGTGGGCTCGGAGCATGCGCCAATCGGCTGTGTCGTAATAAGTTGTCTTATATTCAATCAGTCGCTCGCCAAGTGTCTCCTGAGCGCGGTAGTGGTTTTGGGCATAGCTGAGCAGCTCAGCCAATTGGCCGAGTGTGATGACGTATTTTGTGTCGGTGCGGTTCATGAGTTTCACTCCGCTCATCTCCTCGAGGGTGATGGGTCGGAAGGCGTCCACGATGGCCGCGACATCATTAAGTTCATGTCTCATGGCTCTGCGTTTAAGTTTGATGTTACAAACTTATTACAGTGCTAAGAGACGTGAAATTTTTTTCAGTAATCTGGCTGTTCGGTAAAGTAAAACGGCATTTTAGGGCGGTTTTCCCCTCGCGGGAATATGTGAATACCTCCTTTTTACAGTTTCAGTTGCAGAGTGGCCACATAGCGGTCGGCCAACTTCATGGATGATAATTGATAATGGCCAGAGCACAGCAGATCCAGTCGGCGGCGTGTGTTCTCCACGCCAATGCCGTGTTGTGTGTCGGCTGGGCGCTCTGGGCCTAAGCTGTTGGTGCAGCAGAAGTTGACTGTGCGGTGATCTTCCGCTATTGAGAGGCTGATGTCAACAAATGAGGTGCGTGAGTATGACACGCCGTGCTTGAATGCGTTCTCCACCATGTTGATGAAGAGCAAGGGCGGCAGTGCGATGCCATAGGTCTCTTCGGGCAACTGAAGGCTTATGGCCACCGCGTCGGTATACCTGATGCTCATCAGCTCGACGTAGTCGCGCAGGAAGACGACCTCGCTTTTGAGGGGCGTTGTGGCTTTGCCGCTCTCGTAGAGCATATATCTCATGAGGCGGGACATGCGCTCGATGGTCTCCTTGGCGCGCTCGGGGTCTATGTCCACGAGGGCGTGGATGTTGTTGAGCGTGTTCATCATGAAATGGGGGCTCAACTGGTAGCGAAGCTGGGCAAGCTCGGCCTCTGTGCGCTCTTTGGCCAATTGGCGCATCCGCTCCTTGTCGCGGTCTGACAACAGGTATAGCTTGGTGAACATGCTTAGGCACACCATCATGACGGCCAAGACGAAGTCGCTCATCATGGGGCCAAGCCTCATGGTGCGCCGGTTTATCTCGTCTGGTTTGGCTGGTGGGGCGAACTCGCCTGCCCCGCGGCCGCGTGAGTCTATGTCTCTCGGCTCGGGTGGGCGGCCATCTGGCCTGAAGTCGTCTGGGCGGTCGTTGTTCTGCATCCCGTCTGGCATGTCTGGTGGGGTGGGGCGGTCTTCGCTCTCGTCCCAATCGGAGTCGCCGGGTCTGGCGGGTGGGGCGTCTACGCGGCGTGCGCCATCATCTAATCTCTCGCGCCCCCATGGTGCGCCAGGGTCCTCCATCGGCCTGCCTGTCTCAGCCTCTGGGCTTCTGAAAATCTCTATGGCGAATGTCATCAGCAGGGCCGAGGCTACTGCCGTGACGACATACAGCAGCACTTTCTGATGCCGGACTAATATGCGGGCTAAGACTATGTCGTTGAATAGGAATAGCGCAAAGAAAGGGAGAAGCGACAGATACTCACTGCCTATGCCGGTCCAGTCAACTGACGTGGCGCGGCTGTCGTTCCAATAGTCGAAAAGATGGCTTAGCGGGATGTAGGCCAACACCACGCCCCAGACGACGAATGTCGCAATGGTCTCGCGCACGTCATGGCTCTCGCGATAACGAGCTATCAATCGGCGGAATGGCCCTATTGATGGTATGTCGGCTGCTTGGGGCATATGGTCTGGTCTGCTGTCCGGTCTTGTCAAGGCACAAAAAAACAGGGTAGCTACCTGAGCCCGTTGGCTTCAGCTACCCTGCACCAATTCAAACACATCTATGAAAAAAGTTTAACCGTTGGCTGGCGCTCTTACCGTGCCAACCACGTTATCCTTTTAATCAAAACTTATACCCCAAATGTAGTCATTATTCCATATATGTTGTTACATTCCCCCATACTAAAAATGCGAATGTAAATCTTATTTTTATCCCTTTTAAATAGCGAGGCCGCAATTAAGTGTTCGATGCGCTTTGGCAAAAAAAACTTACCAGGTTGGCGACATGTCGCCAACCTGGTAAGACGAAACGCGTAATATTGAAGAATCTAAAAGCGTCTTGCGCGTCTTAGTTGCGAGAGTAGTTAGGCGCTTCCTGAGTGATGGCCACATCGTGAGGGTGGCTCTCATTCATGCCGCAAGCTGTGATGCGGACGAACTTGGCGTTATGGAGCGCCTCGATGTCCTTTGCGCCACAATATCCCATGCCAGAGCGGATACCGCCCAAGAGCTGGTAGACCACCTCGTAGAGGGAACCCTTGTATGGCACGCGGGCTGATATGCCCTCGGGGACGAGTTTCTTTGCGTCGCTCTCGTTGTCCTGGAAGTAGCGGTCCTTTGAGCCATGCTGCATAGCCTCAAGCGAACCCATGCCGCGGTAGCTCTTGAACTTACGTCCGTTGAAGATGATAGTCTCGCCGGGGCTCTCCTCCACGCCTGCGAACATGCCGCCGGCCATGGTGCAGCTTGCGCCTGCTGCAAGAGCCTTGACGAAGTCGCCAGAGTAACGGAGGCCGCCATCACCAATGATGGGCACGTCGCCGTGACCTGACTCCTTGAGAGCCTTATATACCTCATATATGGCTGAAAGCTGGGGGTAGCCAACGCCTGCGATGATGCGAGTGGTGCAGATAGAGCCCGGGCCGATGCCGACCTTGACGGCGTCTGCTCCTGCCTCTGCCAATGCCACAGCAGCTGCGCCAGTGCAGATGTTGCCTACGACGAGGTCGATTCCGTCATAGCGGCGGCGAGCCTCTTTCAGCACCTCGATGACGCCCCTGGAGTGACCATGGGCAGTGTCAATGACGAGGGCGTCAACGCCAGCGGCAACCAGAGCGTCTGCGCGCTCAAAGGTGTTGCTCGTCACGCCAATGCCGCCAGCCACGCGCAGGCGACCCTTTGAGTCCTTGCATGCCTGTGGCTTGTCCTTAGCCTTTTGGATGTCCTTATAAGTGACAAGACCGACAAGCTTGCCGTCTTTGTCCACAACGGGGAGCTTCTCGATCTTGTAGTGCTGAAGAATCTCAGCAGCCTCTTTCAAATCTGTCTTCTGGCTTGTCGTGATCAAGTTGTCCTTGGTCATGACGTGGGCGATGGGGCGCTCCATGTCCTGCTCGAAGCGGAGGTCACGGTTGGTCACGATGCCCACAAGGGTGCGGTCGGGAGCTACGACGGGGATGCCGCCAATCTTATACTCCTTCATCATGGCCAAGGCGTCACCAACGGTCTTGCGGTCGCTTATGGACACGGGGTCATATATCATGCCGTTCTCGGCGCGCTTGACGGTCTCAATCTGTCGAGCCTGCTGCTCGATGGTCATGTTCTTGTGGATGACGCCAATGCCACCCTCGCGGGCTATGGCTATCGCCATGCGACTTTCGGTGACGGTGTCCATCGCGGCTGTCACAATGGGGGCGTTGAGGGCTATGTGGCGTGAGAATTTCGACGCCATGCTGACCTCGCGCGGCAGCACTTCTGAGTAGGCCGGGATGAGCAGAACGTCGTCAAACGTCAGGCCGTCTGCTACGATCTTATCTTCTACGAACGACATATAAGTGTTTTAAGTAGTTTGTTTGACAATGCACAAAGATAATGTAATGGAGCGTGAAACTAAACCATTTTAAACTTTTTTGTTACTTGTCGGCAATCAAGGCTTTGAAGCCGTCGGTCATTGCCTCTTGCATCTCTCCTTTCTCGTCATCATAGATGATGTAGGCCTCGACGCCGTCCAAGCCGTCCACCATGGCCAATGCCGAGTCTGGACCTGCCACCATGAGCGATGTGCACAGGGCGTCGGTTGTCATGGTGTTGGGGCCGACCACGGTGACACTTCTCATCTTGTGCGACACGGGCATGCCGGTGCGCGGGTCTATGGTGTGCTGCACAGTCCGTCCGTCAGCCACGTGGTAGCACTGGCGGTAGCTGCCCGAGGTGGAGATTCCGCAGTCCGTGACCTCGATGATGTGCTGGTTGCGCCTCCCGGCTATTCCGCCCTCCTCAGGCCTGTCAATGCCGATGCGCCACCTCTGCCCGCGTGGGTTGAGCCCTTTGCACCTTATCTCGCCGCCCAACTCCACCATGTAGTCCTTCAGCCCCAGCTCTTCAAAGACGCTGGCCGCCACGTCTATGCCGAAGCCCTCTGCCAAGGCGTTGGCGTTCAGCTTCATCTTGCGGTCGGCTTTGCGGATCACGTTGCCGTCTATCTCTATCTTGTCCAACCCCACAAGCGGGCGCACTGTATCCAATCCAGCCACGAGGGCGTCCCACTGCTCGACGCTGATGGTGTCGTCCTCCAGGTCGCGTGTGAATCGCCAATGGCGGCTCAGTGGCTCGACCGTGATGTCGAATGCTCCCCTTGAGAAGGCGTGGAAGCGCTTGGCCTCGCGGATGACGTGGAGCAACATTGAGTCAGCCACGATGCTGTCGCCCTCGTTCAGCTTGCTGAGCAGGGATGACGGGTTGTAGACTGACAGTGATGAGTCATACTGAGCTAACCTGTTCAGCACTCTCTGCTGGAGGTCGCTGTCGCATCTGTAGGTCAGCGAGTAGGTGGTGCCGAAAACAAAGCCCGCGTCTTTCTTGAATGCGCTGCCGGGGCGGGCGCACGACATCAAAAATAACGAGCCGATGGCTGCTGCCATGACGGCGGCTGCGGCTCTTGCTCTTGTTAGTCTCTTCATTGTCAATTGCTTATCTATGTGTTTGAATCTTGTTGGCGACTTGTGGCGGGTACAAAAAAAGCCCCGAATCTCTTCGGAGCTATCTTGTCTGCTGACCAGTCTCATAGACTAGTAAGCCTTGCCCTTAGCCTCGTCGGAAACAGTGAGCTGCTTACGACCCTTGGCACGACGGGCAGCCAGAACTCGGCGACCATTGGCAGTCGACATCCTCTGACGGAAGCCGTGCTTGTTGATGCGCTTGCGGTTCGAAGGTTGGAATGTCCTTTTCATCGTACGATTACTTTAATAGATTGAATTCAAATCGAGCGCAAAGTTATCACCTTTTCCCCGAATATGCAAGAGGTGGGCGCACCTCAATCGTGCGTTTTTGACTCATGCCGAGTCTAAGGTGTTGTCTATCCGCTCGTTATTTTTTCTCTCGGTGCCTCTTGATTACGTTATATGCCTTGAACATGCCCAACTCGCCGGCTCGGCTCAGGTCGGCTATGCCCTCCTCCTCTTTGCCCACATAGAGGCGGATTATGCCGCGGTTGAAGTAGGCCTCGGCAAACTGGTCGTACAGCTCGACCGATTTGGTCAGCATCTCCTCGGCCTGGTCCATCTGCTTGCGCTGGCACATAACGAGGCTCATGTTGTAGTAGGCGAACTCGTTGTCAGGCTCCAGCTCCACTACGCGCTGCAGGTCTTGCATGATGAGGTCGTAGTCCAAGAACGTCACTTCGCGTCTCATGACATCTGTCCCGCCCGTCATGCTGCCGCCCATGCCCATGCTTGGGGCGGGCTCAGAGTCGAGGTCGCGTATGGTCTCGACCATCTTGTAGCGTGCGGCGGCCCTGTTGAACAGTGCCACGACGTTGTCTGGCTCTTTGAGCAGGCAGGCCGAGAAGTCGGTCAGGGCGTTGTTGTAGTTCATGACGATGCCGTTGAGCGTGCCGCGCAAGAGGTAGAGGCTCGGGTCTGACGGGTCCTCGTCCATCCGTTTGTTCACTTCGCCAATCATGCTGAACACTTTGGCGGACACCTCGTCGCTCGCCACTTCGCGGTTTGTCACCACCATTTTTTGCTCAGCAAGTCCCAAGGCGTTGAATTTGACCACAGACGGGCTGTAGTATGGCGCATTGGGCAGAAGCGTGTCGGCAGTGAAGAAAGACAGGCTGAAGGCAGGTTCCAGGTCTATGGCTATGTCGCGGTCCTGCACTCGGCCGCGTATGGTCTCTTTGCTGTCTTGGCGCAGTTTGTCGTCGTTGTCGCCAAAGTCCGCCACGACGACCATCTGGTCATATTTGCGCATGTCCGAGTCGTTCTTTCCGCGCGAACCTTTTTTCTTGTCGGGAGTGTCGTCCTTTTGGTCGTCGGGGTTAGTCGCCGTCTTGCCATTGGCTTTGGCTGTCTGCGCATTTTGGCTCTGTTTGGCTTTCTCCTCCTCGAAGGTCATGGCGGTCATGTAGTCCTCGTCCGATCCCTTGATGTCGCCCATCTGGCGTTTCACGAGGGCGCGCTGGGCATAGGCTGTGCCAAAGTCAGGGTGCTTGGCAATGATGATGTTCAAGTCGCGTAGGGCGTTGGCGCTCTCGCCAAGCTGGATGTATGTGATAGCGCGGTTGAAGAGCGTTATGTCATCAGACGGGTCTATGGCCAGGGCGTGGGAGAAGTCGTCCGCCGCCCTGTTCAAGTCGCCAGCCTCGGCGCGCAGCAAGCCGCGGTTCTGGTAGGCCATCTTGTTCTTGGGGTCGAGGGCTATGGCCTCGCCAAGGTCAGACTCGCAGCCGCGCAAGTCGTCCATGTTATATTTGGTGATGGCGCGGTTGACGTAGACGAATGCGTCTTTCGGCCTCAGCTCTGCCAGATGGTCGTAGCTCTCAAGGGCGCCCTTGTAGTCGCGGGTCTGGTAGCGGAGCATGCCGAGATAGGTGTAGGCGTCCGGAGAGTAGGTGTTGGTCTTGGCTGCGCGCTCGAATTCGCTCATGGCCGTGACTGTGTCGCCTTTCTCCACCAGTGCTATGCCGCGGTAGAGCATGGCCGCCACGTTCCGCTTGTCCGATTTGAGCAGGCGGTCATACTGGGCTATGGCCTTGTCATACTCTTTGAGGTTGATGCTGGCTATGCCCGAGTTCATCAGCAGGTTGGGACTTTCCGGCTCATAGCTCAGGCCTTTGTCGAAGTCGTCGCGCGCATCCGATGGTTTGTCGAGTCTCAGGCGGGCTATTCCGCGCAGGTTATACGCGTCGACAAGGAACGGGTTTATCTCAAGGGCCACGCTGCAGTCTGACTCGCATCCGTTCAGGTCGTCCAAATAATATTTGGCTATGGCGCGGAAGTAATACGGGTCGGCAAGGTATGGCTTGACAATGATGACCCTGTTGAAGTATTGAATCGAGAGCACATAGTCCTCAAAGTATAGGGCGTTGCGGCCTATCTGCATCATGCGGTTGGTGTTGACCTGCGCACGTGCCGCCTGCCACGCCATGAGACAGGCCGCCGCCATTATGATTCCTATTATGTGTCGCTTAAAAGTCATTGTCGTCAGAGTCTTCGTTGTCATTCTGTTCCAGCCTCTCGGCTATCTTGCCATACATCTCGGCCTCGTCGCCGCGGTCCAAGTGACGGCACACGTTCACCATCATCCGCAGTCTGTCGGGCGTGGCGTCGCCTGACGAGATGACTTGGTTGAGGTCAGCGAATGCCCGCTCCCAATGTCGCATCCCTATGTAGGCTTGAGCCCTGAGTGTCATGGCTTTGGCAAGCTTTGTCTTTTTCTTGATGGCACCCGGCCGGGCAGCTAATGTCACGTCGTCCACCACTTGGCGGAAGTCACCCTCCTCCAACCCCAGCTCTGCGCGCAGAAGAAGCGCGTCGGTGTAGTCTGGCGACATGGCTATGGCTTTGTTTATGTTGGCGCGGGCCGCGCGGCTGTCATCGTAGTTCCTTATGCAGTCCACGGCCAACAGGTAATACTCGTAGGCGAATTGGAAGCTCTTCTCACGCAGCTTCTTCTCGCTCTCCATCAGTCGCCCCACCTCGTTTTCGAGTCTGCCTATGGCTGCGCCTAACTTTGTCGATATATATCGGCGCACGACAGCGTCTTGCATCTTGCCCGGGTCTATAGCCAAACTGTCCATCAGCAGGTTGACTGCCCGGCTGTAATCTTTGTGGCGGAAGGCGTCGCGGGCTTCCATGGCGATGGATTGCGCCCTCGCCTCGTCCAACTGGTGGTTGATGAGAGCCTCATCGTTGGCTCCATAGGAGAAGTCGCGCACTGACATGTTTGTCTTGATGTCGTTCATTGTTATCTGTTGGCGCAAAACGATTCCACT
Source organism: Alistipes putredinis (assembly GCA_963620575.1). Taxonomy (GTDB): domain Bacteria; phylum Bacteroidota; class Bacteroidia; order Bacteroidales; family Marinilabiliaceae; genus W3P20-009. Next base: position 71,301 of record CAVFBC010000008.1, on the reverse strand, counting down.
CAGTGACCGGCAGCGGCTCAGTGCCACGTAAACCTGGCCACAGGCGAACGCCCCGCGACCCAGGTCTATTATGACTCGGTCGAATGTCAGGCCCTGGCTCTTATGGATGGTGATGGCCCATGCTAACTTGAGCGGCAGCTGCTCGTAGGTGCCCAATAGCTCAGACACCACTTTGTGCTCTTTCTCGTCATACCGGTATTTGATGTTCTCCCAAATCTCGGTCTCAACGAAGAATTTATCTGTGGTGGGGGACTGGCTGTCGCTGTCGTCGTCCGATGCCTCGGCCCTGTCCACCTCGACCCAGACGCCGTCTGTGGCGAAACGGGTCACGCGTCCCACTGTGCCGTTGTACCACCTCTTCTCTTTGTCGTTGCGGACAAAGACAACCTGCGAGCCCTCTTTAAGAGTCAGCATTTTGTTTGTGGGGAGCGAAGATTCGGGGAAGTCTCCCGATATGACACCATCAAACGTCACTTCTTCCGTGTCCAACTCGTTCAGGTGACGCTCGTTAATCAGGTCGCTTGTGGCGCGTGTGGCGGTCAGTGTTATGTACATCTGCCCCGCCTCGGGCTCAAAGGTCTGGCTGACACGCTGGTTAACCATGGCAATGTCGGACGGGGTGGACATGCCTATGCGCACTTTGTCCAAGAGGGCGAGGAAGTCCGCCTCTTTTTGACGATACACTTTGCGCAGCTCGACTTGCACGAGCCTGATGTTCTGAAATACTTGCGCGCCAAAGAAGTAGGGGGTGGTGTAGAACCTGCGCAAGATGTCCCAGTCCTGGCCCTTCACGACGGGCTCCAACTGGAAGGCGTCACCCACCAGCAGCATTTGCTTGCCGCCAAATGGCTCATATCGACGAGCATAGGTGCGCAGCACTCGGTCCACGAAGTCAAGGACGTCTGCGCGGACCATGGACACCTCGTCTATCACGATCAGCTCAACCTCTTGCAGTAGCTTTATTTTCTCCGAGGTGAATTTCTGCATCTCCCTCACGCGCCTGACGTCTGAGTAGTTGATGTCGTCTAAGGCGAAAGGCTGCAAGGGTATCTTGAAAAATGAGTGCAGCGTGACGCCTCCCGCGTTGACGGCTGCTATGCCGGTCGGGGCGAGAACGATGGTCTTTTTCTTGATGTGCTCGACAATGTAGCGCAAGAAGGTCGATTTGCCCGTGCCAGCCCTGCCGGTCATGAAGACCGATGAGTTGGTGTCGGCAATCAACCTCCAAACGTTTTGGAACTCTTTGTTGTCAAGCTCTATGTCCATCTGACAATCTCTTTTAGCATTAGTGGCGCATCTGTCTTGTGGCGTCACAATTTTCTTCGGCGTATTGTCCTCTGGTCAAAGAGGCTCAGGTCTCTCGTGCGTCTTTTGCCAAAGTAGTATGTCACGTCCACAATGGGCCATGCCGCGGCGTGGTTGCTTATGCCCCTGTAGTGCGCGAAACTGGCCAAGACGCCCAGCTTGGCGCTCAGTGACCTGTTGAAGAAAAACTCGCCCTCGGCCTGCAGCTCCACGGCATGGTGGCAGCTAAAGAAGCCCGTGTGGTAGGCCACGCCACCATGGGCGTAGAGCCTGTTGGTCAGACGCCCGTCAGCCCAAAGTTTAAACCGGGCGCGAAAGCCCTTGTCAATCAACGTCTCGCTCCTGTTGGCCATGAAGTGGAACCGGGGCTGGTCTAACGTGTCGGCCTTGTTGCATCTGAAGCTACCATAGAGGCCTATGCCGCCCGTGAGGATGAAGTACACCGAGTTGTCCGAGCAGTTGGGGTCTGTGAACCATGCGCGTGACACTAACAGCTCGTGGCCTACCTCAAACACCAACGGGATTTTGACTCCCTGCTTTATTATCCTGTCGACTTCCAACTTCTGGGCTATCTTCATGCCAGGGTATGCGTTGGCTATGTCGAACCGCGATGAGGCGAACCACTTCTTGTTAAACACGCCTATGAGCAACTTGGCATATATAGTCGGGCGCACCACGTCCTCTGCTAAGTATGTCGACAGCTCCAAACGCTCCGTCATGCCATAGCGGGAGGCTGAGAGCAGGCTGACGTTGCCAGCTTTGCGGTATACGACATTGGCGGCCTCGGCGTGCCACAGGACGTCGTCGCGCATGTTTTTCTTGCGTTGCTCAGCTTGGGCTTCCTTGAATTTTCCGAGGTCATCACCCTTGCGTGTATCGAAAACCATGGCGCCCTGCTTTGTCTCTCTCACCTGGGCGGTCACACCGCAGGTGGCTGCAATTGCGGCAATGGCAAGGAGGACCATCCGCAGGGCGGAGGTCCTTCCATGACGGTTTTCTGTGCGGATGGTTGGTTTCATCGGGTCTCAGTGCCTATTTTGACGACTTCTGTGCCATGCCTGTGTATCTGTCGGACTTATTCTTCGGCACATAGATGACCAGTTTCTGGCCGTCGCGGATCATGTTCCTCCTGATGTTGTTCCAATAGTTGAGGTCTGCCACGCGCACCCCGAATTTACGGGCTATTCCGCCAGGGACGTCGCCTTTCTTCACCGTGTAGATCAACTTGACTTTGCCGTCGGGTGTGCGGCCGGCGTAGGCGTACCCCTTTGCCTCTGATATTTTGGCAATCCTGTTGTCTGGGAAGTAGGTCTTGCGGTCACGTGCGTATATCGAGTCCTCGTAGGCGGCGAATGAGAATGTGGCGTCTACTGGCAGGGCTAACGAGTAGGTCTTCCCGTCTTGAGCTGGCACAACGTCATGTTTGTATTGTGGGTTGAGCTGACGTATGGTCTCAGTCGGCACTCCTATCACCGAAGTCACTTGGTTGAAGTGCAACGGCTGGTAGACCATCACTGTGTCCGATGTCGGAGGCACGCCAGTCTCGCCGGCGTAGATGTGATGCTCCGACGCGTATGTCATGGCGTAGGCCGCGGCAATGAATGCTGGCACGTAGCCGCGGGTCTCGCGTGGCAGGTTGTAGTATATCTTCCAGAAATCCTTTTGGCCACCCGAGCGGGCTATGGCGCGGTTGACGTTGCCCGGCCCGCAGTTGTAGGCCGCTATGGCCAAATGCCAGTCGCCATACATGTCATATAGATCCTGGAGGAACACCGCCGCGGCCTCTGATGCCTTGACTGGGTCGCGGCGCTCGTCGACGTAGCTGGTCACCTCAAGCCCATATCGCTTGCCCGTGTAGAGCATGAACTGCCACAGGCCGGACGCTCCCACGCGGGACAGCGCATTGGGGTTCAGCGCACTCTCTATGACGGACATATACTTAAGCTCTTGAGGCATGCCATGCTCCTCAAGGACGCTCTCGAAGATGGGGAAGTAATACTCTTTCAGGCTCAGCATGCGCTGCACTAAGTCGCGGCGGCGCACCACATACAGCTCAATGAATTTGCGCACCTGGTCGTTATATACCATCGGGATGGGCGACATCATGGCCTGCAGCCTGTCTATGAACACGTCGTCCGGCACTCCGGCAATCACGGGGTCGGCCGAGGCGAGCGTGTCCGGCACGAAATCATTTATCACGGGCGAGCGTTTGGAGTACCACGCCGAAATGAGGCTGTCCACCTCATATCGAGGCAGTCCCTCTTGCATCACGCTGTCGGCCGCAGCCTCCTCAATTCTCTCTATGTCTGTCTCGTCCGTCTGTGCCGAGGCTGCAATGGTCGCCATTGCCATTGCCATCATCGCTATGGCTCTCTGGGTGTTCACTTGAATTTTTTCTGTCTTTGTGTGGTTGATTGGTAGTACTGATAAGTGTGGTGTCTCCGCCTCAATTAGCTATGACACTACACGTTGAAGAGCTTCTCCTGCACCATGTCCTTATAAGACTTGCCTATGGGGATGTAGGGCTCCACTCCGTCCAACTTGAGCTGTGCCCCATAGAGGGCCTTTATCTTGTCAATCCTCACTATGTATGACTTGTGGACGCGGATGAACATCTGTGGCGGAAGGGTCATCTCTAAGTTGCGGAGGCTCTCTAATGTCACTATCTTCTCGCCTTGGCAGTAGATGGACACGTATTCGCGCAGCCCCTCAATGTATATGATGCTTGAGTGCTTGATTCTGTGTATCTTGTGGTCTGCCTTGACTATCAGGACACCCTCGTTGAGGTCGGCGTCTGTCGGTATGCCGATGGGGGCTTCGGGGTCGTCTATCAAGGTTGACTGGGCTGCAGTGGGCGACGTCTGAACTTGCGCCATTGCCACTTTCTGCTGCTTGTCTGTCATTCTCTGCATGGCTTTGCCAATGCACTGCATGAACCTGTCGAATGAGAATGGCTTGAGCAGGTAGTCCAAAACGTCTAACTGGTAGCTCTCTATGGCATAGTCCGAATAGGCGGTGGTGAAGACCACGAGCGGACGCACCGGTAGCATCTTCAGGAAGTTGAGCCCCGTTATGTCTGGCATCTGGATGTCAAGGAACATGAGGTCAACGCGCCCCTCCTGTATGATGGGCAGGGCCTCCAATCCGCTCTTGCAGCTCTCCACGAGCTCCAGGTTGGGCACCTTCTCAATGAACTCTTTGAGCAATATGCGCGCCGGGAACTCGTCGTCCACTATCAGGCACCGTATCTTGTTTTGAATCTCCATGTTTGGCAAAGATAACGTATTTCTTCTTATGTCTGTCGGGCTATGGGGTGGGGGCGTCAGTGACCCGTGGTGTCCACCTGTAGATAGACGCCGAACTCGGTCTCGGTCTTCTCTATCCTCATCTCATATTGCCCGGGGTAGAGTATGTCCAACCTCTTGCGGACGTTCTCTACGCCTATGCCGCCGACTACGTCTTTGTTGATGGCTATTGACGGCATCGAGTTGCGCACCTGGAACACCAGGATGGGACCCAGTGTCTTGACCTCCACCTGTAGCCAGCCTTTTTTCGGGTTCTCTATGTTGCCGTGCTTGAAGCTGTTCTCTATGAACGGGATAAGCAGCATGGGCTCAATCATGAACTCGTCGTTGCAGCCCGTGGCGTCCATGCGTATGTTCAGGTCCGAGTCGGTCTTGAGCTTCTGAAACTCAATGTAGCCCGTCATATACTCTATCTCGCGTTTCAGTTTCACACGCTTGCTCTCGCTGTCATAGAGCGTGAAGCGCAGCATGTCAGACAGTTTGAGAATCATCTCTGGGGTGCGCTCGCTCTTGATGATGGATAGGGCGTAGATGTTGTTGAGCGCATTGAAGAGGAAATGGGGGTTAATCTGAGTCTTGAGGAATTTCATCTCGAACTCGATGTTCTGATGCGTCAAGTCAATCTCCCTCTTCTTGTTGTCGCGCTCTTTGCGGTAGAAAGAGTATAGTGAGCTGACGAAGAGCATGCCCACCAAAGGCAGCAGCCATTGCAGTTGCAGCATTCGGCCTGTCGTTGGCTGCTCTCCCGTGTTCGTCGTCTGCATTTGCCGAGCCATGTTCTCTGTCGTCTCGTCCCACCCGGACAGCAGCGCCATCAGGATGAGTGTGCACGCCATCATGATGACCACGCCTGCCGCATAGCGCGCATAGTTGCCGGCGAACACGTAGCGCGGCATGAGGAAGTGGACGTTGAAGAAGAAGGCCGTTAGGCAGACTATGGTCATCTTGACCACGAAGGGCACAAAGTTGACGTAGTCCTTCAGCAGTGACGGCGACGCCATTATGACGCCAAAGCATACGACTATGCCAAACTCGAACGCCATACGGCTCTTGCGGTCCGATTTCTCTTTTGCCATTTTTGTGGTATGTCTCTTTCTTTCTCTCTTCTATACGATTAAAGGAACCTCACGACCCCCAATTGTGTTGAGGTCAGGAGGTTCCTTTATTATATTATTGCGCTCTGACGTTTAGTCGCGGGTCTCATACGGAGCCTGAGGCTGCCACAGCCAGCAGTCTGCGTAGAATGTGCCACCCGAGCCGCTAACGGTCATATCGGTCGATGAGCCAGTGGTTACGAAAGCTACATCCTGGGCTCCCTTGCCGTCAATGTCATAGTTGAGTACGAATGAGACCGCGAACTTACGTGCAGCTCCCTCGAAATTGGTCTTCTGTACCCAGTAGTCATAATCGGGGTTATACTCCCACGTGATTGTGCCAAGTCCACTCGTACCACCCGTGGTGAGGTATGCGCGGCAACTCTCAGAGTTATCATTGAGGACAAACGCGGTTGAACCGTATGTGTTCAATCCGACGTACTGGTCGTCATAAGACTGGCGAGAGGCGTCTTTGAGGCGACGGCAATTGGTCCAAGTATTGTTGGTTGCGTCATACTTTTGGAGGACGTCAAGAGCGCCACCGTTGGTGCCGCCACAAACATAGCCGTAACCGTTGCAGGCGAATGATGCTGCTTGTGCGCATGGAGTGCCGATACCACTAACCTGACTCCACTCACCAGTGGACGCATCATATTTGTAGAAGTCGCCCAAAATGTTGTTGTCGTAATCCTCGCCGCAACCGACGTAGGCTACGTTGTCTATTACAAAGCAAGATGCGTATCGAACAGCGTCGCCAGGGTAGTTGGCGATTTTAGACCAACTGTTAGTCTCAGGGTCGAAACGCCAAAAATCCCTCAAGTAGTTGGTTCCGTCATATCCGAGACCAACATAACCATACCATTTGTCGCCTGTCTTCAGGGCGAAAGCCACGCCACCATTGCGTGCGGGGCAGTCGAATACCTTTGTTCCGGTGGTGTCAGTTGTGAATGTGTTTGGCATTGAACAAACCACGTCAGTGACTTTTAACCCCTCCGAATTTTTTCCGTCAATAGTACCCTCTGTCTCTGACTCGTTCTTGTTGAGTGTCTTGGCATAACGACCTGTCCACTTGATTAAGCCATCGCCATGGTTTATGCTGGCCATGTAGAAGTCGCGATAACGCTCCATGTCCTCGGTCTTGTTGGTGTTGGCACCCGTACCGACGAATGCGCGCATCTCGCCGTCAACTGGCAATTGAAAGCAAACTGCGCCACCGCGCGGGGTGCCGGGGAAATATTGGTAGGTGTTATACCAGTTACCCTGGAGCTGCTCGTTGTCTGCGTCCTCGCAACCTGTCGCTGAGACGGCCACGGCGGCCACGAGCATGGCCCTCAACGGGTATGTCAGTCTTTTCATATACGATTTGTTATTTGCGTGCAAAGATAATTTGTTTTATCCTTTATCCTATCATTTTATCAACGAAAGAGACGCTTTTATCTCTTTCTGTCGTCTTGCTTTCAACCTTGGGGAGAATATGATAATGCGGCTGTTTAATCGAACTTGTGCCTCATGAACCATATCTCGCGGATGCTGATGCTCACTTTCAGACTGTTCACGGTCTCTTTGATGTTGCCGTTGTGTTCCGTTCCGCGTGTCTGGTGCTCATAACTGATGGTGACGCCGTTGCGCGAGCGGCCCATCGGTATGGTCATGCCAAGGGTGAAGCCCTTTTGCAGCAGGTTGACTGTCTGCAAGTCAACGTAGTCGCGGCCGTAGTAGTAGCCCACGCGGTAGCGCATGCGCTTGTAGAACGGATCGTCCGGATGTCCGGGGGAGTATTGCAAGCCGCCGGAGATGGTGTACGTGTCGCGCAGTGTCGCGTTGTCGCGGAATTTGGTGTCGGAGACGCTTCCCCACTCTGCCACCTTATACTCGACTGTGCCGAGAATCTTATGACGGGTGAAAGCGAAGCCGGCGCCATACATGCGCGGGATGTGGAAACGCTCAGGTGTCGAGGCGTCACTGTCCAGCTCGCGGCTCACGTCGTTATATATAGTCTGGTCATACGACGTGTGCATCCATATCTTGGGGGCATAGGTGGCTCCAAACCTGAAGTTGTTCTCGCCTATGTTGAAGTCGAACTGGGTGCCAACCTCCCAATATATGTTGTTTGCCTGGTACTTGCGCTTGTTGTATATGTCCTCACCGCCGTTGACCTCGCTGAAGTAAGAGACTTCGAGCTTCTCGATGGTACCCCACAGGACAGAGAAGTTTCCGCCTATGGTCCAGTGCTTGAAGGGCGAGAAGGCAGCATTGAAATAGGCTTGGCTCAATCCGCCCGAGCCGGTGAAGGTCACGTTGTAGTAGTCGGAAGAACCGTATATGTTCTTCGTCTGCCTCAGCTTATAGCCCACTGCCGAGAATGGCGCATAGCCGAAAGCTATGGCGAGCCATTTGCGACCGCGGAAGGCCATGCTGATGCCGTCCACGTTGGCCGAGTAGGTAGTAGACCGCTCATAGCCCGACCTCAGGTGGGTCTTATGCCCCTTCAGCCCGAAGTTGAAGTAGAACGAGAGCGAGTCTAAGTTGCCTATGCCCGCGGGGTTGGATATGTTGACCCACTCGCTCGGCGACAAGGCTATGCCAGAGTGTCCGAGGGCTGCCGCTGCTGCGTCCTCTTTAGTTGTTATAACGCCCACTCCGTATATCGAGTAGGGCGACGCCGTGCTGTTCTGGGCTGCCGCCTCTGTGCCGCACCCCAATGCGATGACGGCTGCCGCTGCAATAGCGCAAAGGCCCGAGTGGCGTGTCTGTCTATCTCTCTTCACGGTCGTAGTTATAGTAGGTTATCTCAAGTTTTGTCCTGTGCAGGTCGACGCCGTGGCCGTTGAACACCATGAACTCGTAGTTGGTCGGCTCCATGCCGTTGCCCCACGTCATGACGAGGCCATTGTTCTCGTCCACCAAGTCGTTGGTGAGGATGGTGTTGATGTAGTATGTTATGTCGGCGTAGTAGTACATTTCGCTGCGGTCGTAGTTGTCATACACGAGCGTCGAGTGGACGTAACCGCCTGCCTGTGTGCGCAATTGGCTCTGGATGACGTTGCCCTTATTCACCTCGAAAAGGTAGAATGTGGTGGGGATGCGGCGTTTGTCATAACTGCCCTCCTCTGGGTATATCTTCAGCACGGCCTTTACGACGTGCTGGTATTGCGACATGTTCTTGAACTCCTCAATCTGCGGGAAGTTGATTCGGGTGTAGTACCCCAAACCCTCATACTCTACAGAGTGGAGGCCGCCCTCGCTCTCTGTCACCTGCTTATATCGCTGAGTCAGCTGCTCGTATGGCTCATCCATGCCCTCGTTCCACACGTTGTTGAACTGCAAGTTCTTCTCGCTCAACTTGAAACGCCTCTCTATCTTCACGGCGTCCATGCCTCGGTAGTGGCTGTGGAGGCAAATCATGCTGCTGTCGGCAACGAAAGCCAAGAGGGCCTTGGTGTCTTTGACGTACTGGTTCTCGGAGCATGTTATCTTGAAGCCCTTCATCAGGGTGCGGAAATTCTGTGAAGCCACGGATGAACTCCAGTTTGCCGCGTTTATGATGAAGTCGCGCAGCTCATGACCGTAGTCGTCGCTCAGGCGGAAGCGTACGCGGGGGTAGGAGTGTGGCCTGGGCTTGAATGTGTATTCGCCAACGGGGTCTGCGTCCGACTCTTTGAATGAGCGCACATTGTAGAACGCGGTCTCTTCCTCCGACGCAAACTCGAGTCTCTCCGCCAATCGCTTGACGACGATGTTGAACGTCTGGGTGGTGTCGCCCTCGTAAAGTCCTGAATGATAGAGGATCATGGTGCATGAATCATACACCTCCTTGCCTTTATTATACCAGTTGTAGGGGGCTGTGTTCTTGCCGTCCGTGAGGGATGTTATTCTCACTGGCTCGTCAAGAATCAAATAGGATTCGCTGTGTATGTCACCAATGACCGGCTTTGTGGCCTTGCCGACCCATATTGTGTTCTGTGCCGACGTCTGCACAGAGTCGAGCCTGAATGTCGACAGGTGGAGCGGCGTGGCGTCTGTCATCTGGGCATAGGTCTGGCTTTTTATGTAGCTCTGGTCCATGAACAGGCCATCGTCTGTGCAGCCCACGACTAAAAGAACTGCCGCCGAAACGAGGGCTAATGCCGCGTGCCTCGGCTGGCGCAGGGCAGCCCGCAAGGTTTTGAGCCATTTGCTCTGCCTCCTCGGTGCGCCCGACGTCTCTATCTTGTTGAAAGTCATTGTTTAGTGACTAAGTGTCTAATGTCTGTTTTGCTTGCTGGCCTCGTGCGATCTTCAGTGCTTTTGCCTCGGCCTACGCTTTAATGTCGCAAAATAAGCGATTAAGCGGCAAATTCACGCTATGTTTTCAATGAATGTGGTGCAATTGCACGCAAAATTACTGAAAAATTCAATAGCCCACCTCTTGGCCATGCCTAACGGTCGCCAAGTGCAAATGTCGCTTCCCGACACTCAATATGTGGGCGAGGCTCACTTCATGGCGTGACGCTCAATGTATTCCGTGAACTTGTCCTTGTAGTTGTCCGACACGGGGACCAATTGACCGGCTATGCTTATGCGCAGATGGCTCACGCTCTCAATGCAGCCAAGGTTGACTATCCACGACCTGTGGACGCGCATGAACCTGCTCTCGGGCAGCGAGGCCTCTACCTTTTTCATTGACAGCAAGGTTGTTATGGGTCTTTTCTCTCCTCTGACGTAGATGCGGACGTATTCGCTCATGCCCTCCACGAGAAGGATGTCCTCTATCTTCACGCGGGTCATCTTGGAGTCGTTTTTCACGTATATGTAGTCGCGGTCGGCTGAGCCCTCTTCCGCTGTCGTCTCCGGGGCTGTCTGTGTGGCAGCTGCGAGTGCTTTGCGCTCCGCGTCGCGACGCTTGGCCTTTTCGGCCGCCGCCACGATTGCCGAGATGCCGAAGGGCTTCAGAATGTAGTCCACAGCGTCGACTTTATACCCCTCCACCGCATAGTCAGAATAGGCGGTGGTGAACACAATGAGGCACTGGTCGCCAATCTGCTCGGCCAACTCAATCCCGCTCATGTCTGGCATGCTGATGTCGCAGAAAATCAGGTCGATGCCTCCTTCGCGTATCATGCCCAACGCCTCTATCGCGCTGCTGCAACGCCCTGCCAATTCCAGTCCGGGCACTTTCTCTATGTAGGACGCCAACTGGGCAAGCGCCAGCGGCTCGTCATCTATTGCCAAGCATCTCATGGGTTGGTCTCCTTCTTTTTATTTCCGGTTTTGCAATCCTGTTACTTTTTCGAGGTTGTAAATATAGCGAGATTTATGCCTTTTTCAGCCCGATTTGAGCTATTTTTGTCAAGAGACGGCATGGATTTTGCCCTCATTTGCTTAATAAACTATGCGCTCCTTTCTCTCGTTCACCCATAAACACACTTACTAAGGACTTTTTATGCGACAATTTCTGACTCTTTCCGCTTTGCTGCTTTCAGCCATGGTCTCGGCGCAAGACGGACATTTCTATCTTGGTGCCGACATAAGCGGCACTTCGGCTCTCGAGGCCCGTGGCGAGAAACTTTATAATGCCCGCGGTGAAATCCGTGAGAACACGGCTCTCATGCATGAGCTCGGTCTCGATGCTGTCCGTCTCCGTGTCTGGGTAAACCCGGCTGGTGGTTTCTGCTCGCCCGAGGATGTCTTGCAGATGGCCAAGAGGGCTAAATATTATGGGATGGCGGTGATGATTAACTTCCACTACTCCGACTGGTGGGCCGATCCTGGCCACTCGCCCATGCCTGCCTCTTGGCAATATTATAAGCTTGGTGAGATTGAGAAAGTGTTGACTCAGCATACTGAGTATACTCTCAAGCTGCTTAAGGATAATGACATAGATGTCAAATGGGTTCAGGTGGGCAATGAGACGACTCATGGCTTTGTCTGGCCCGTGGCAAAGGCGGAGCATGACATGGACGCCTACGCCCGTCTCACCAAGGCTGGCTATGAGGCGGTGAAGCGTGTCTACCCCGATGCGCAGGTCATTATTCACCTCGACGCGGCCTGCGACACCGCGCGCTACGACTTCATTTTCGATGGTCTCAGGGAGCGCGGCGTCAAGTGGGATATGATAGGTCTCTCGCTCTATCCCTATTGGGATGAGGTGGCGGGCCTCTCAAAGGACTACAAGGAGACGCTCGAAAAGGCAACCGCCAACATGCGGAGGCTCTATGAAAAGTATGGGACCGACTGCATGGTTGTCGAGACGGGCGTCCTCGTCTCTCACCCCAATGAGCAGAAGAAGGTTCTCGCTGCCATAATTGACGCCTCGAAGAACAACACGGATGGTCATTGCCACGGCGTGTTCTACTGGGCACCTGAACTTGAGGACGGTGAGTATAAGCTCGGGGCTTTCAAGGATCACCGCCCCACGGAGATTATGGACGCATTCACAGAGGCGGCTGACAAATAGGCCGCGGTGCTCATCTTCCCAAAAAGAAAATCAATTAATCTGCAATGAAAATATTTCTGAGCTTGGTCTCTGCCCTCATCACGATGCTCCTCATGGCCTCGTGCACCAACGAGGTCGAAAAGGCGGCGGTTGACCCAGATGTGATTTACGATGACGACTATTATAACACCACGACCGACACCTCCGTCACGGGCAAGGCGACCAATGTGACTTTCTGTGGCGCCGACCTGGGCTGCAAGATTAATGTCCGGACGCTCAATAGTTTGCCGGTAGGCTCCACTTTTGGCGTCCTCATCTCGTCCTCCAACCCCGACCCGACTATTGGTGGTGAGGGTGTTCGTCAGGTCTTCAGTAAGGTCAGGACTCTCATCTACTCGTGTCCCGTGACGGGCCTCAATATGGGCACGCGCTACTATTTCCGCTCTTTCCTCCGTGAGGGAGGCTCAAATGGCAAGATTCGTCTCGGGCGTGTGTTCTATTTCACCACGCTGACGTGCACTGTGCAGAGTCTCGCCCCGTCGTCGCTCAGTTACTGCACCGCCACGGTGGGTGGCCGTTCGGATGTCTGTCTTGAGAACTCCTCTTTCGAGGGGACGTATGGCATCTTGTACACCAGCAGGCAGACGGACCGCCCCAATGCGGCTGTCGATAAGTTTGCCGAGGGCTCGGTATTGGCGGATGATGCCTATCGTTTCGCGGTCAATCTGTCAGATCTCGCCCCATCGCAGAAGTATGTTTTCCAGGCCTATCTTAAGGTTGACACTGCCTACTATTATGGTCCCGTGCAGAGTTTCACGACGTGGGATGTCAACATTGTGGATAATGACCTGCCTGTTGACCTCGGCCTCTCTGTCCGATGGGCTGCGCGAAATGTGGGTGCTAACAGCGCATCGGCTGCCGGCGGCTATTTCGGCTATGGAGACCCGACGGGCGAGATGACTACATCTGACTACACTAAGTACCCCAATTCGGACATTATAGACAACCGCCTCTATGACATTGCGCGCGTCAATAATGGTGACGGGTGGCAGATGCCGTCGTTTGAGCAGTTTGAGGAGTTGGTCACGAAATGCGATTGGCGCTGGATGACGTATAATGGTGTTCAGGGCTACGCAGTCTTGAGCCGATCTGTCCGCAATGCCATTTTCCTGCCAGCGGGCGGTTGTGCCATGCCCGATACGCGCGAGGTTATAGGTGCAGATATCGCTGAACCTATTGGCTATTACTGGACTGGCAACATCACGCAGTTCAGCCGTTTCTCTTACAGCCTGAAGATTTCAAGTACTGAACGCGACTACCGAAATCTCGACTACACCCGAGCCTATGGTTTCATGGTGCGTGCTGTGGCCGAGTAGATAAGGCGTAAAAAAGCGGAGAGAGTGGCGGAGGCTATCATGTCTCAGCCACTCTCTCCGTTTTTTCTTGTGTCTTAGCCCGACTTTACAGGACCGCCGCCAACACAATCAGAGCCACCGCTGCGCAGCCACCGCAGATGGACCCTACCACAGCGCCCGGGCGACGGGGAGTCGTATCTGTGTAGGCAATTTCGGGCATGGTGGAGTAGTCATATATGGCGGTTGTGCCTGTGGCGAGGTCAATGGTGCTCTCATTTCCGCTCTGGCCAAAGAAGAGTTTCCACGGCTGGTCTATTCCGGCAATCACGTATGTGTCATTCTCTTCCATCAGTTTAGCCGCTTTTGTCTCTGCCTCGGATGGGTTAAGTACATACTCGACGTCGCCTGCCTCATTGACATACGCCATTGCGATTGCGGAGTCACCACCTGTCAGCATGACGAGTCCCACCGGCTTGCTTGCGACGACAAGGTCTATGATGGTCGTGTCCTCATTGTTTGGCAAGGGCATGTAACGGTTGGCGACGATGATTTTCGCCTTTTCTAAGATGTCATCCTGCTGATATTCGGTGAGTTGACGGTTGGCCTTGCGCCATTTCTTTTCCAAAGTGCGTGTTATGCCCCCTGCAATGTCATCTATGTCGTCAGCCGCAAGTGAGGCTGTTTCAGCGTCAATACGGAAGCGCGTCTGGGCGCTACTGCCCACGGCGGACATGATGATGGCTATTATGCTTACGATGAGTGGCTTATTCATAATAGGTGGAGTTTTATTTGGTCTGTTGGTTTTGGTGATGCCGGTCCGCTGCTCAGCAGGGTGTGTCTGATTGACTCACGCCATATTCTTTTACGTCCGGACTTCTGTTTTTGTTTCTGTTAACATCTTAGCCGTCCTGCACTCCCTTGCCATTTATGCCTGTTTGTCAAGGGGCAGAGTGACGGTGAATGTTGTTCCGCGTCCCACCTCGGTCTCGAAGTCTATTGTTCCGCCCGAGTTGTCTATGATGGTCTTGGTTATGGCGAGTCCCAGGCCCATGCCTGTGCTCTTGGTCGTGAAGTTGGGGCGGAAGGCCTTTTCGCTCACATCGGGTGGCATGCCGTCACCATTGTCCGCCACAGTCACAACGACATTGTCCTCTGTTGTCGATAAGCTCACGATGATGTCGACTACGCGTCCGTCGTGAGTGCTCTGTTGGGCGTTCTTTACCAGGTTGTTGAAAACGCTGGTCAGGAGGCTGGGGTCTGCCATTATGTAGACTCCGTTTTGTGGGCCGTCATAGGTTATGTTGGCCTCGTCTGAGCGGCCGAAGAGTGTAGTCGTGGCTGTCAGGCGGGCAGCCAAGTCCATTCTGATAGGCTCAGCCTGTTTCATTTTGGCCATGCCCGAGAATTGGCTCGCCACGTTGGACAGCTGGTCTATTTGCTCAATCAGCGTTTGCGCTGTCTTGCGCAGTGTGGGCTCGAAGTTATCCCGGCGGTTATCCCACACCCTCAGGAGAAACTGCACTGAGAGTTTCATGGGCGTCAGGGGGTTCTTTATCTCGTGGGCTATCTGGCGCGCCATCTGTCGCCATGTGTTCTCTCGCTCGGCTGCCGCAAGTCTGTTGGCCTGCTCGCTCAGTTTGTCGGTCATCCTGTTGTAGGCCGACACCACTTCGCCCACCTCGTCGCTGTAAGGGTAGGCCAGTTTGTTGGTGCCCGCCTGCAGGTCGGCATTGCGCAGGGCGTCGCGCAGGGCGAGCAGAGGGCGGGTTATGCTGCGTGCAATGAGAGACGACGCCACGATGGTCAGGATGATGATGATCATGAGCGAGTTGGTGATCGGGACCATCGATGACAGCATCTGGTTTTTCATCTCGCGCACGTCGTTGAAGAGCGGCACGCCGATGTAGCCCATCAGTTTGTTGTCGAAATCGTAGATTGGGGAGTAGGTGGCGTAGTGCGTCATCCGTCCAATGTGCTCCTCGACAAACACCTCGCCCTGACTGCCTTGGCGCAGCGTGTTCAGGGCCTCGCTGTTCATCAATGGTGCCGCCACGCCACTCATGAAGAGTTCGCGGCGTGAACTGCCCACAATCCTGCCCTGTGAGTCATAGAGGTGGGCGTCTGTGCCATATATGTTGGCCACGCGCTGCAATATGTCGTCGACCATGTTGGCGATGTTGGCCGACGGGGTTATGTCTGAGGCCTTGATGCCGTACAGCTCGTCGCTCAGGTTGAGCACGACCAACGACATCTTGCCAGACATCTCGCTATGGCTCTTATCCTCAAACTGTGTCATGGTCTGGTAGCCTGTAGTGACACAAACAGTCGCGAATAGTATGAGGACGAAGATGACGAGGCTCGCATGGATGCGCTCGCTTATGTTCAGTCTGCCTATGAATGTGAAGCCCGAGCCCCACGCCGGCAGGATTATGATTAGCGAGACTATAAGCATGCCGAGGAACAGGTAGGCGTAGCTCGTGATTATGTTCGACAGGCTCTGGCGGGGGTAGGTGACGACTACCGACTGGTTGGCCGATGGGCTGACAATGAGGTGCGTGTAGCTGTAGACCGCTGGCATGATGGGAATGGAGTCGGCTGTCAGCGTGGCGTTGGCCGGATAGTTGAACTCGCCATAGTGGTATACGAGCTGAGTGCCGACATATTTGGCGTAGGAGTAGCCGCGCACCTTGTTCTCGCCAATGCGGTCGCGCTTGTTAGTCAGCAACTCGGGGTAGCCGAAGGCTTGGGCTGATGTCTTGAGTATTATCTGGATGTAGAGGCGGTTGGGCACGGGAGGGGCGTAGGCCGTGGTGTCGTCATAGACGAACTGGCCAACATAGCATGGCCGCCCGTCGTCATCGCTTATGCAATAGAACTCGACCCCGTCTGCCACGCGCCTGCCACTCTCCTCTGTCAACTGCTCAAAATAGGGCAGGCACTCGGTGTCCTCGCCCGAATAGGTCATGTGGAGCATGCTGGCCTCGCCTCGGCATGGCACCACCTGAAGGTCATAGCGGGAGAAGTATCCGTTCATGTGGCGGTTGCGCACCTGCGAGTAGATGATGTCGTGAGACAGGGTGGGGGCTTTCATGAGGTCGCGCAGGACCGTGTCGGCGCAAACGGAGGCATAGACCTGGGGCAAGAGCTGCTCCGCCACCGGGTCGTCCTCCCTCTCCATGCTGAAAGCCAATGTTGACGCTAACAGTTTGCGGTACGACGCCTCTTTGGCCGAATTGAGGGCCGAGACGCGGAATGTGACGAATATGTTGACTATGACCAATATCCACACGAAATGCGAGAAACGCATCATGGTGGGTGAGGCCTTTTTCATGACCCAGAAGATGGCGCAAAACACACCAAAGCCGAAGCCCACACACCCGCTGCCCGAGGCGAAGACGGCTTTGCACGCGATGACGCTCGTGGCCGTGCCTCCTATCAGATAAATCAGCATAGTGCGCGGTGTGGAGCGGTGGATGAAGATGCTCGTCACCCTCTCCATGACCAACGTGAAGCCCAGGAAGATCATGCCAAGGACTCCGACCTTGATGAAGGTCAGGTAGGAGACGTCTATGTCGCCAGCGTAGTAACTGATGCCCTGCGAGTGGACAATGAGGACACCTATGATGGCGTTGTCAATCAGGAAGGACAGCCAAGCTAAAAGGAAGTAGTGGAAAAGAACAACCTGCCTTATTCCCCAGCTCATGCCGTTCCACCTCTCCTCGTCGCGCCCGGCTAAGCGGAAGAAGAGGTAGCTCCAGAGCAAGATGCCGAATGCGAGGCATATGAGATGCCACAGCGACGGTAGCCACCATCCGAAGGAGAAGGTGAGGTAGGAGAACAGGGTGGCGTCCTCGAATCCCGGGGGCGGAGCAAGCATGACCATTAGGGCGTAGACTCCGATGAGGGTGAGCAGGGACAGTCCGAGAGCCTGAGGAACGCCGTTGCGTTTGGCTGTGTCTATGGCCATGCCCCTGATGGCGATAGAGACTGATATGACAAAGAGGAATAATAGTGTCGATGAGACGCAGCCAAACCAAGTGGGGATGTGGCGTGTGCGGTAGCGCGTGACCGTGAAGAGGTATTGCTTGTTGGGGCTGGTGACGCTTACTCCGCTGCTCATCAATCCGTTGGTGGTGAACTCAATGGCTATGTTGGCAGTCTCTGGCAGCCCGAATGACGGGTGGTATGAGTCGGTCAGGTAGTCGTTGTCGTAGGGGAATGTGCTGCGGACGTGCAGCATGGCGTAGATGCTTGAGCCGCCCACCTGCCTGTCGCAGACGTAGAAATAGCCGTTGTCGGCCTTCATCATCGGCTCGGTAATCTGCTCTGGCTTGAGGTCGGCTATGGGGAGTGACGCATTGTGCCAAAAGGCGAGGCTGTCGCCACGGAAGATGTAATAGGAGTAGTCGTCGGTGCGGGAGAAGAGGTGGGCTGTGTTCTCAAGGGTGGTCAACGTGTCGGCCATCCCGTCTTGTCTGTCGAGTGAGTCTGCGAGAGCGGCTAAGGCTTCATTCATGCGCTCGTCATGCTTCTCTAATATGCCAGACAGTCGCTCGCTCTCGTCGTGCGGGTCCATGTCGGCGGACGCTATGCGGTGGATGGCCATGTGGCCAACGAGGCAGACTATGGCGCAGATTATGGCGACGGTCAAGTGTCTGGGCCGCTTGACTGCCTCCTCTCGTTTCTTCCATGTCTTTCTCCTAAGCACAATCATGGGCGTCCCGCCTCCTTGTTCTCTTGGGGAGGGGAATTATCCCTCCCTGCGTTTTTACCTTATATTGAAGTCCAGTAACTTCTGCCCGCAAAGCTCCCCCGTCAAATGGTCGCCCTCGTGCACAGGGCCGACGCCAACGGGCGTGCCTGTGAAGATGAGGTCGCCAATGCGCAGTGAAATGAAGCGCGAGACGTAGGATATGATTTTGTCTACGGAGTGTATCATCTGGCCGCTCACACCCCTCTGACGCTCCTCGCCATTGACTGAGAGCGAGAATGTCAGGTTGTCCACCGCCGGCAATTCGCTAAGCGGGATGAATTTCGATATGGCGGCTGACTGGTCGAAGGCCTTGCATATCTCCCATGGGCGACCATCGGCTGCCAGCTTGCGCTGCAAGTCGCGCGCCGTGAAGTCTATGCCCAGTCCCACAGAGTCGTAATACCTGTGGGCGAACCGCTCGTCTATGCATCGCCCGAGGCGGCAGACCCGGAAGACGAGCTCCGCCTCATAGTCGAATTGCTCAGCCCAGTCCGGCACGAAGAATGGGGCGTTGTCGCGCAGCAGCGCAGTGTCCGGTTTCATGAAGATGACCGGGTCGCCCGGCTCTTTCATGCCAATCTCGTCGGCGTGGCGGGGGTAGTTTAGCCCTACGCAGATTATTTTCATGGGCTTGGTTTTATCGCTTGGGTGACTGGTTGGCCGACATCTTGCTCATGCGGATGCATATGTCGGTGATGATGTGCTTTGTGTCGAGAGAGAAGTCGGACTTCATCATCCAGTCGTAGTAGCTCGGCTCGGCTCGGAACACGTCGACCACTTTGCGACCCTTGTATTTGCCAAAGTTGAACACCTCGGCCCCCTTGTCGTCATAGACCATGCGGCCTGCAAAGTCAACGTTGCGGTTCATGGCTGTGTACTCGGCTAAGCTTTTCACGTCCTTGGGCAGGTCGTCATATCTCTCCGTCTGGGCCTCAAACACGTCCACTGTGGCCTCTGTGTCTGCAAACGCCCCATGTGCGTTCACCAAGTCCTTGTCGCAGTAGAATTTATATGCCGCCGTCAGGGTGCGTTGTTCTTTCTTGTGGAAGATGTTCTGCACGTCCACAAAGTTGGCTTTGCGCAGGTCCACGTCGCTGAAACCGTTATACATGAACTCCTCGGCCAGCATGGGGATGTCAAACCTGTTGCTGTTGAACCCGCCCAAGTCGCAGCCGGCTATGTAGTCGGCAATGGTGCGGCCAATCTCGCGGAAGGTGGGCTTGTCCGCCACGTCGGCGTCATAGATGCCGTGGACGTCAGACGCCTCCTTGGGGATGTGGATGCCGGGGTTGACGCGCGTGGTGTAGCTTTCGCGGTGTCCGTCGGGGAAGAGCTTGATGAGCGATATCTCCACAATGTGGTCTTTGCCTATGGTGAGGCCTGTGGTCTCAAGGTCAAAGAATACTATTGGGCGTGTGAGGTTTATATTCATGGTTGTTGGTGCGTATTCTGTTTTCTCGGGACTATTTGGCAGTTTCGAGCATTATTTTCTTCTCGATGGGCGTGGTGTCATAGCTCCTCTCCTCCACTACGACTTTCTGCTCGTAGTGCTTAGTGCCCTCAAGGTCTATGGTGAGTGTGTACTCGCCTGGGTCGAGGACCACGAGGAATGAGTGGTTGCGCATGTTGACGCGCTCAATGGCCACCAGCTCTCCGTCTTTGTCGGTTATCCTGATGTGCGGCTGCTTGTGGACGTCGAAAATCTTGGCCTTGCTGTTGCGCACTTTGACGGTGTAGCGGATTATGGCCGACTTGGGCAAGATGTGGTCAAAGAGCAGGGCGTATATGTCTCGTCCGCCGTAGCTGTCGTTGCGGAATAGAGAGAGGTAGGCGTATCGGCCATCTTCCGAGAACGAGATGGTCATGTTGTCATAGGTGTCGTTAATGGGGTAGGGCAGGTGGACTGGCGCTCCCCACTCGTTCATTTGGAAGTCGAAGTCGCTGTAATAGAGGTCATAGCCACCCATTGTTCCCTCGCGGTCGGACGAGAAGTAGAGCCTCGTGCCGTGGTTGGCCAACATGGGGTAGTTCTCATCGCTCTCCTCGCGGTTGACGAGTCCGGCTATGGGGCGCGGCGTCATCCATTGGCCGTTGAACGAGCGGATGGAGTAATATATGTCGAGCTTGCCGTTGGCGTCTGATGCCGAGAAGTAGAGCGTGTCGCCACTCTCAGTGAGGCATGCCGCCACCTCCGACCCCTTGCGGTCGATGGGCTTTGGCAGCTTCTCCTCGCTTGTGCAGCGGGCGTTGCCCACGTATTTGGCCTGATGGAGGGCGAAGTCGCCTGTGGCGTTGGTGCAGAAAAAGAAGCCATTGGGTGTGACGCCCGTCGGGTGCTCGTCATGTGGCGTGTTGACCGGGCCTGTAACTTTGCGGGCTTGTGACCACGAGAGGTCCGTCTGGTCACTCGCTTTGACGTTATAGATGCTCAGGTTGGCGTCGCGGTCAAACTTGTCGTCGCACGAGAAGACGAGTGTCTTGCCCCCGTTGATGAGGAACGGGTTCATCTCGTTGTTCTTGGTGTTGATCTGCTCGCCGAGGTTGATGAGCGGGTTGGGCAGCGTGTCGCGCATGAAGCGGCGCGCATTGCGGATCCACGAGTTGAGCACGTCGGCGCGGTTGAGCTGCTCCTCGGTGGTGGTCCTGACGAGGAATGAGTCTAACCTGACGAGGGCCATGTCGAAGTCGTGAGCGTGGAAGTGCGCCTGCGCAGCCATGTAATAGGCCTCGGCATCCTCGGGCTCAAACTCAAGGTAGAGGTCGGCAAAGTATCGCGCCGTGTCACGCACCATCTCTGATTTCAGGACGGACTCCGTGATGCGTCTCAGCAGTTTGGGGTTGGCTTTGTTGGACGGGTTTGAGCCGAACACTTTGAGGTAGCGCTCGGTGGCTTTCTCGAAGCTGTGCGACATGAAGAGGTCGTCGGCCATGGGGTCGAAATCCTGGGCGGTGGCGTCTGCGCCATGCAACGTGGCCGCTGCGCATGCCACAATCCCCATGATGGTCCGGATAGTGTGTGTCATTTTTCTTGTTCCTCTTGCTTGTTTTGCTCGTCTCCGCCCGTCGGGGTCTGAGCTGCTGCGTTATGTTGTGGTGTGATAGTCAGGTTCAGATTCGCGAGATGACGGCTCCGAGGTCTGTCAGCCGCTTGTCTATGTACTGGTATCCGCGGTCAATCTGCTCGATGTTGTGGATGGTCGATACACCCTGGGCCGAGAGGGCCGCGATGAGCAGTGCCACGCCGGCTCTGATGTCGGGTGACGTCATTGTCGTGGCGCGTAGGCGGGTCTCGTTGTCGAGGCCTATGACGGTGGCGCGGTGCGGGTCGCACAGGATTATCTTGGCGCCCATGTCAATCAGTTTGTCGACGAAGAAGAGGCGGCTCTCAAACATCTTCTGGTGGATGAGGACGCTGCCCTTGGCCTGTGTGGCTATGACGAGGAAGACACTCAGCAGGTCGGGGGTTAATCCCGGCCATGGGGCGTCGGCCACGTTCATGATGGAGCCGTCAATGAACGACTCTATGGTGTAATGTTTTTGTGACGGGATGTGGATGTCGTCGCCATTAATCTCCAACTGGATGCCCATGCGCTCAAACGCCATGGGGATGATGCCGAGGTGCTCCACGCCCGCCCCCTTGATGGTGACGTCGCCAGCCGTCATGGCGGCCATGCCGATGAACGAGCCCACCTCAATCATGTCTGGCCATATGGTGTGGCTGCATCCTCCGAGGCTCTCCACGCCCGTTATGGTGAGCAGGTTGGAACCTATGCCCTCAATCTTGGCACCCATGGCCACCAGCATGTTGCACAGCTGCTGCAGGTATGGCTCGCACGCTGCGTTATATATGGTGGTCTTGCCCTTGGCGCAAACGGCGGCCATGAGGATGTTTGCCGTGCCAGTCACTGAGGCCTCGTCAAGGAGCATATAGCTGCCCGTCAAGTTCTCGGCCGTGACGGAGTAGAACACGTTGTCGTAGTCGTAGTTGAACTGCGCGCCGAGTTTGCTGAAGCCGATGAAGTGGGTGTCAAGTCGGCGGCGGCCAATCTTGTCGCCTCCTGGTTTGGGGTAGTAGGCCTTGCCGAAACGCGCCAAGAGGGGGCCCATGATCATGATGGAGCCGCGCAGTGACGAGGCGCGCCGCTTGAAGTCGTCGGTCTGCAGGTAGTCCATGTCGACGTTCTCGGCCGCGAAATGGCACTTATGCCTGCCCTCGCGCCACACCTTGACTCCCATGCAGCCCAGCAGGTCTATGAGGTTGTTCACGTCCAAGATGTCCGGGATGTTGTCTATCACCACCTCCTCGGGGGTGAGCAGTGTGGCGCAGAGCACCTGCAGGGCCTCGTTCTTGGCGCCCTGTGGCGTTATGGTTCCGTTGAGCGGGTGGCCGCCCTCTATTCTGAATGTTCCACTCATACGTGTGTGTCTGTCTCTGTCAGTCTGTCTCTTTTTTTGCCTGTGCGCGGCCTGTGTGGTCGCTGTGGCTGTCTCTCCTCCTACCAGCGTTTGCGGTTGTTGTTCCTCCGGCCGTTATTGTTGCCGCCGCCGTTGTTTGTGCGCCCGCCGCGGTTGTAGTGGAACCTCTGGCCGCCATTGTTGCGCCCGCCGCGGTTCTGCCACTGCCTGCGTCCGCCGTTGTTGCCACCCTCGGGCAGCGCGGCCATCATTTCCGCAAAGTCATATTGCAACTCGCCGTTGGTCAGGTCGCTCATGTCGGCGCACACTCGGTCCTCGGCGTTGGTCTCCTTGCCGCCCTGGATTATTAGGCGTTTCATGAAAGCGGCCGTGCGGGCGGCTATCTGGATCCGCTCGTCCTCCGTCTGGGCGTTGACAGCAGCTTGCAGCATATCTTGCACAATGGAGCCGTAGGCGCGCAGGCGGATGCTTTTCATGGGGTATGGGATGTGGGTCGTGACGTGCGTCGCTGCCTCCTGCTGCGTGGGCAGGGGGTAGGGGGCGTCGACGTCAAGCTGGTAGTTGGCCATCATGGCAATGTGGTCCCACACCTTCTGCTTATAGTTGTCGTCCTCTTTCAACTTGGGAAAGAGGGTTATCATGGTCTTGGCTATGGTGGCGGCGCATCGGCTGCGCTCGTCGCGGTCCTCTATGGTGAGGGCGTGGCGTACCATCTCTTGTATGTTGCGCCCGTACTCGGGCATCACGAGTTTCTCTCGCGAGGTGTTATATTCCATTGGCATCTCTTGCGTGCGTGGTGGCGTGTCTGTGTTCGTGTGGGAGGCGAGGTTGATGTGGGGGCAAAACGCACCCTCTCCGCCTAAATAGGCGAAGTTAAGCAATTTCGGCGTAAATTCAGCGTGTCGGGGGGGCTAAATACTCATGTGGCAGCTATGCTTGACCTCAGCCGTCGTATCTCACCTGTTCGCCATCCTCCGTGTCATCCGAGTCTTCAAAGTCCGGGTCTTCAAAGTCGGGGTCTTCAAAATCCGGCTCCTCGCAATAGGCCCGCGTCTCGCGGAATGTGATGATGGGCGTGGTCTCGCCCAGCGTCTCCTTGTCCACGATGGAGTCGCATGGCATCCCGTCTGTGATCTCCTCTCGCAGCCAGTCGTTGTTCCACAGCCTCACGTCTTTCTCTCCCGCCACCAATCGGCACAGCCTCAGCGTGTAGGGCGACTCGCCCCTCTCCCTGTCCCGCTGATGTGTTATGTTCTGGAGCCACAGCTGGTCATAGGCCGAGTTGGGACGGTCGCACAGCTTGGCGTAGGTCATGTCTATTATGCTCCATTTCTCCTCCTCGTCCTCAATCGAGTCCACCATGCGGCTAAGGACGCGCAGCGCGTAGTGGCAGCAACCGACGTTCTCAAGGGCAATCTGGACGCAGATGGCGCTCAAGGCCCTGACGCTGCCGCCCGTCAGTTTGTGCCGCTTCATCTTGGGTTTCTTGGACTCCTCCTCTGGCTCGGCGGGCACGCATTCTCCAGTTTCTCGGTCTATGTGGATACGCAACGATATCGACTGATCCTCATACGGCTCTAAGTGTTTCTCTATGCGCTTGTCAATGTCCGCCAGCATGGTCTTGACCGATCCGCTGTCCGGGTAATGGCGCGAGAACATGAGGATGTAGAGCAGATGTTTCTCAAAGCTGTCAAAGTCCACTCCTTTCTTGTTGAAAATGGGCGTGTTGTATATATACGCCAGTTTGTCGGGTTTGATGGAGTCCGTCACGATACTCTCGCTTATCTTAGTCTTCTGGCTGTTCATCCTGAAGTTGAGGCTCTCCATGACGCCTTGCAGGATGTAGGATATCTTGGTCAGCGCGTCCCGGTCGTTGCAGAAGATGCGGTAGTCGTCGCGGAAGCGGATTATCTCATACCTCTCCTCAATGCCGCTCCGCACGATGGCCTCGTGGAGAAGCAGGTCGGAGTAGCCGAGGATTATCTCGGCAGTGAGGTCGAAGAGCGGCCCGCCCTGAGGGAGGCCAATGTTGCGCCCCTGCTGGAATGCCCTGATGAGCCGCTGAATGTCGGCTGCCATCGCCGAGCCTGAATGTCGCTCGAGGCTTGTACCCTTGAGGTCAAACGCCCACTCGAATGCCTGCGGGTTGATGGACCCGTAGCAGTTGGTTATGTCCGTCACGAACATATACTGGTATTCGAGTGACAGCTCTATGGACCTCTGCTCCATGGTGGTCCACCAGTTCATGATGGTTGCGGCCCGATGAAAACGCTCTTTGTTCCCAGGGATGACTGGCAGCGCGCAAGACGTGATGTGTGGCACGCTGAAGGCGTCAAAGAGGCTCGTCAGCTCCTCCCACCCCTTCTCGCTGCACAGCTCGCGGGCCAAGAAGTAGTAGAGGAACGGGTTGGCGAGTGTTACGGGGCGCACGCCGTAACGCCCGTCTTTGTTGAGCAAGATGTCTATGTTGACGTCGCTCATCTGCTCGGGCGACGCACCCACTCTGAGGCACTCGTCATACGGCTTGTCGCCGACGGCCTGCCTGACGAAGGATAGCAGATTGTCAAAGTCAAAGTACTCGGGCATCTCAAAGCCCTGATATTGCCGCGAATGCATGAAGAAGGTGAGAGCCTCGTCATGCGTGAGGCTTAGTATGTTTTTTGTCGCTTTTGTCATAGATTCCTTGTTTTTTTTGTGGGGGGCGTCTGCGGTTCTTTCGCTCGCTTTCCGCCTGTTGTGGGACGCCACCCCATAGCGAAAACGCACGTCGAGGGGTTTTATTTTAACGTGTCATGCGCTTTTTCTCTGCGATTTCTTTTCGTGCTGGTCCTCTTTGCAAGTTTGTGCCAGTATTTTTTTATCGAGTGGGTAAGGAAGAAGATAGAGAAAAGCAAGGAGCAGGCGAAGCAGCAGTCCGCAAAGTATAATGGAATACTGTCGCCAAGGCAATCGGAAATCATGGGCAGGATGACAAGCGGGGAATGGCTCTACGCTGACGTTGCCTCGGTCTGCCAACAACTCAAAGTGTCACACCCGACGGCGATGAAACTACTAAGGGAACTTGAAAGCCTTGGATTGTTAACCCAAACTCAGCAAGGTCGGCGAAAACAGGCTTTCGTCCTCGCCGATACCGAGATTAGCCTATAAAAAAGCTCCTCCCACCCTGTTCTCGCAACAAGGTGGGAGGTCTATTAATACATATGAACAAACAACTTCTTTTTTTAGAAGTATATGTCGTAGTCCGCGTTGCCAAGGTCGTCGGCTCGGCGCATCTTCAGCCCGTTACGGGAGCGGATGGTGTTGGGGGCGGGCTTGACCTTGATTCGGCCGCCTTGCGCGAACAGCCTGCCGCCGTAAGCTTGTTGTTTCGCGCCAATTTGGTTAAAAACAGCTGATATATTTGCTAAAGCCTGCTTTCTGCTCGCCTCTCTATCTGATATACCATTGTATGAAACACCAAACAAAGGCATCAAATGCCTATAGCTCAAATCATCACCACCATTTGTGTTAATTAACCATTCAAATGACGTCTTTAAGTCTTTAGGCATGATTATTCGGTAGTGCTTTCCGTAATAATCATGATAGGGCGTTTGCCCATGCATTTGACTTTTATAAAAGTCTTCTGTTGTATTCCAAGCGGCACTTCCCGGCGTATAATTAGCTTGCCAATTTCTTATAGCCTCTGCAACTTTTTCGGGGTCAAAAGCGAACGCATTACCTTGAACGCCAGTGCTATCCTGTACGTTGTCATCTTCATCTGTGTATGCCATAACGTTATTTGAGTTGATTTTTAATATATCTTTCTCCCTGTGGGATAAATAGGAACGTAGTTATTTAATGGATGAACGTAATCCATTTTTCTGTTTTCATAATAAATGCCTGGGTCTCTTGGGGTTGTCCCTTCGGGCAAATGCAAAACCACGAAACCATCGCCTTCGCAGTTTCCTGTCTTTATCTTAATTCCGTCCGAAATGAATATATGTTGAATCTTAAGATGTAAAGTATCTATAATCAATGCGCTGTTAACTGGTGCACCCGCCCAAACTACAGCGACAGAATCTATGCCATTCGACTTGAAAGATAACACATAAGCCGAATCTATAGTGTCGTTTTGGTATAAAGCTGCAACTCGGTTAAGACTGTCAATTATAGAAATACATTCCGAACTATCGTATTTCTTAGCGGCAGCTTGCGGCTCTCCTGCCTCAAAGAAAACAAACAGCAAAACTAAAAAGATACCTATATTCAACAACTGTCTCATAACTATTTGATTTTTCTTCATATAACGCACGACTCGGGATTTTATTGTGAATTGTGCGAGAAAAATTTTCACTTCGCAAATATAGGAGATTAATCGGGAATATCAAAATGCTGGGCGTTAGGCAAATACAACACTGAACCTCTGAGTAAAAACTTGGAAAGAATTTTATATACTGTATTGCTCTAACTCCTCAACAAGCAAATCCACCTTTGTGCAAGGATTATGTTTAGAGTAGTTTGTGCCAAAATGTAGCTTGCGTAGAGCTTTGGCGTTTTTCTTCGCAAACTCCTCGCTTCCGTATTGTTGCAGTAGTTTGTAAATATCTTTACATCCTTTCCTGTATCTAAAATCTTTCTTGCCGGCTTTACTTCTAATATGCTCTTCTATCTTTGTAATATAGTCACTTCTGCTTATCCCTGATGTTAAGTGCTCAAAAGGAAGGCAGTACCATAATTCAAAAGCCTCATTAGACCAGGCGCAACGGATATTATAATCCTTGGCCCTGCTTATGGCTTCGTTAAAGTCGCCAAAATCGTCTTTGTCGAACACCGCCCAGACTTGGTCAAAACACATGGCGTTCTTACGCTCCAACTCGTCTCTTATCTCGCAAGTCTTGTCAATTAGGGCGACTGTCCCCTTGCCCTCACCTTTAATCGTCACCTCTCGGACGGCGGAGACGTGAGAGTTAATCAATGCCTCAAAATAGAAAGGCTCAGTCTTCTCACCCTCGCACACTATGAGAAAACGGACTAACTCGCAGCGGACGTTTTCACTCCTCTTCTTAGAAGCCTTTGCCTCCCTCTTCTGCTTTCTGCTTATAGAAATCCGAAGGATTTATTGATTTAGGGGCTTTCCCGTACACAGTCACACTTGAGTCTGGCAATACTCGTGAGGTCCGTATTTGATGCTCTCTATTCATAACATCAGATAAACCATTCCCATCTGGTTTAAAATCAAGAACGCCTCTCTTCGCTGCCGCCGCCTTTACCATTGATAACATATCATCGAATGACAATTTTCTAAAATAACTCATAGTATATAGGTTAAAAGTTTATACTCCTCACTCCACAATCTCCACGCTCCTGAACTCCCTCGTCTCGCACCACGGGTTGCCCTCCTTGGCCACCACCGTCACCACGGTGTGCCTGCGCTGAAACCACCGCAGCAGGAAGAAACGCTTGGGAGGCTCGACGGTCTCCCGCCTCGTCTTGACCACTATGGTCGTCTCGTTCCTCACCCTCGCCGACACGCTCAGGCTATCGGGCCTGCGCAGGCTCACCGCCGTGCGCACCCACCCGTCATCCACCACGGTGTCTATGTCGGCAGCCACGGCGGGCAGGCGCAACACGATGGTGTCACGCCTCTCCACCACGGTCTCGCGGTAGTGTATGGCCCTCAGCCGCTTGTCCCTCACGCCTATCTCCCTCCGCAGCGAGTCCATCCTACGCATGAGGCTGTCCGAGCTCGCCGTCAGCTCGCCTATGCGTAGGCGGAACACGCGGCTCTCGCCCTCCGAGTCCTCGCACGCCGAGGCGTAGGCCTTCGCCACCATGGCGTAGTCGTCACGCTCCGAGGCAACCGACCTCACACGCCTCCACAGGACGTAGGAGAAAGCCCCGAGCAGGGAGCAGACCACGAACAGAAGAAGGATTATCTTGTCTCGCATAATGTGAATTATGATTGGATATTTTTCTCTTAAAAAGGTGTGTTTTAACGCAATAAAATCGCGACTTTTGCGTTAAAAAGGTGATTAACTAAAAACAAAACACATGAAGAAATTAATTGTCGTGATTTGCGCAGTTCTGGTCGCTGTCGTTGCCACTGCTCGTACTTTTGGCGAGTTTAAACGTGTAGGTGTCGATTTCAGCGAATGTACAAGTTTCGGGGTGTCATTCGATATCAAGTTTGATAACGGTATGAGTTTTGCCCGATTAGACATATATGACGGCGAAACTGGCTTTTTGATTAACGCTGATGTCCCCGCGGAAGACCTGTTTAAGAATGTGGAGCACATCTCGAAAATCACTGTTATGGACTATGGCTTTCAATCCGGTATCAAGTATCGTTCCATGGCAGGAAGCTATCCGTGCTACCAATACGAGGCGGAAAACCTCGCTCAAGCGGTAAAGATGTTTATTCAATTCGCGAGAGACACAAAATAGAGTAGAAATAAAGGCCGGGATTTCTCCCCGGCCTTTATTATTCATACCTATCGCTAACATTCAGCCAGCGGTGGTCGTCGTTGTCATGAGCACCGCGAGGCTGGATGAAAGTTGGAGAGGAGGTTTCTGTGCCGGGGAATAAATAAGAATAAAGTCTGTTGGGCTCCGGAATTCTATCACCGGTGGCAACGGGGTTGACTCGGAGGTACTTATTAAACCAGTCGGGCATACTATAATCCCACTTGTCAACCCATCGTTTATTCTGCCCATTATAATCTTTGACGAGAGAATAGTCTCCAAATGGCGAGCCTGCGCCGCCAGAGACTGAGTATATCAAACTTTTACCATTTGAAGTAGGGGACACATCCGCCCATTTCGTGTCCCTGTTTCTGTACATTTTAACCGCGTTCGCCTTTGCGTCTTCTGGAGAAGAAAATGTCATTTCTTTATTTCCATCGCGCCAACGGATATAATTTGCGGCATCATCATTAAAGGCCCGCCTGTCGAATTCATCCGAAAAAGTATACCTTGGTGTTCCATCAGGTGCTGTATAATCTGGGTTAATCTTGAATGTGTTATACAGCTGAGGTCTGCCGTCAAAAAGCCTCATGAGGTCTAATCGATTACGAATCCCTGACTGAGCTATACGGAGTGCGTGTATGCTGCCAGGAATATTATCAGGCCCATGTAGAAATCCCTTTTGTCCAAGAGCAGTGTACTCATCTAAATATTTATTGGCAGTCTCTTCGTCTGATAAATCTGCGGCGGCTAATCTGTCGTAAAATTCCCTTCCTTTATCTTTACGCCATAGGCCTTTTAGAAATTTCATCGGCATAGGCATCGAGTTCCCCTCTCCGTCAAAATTGTAGTCAAATAAGAACATGTTATCATGCGCACGCCGCCATGCGTCTTGAGCTGCTGTTCGCACAAGAGCAGAACTGGCAGCCAGATAAGGACTGGTTATATTCAGAAGCCCCATGTCTTTTTTATTTTCCGCAAATCTGGAAAACCAAGAAGGCTCAGAAGTCTTGGATGGCTTTTGAGCCATGCTATATCCTCGTACCGCCTTTGCCACTCTCATATCGGGTGCTTTGACCACTACATCGTCCAGCAGGTACGGGTTCGCGTACACCTGCTCCCCGTCCATGGTCACAGGGTTGCCTTTATCGTCCACCGCCCTGCGCACAAGGCCGTTCTGCACTCCAGAAACCTGATTGCCCCTGTGCTGCCCTACCGACTGGGCGTACTTGTCGGCCTCGCTCTGCGTGCCGACTAAAATGTCTCCGCCTCCCTCATAGCTGTACGGGCGGCTGTTAATGTACCAAACAAAAAAAATCCCGTCCACTGCCCCCGTATGCCTACGGGAGTGATGGACGGGAATAAGTTATGGAGTTTTTGCTCTCCGCTACTTGCCGCTAATCATCTTGCTTGCGGAGGTCGTTCCATCGGTATAGATGGTGCGCACAATGCAGATGCCGCGTGAGGGGCTTGACACTTTCTGTCCGCCGAGAGTGTAATACTCCACTGCAGAAACCTCCTTGGCTGCGGTGGTGTCATGCTTGGCCGTCGGGGTGTCGTCATCGTCGTCATCATCATCTCCGTCGCTGTCTTTCTCGCGGAGGATGGTGATGGAGAAGAAGTTGAGGCTTTCGGAGCCGCGAATTGTCACCTCGGTGGTGCCTGCAGGAACAGTATATTTACCCGTTGTCGCTGTCGTGTTGGATGATGAGGCCACAATCTCTTCGTTGATCAGGAGGTCGCGTGAACCTTTGCTGCTGCTTGTGTGAGCGAAGGAGACGATGATGACGTCTTCCTCCTGTGCGGTAAGGTTGAATGTCATTCCGCCCTGGATGCACTGACCCTTGCTTGAGTCGAAGCTGACGAGGATCTTTTTGCCCTCGCCACTGAAGGTAAGCCCCTCTGTCTCTGTGAGGCCAATGCTTGCAGGCTCGGCGCTCAATGTCTTTTCATATCGGTTCGTTTTGTCGGTTTTCTGAGTCCAACCGCCGTCTGCGCTGGTGAGAATTGCCTGTGACGCGTCGCACCAAGAAGTGAAGACCCATTTGTTTACAACCTCGGTCGAGCTGTCGTCGTCGCTTGTGTCGGCACCGCTCCATGTCGGTTCGTAG
The DNA here is from genome assembly GCA_963620575.1 of Alistipes putredinis. Classification (GTDB taxonomy): domain Bacteria; phylum Bacteroidota; class Bacteroidia; order Bacteroidales; family Marinilabiliaceae; genus W3P20-009. The sequence continues at coordinate 40,106 of CAVFBC010000008.1, read as the reverse complement.
TCGGCATTTTTCTCGGCGTCACCACCAGTGGCTATGTAAGTGCCGTCATTGTAGTTGTTGTTGGCCGTGGTCTCGCCATAGAAGTTATAGAAGCTGCTCTTGTAAGCTTTCAACTCGCTTTTGAGTGCTGTGATGACGCCGTAGTTCTCGTCCTGCTCTTTGTTGTCGAACTGCCACTTGAAGTCACCATGACCTATGCGGCCTGCGCCGAGCCAACCAGTGACAGTCTCGGGGACACTCTCCGCGTCATCTGGAGTGCAGGCGTACATCACGCTGCTGTTGGTGTCGAAGTTGTCATAGCTCGTGTCGCCCACCTTGGTCTTGACGTCGCTCGGCACTGTCTCTGTGCGGCTGCTAACCTTGTATGCGTCAAAATCATCGGTGTTGCTGCTTGAGTAATAGCTGACCACCTTAGCTCCCTTGATGTAGTTGGCGTAGGCCTTGATGATGCCGCCATCCTCGCCTGAGAATGTGCCATCGCCTGTGGCATCAGTGCCTTGGAGTGAGCTGAGCATGGGGTATTTGCAGTTGCGGAAGTAGTTAGCCTCCACAAAGGCAGAGGCGCCAGAGGTCACGCCAACACCATACTTCGAGTTGCCGTCAAAGTAGTTGTTGTAGACGTGGACGCTCATTGTGCGGATGCGCGGGTGGCGGCTGTCTGAGTGGTCAAACCAGTTATGGTGGTAGGTTATGTAGTTTGGTCCGCTCTCGCTCGACATGCCGCAGAGGCTGGCCTTGCCGCTGTCAAAGAGGTGGTTGTAGCTGAAGGTCAGATATTGCGAGTCGCCTTTCAAGTCAATCGTGCCGTCACCTTTAGCCTGATCCGAGTCTCCACCAGTGTTGCCATAGAAGAGGTCAAGGTTGTGAACCCAGATATGCTCGTTATCGGTGTCAATGGAGACACAGTCATCCATGCAGAGCATAATGCCGAAATTACGCAGCTCCACAGAGCATACATTGCGCAGTAGGAATCCAAAGCCCCAGACTGTGGCGTCGTCGCCCACGCCCTCAATGGTGATGTTGATGGGCATATAGGCGTTTTCCCCTTTTATTTGTATTCCCTCGGCAGAACTGTCGAATTTGTCGACATCAGAGTCTTTGATTGTACCAACAATTCGGATATCGAGAGGGCGGGTCTCACGTCCTTTCTTATGAGCTGTGATGATTGACTGAATGCCAGTGTACGTGGTTTCATTCTTGCCGTTAATAACACCAAGGCTCACAGTCTTGGCATTGTCCGCTGTGACGTAGATGACGCGTGCGTTGTCTTTCAGTGTGCCGTCATTCTTATATGCGCCAATGCCATCGGCGGCGTTGAATGTCAGTCCGCCTTCTGTTTTAGTTCCATTGGTCAGGTTGCTGAATGCGAAGCCTGTGCGATCGTGCGCCGTGACGCCGAGTGTGCCAGTCTCTGCTGCTTCGGCTGTATCCTCGGTGCCGTCACTCTTCACTGGCACTACTTTCATCACGTAGTTGCCAGCGGTTATGCCCAGCACGTCAGCGCGCCCGTAGCTCACGTAGTTGCGCACCAGCTCTTTGTCGAGTTGTGTATATGCGCTTGCTCCCGCAGCCTTGTAATAAACGTTATATCCTGCGTATGTGGTCAGGTCGTTGGTCCATTTGACGTAGGCTGACTCAAACCAGCCGCCGCTCTCGGTTATCGCTACTTTGGCCTCTGCCATCAGGCTTGCCAAGAGTGCGAATCCGCATGTCATGTATCTTTTCAACATCTTTGTGGTAATTAGGTTTTGTGTCCAATCGTTTGCAAATATAGACACTTGCTAATTAACATCTAATAAAAAAAAACACATATTTTAAGTGCTAAGGCTAAGATTCCTGCATTTTGAACATATTGTGCAAATGTTTGCGCATATTTTGTACTGAAAATATCATCTTTTTGCTGTGCGCGCTGCTTTTTGCGCACAAAAAAGCCCCCGGCAAATTGCTCGTGGCAATTGCCGGGGGCTACCGTGCGGAGTAACTGATTTCTGGATACCGCGGGCTGTTTGCGTTTGTCTCTGCGGATTGGCTTTAGATCTTAGCCAACTTTATTTTTCCAAAGCTTTATAGTCCGATATGTTTTTAACGCCTTCGATGTTTTCATCTGAGATGTTGCGCGTCAAGAGGTTTCTCAGCTCGGCAGCCGACATTCGGAATCTCGGTGCGAACTGTGCCGATGCGGCATAAGCCTCGATGGCTCTTGCCCATTGTCTGCCCTCGGGGTGGCTCTTGATGGCGGACAGGTTGGTGGTGCAGACCAGCACTTTGCCCAATCCGACTTTGACGCCAAAGACCACACCAAGTTTATGATGGCGGTTGACGTTGTCTATCGCCTCGACCTCAGGCGAGAGGGTGGCTGGCGTTCCGTCCAAGATGAGTGGGCGGCTGTTTCGCATGATGTCCCACCACTGGAAGTCAGCGTGGCTCTCTGTGGGGAAGAGGTCGGCCAAGTGGCTGTGCGTGTCAATGACGTAGCCGAGTGTGCCGGGCGAGACAGGCTTGCCATTGTTCTGACTGATGGTCTTGAACATGGCGAAGTTCCAGTAGTCTGGGATGAACATTCCGCCGACGCTCTGATTGATAATCTTGCTGTGGTCTGGCGTCAGCAGCAGTGTCGCCCCCATCTCTACTTTTTTCATGATGGCGTCGGTGAGCGTGGCCGACTTAATGATGTCGGCGGGCTTGTCGAGCTCTTTGTCGGGGTATGCCCAGATGTTGTAGGTGTTTAGAGCATTCCCGACGCTTATGGTGAGCGTCATTTGAGTTGGCTCACTAAGGCTGCTGAGTTTGGCGACGATCTTGCCTGTGGTGGATAGTGCGCCTGCCTTGGCAGAAGCCTTGAATGAACCCTCGGCTACACTCTTGCCTTTGCTTGTGGTGAGTGCCCACGTCAGGCTGTCGCCCTCGATGTCTCGCTGCGAGTAGTTGGCTATGGCCACGTCGGCATTGAGGGTCTCCGCAGTGGTGTAGGTTAGTTTGTCCATCAAGGCGAGCGGAACAATGTCTGAGCAGAAGCGCCTCCACTCTTCGGGTGTAATGATGCCTTTGCTCTCCATGAACGGGTCGAGGATGCCCACTAATGCGCCACCTTGACCGGGGTAGTCTTGCAAATCCAGCAGCTGGAAGCCTCCAAAGCCGCACGTGCGCAGGTTCATCTCGATGTCGGCCTTGTAACATAGTGCGGAGAGTGCGCCCGATGCCTTGTGATATGTCTTTGCGAGGCTGTCCACATCCGCATCAGGCTGAGTCTTTTTCAGTCCGCGGCGGAAGTTCTCAAGGTTAAGGGGGCGGAGCACACCGGTATATTTACCAATCTCCGCATAGTCCGGGTAAATCTGATATTGGCCGGTCTCGTGACCAACTATCGGCACGTTAATCTTGGCAGCCGCTTTCTCAAAGTTGACGCGGGTGTCAGGGTATACGCCATTGAGTATTCCGAACTCGTCAGCATCGGCAAGTGAGAAGGATGCGCGCAAGTGTGCACCATAAGGGTCGGGACTCCAACCAGAGCGGCAGCTGACGTAAAAGTCCTCTCCGCTTGTGGTCCCCATCCACCCGAGGAAGTTGTTGCTGCCAGCCGCATAGAGATGGCGCGGGTCGGTCTTGCGCAGTCCGTCAATCATCTGGCGCATCACGGCAGTGTCGCCGCTCAGCTCATTGCCGAGGCTCATCATGACGAATGACGGGTGGTTGCCAAACTGGCGCACGATATTCAGTCCCTCCTCATAGAGGAAGTTGTTAAGCAGGCGGCTGTTGTTGTCCGCTCCGCTGGGGCGCAACTCACCCCAGTAAGGCAACTCGGGCTGGAGATATATGCCCACTTCATCGGCTGCGGCAAAGGCTGCCTCGGGCGGACACCACGAGTGGAATCTGTAATGGTTGATGCCATACTCCTTGGCGGTGCGGAACACTTTCAGCCAACTCTCCTTATCCATCGGGGCGTAGCCTGTCTGTGGGAATACGCATGCGTCATGTTTGCCGCGGAGGAATGTGGTCTGCCCATTGATGGCGAACTGCGTGCCGCGGGCCTCAAATGTGCGGAAGCCTATGTTCACGTCCTGCTTGTCCACGCCGTCGGGGCTGTCAAGTGTCACGGTGACTGTGTAGAGGCTCTGCTGCCATTCGCTCCACAGGGCGGCCTCGTCAAGGCTGAGTGTCAGGCTCACTTTATTCGAGCCCTTCTTGAGGTCGAATTGAGCAGTCGTGGCAGTCTGTTTGATGGCCGCGCTTGTTGATATGGGGTGGGGGAGGCACTTTGCGTCAACCGTCACGCGCATGTCTTTTGACGAGACGATCCCGAGGTCTATCCTCACGGACGCCGAGTCGGTTGTCTGAACTCCATCCTCGTCAAACCCTATGCGTGTAGTGTCAATGAATGTGTATGTGGTGACACTTTGGATGTAGGTCTTGGGCATTGACCTGAGGCAGAAAAGCCCCAAAGCCCCGTTCCAGTTGGTCTGCGTGGCCTCGGTGACGGCGTGGCTGCCTCCAATCTGTGGCAGGAGGCCGCCATGTCCATTCTCATCCTTCCAACTGTTGTCTATGCGCAGGCGGACGGTGTGACGACCAGCACGGAAACGGCTGATGTCATAGACGTGGGGCGTGTGGAGTGTGCCTATAGAGCCTATGCTGTCGCCGTCAATCCACAAGGTGGATGGCTTGGTCTTCTCGATGTAGAACTCGATGTGCTTGCCGTCCATTGATGCTGGGATGATGATGTCGCCCTCATATGTCAAGGCTCGGCAAAGGCTGTGTTTGCGGCTCAGGCGGCTGTCTTCGGCGAGGTTGCTTATTGTGTCGCCGATGTTGGCCTCGTCTGTCGTGCCTGGCAGTGTGACGGGGCCAAACTCGGTGCGCCATTTGCCGTCGAGGCTGACTGTCTGGCGGGGGCTGACGGAGCAAGAGGCCATGGCTGCGGCTACCGCTCCTAAGGCCATCAAGCGCAGTGTGGCGCCAAGGTGTGTGGTTCGTGTGTTCATGGGTGTGCTGTGTGTTGGTTGGTTTGGGTCTCGCTAATAATGGCTCGGCTGAGTTGGGTCTCTGTTACAAGACTTTCTTCTTGCCGAGATATTTGGCGCGGAACTCAGTTGGCGTGAGTCCCTGCTTTTTGCGGAATGTGCGGTTGAAGTTGGATATGTTGTTGAACCCGTTCGAGAAACATATCTCGCTTATGCTGAGGTCGGAATCCACCATCTGGCGAGCCGCGAAGCCTATGCGTATCTCGTTCAGGAAGTCAATGAAGCTCTTGCCCGTCCGCTGCTTGATGAGCCTGGTCACCGAGACTGGGCTCATGTTGAGAATTGACGCTGCGTCGGTCAATGTTATCTTCTCCTTATAGTGCGCTACGATAAAATCGTGGATCTTCTCTATCCTGTTGTCGGTCGAGGCCGATGTCGTGTTCTGGAATGTGCTGCTGGCCAAGGTGCGCTGGTCGGGTGAGTTGGCCAAGAACTGCATCAGTTTGAGGAACTCGATGTACGCCTCGAACCCTTGCGCTCGGCTGACGGCTGTCAGCATTGGCTCCGCTGCCTCTGCCGTCTCGGGGCTGAACACCAGTCCGCTCTCGCTCCTCTTGAGCATGGCGGCTATGTCCTTATATATCTCTTTGTTGGTCAGCTGCTCGGGGAACAGGTTGGCGAGAAACTGCATGGTCACCTCGCGCTTGTTGGTGTCGGCAGCGCATTCGCCCGCTTTCCATGCGTGGTACAGGTTTGGCCCTACGAGGCAAAGCTCTTGACTGCCAATGTGCTCCATGCTGTCACCCACGATTCGCTCAGCCCCCTCCGCGTTATAGAGGTAGTTGAGCTCATATTCGGGGTGGAAGTGCAACGGGTATTTGAAGTCCTTTTTCTGTCGGTCGAATATGAGTATGGCGTCACTCTTGTCATTTAGCGCCGTTATCTCGCGGCTGACTGTCGTGTTCTTCATTGGTTCGATATATTGGCCGATTTATATTCCTCTGAAAAGATATTCGCTTTGCTAAGATAGTGATTTTTTAACACAAGGTCACAATTTGTTTGGTACTATTTTATCATGCCGTGTACACAGAAAGACCGCCGCCAATGCCTCTCCTCGGGCTTGGCGGCGGTCTGTTTGTTCTCTTTGCCGTCTGACTTTATTTGAATGATGGCAGCTGGTCGCGCGAAATGACGTTCTCGTTGCTCATTGCGTCTTTCCACCAGTCGGTGTCGGCATGCTCATGACCATCCAATGTCGTGGCGTCATACTGATACCATGGCATGACCCAACTCCACATGATTCCCTTCTCCATCTGCTCGGATATCTTGCCTACGCTGCCGCACTCTGAGAGGGTCACCATCTTGTGCGGGAAGTTCTCCCTCATGGCCTCATACTCGGCAGCCAAGTCTGTCGCGCTCTTGGTGTATGCGTCGCGGCCTATGATGTCCACATACTCGTCGCCAGGGTACCACTCCGAGTCGCAGAGCACACCCTTTGTCGCATCCCATCCATAGCCGGTCTGCGTGGTCCACACCCAGATGATGTTGTTGATGCCCTGCTCTTTGAAGTAGTTGAAAAGGTCAATCCACACCTTTTTATAAATCTCGGCGCCTTCGCGGCCCCACCAGAACCAAGCCTCGCCACCTGAAAGGACGTTGCCAGAAGCCTCGTGGAATGGGCGGAAGATGAGTGTGATGCCGGCGTCTTGCAGTTTCTTGATGTCGGCTGCGAGAATGGGCAGCTCGGTGTCGTGAATCTCTTTCTCCCAAGTGCCGTCAATGAACATGTTAGATGGCATGAACGCAGTGGTGAGGTCGGTGGCAAGTTTGCCGTCGCCGCTTGTGGGGATGTCGCCCTTGGTCACAGGGACCATCCAGTGCCAGCTTGCTGCCACGAGTCCGCCATTGTCAGCCCATTTCTGAATCTCGGTTATGTCGTCATATTTGACTTTCCATGAGCTGTTCCAGTCACTGCGCTGCGTGAAGAGGTGGATGTAATCCATTGTAGCGATGGCGGGATATTTGCCAGTGGCGGTGTAGACGAGCTCGGCCTCATTGAGGTTCCATGACACGTTGGCCATAGATGCGGAGAGCGTCTTCTCGCCATAGTTCTCGAGCAGGTAGTCATATACTTTTTTCGTGGACGCCATGGGATTCTCGGTAACAAGGCTTGTGGAGATGTTACTCTTGTCATACGCCACTTTCTCCTCGGTCTGGAATGTTATGCTGAAGGCTGCTACGCTTACGCCATTAGATTTTGTGGTGAAAAAGCCGTCCGGCACGCTCAGTGTGTAGGACTTGCTTTTCTCCAAAGCCGCGGGCAACGTCAGGGTCATGACGTTGCCGCTCTTGCTGAAGTCCATCAATCCTACGCTCGTGCCATTGAAATCGGCAGTCACGCCCGAGACGAAATTAACCTCCTCGCTGAATGTCAGGGTCATCTCTGTTGTGGTGGCCGCCACACCAGTCGCCCCTATGGCGGGTACAGAGCTTGTCAATGTGGCTGCCGTGCCCTTTGTGTTGTCGTCATTGCCGTCGTCGCCGCATGCCATGACGCAGAGCGGGGCGATGAGCATTATGAGTGTCCGTATCATTTTCATTTTTGCTGTCGCTTTAATTGTTTCGCGCCTTAAAATTATGTTAATTCAGCCAAAGCGGCAACCCCCTTTACCCTCTTTGTTAAAATGTCACTTGCAATTGAGCGATTTTTATAAGAATTCACCTTTCTGCGAACCTTGTCGTCGAGGGGCGGTCTTCCATCTCGACTGTTAAGCCCGCTAACAAGCGGATGTGTCTGTGGTTTCTGCCCAAGATAAAAAAGCACCCCCATGGAGGAACGAATCCTCCATGGGGGTGCAAACATATTTCAGACTAAAAGGACTAGTCGAACATGAAGAGCATCTCACGATACTTAGGCAGAGGCCACATCTCGTTGTCGACGATGAGCTCCAGCTTGTCAACATGGTAGCGGATCTTGTCGAGGTAAGGACGAACCTTCTCGTCGTAGGCGTAGGCCTTCTCGCGCTCGTCCTCGATCTTGTTGGCGGCCTTGCGGGCGTCAATCATCTCCTGTACTGATGAGCGGATGGTCTTGACGTGGTCAGACACCTTGCGGATGAGCTCGCGCTCGTTCTCTGTCATGGCGTCAGCGTCAGCACCCATAATCTCCTTCATGCCCTTGACATTCTGGATGAGGGTGTTCTGGTAGGCGAGGGCGGTGGGGACGATGTGGTTGATAACCAAGTCACCCATGACGCGTGCCTCAATCTGAACCTTCTTGACGAACTTCTCCATCTCGACATCGTGACGGACGGTGAGCTCGCGCTCAGAGAGGACGCCGCCATTGACGTAGACCTTCTTGCTCCAGTCAGAGAGCATGGTGTCGATGCTCTCGGGCACACTGGTGATGTTGGTCAGGCCACGCTTCTTGGCCTCCTCTTTCCACTCGTCTGAGTAGCCGTTGCCGTCGAAGTGAGCGGGTGCGCTCTCTACGATGAGCTTGCGGATCTCCTGGAAGATAGCCTCGTCCTTCTTGACACCCTTCTCGATGAGGGCGTCAACATCGGCCTTGAACTCGCGGAGCTGCTCAGCAACGATAGCGTTGACAGCGGTCATTGCGCCAGCACAGTTGGCTGATGAGCCTACAGCGCGGAACTCGAAGCGGTCGCCGGTGAAAGCGAAAGGTGAAGTACGGTTACGGTCGGTGTTGTCAACGAGAATCTCGGGCAGACGGCCGATGCCGAGCTTGAGGGCGGTCTTCTCCTCTGGGGTCATCTTGGCGTCAGATACCTTCTCGACAATGCTGTTGAGCATGGCTGAGACCTGGGTGCCAAGGAAGACAGACATGATGGCTGGGGGGGCCTCGTTGGCGCCGAGACGATGGCTGTTAGATGCGTTGAGCACCTGGGCGCGGAGGATGTCCTGACCCTTATGCACAGCTGCGAGCACGCAGGTGAGGAAGGTGAGGAAGAGCATGTTGCCCTTAGGATTCTTGCCAGGGGCGAAGAGGTTGATGCCGGTGTCAGTGCAGAGGCTCCAGTTATTATGCTTGCCGCTACCATTGATGCCTGCGAAAGGCTTCTCATGGAGGAGAACCTCAAAGCCGTGGTGCTTAGCCAACTTGCGCATGACATCCATGAGCAAGAGGTTGTGGTCATTAGCCACGTTGACCTCCTCATAGATAGGTGCGAGCTCGAACTGGCCAGGGGCTACCTCATTGTGACGGGTCTTGGCGGGGATGCCGAGCTTGTGGCACTCTACCTCAAGGTCGCGCATGAAAAGGGATACGCGCTCGGGGATTGAGCCGAAGTAGTGGTCCTCAAGCTGCTGGTTCTTGGCAGAAGAGTGACCCATGAGGGTGCGGCCAGTGAGGACGAGGTCCGGACGAGCCAAATAGAGACCGCGGTCAATAAGGAAGTACTCCTGCTCCCAACCGAGGTTGGAGATGACGCGGGTTACGTTCTTGTCAAAGTACTGGCAGACATCGACTGCGGCCTTGTCAACAGCGTGGAGTGCCTTGAGCAGAGGGGTCTTGTAGTCGAGAGCGTCGCCAGTGTAGGCGATGAAGATGGTCGGGATGCAGAGGGTCGCGTCTACAATGAACGCGGGGCTGGTGACATCCCATGCGGTGTAGCCGCGGGCCTCGAAGGTGGCGCGGATGCCGCCATTGGGGAAGGAAGAAGCGTCAGGCTCCTGCTGAGCCAAGTGCTTGCCGGCAAACTCCTCGATAACCTTGCCGTCGGGGCCGTAGTTGATGAAGCCGTCATGCTTCTCGGCGGTGCCGTCGGTGAGGGGCTGGAACCAGTGGGTGTAGTGGACTGCACCGTGGTCAATGGCCCAAGCCTTCATGCCTGCTGCTACGCCATCGGCCAAGTCGCGGCTGATGAATGCGCCTTCGGCTATTGCCTTCTTCACCTGCTTGTAGACTGAGCTTTGAAGGTACTTCTTCATGGCCTCGTCGTTGAAGACGAGTTCGCCATAGAGCTCGGGCACGCGCTTCTCGGGGAACTTGATCGTGGGGGGCTGCTTCCTCATCAGGTCAGTCAGCGCTTGGAATCTGAGTGTTGCCATGGTTTATGGATTTGATTTTTGTCCTTTTGAATTTCTTGTTCATGGATGAGAGAGGTGAAGTTTGCCGTTTTTCTTTATGACCCCGTTGTTTTCGGGGGTGTCATCTCTGAAAAAGTAGGCTTTTGCCTCAAATGACCCTCTCTTTATTAGACGAAGCAAATTTAAGTCGGTGGATTATGATTTGCAAGAAAATCAAGCAAAATATTGCTGTTTTCTTGTATTTTAAGTCTTAAACTTACGTTTTGAAGCGAAATCTGCCCCTTTTTTAGCGTTTTTACGTCAAAATGCCCCAAAGTGGTGACGCTGGTTAGGAAAATGAGATGTCTCGATTTGTGAATTTGTGAAGAATTGCGGTGCTTTTGCCTCCACCCCACTCGCATAGGGAGTGGTCGCCGCAAAAAGGGCATATAAAAAGCGACCCTCCTATTACGAATAATAGGAGGGTCGCTCGCATGTCGCAATATCATTTTCACCTCAAATCCCGTTTCTTCGGGATTATGGCGGGGCAAGTGCCCCAAGCGGGACTCGAACCCGCACGGCCTTGCGGCCAAGGGATTTTAAGTCCCTCGTGTCTACCATTCCACCATCAGGGCTCCGTGGTATTGCGGCTGCAAATATACGTCTTCGATGGCCAATTGCCAAGAGTTGTGGCCAAAATATCTGACGATGTCTCAGCCAGCCTTTGCTCCTCGACTTACCTCGGCCTTCTGAACTCGCTGAGTGTTATGGCCGTTGCTGTGCCAACGTTGAGCGATTCACTGGTTTGCCTGCCTGCCGGGAAACTCGGGATGAAGAGCTTTTGGCTGACGAATCCGCTCAGTTTGGGGTCTATGCCATGCCCCTCGTTGCCCATGAGTATGACGCCGGATGATGTGAGCGACACCTTATATATATTGTCTCCCTCAAGGTAGGTCCCGTAGACGGGTGCGGGTGATGCTGATTCGGCATTGCCGCGCAGCCATTTGGCAAGGTCGGTATATGACACCCTGACGCGGGCCAACGCCCCCATGGTCGCCTGGACTGTCTTGGGCCCAAAGGCGTCGGCGCAGGCGGTGGAGCAGACTATGTCTGTCACGCCAAACCAGTCTGCCGTGCGTATGATGGTACCCATGTTGCCGGGGTCTTGTATGCCGTCAAGGGCTATTATGAGGTTGTCACCCCCGGGTTGTGGGACAGCAATCGATGGTTTGCGGAATATGGCTATAATCTCACTGCGCGTCTGGAGTGCGGAGACTTCGGCTATCTCGTCGGTTGTGGCCTCGACGGTCTCGACGCCTGCCGTCAGATGTCCCAACTCGGCTATGCGCTCGGGCGTGGCTGCTATATATGTTGCGCGCATCCCGCCGCGCAGCAGGTCGCCCACCACTTTGCGCCCCTCGGCCACAAAGAGGCTCTCGGTGTCACGGCGTTTCTTCTGCTCAAGCAGGCGTATGGCTTTACGTTTGTTTTGGCTGATCATTCTGCGTGGTCTCGTTTTTAGTCGCGCTAAGTTACGCCGTTTGGCACACTTGGCAACGCCCTCCAGCCCGAAAAATGAGTATCTTTGCCACTATATGTCCCTTGCTCGTCGCATATCGCGAGGTGCCGCCCGATTAGCCTCCGTGACTGTCGCTGTGGCTCTCATCTCGTGCTCTGTCACACGCCGTGTGCCAGAGGGTGAGCTGTTGCTTGACCGCGTCAATGTGACGGGTGACATGGGTGGCGTGGCGGCGAGTGAGCTGAAGAGCTATTCGCGCCAACAGCCTAACTCGCGTTTCCTCGGCCTGTGGCGACTTGGCCTCTGCCTCTATTCTGCTGTGGGCGACTCGGCCGAGACGCGTTTCGGAAACTGGTTGGAAAGGGTGGGGCAGGAACCTGTCCTCTGGGATTCTGCGGCAACTGTCTCCACCTCGCAGAGGCTGCAGCGGCTGCTCGTCTCGAAGGGTTTCTATGACGCTGTGGTGACAGACACTGTCATCCTCACCAAGGCCAAGCGTTGCGAGGTGACATATCGGGTGGCTGCCGGACAGGTGTATAGACTTAATGAGCTGACCTATCAGACCCCTGATGATGAGCTGGGACGGCTTGTCTTGGCAGATACTGCTCATGCCGTGATAAAATCAGGTGACCCTTTTGACACTAACATGCTCGATAAGGAGCGTGAGCGCATAACGGCCAATCTGCGCGAGAATGGCTACTACTCCTTCGGCAAGGATTATGTCTATTATTGGCGAAGGATGGAGGGCCTGGATCATGCGGTGAACTGCACTCTCGTTGTGGCCAATGCCATGGGTGGAGGGTCGAAAAGGACGGAGATGCCGCACCGTAAGGCTATTGTGGACAGCGTGGCCTATTACGTTGAGCCTGTCATCAGTAGTCTCGACTCCGCAAATATCCGCAAGGGGGCGGAGAGGGCTATGCCGTCTAATGTTGTCGTGGACTCGGCTGTAACAATGCATTATGCGGGAGGCAAACAGCCGTTCACCTCGACACTCATGCGCAGCTCGTGCTTTGTCACCCCCGGGGCTGCATACCGATTGTCGGATGTCGACCTGATGCGCACCCGTATGTCGTCTCTCAAGGCTTTCCGCCAGGCTAACATACTCTTTTTTGAGAATGATTCGGCTTCTTCCGCCTCCGATTCCCTTACACACCTGAGGTGCATGGTGATGCTTGAGACTGCTCCGAGGCAGAGTTTCGGTTGCGACATTGAGGGCACGAACTCTTCGGGTAATCTTGGTGCGGCTTTTAATGTGCGCTACACTCATGCCAATGTGTTCCGCGGTGCTGAGTCTCTGTCCGTCAAGGCACGTCTCGCCACGCAGCACCAGTCGTCTGTTGGCGGCAAGGAGGATTTTTATACCATTGAGACGGGGATTGAGACCACGCTCACGTTCCCTTTCATGGTGTTCCCTAAGAACTCTCTCCATTTCTACAAGCGGCATAACCCCAAGACGCTGTTCTCTTTTTCCTATGACTATCAGCGCCGCCCGGAGTTCACGCGCAACGTGTTCGCCACGCGCATGACCTACTCTTGGCGCGGCTCCGACTACGCCTCGCACAGCCTCACGCCCATTGAGTTCAACATTGTCCGTATGCCCACCATCGACGGCCTCTTCGCTGATTACATAAAGGGTACTTATCTCCAGTATTCGTATACCGACCACTTCATCATGTCGCTCGGCTACCAGTTCACTTTCAATCAGCAGACTGTGCGCCGCAACCAGAGGGGAGTCTATTTCCATTTCGGGATTGAGACCGCCGGCAATGTGCTAAACCTCTTGACGCAAAAGCAGAGTACTGAGGATGAGTTTAAGAAGATATGGGAAATCCGTTTCGCGCAATATGTTAGGACGGATGCCGAGCTGAGGTATCAGACGTCAGACTTGTGGGACAACAGGTATGTGGCCCGTCTTTTCGCAGGCATAGGCGTCCCCTATGGCAACTCGCTCATGCTGCCTTTCGAGAAGAGCTATTTCGTGGGAGGTGCAAACTCTATCCGCGCCTGGCCGGTGCGAGGTCTGGGACCTGGCTCTCAAGCAGCCGACCCCGCCTTGCGCTACCATAACCAGACTGGTGACATCCGTCTTGAGGCCAATGCCGAGTATCGTTTCAACATTATATCGGTGCTTGAGGGCGCTCTTTTTGTGGACGCGGGTAACATTTGGCTGCTCAATCGCAGTCACAATGCCTCCGATGCAGTCTTCACCCGCGATTTCTACAAGCAGATTGCCATGGGTGCGGGTCTTGGTGTAAGGCTCAACTTCAACTATTTCATTGTCCGCGTCGACGCAGCATATAAGCTTCACGACCCCGCCGAGCTGGAGGATAAGTGGGTGGTGACGCGACGTTTCCAGCCAAGCAAGATTAACTGGAACTTCGCCATCGGCTACCCGTTCTGAAATCCGCGGCCATCTCTCTCGCTCCGTCTCAACCCCAAAATTGTCTTGATCGCCTTGGAAAATACATCGTCACACTCAGGTCATGCGCTTAGCTCCGTAGCCTTGATTTTGTTCAGCTTTCTCTTTTCAGCTCTGTCCATTGCACAGTCTCCTGTCTCGGGCAAAGTGACAGATGGCAAGGGTGAGCCCATCCCGGGCGCATCGGTTTTCGTGCGTCAGGGCGATAAGTTGGTGCGTGGGTCGGTCTCTGGCCCCAATGGCGCGTTTGTCATAGATTCGCTCCTCTCCGGCTCTTATTCGTTTAATGTGACCAGTGTTGGTTTCGTATCTTTCCAAAAGGATATCAAGATCAAGCCTCGCACACCTTATTATATAGGTGTGGTCAAGATGAAGGAGGAGGACAAGATGATAGACGAGGTTCAAGTGGTCTCGACTGTCGTACGTCAAGAGCAGCATGGCGACACCACTGTGTTTAACGCTGCCGCGTTTAAGGTTAACCCCGATGCCACGACTGAGGACCTTCTCCGCAAAATTCCAGGCATGGAGGTTAAGAATGGCTCTGTCAGCCATGGTGGCGAGACGGTGAAAAAGGTGCTGGTGGACGGCAAGGAGTTCTTTGGCGACGACCCATCTATCGCTCTCAAGAATATTGATGCCGACATGGTGGACAAGATTGAGGTCTTTGACAAGCAGAGCGAGCAGGCGCAGTTCACAGGTTTCTCTGACGGCAATGAGGAGCGAACCATAAACATCATGACCAAGATGGGCATCAAAAGCGGACGCTTTGGCCGTGTCTATGGTGGCTATGGCACAGATAACCACTATGAGGCGGGAGGTAATGCCAATTTTTTCCGCGGCTCGCATCGCTTCTCGGCCATAGGCATGCTCAATAATGTCAACCAGCAAAATTATTCTCAAGATGGCTCGGCGGATATATCAGCTGGTGGTGGGCGTGGCGGACTGACGACTACAGGCTCGGCCGGGTTGAATTATAGCCTTGAAAACGCTGATAAGATTCGCATCGAGTCCAGCTATTTCTATGCTCACACCAAGCGCACGTCTTCCTCGACCAGCCTGCAAGAGTATTTCCAGGATGAGGAGTCGGATAGCCTCCACACATACCAAAGCCAAAGCGACAGCCGCGACAAGCAGAATGAGCACCGTGTCAACCTTCGTCTCAACTGGACTCTGTCGGAGTCTGACCGCATTGTGATTGAGCCTACTTTCAGTTGGACTGGCAGTGACAATGGCAGCTCGACCTATGGCTCCGACCTCCGCGACTCTGTTGTATATCAGTCTACTGCCCAAACCTCAGACAAGATCGGGACTAATTGGAGCATAGGCGGCAAGATGACTTGGAAACATCGTTTTTCTCTGCCGAGGCGAACCATTTCCCTGAGCCTCTCGGCATCTGGACGCAAATCAACTTCAGATGGTGACAGCCGCAACCTCCGCTCTGATGAGTCGCAGCAATCCGCAGCAGACGAACCCGCCGACGGCACTCTGCCTGATGATGCTGGCGTGTCTGACGCATCCGCCTCGACAGACGATTCTACCACTCCGCCCGACAAACCCGATGGCGATCTCGCTCCCGATGAGCTAAACTCCGACGATCAGTCCGTCTCTGTCACATCCCAGCTGACTGACAACTCCAGTTCCTCGCAAAGCTACTCCGCCCGGCTTATGTACACTGAGCCTTTTGGCGAACATGTGGCCCTGCAGGTCAACTATCAACCCTCCTACACCATCAGCTCGAACGACAAAGCTGTGAGTGCCGACACCGTGACCGTAGTCTCCTACTCATCTCTTGCCGATGTCTCTTTCGCTAATTTCCGTTTCTCGCCAACGCTGAGCAATAAGAAGGAGAGCCGCTATTTAGTCAATCGCGCTGGTGCTGGCCTTAATTTTTTGAACGGCAAAAAGTTTCGTGCCACAGTGGGCCTCGATGTGCAAAATGCGCGCCTTGAGGGTGAGCAGACCTATCCCTATGAGTTCACCACGCGTCGCACTTTCTTCTCGCTCATGCCCTCGGCCGAGGTCTCTGCCAACATTGAGCGGCGGTTCAATGTCCGCTTCTCCTATCGCAGCAACTCAAATGCCCCAAGCATTAATCAGTTGCAGGATGTGGTCGATGTCTCTGATGTCCGTAAATATAGCGCTGGCAACCCTGACCTCAACCAGAGTGTAAGCCACTCGGTGCGCCTGCACTGCGCATTTAATAATCCGACCACGAGCCGCTTCCTCTTCCTGATGTCCTCTTTCTCTTTTACTCAGGACTATATAGCCACTTCGTCTGTCATGGCCACAGTCGACTCGGTCCTCTCCAATGGCATCACTCTCCCTGCCGGCACGCAACTCTCGCAACCTGTCAACCTCGACGGCTACATGAGCGGAAATGTGAACCTGACTTTCTCCACCCCCCTCAAGTGGCTCGGCTGCAACCTCGGCCTCTCGCTTGGCGCAAGGGTGAGCCGGACACCCGGCTTCTATAATGGCAACAGGGTAGAGAGCCACTCCAATACGCTGACTGGTGGCGTCAACCTGAGTACGGGTTTCAGTGAGAACACTGATGTCAACATATCCTACAATCCGTCATACAACATCATGTCGAGCTCGCAGACTGCCTCGGCCAACTATAACTACTACGGACACACTCTGCGTGCCACCTTGTCTCAATACTTCTTTCAGCAGCGTTTTGTCTTTGCCACGTCGGTGGCGCACAACTTCTCAAGTGGCATGGGCGACCAGTATGACCAGAATAATGTGGCATGGAACGCCGCCCTCGGTGTCAAGTTCCTTAGCCGCAAACAGGCTGAGCTTCGCCTCCGTGTGTCAGACATCCTCAACAGTGCGCAGAGTTCCAGCCGCTCCATTCAAGATGCCTATATATCGACGTCGCAAACAGATGTCATTGGCAGATATGCCATGCTGACGTTTACCTATAAGTTCAAGGATGTCGGAGGGGCGTCTGATGACCGGCGACGCGGCCCTCGTGGCGGCCTTGGTAATAGTGGCCCGGGTGGTGGGCATGCGGGTGGTCACGGTGGCCCGCCTCCCATGGGTGGCATGGGAGGTGGTCCGGGAATGTAATCATATTAGGGTCATGTATGACTTCATACGGCTCGAAGATGTTTGATCTTCGAGTCGTTTTTTGTTACCCCCCCGTAATTGATGGGGTGTATTGCTGAAATACCGCTATTTTTCTTCTTGTACCCCCTATGATTTTGGTATTTCTTCAAGTTAATCACCCTAAAAATCTTTTTACACCCCCTGTCTTTGCATACGTGATATGCGTAAAATCGTATGGTGAACATAAGAAAATGGAAGCAAAGTGATGCTGATAACTTATGAATGATTAGTTTTGTTATGTCAGAAAAACGAAATCAAAAGAATAATATTACTTGAGGTTCGGATTCGTAAGAAATCTGGCACTAACTAAGAAGAAACAATAACCTAAAACAGCGATAGTCATGAAAAAGATTGAAGCTATCATCAGGAAGACCAAATTCGATGACGTGCGGGATGCGCTTCTCGCAGCCGACATCGAGTGGTTCTCGTACTACGATGTGCGAGGCATCGGCAAGGCTCGTCAGGGCCGCATCTACCGCGGTGTGGTCTATGACACGAGTTGCATCGAGCGTACGCTCCTCTCCATCGTCGTCCGCGACTGTAACGTCGAGAAGACTGTCAATGCTGTCATCGCTGCCGCCCAGACGGGTGAGATTGGTGACGGCCGCATCTGGGTCATCCCTGTCGAGGACGCCATCTCGATCAGAACAGGCAAGCATGGTGATGAGACTCTCTACACAAGCAAATAGCCTGACAGACAACGACAGTTACACACTACTCTAACCAATCCTTATCATGAAGACACTTTATCACAAATATCTTATCGGGGCAGTGCTCATAGCCTGTGCCGCCCTGTTCATGACGCCGTCCATGACGGCTCAAGAGGCGGTGGATACGCTCGCTGCCGCCGAACCCGCTGTCGAGGCAGTGGCCGAGCCTGTTGCCGCTGCTGTGGCTGAGGCTCCCGTTGAGTCTCCTGCCGACCCAAGTCCCGTGGGCGACCTTGCCCGAGGCATTGACACCGTATGGATGCTCTTGGCCGCAATGCTCGTCTTCTTCATGCAGCCTGGTTTCGCAATGGTCGAGGCTGGTTTCACCCGCGTGAAGAACACTACTAACATCCTCATGAAGAACTTCATCGACTTCACCCTTGGATCGCTCCTCTTCTGGTTCATAGGCTTCGGTCTGATGTTTGGTGATGGCGGTTTCGTTGGCATGCCTCATTTCTTCGACTGCATGTTCCATGACCCCAATGGTCTCCCCAAGGAGGGCTTCCTCGTCTTCCAGACAGTCTTCTGCGCCACCTCGGCCACTATCGTTTCTGGCGCAATGGCTGAGCGCACCAAGTTCTCTATGTATCTGGTCTACACTGTTTTCATCTCCGTCCTCATCTATCCTATCTCAGGTCACTGGACTTGGGGCGGCGGCTGGCTCTGCAATGGTGAAGAGGGCTCGTTCATGATGAACACTTTCGGAACTACTTTCCATGACTTCGCTGGCTCTACCGTTGTTCACTCTGTCGGTGGTTGGATTGCTTTCGTCGGTGCCGCTGTTGTTGGCCCCCGCATTGGCAAGTATCACAAGGATGGCAAGTCTAAGGCTATCCCTGGCCACAGCCTCACAATCGCCGCTCTCGGCGTCTTCATCCTCTGGTTCGGCTGGTTCGGTTTCAACCCTGGCTCTCAGCTCGCTGCCTCTACACCCGATGATCAGGATGCCATCTCTCACGTGTTCCTCACCACTAACCTCGCTGCTTGCGCAGGTGGCTTCGCTGCCATCGTCACCAGCTGGTTCAAGTATGGCAAGCCTTCACTCTCCCTCACTCTCAATGGCATCCTTGCAGGCCTCGTTGGTGTAACTGCTGGTTGCGATGTCGTATCTCCTGCTGGCGCTGTCATCATTGGCCTCATCTGTGGCGTTGTCATGATTTTCGCAGTCGAGTTCATCGATGCCAAGCTCCACATTGATGACCCTGTCGGCGCAAGCTCAGTCCATGGTGTCTGTGGTTCTCTCGGAACCATCCTCACCGGCTTCCTCTCAACTTCTGAGGGTCTTTGCTACGGTCACGGCTGGGGCTTCCTCGGCGCTGAGGTTCTTGGTGTTGTCGTCGTCGGCTGCTGGGCTGCTGCCATGGGCTTCATCGTCTTCAAGGTTCTTGATAAGATTCATGGTCTCCGAGTTCCTGCACGTGTCGAGGAGGAAGGTCTTGACATCTATGAGCATGGTGAGAGCTGCTACAACGCTTAAACCTACCTTTGCAATCGTTACTTGCTAACCTCTCAATAAACTGAAGCCCCGGTTCGCGACAGGCGACACGCCCAAGCTGGCCGGGGCTTCCTTATCACTTCTCTTGACCAAACACGCGTCAACGTTTCAAACACGCGTCAACTAATTCATATCAGAGGGATCTTAATCCCTAACCCATTTTCATATTATTGTTCGCCATTTCGGCTAAAGTTTTTGGTTAGTGTAATTTTGTACATTACCTCAAGTGGGCGGCGGCTCGACGTGATGTCGGGTCGCCGCCTTTGTTTTTTTTGTCTTTGCCTCGGTCTGCCCTTTTTTGTCATAAATCACGCAAATTGGTGTGGGTGAAGTCTCAATAAAGGGTCATTTGACACTGTTGGCATGCTAAAATAACACCATTTGTAAAACTCTAATATTAACACTTGCAATGGCAACTGTCTGTACAAAGGTTTGCAAAGTGACCCTGCGAGTGTTTTCTGAGGCGTTGGATGATAATGCTATCTGTTGTGGATTATTGTTATATGCGAATTGATTGTTCTTTACTTATGAGGGCCTGAACTTTAACAAAGTGTCTATCTGTTGTACGTTATGAGGCGATTGCCTTAGCGAACTGTTAATGCTGGTTTTCGGGAATTGAGGCTTGACTCTACTCTTGTTTACAATCTTTTGGGAATGAAGATTCCCCCCCCTAAGATGCCTGATGTATGCGTCTGTTAAAAGTTACAAATGAATTTTGCGAAAATTGTACCACACAATGATAAAAAAGTATTACTGCAAGATAGTCCAACCCTATAAATTTGCTAATGAAAAGAAGTTGACAAAAGGTGGGCTTTTTTCGCGAGGAAGTCTTTATCAGGTCTAACGGATTTTTGGGCGGTCTGACCGCTTTTAGTTTAGTGGCTGGATGGTGGGCGTGCTTAGGTCATCAGACGGCGATTACAACCAAGTACAACAAATGTCTTATGAAAAAAACAAAAAGTTTCATTCTTGTGGCTTTGTGTTTCATGCTGTCTGCTGTGACGGCTTGGGCGCAGTCGAGGGTGATTACTGGTACCGTCACTGACGATACCAACCAGCCTCTGCCGGGTGTGGCTGTCGTCATCCCGGGGACCACGATTGGCACGGTGACAGACTTCGAGGGCAACTACTCGCTTAATGTGGGTGATGCTAAAAAGGTCAGCTTCTCGTTCATCGGCTTCACTAATCACGAGGAGGTTATCAACGGGCGCTCTTCAATCAGCGTCCAGATGAAGAGTGACAGCAAGGAGCTTGACGATGTCGTTGTCGTCGGCTACGGCGTCATGAAGAAGAGCGACCTCTCCGGCTCGTCTGTCTCTGTCGGCGAGGAGGCTCTCAAGGGCTCTGTCATCACCAACCTCGACCAGAGTCTTCAGGGCCGCGCTGCTGGTGTGACCTCGGTCTCAACCTCAGGTGCCCCAGGTTCCTCAACCTCTATCCGCGTCCGTGGTCAGGCTACCATCAATGCCAACGCAGAGCCGCTCTACGTCATTGACGGTGTCATTGTCCAGAGCCAAGGTACTTCGGGTGCTGACTACGGTCTCGGTGACGCCCTTGGCAATGGCTCAACCTCTACCATCTCACCTCTCTCCACCATCAACCCGTCTGATATCGTCTCCATGGAGATTCTCAAGGATGCGTCAGCCACGGCTATTTATGGTGCTCAGGGTGCCAATGGCGTTGTCCTCATCACCACCAAGCGTGGTAAGGCTGGCGACGCCAAGTTCACCTATGAGGGTCTCGCAGCATGGAACCGTCAGACCAAGCGTCTCGACATGATGGACCTCCGCGAGTTCGCAAGCTACTACAATGACCTCGCTTCCACTGGCGAGCTCACCGCCACTGAGGATTACACCTACCCCGAGCTTCTCGGCAAGGGTACCAACTGGCAGGACGCTATTTTCCAGACCGCTTTCCAGCACCAGCATCAGATCTCTGCCCAGGGTGGCTCTGAGAAGGTTCAGTACTATGTCTCTGGCAACTTCATGAACCAGGAGGGTACGATTATCGGATCTAAGTTCCGCCGCGTGTCTCTCCGCTCCAACCTTGACGCCAACCTCAAGAGCTGGCTCAAACTCGGCCTCTCAGCGATGTATTCAAAGACCAAGGAGCGTATGACTCTCGCCGACTCGTCAGAGGGTGTCATCACCTACGCTTTGACCTCTACTCCTGATATTCCTATCTATAACATTGACGGCAGCTACTCAAGCGTCTCTAAGGAGGGTTACACTAACCCGAACCCTGTCGCAATGGCTCTCTACAATGACATCCTCCTTGAGCGTCAGAAGCTCAGCGGCAACATCTTCGCTGAGGTTAAGCCCGGCGCGGCCCTCAAGGAGCGTCTCGTTTGGCACACCGAGCTCGGCTATGACCTTGGCTGGAGTGACGCTGAGCGCTATGAGCCTATCG
Organism: Alistipes putredinis; assembly: GCA_963620575.1. Taxonomy (GTDB): domain Bacteria; phylum Bacteroidota; class Bacteroidia; order Bacteroidales; family Marinilabiliaceae; genus W3P20-009. The sequence continues at coordinate 18,454 of CAVFBC010000008.1, read as the reverse complement.
TCTCCATGGGCACCTATCAGCGCAACCAGAACCGCGCTCGCCGTCAGAAGAACTCTAACACTTTCTGGCAGACCAAGAACTACCTCACCTGGAGCGACGCTATCAATGACGTGCATCGCTACACTGTCATGGTCGGTCATGAGGCTTGGGAGAGCAAGTATAACTATGAGGCCATTGAGAACACTGACCTGCCTTCTGACGAGGTTCACAACCCGGCTCTCGGCACTGGCACTCCGACCATCGGCTATGGCTTCGGCTCCAGCTCCATGGTCTCTGTCTTCGGCCGTCTGACCTATGCTTACTCTGACCGTTATAACTTGACTTACACCTACCGCCGCGACGCATCTTCCAACTTCGGTAAGGACAACCGTTGGGCTGGTTTCCACGCTGCCGCTGTCTCTTGGCGCTTCACTCAGGAGGAGTTCTTTAAGAACCTCGGCATCGAGAGCATTTTCTCTAACGGCAAGATCCGCGTAGGTTGGGGTCAGACTGGTAACTCCAGCATCGGTGGCTACAAGTGGGGCTCCTCTATCTCTAAGATGGAGACTGGCCTCGGCATTGGCTATCGTGTGTCTAACATACCCAACACCGGCATCAAGTGGGAGACTCAGGAGCAGTGGAACTTCGGTCTCGACCTCGGTTTCTTCAATGACCGCCTCTCTATCACTGCCGACCTCTACAAGAAGACCTCTGAGGATATGCTCATGAGCCTTCAGCTCCCCTCTTACATGGGAACACGTGGCAACGCCTCTTCGGCTCTCGCAGCTCCTTGGGGCAACTACGGTACCATTGAGAATAAGGGTCTTGAGCTGACCGTTAGCGGCACTCCGTTTGACAATGGCCGCCTCAACTGGCACTCTGAGTTCCAAATCTCTTGGAACAAGAACAAGCTCGTCGCTCTTGACGGTCAAGCTTCTTCCGCAATCGAGGGCTACGGCCAGTGGAGTGATGTCGTCTCTCGCACTGAGATTGGCCAGAGCCTCTATAACTTCTACGGCTATGTGACTGACGGTGTCTATAAGGACCTCGCTGACATCCAGAACTCGCCCAAGAGCAGCAAATACCCCACCGACGGCAAGTTCAACCGCAGCACCACTGTATGGGTCGGCGATATCAAGTATAAGGACCTTAACGGTGATGGAGTCATCGACGAGAAGGACCGCACCAACATCGGCTCGCCTATGCCTAAGTTCACCTTCGGCTGGACCAACACCTTTACCTATAAGGAGTTCGACCTCTCCATCTTCCTCAACGGCTCTTATGGCAACAAGGTCTACAACTACTTGGCGCAGACCCTTACGCACATGAACAGCGCATGGGCCAATCAGACCAAGGTCGCCAATGACCGCGCCCGCCTCGTAGCCATTGATCCTGATAAGGTCTACACTGGTGAGGATGGCATCTGGCACTGGTACGACGATATCACCAACATCAAGGTTGAGAACGCCGACACCAGCATCCCCCGCGCTACGACAGCCGACCCGAATGACAACGACCGTATCTCCGATCGCTACGTCGAGGATGGCTCTTACCTCCGCATCAAGAACATAACCCTCGGCTACACCTTTAAGAAGGAGCTCATCAGCCGCTGGGGCTTGCAGAATGTACGCGCTTACGTCAACCTCCAGAATGTGGCCACTTTCACCCACTACTCTGGCTACGACCCTGAGATTGGCGCCTCTACGCAGAGCACCAACGTCTACGGCCTCGACAACGGACGCTATCCCTCTCCTACCGTCTACTCTGTCGGTCTGAATGTAACGTTCTAATCTGATTCGCAACTATGAAATACGGAAAAATGAAATATACGAAAGCCATCGCGCTGATGGCCGCGGCGGGTCTATCGCTCACGGCTTGTGATGACTTCCTTGACCGCCCTACGGAGGATAGCTACAACGTCGACACTTTCTACAAGAACGACGCGCAGCTCTATCAGGCTGTCAACCCTATCTACAACTCGCCCTGGTATGATTTCCAGCGCGGCTTCTTCAAGGTCGGCGAGGTCATGGCGGGCAACTATTACTGGGGTTCGTCTCCTTACTTGACTCTCACTGTCAACTCGACTGACGAGGACCTCGTTAACATGTCGGCCTCCCTCTGGAGTGTCAACGCCTATTGCAACACGCAGATTAAGAATATCGACGAGAAGGCTGGCTCCGCCTGCACCGAGAAGGCTAAACTCGCCGCCAAGGGTGAGTGTCTCACTCTCAAGGCTCTCGCCTATTTCTACCTCGTCCGCAGCTTTGGCGGTGTGCCCATCATCCACGACAATTCGTCGATGATCTCCAACAACTCGTATAACGATGTCTACCGCGCCAAGCCCGAGAATGTCTACGATTATATCGTCAAGACTCTCGAGAAGGCTATGGAGTGGCTGCCTAAGAGTGCTGACGCGGGACGTATCGACTACTACTGCGCCGAGGGTCTCCTCGCCAAGGTTTACCTCACCAAGGCCGGCCTCAGTGGAACTCTCAACAAGGAGGACCTCCAAAAGGCTGTCGACTACGCCAAGGATGTGAAGGATAACTCCGGCCGTGAGCTCATGGAGACTTACTCCGACATTTTCCGTCTCGCCAACAACACTTGCCCCGAGAGCCTCATCGCTTGGCGTTGGACGGCCGACGGCAGCAACTGGACTCGTCAGAACACGCTGCAGAGTGACCTCGCGCCATCCGGTTTCGATGAGACTGGTGCCACGTGGGGCGGATGGGCTGGCCCGTCTGTCGACCTCATCCAAGCGTTTGGTGACGACCCAACCTCGCAGACCCGCGCCAACACTGACGCACGCCGCAAGGCAACCTGTATGATGGCTGGTGATGTCTATGACTATTTCTGGACTGATCGTGCCTCTACTTTCGCCAAGGGCGGTTTTGAGATTTGCGATTTCTACTTCAAGTCTGATGTCACCGACCGTGACGGTCTCACTGGTGGCGGCACGTTCCAGAGCGCTACCGGCGCGCAGGAGGTTAAGCATCTTGTGGGCGACAATGCCGACCACATTGCCGGTGTGGGCTATGGCATGCAGCGCATGGCGACCTCACTCGCTACCCATATTCTCCGTTTGGCGGATGTTTATCTCATCCTTGCCGAGGCTCAGACCCTCATCGATGGTGGCTCTACCACCAACGCCGACGCGCTCTCAGCCTTCAACGCTGTCCACAACCGCTCATGCTCTTGGAAGGAGGAGACTTCCATCACTTGGGAGCAGGTCTGGAAGGAGCGCCGCCTCGAGCTCGCTTGCGAGGGTGACCGCTGGTATGACTTCGTCCGCCTCTCTTATTACAACTTCGATGTTGTCAAGTCTGAGCTCATGAATCAGGAGCGCGGCTCCTACTACGGACTCTCGGAGGTCTACAAGACTTGGTTCAACAGCGGCTACTCCACATGGAGTGTCAGCAGCAGCAGTGTTGGTTTGACCTCATCCAAACTCGCAAATGTCACCGAGAGCATGCTGACGCTGCCCTTCCCTGACACCGACCTCGCCATGAACCCCCACCTCAGCGAGGATCCTATCGATGTGGACATCAATCAGTACAACTACTAAACTGTCTAAGCGATGAAAATGAATCTCAAACATATAGTCCGCTCTACGGCGCTCTGCTCGCTTGCGGCCCTTGGCCTCGTGGCTTGCGAGGATGAGCCGGACAAGTATAAGGTGGCCGACGGCACGCCAGAAGTCATCTATGTCTGCATGCCGACCAATAAGGACTCCCTCATCACCTCGGCTTTCACCAATAACCGAGTGGTTCTCATTGGTAACAACCTCCGCAGCATCACGAAGCTCTATTTCAATGATCAGGAGGCTGTCCTCAACAGCTCGCTCATCACTGACCATTCGCTCTTCGTCACCATCCCGAGGACTCTGCCCTCTAACCCGACGGACAAGATTTATATGGTCAATAACAGCGGAGTGACCACTGAGTTCCCGTTCACTGTAGACATTGCGGCTCCACTGCTCTCTTCTATGGATTGTGAGTATGTCGCCCCAGGCAATGTAGCCACCATCAATGGCGACTATCTCCTCTCTTACGATAGCGACCCGATGGTCATTACTATGCCCGACGGCACTGAGATCACCGATTTCAAGAGCCTCAGCCAGACCGCAGTCTCTTTTGTTGTCCCTGATGGCTGCACTGAGAGCGGCGCAATCTCCGTCACCACCAAATATGGCACCACCAAGTCTACGAAGTTCAACTTCAATGACAACCGTGGCATCATGGCTGACTTCAACGCCGGCAGCGGTGTAAGCTCCAATGGCAAAGCCCCTCAAGGTTGGAATATCTCGGCGACTTATTCATCAGAGGGAGGTCTTGAGGGCTGTGGCCAATATGCGCAGCTCGGTGATGGCAGCAAGACTACCGATGGCGGCTGGTATGAGGACTTCAAGCTCCCATTCTGGGCTGGCAATTGGGGTGGCGACCCATACAGCATAGCTGCTGGTGAGGCTGGCACGCCTTTCTGCAACCTCATCGACTTCACCGACTTCGCAAACATGGCCATCAAGTTCGAGCTCTACATCCCAAAGACTAACCCTTGGTGCGCGGGTGCCATGCAGCTCGTCTTCACCAATGCGAGCAAGTCTGTCTGCGAGAAGATGTTGGGTACAGCCAATGAGTCTTGGCAGAACAACAGCTACATCAAGGAGGATTACGGTCTCTGCCGCGGCCTCTACCGCCCATGGGAGGAGAGTGGCAGCTTCGATACCGGCGATGAGTGGATCACGGTGACGGTGCCCATCTCCGAGTTCATCTACAACAGCGATGGCTCAAAGGGTACAGTGGCTCTCTCTAAGCCAGAGGATTTCGCCACGTTTGTCCTCTGGCCCTACAATGGTGGCATCTCAGGCACTGAGTGCGCTCCCATTTTCCGCATCGACAACATCCGCGCGGTGCCTTACAAGTAGTGAGAATTAATGGATATGCCATGTGACGGGGGTATAGGGCCTCCGCTCTGCCCCCCTGTCACTTCCTTTTGCCGTCCCAGTTCGCCATTCTTGGCCCTAACGCGACAAAAGAGCATGGCAAATTCAAAGAGTAAGACTCATAAAGTAAAAGACTTATATGAAGCTTTATAAGAAAAACATAGCCATACTGATGGCAGGCCTCTTGGCCCTGTCGAGCGGCGCTCTTGTCACTTCGTGTGATGAGGATGACGACTATGACACCAATCAGTTCGCAAGCGGCAGCGTGACTCTCACCGCCGCCTCGCTCCAGGTGACCCGCGGAGCCTATATGACTTTCAAGGGCGTCAACCTTAATCGCATAACGAGCATTCAGTTCCCTGGCGGTGCCTCTTCTACCCCCGAGGTCGTTGACGAGTACACCATCAAGTGCCTCGTCCCTGAGGAGGCTGAGCCTGGCACAGTCAAGCTCATCTATGATGGCGGCGAGTTGGAGACAAAGGAGATCTCTTTCACCGAGCCCATCACTTTTGACGCTTTCACTCCCGAGAGTGTAACTGCTGGTGATGAACTGACCATCAAGGGCACATACCTCACCTACATCTCTTTCGTCCAGTTCGCTACTGGTGAGAATGTAGAGGTTGAGCCTGCGAGCCGCACCGAGTTCAAGGTTGTCGTCCCTGTTGATGCTTCGACTGGCAAGATTAACTTAGGCTACTATTCAGTAGATGGCAAGGATACTGTCGAGACTCTCCTCCAGAGCGAGGCTGAACTCACTGTCATTGAGACTTCCGACGCCAAGTTGACCAACACGACTGTCAAGGCTGGCAATGATGTCGAGATTACCGGCAAGCTTCTCCGCCTCGTCAAGAGTGTGACCTTCCAGGGTGTTGACGCCATTGATGTCGCTGCCGAAGATCCAACTAAGGATGTCGAGAAGATTGTTGTCTCTCTCCCAGCCGCTGCGCAGGATGGTGAGGTAACCCTTACCCTCTTCTCTGGCAACACTGTCAGTGCCGGGAATATAACCACCGTTGTCCCCACTGGCTCAATCAAGGACGCAAAGGCATCCTATGGAGTCGGTGAGACTGTCGTCATTGAGGGCGAGAACCTTGACCTCATCGCCTCTGCTCAGTTCGATGGTGAGGCATCTGCTACCGCCATTTCAACTGCCGAGGGCGCAGTCTACACCCGCGATTCCGATGGCAACATTGTCCTCACTGTCCCAGCAGCTGCTAAGAGTGGCGACATCACTCTCTCTCTTGCCAATGGCAGCAGCATCAAGGTCTCTGGCTTTGTCACCACTAAGCCTGTTTTCACCTTCCCATCTTCTGCCACTCCTCTCGATGTCCTCAACATTGAGTCTACTCTCGCATCCCGCATCACCACCGTTAAGTTCGGCGACATAGAGGCGGCTGCCACGGCAAAGGATGGCTCATTCTCTGTCACTGTGCCCCTCACAGCCGAGAGCGGCAAGGTAACCTACGTCATGGATAATGGCGAGGAGGTCGTAGCTTGCGAGAGTTTCACGGTGAACTCGTATTCTTTCTGCGCTGTCTACAAGTTTATGGCAGAAGAGACGACAATGGGAAATTTGTTGGAGTGCGAGGTTAAGAACAGCGGAAGCCTCACGGATGTCCTTATAGAAGGAGTCGCAACCCAGTATCTCCTGGTAGGTGCTAAGTTGTATGTCAATGTAGGTACTGAGACTGGTGACATCAAGATGACCTTGGTATCTGGTGACACCAAGGTAGATTATACGGTAAAAGTTGTCGGTGCTGGTCTTGTTGAAACTGTCCTTTGGGTTGGAGCATTAAACCTTGAGGCTTGGTCAACCAATTTTGAGACCATGGTTGATTTCTCTGGTGTTCCGTCTGACGCAAAGATTCGTGTAAACTTTACTGTTAATGGCAGTGCACCGCAAATGAAGGTGTTCAATGGACATTGGGAGGCTGTTTATGATGGAACGACGGCCGATAATATTGCTTCTCAATTGGCTAATGGTTATGTAGATTTTGACCCGGCTCTGTTCCCTTATTCTGATTGGGGATACTCGATTATCTTGCAGGGTGACGGCATGGTTGTGTCTTCTATATCTTGGGTAAAAGATTACTCCGCTCCCAAATCCATCTGGTCCGGCTCTTTCAGCAATGCTGGTTGGGCTGGCAATCAAGACCTCGCATGGGGTGCCTATGACTGGTCTACGGTCAAAGCTGGACAGACTCTCTATTTCACTGTAGAGAAGGTCAACAAAGGCGCTTGGGGCTGCCTCTCCCTCCGTCATGGTGATAATTGGGGCGCTTTGGTAGACGCTGTCAATGAGTCTGGAAATAACCAGTATGATGTCGGCGACGATGTCGATGCCACTACTCTCACGTTCACTCTCACGCAGGCGGCCATCGATGACCTTGTTGCAAACGGCGGTCTCGTCATGACTGGTGACAACTTGATTGTAACAAATGTGGCAATCAAATAATCTGAGATTGCCCTAAGCCCTTGGCTATCTAACAAGGGATGATAGATATGCGAGCCGCGACTCATGGATGTGAGTCGCGGCTCGCTTTTTATCGTGTTTCTTGCGGCAGATCCCAGTTGGAGATTGGCGAGTAAAGCAGAATGTCACCATGTAGTCTGGGCGGGGTTTGTCGCCATGATATTTCCTCTGTCTTCTAAGTGATTGTTATTCAGGCGAGTGAAGTTATTTTATGCAGATTTAGTTTTCAATCGTAAATTTGCAAGAAAGTTTTGCAGATTTAGTTTTCAATCGAAAGATTGCAAGAATTATGAACGTTGAATGGGTAAAATATTGAAGGATAGAGTATTATGAGTGCATATAGAGACATGGTTGTTGGCTATATCTTTCTTGTCTGTTCTTTTTGTTCCATCCTGTGTTGTGAGCTATCACGTGTTATACGAAGCATAATAACAACTAAAGCCAAGAGCCGCAGCCCGTTAACGGGCTGCGGCTCTTGGCTTAGAATTTATCTCACAAGTATGTCGATCCTTACTTCTTCACCGGGAAGTATATGGTGTAGCTCTCATCGCCAATCTCATAGAGCGGCTTGAGGCGTGTTAGGGTCTCTTGACCTGTGGTGCGGTAGTGGCTCTGCGTCCAGCGAACTGTGCGATATTGCTGGTCAATCTCGCGACTGAGAAAAGAGGATGGCTTTGCGGCATCGCCCTTGATTGAGGTCTCTCCTCCCTCTGAAGCCAACACAATCGGCCCCTCCATGAATGCGTACATGCAGTCCGACCCTGGCAATTTCTCCGTCCACAGGCGGTCGGGAAAGTCCACAATGATCTCATTCTCTTTCCACTCGCGGCTCATTGTCAGGTAGCCATGCAATTGGCTTACGGCAACCGCCTGCCCGTCTATCGTCACTTGGGCTTTCTTGTCAATCCACCATGGCAGGCGCACAGTGATGTCAAATGGGGTCTGCTCTTCGGCTTTTACCTTTATATGGATGCGGAAGCGGTCCGCATCCCAACTCTTGTTCCATTGGTTGCCCTCAAAGTCCTGCTCCACTTTGACTGTCTTGCCATTGCGGTTCCATGTGAGTGTTGATGGCACGTATTGGCTAATGGTCAGGTTCTGTGCGGCGTCTTGATAATAGATGTACTGCGGATACCTGTTGTGCGCCTGAACAAGAGATCCGTGGCAGCAGTAGAAATCCATTGTCGGATGTCCCCAACCTTTCTCGCCGCCCTTGGTGTATCCACTGGCCATAGGCAGGAAATAGGCGACCATGCCGGTCTGCGGATGTTGCTGGGCGAGGATGCCGTTGTAGAGGTTTCGCTCAATGTAGTCGGCATACTCCACGTCGCCGGTCAGGCGGTGAAGGTAGTCGGCCGTGCGCATCATGTTATAGACAGTGCAATGCTCTTGGTTGTTCTCGCCAGCGAAGGTTGCCAAGTGACCCCTGCCCACCCAGTGCTCACCGGCATTCTGCCCTCCTGTGGCGTAGCTCTCGCGTTCATGCACAGCGCAGCGCCAGAAAGCTTTGGCCACGTCGAGCCAATATTTGTCGCCCGTCACCTCATAACACCGGGCGGCCCCATGTGACCATGGGATGGATGCGTTGGCATGGTCGAAACTCAGAGCGTCCTCGCCCTTCATCAGCTGTGTGAAGATCCACGGGTTGCCATATCGCTCCATTAGGTCGCGGTATTTGTTCTCATCGAGGCCGAGTCCCTTCTTCTCGCGGGCCAAGCCATACATATCCGCCCAAATCTCAAGCATGCCGCTCGTCTCGCCACCCATGATGGCGCTCGCGTTGCCCTCGGCAATCATCTGGTCTGTCCATTTGTGAAACCAGTTGGCGAATTTGTCAAGCACCTGCAGAGCCTGCTCGTTGCCTGTGACTGAGTAGACGTCATACAACCCCATGAGGGTCTTGTGAAGAGTGTACTGCGGCGACCACATAGGTTTGCCCTCTGCCATCAGACGCATATATTTCTCGGGAATGGAGCCTACCCACTCGCCGCCATTGATTTCCTGACAACGCGCCAGTTCGCTTACTATGAACTGCATGCGGCTGAGCATTGCCGCATCACCCGTCTCTGCCCATGTATATGCGCAGGCAGACAGGTAATGACCCAAGAAATGACCTCGCAATTGGCCACTCAGGCTCTCCCATCCCCAGTAAAAATCATCCATCTTGGCCTCTTTGCCAACCATGAACTCCTTGTTGAGTCCCGCCTCGGCATAGAAGTTTTGCAACAACTTCGTGGGCTCCAAGAACATCAGATAGGCCAAGTTGAGGTTGAAACGGTCACGGAAAAGTCCCGCCCCGAGTCTTATGGATGTCGGCTCCATCGACATCAGTTTATGCTGCGCCTCACCGACATAATTGAAATGACCGGCCGAGGCGTATGGGTCGTTGCCGCGGCCGGAGTCGTCAATGTATATTATCTGGGCGTCGGCTGCTATGCCTGCCCAAAGTGCAGAGGTGAGGGTCAAGGCTGCCGTCAAAGTCCTGTGACCTCCGACTGTTCGTTTTAGTTTGTCCATAGGTGTGAGTCATGTTGTTTTGTCTCGCTAATATAGTACGTGCTGCGTAAAATCGCCGCGCATATTTTAACATAAACACGTATTATTAAATTATGGAGTATCTTTGCATCAACATCCATATCGACACATGAACCTGAAAGACACTATTTGCGCCATCTGCACACCTCCCGGTCGAGGTGCCATAGCCACATTGAGGCTCTCCGGCCCCGATGCCATCGCCATTGCTGACAAGGTGTTCGCCTCGCCCAAGCAGGGCAAACGCCTTGCCGACCAGAAAGCCATGACATTGCACTATGGCACACTGCGCAACCAATCTGGCGAAGCGATAGATGATGTTGTCGTGGCTCTCTTCCGCGCTCCGCACTCTTTCACGGGCGAGGACACTGTGGAGTTCTCGTGCCATGGCTCGACACTCATCCAGCGTCAGGCACTTCAGGCTCTCATTGATGCAGGCGCGCGCATGGCCACGGCAGGTGAGTTCACCAAGCGGGCTTTTGTGGAGGGTAAGATGGATCTGAGTCAGGCCGAGGCTGTGGCTGACATGATTGCGTCAGACAGTGAGGCGGCTCGGCGTGTGGCCTATGACCAGCTGCGTGGAGGCTTCTCGCGCCAGTTGGCCGACCTCAGGGAGCAGTTGTTGCAGTTCACGTCGCTCATTGAGCTTGAGTTGGATTTCAGTGAGGAGGATGTGGAGTTCGCCGACCGTCAGAAGTTCTCTGACCTTGTGGGGCATATCCTTGGCGTCATAACGCGTTTGGCGGACTCGTTCCGTTTGGGTAACGCCATCAAGCAGGGCATCCCGACAGCCATAGTCGGTGCGCCCAATGTGGGCAAGAGCACCCTTCTCAACGCCCTGCTGTGTGAGGACCGTTCCATTGTGTCGGACATCATGGGAACCACCCGAGACACCATTGAGGAGACCCTCTCCATTGGCGACCTCTCTTTCCGTCTGATTGATACGGCGGGCATCCGCGACACTGCTGATGTCATTGAGGCAGAGGGCGTCAAGCGCAGTCAGGCTGCCGTTGCCAAGGCCATGATTGTCATTCTGATGGTTGATGCCCAAGAGGGTGAGGAGGCGGCTGCAAAGTCGGTCTCTGAAATTCATCGCCTCATGCGCCAGAATGACCAAAGCCTCATTGTGTGCGTCAATAAGACAGACACTGCAGCGACAGACTGGGCTAATGACGACTGGCGGCGCTCGGTGGCAGCACATGCCGTGGTGCGCATGTCTGCCCGCGATGGGGTAGGGGTGGATACTCTATCCTCTGCCATGGTCAGTGCGGTTAATGATGGCGGCAGCGTAGTTGGCGAGGATGTTGTCGTGACCAACGCCCGGCACTATGAGGCGCTGACAACAGCTCGCGAGGCGCTGCTCAGAGTGCGGTCAGGACTTGATTCTGGCATGGGCGGTGAGATTCTGTCACTCGATGTGCGCGAGGCGACTGACGCTTTGGCGTCTATAACGGGTCAGGTGACGAGTCAGGACGTGCTGAACAACATCTTCGCGCATTTCTGCATCGGGAAGTAGGTATCTCCCTCTGTGCGGACACATAGTGTCTTCACTACCTTGCCAACTCCCTTTTTAGCCATACTTCCAACACGGGGTCTGGAATTATAACCTGTCGGTTTTCGACATCTATAAGCTCCTTTTTGATTAGAGCTTTTTTCACTATGCTTACATTGGCTGATGAGCCGAGATTATATTTCTGTAAAACCTCTTGAGCGGTAAATTCAGTGTGTATGCCGTCAGTCACGGCGCGCAGGAAATTCATCTGGTAGGTCGTTAGGCTCTCTGTCTGCTTCTCGAACAATGGTGTGTTTTGGTCAATCAAGTCTTGATACGCCGCATTGAAATCCTGTTCGTTGGCCGTCACGTCGGTGTGTATCCATACTAACCACGCCAACTGCTGCACATATGATGAATGGTTGTCCACAATTTGGCATATTTTTTCCGCTATCTCCCTCGATATTTTCTTTCCCGTAGCCTCAAAACGACCGCATATATAATTCACCCAGTCCTCTGTCCCAATTTTGGGCAGATAGATGGCATCTCCAAATTTATAGAATGGCAGGCTCTTCTTCTCGAATAACTCATTCATCAAATGCTTCTTACTGCCAAAAAGGCAATAGGAGACAGATGTTTGCAGTTGCCATACGGAGCGCAGCTGTTTTTGGAAAGTCTTCGAATCTTTAAATTCGCCAATCTGCTGAAATTCATCGATGCACACAATGATGTTGCAGCCCTTTTTTTTAGCTATCTTTTCTGGCAGTTGCAAAATCTCATCCGCGTCTTCGTTTTTTTGACCCATCTCAAGTGAAATGGAAAAGTCCGTCATCGGGTCTGTGCTCATTGTTATTTTGGGGCTGACGCGTGACAGGAACGCCTTGGCATTCTCTAACCACTCGTCCAATTTGGAGGAGGTCTGTTTGAGTACCGCGGCCGCAAAAGCGTCATAAAAATCCTTGTCATCCCGGCACGAGAAGATGTCAAGGTACACAACCTTCAATTTGTCGGATTGCGCTAAGTGACACACTTTTTGCACCAATGAGGTCTTGCCCCAACGGCGTGGCGAAATAAGCACTGTGTTCACTCCGTGCCTGAAGTTCTGCAGCAGGCGCGCAGTCTCTTTCTCTCTGTCTGTAAAGTTGTCACCCGACGTGGCGACACCGAATATAAATGGCTTGCTTTCCACGGTATTCAATTCTTTATCAAGTGCTAAGGTATATAATAACTTTATTACTAACAAACTTATTACTAACAAACTTATTACACGCCTGCGCCTCCTTCGTCAACGTTTTGCGACATAGAGGTTAAGCTATTGTAGGTTAGCGAAGTCAACCACAGACAAAACTCTCATTGCCTCCTGCGAAAATAGTCCGCAAGAGGAAATGAGAGCATCTTTTATCATTACGAGAAAGAGTGTGGTGCTATTCGTCCTCCTCTTTCTCCGCCTCCAACCTCAGGTCATTCAAGACTTTCCCATCAAACGAGAAGTATTTAGGTCCTTGGTAGGCGCCTGACGTGTTTTGCATCTCGGCAGGCAAAAATTCTGCTGTGAAAGCTGACAGCGACCAAAGTCTGCCATCGTACTCTATCTTGTTGTCGGTTGCCACCTTCACTGGCAGGTTGAGAGCGTCGAACACAATGGTGTCCCCCACGTTGAGCCCGATCATGTGGAACTTGAAGCTGGCCTTCTGCTTTTCGCGCTTCTTTTTCTCTTTTGCCGCGTTTATGCTGTGATCTTCATCCTTGCTCTTGCTAACCACCGGTTTGCCGTCCACATATATCGCCAATTCAGTGTCGCCGCCCAGCATCTCCGCAATGTCGCGCATGATGTCAAGTGCCACAGACGGGGCTATGTTGAAAAACTCGCGGTTCTGTCGTATGCGGAGGTCGGTCAGGCGGTCAATTTGTTTGTGGATGTTTTTCTCGACTATGTTGTACTTGTCCGTCTTGAGCGTGGCGTATACTTCAAATGGCAATGGCACTGCCGTATTGTCCAACTCCTTGGAGCGCACGTCTACAGGCCGACTGCTTTTGCCTATCTTCACCCAATCCTCCCTGAAACTCGGGTTTGTCAATATGTAGACGTATCCTTGACTTTCTTCCTCTTTGTTCATGTTTGCGATGTCTGTTTCCCTTTTATGGTTAATCATTGCCTCCTTCGGTGTGGTGTTTTGCCCTAAGCGTTGCGCCTACTGAATGAGATGCGTGGGTGCTTCGACGTCAGTGTATATGACATTACGCTGTGTTTTGACGCCTTTCGCCGCAAAAAGTTCCCTTACGGTGACGAATCGGTAGCCTTGCGCCTTGAGAATTGGGATGACCTTGTCTACTGCGCCAACTGTCGCCTCATTCCCCGCAAAGTCATGCAACAGGAATATCCGTCCGTCCTTAGCCCCTGCGACAATTCGCTCCACTCGCATATCCTCTGTGACCTTCTCTTCCCAGTCCTCACATCCCAATCCGCAGATAAAGCCAAGACTCACGGCATCATACATGGTCTGATTGACATTGATGTATGGCGGACGGAAGAAAACAGGAGTCTCGCCGGCAAAACGCTCAACTAATGCAGATGTCGCCGCAATCTCCTTCTGGATTGAGTCGGCAGTGAGCTGCGACATTGCGCTATGTGTCAGGCTGTGGTTTTCAATGTCATGTCCCTCATCGTGGGCGCGCTTCATCACCTTTGCGCTCTCATCAGTGATGTTGTTGCCTATGACGAAGAACGACGCCTTGACATCGTGCTTTTTCAGCACGTCAAGCATATGAACTGTCGTTGTGTTGTTTGGCCCGTCGTCAAAACTAAGGGCTACGAGCTTTTCCTGGGCTTGCGAGAGCATGGTTTGAATGGCAATGGCAAATAATAGAGCTATCTTTTTCATTGTCTGTGGGTGAAAGCGTTTATTTTCTGTTTCTAATCAGTCTTGTCATCGTTAACACAAAGTCTGATTGACGGCTAACTATTGTTTAAATATAGCAATAAAATAAAAACGGTCTGCATCCCATGATGATTAAAATCATGTTTTATGACCACTCACAACTCATCGTGTATTAACCCAAGCGCAATTTGGTCATTTTATGAAGCAATCAGCCGCTCTGTTGCATGAAATTCCTTATATTCGCCCTTAAGTCATAATAGCCTCTGTGACGAGGTGTGAAAAATGAGTACTGACAAGAATATAAAAATAGCAGTGGCCGGTACAGGCTACGTAGGACTTAGCATAGCGACCCTGTTGTCTCAAAAGCATCAGGTGACAGCCGTTGATGTAATCCCCGAGAAGGTTGATAAGATAAATAACCGCATTTCGCCCATTCAGGACGAGTATATCGAGAAATACTTGGCGGAGAAGGAGTTAAACCTCTCCGCTACTCTTGATGGAAGGTCAGCCTATGCCGACGCAGATTTTGTGGTCATCGCAGCCCCCACTAACTACGACCCCGTCAAGAACTATTTCGACACGAGTCATGTAGAGGAGGTCATCGACCTTGTGCTTGAGGTCAACCCTAAGGCTGTGATGGTCATCAAGAGCACCATCCCTGTTGGCTACACGCGCGGTCTCTATCTCAAGTATGCCCAGAAAGGAGTCAAGGAGTTCAACCTGCTCTTCTCGCCCGAGTTCCTTCGCGAGAGTAAGGCTCTATATGACAACCTTTACCCCAGCCGAATAATTGTCGGTTATCCCAAGATTATAGGTCTCCCCGGATTTGAGGAGGAGGATGAGGCGATAAAGAAAGTGACCGACGTCGACAAAATGAAGGAGGCTGCCCAAACTTTTGCGGCATTATTGCAGGAGGGGGCTATTAAGCAGGACATTGACACCCTCTTCATGGGTATGAAAGAGGCTGAGGCTGTCAAGCTCTTCGCCAACACCTATTTGGCCCTGCGCGTATCCTATTTCAACGAGTTGGATACATATGCTGAGGTCAAGGGGCTCGACACTAAGGCGATAATAGAGGGCGTAGGTCTCGATCCGCGCATCGGAACTCACTATAATAACCCATCTTTCGGCTATGGCGGCTATTGCCTGCCTAAGGACACCAAGCAGCTCTTAGCAAACTATGCCGATGTGCCAGAGAACCTCATCGAGGCCATTGTGGAGAGCAACCGCACGCGCAAGGACTATATCGCTGACGCAGTGCTTCGCAAAGCTGGTTACTATGATGGAAACAGCACTTTCGACTCATCCCGTGAGCATCAGTGCGTCATAGGTGTCTATCGCCTCACGATGAAGTCCAATTCGGATAATTTCCGTCAGAGTGCCATTCAGGGCATCATGAAGCGCATCAAGGCCAAGGGAGCTGAGGTGATAATTTACGAGCCTACACTTGAGGATGGCACAACATTCTTCGGTAGCCGCGTTGTAAACAATCTTGCCGACTTTAAGGCTCAGAGCCAAGCTGTCATTGCCAATCGCTATGACGCCTGTCTTGATGATGTGAAGGATAAAGTCTACACGCGCGATATTTTCCGTAGGGATTAATTGCGGGTGACCTAAAGAAAACCAGCGAGGCCGCCAACATTAATTGTAATGTTGGCGGCCTCACTGTTAATTGTTTGCGCTACTCTTGCTTCCTGTGCGGAACGACAGGTGTTTCTGCGCTTGACTATTTCACAAACGGGTCTAAAAGAGCCATCAACTCAGCTCTTGATATAGCCCCGCTTTGACGATGAAGCACCTCGCCATTGCGGAAAAGCATAAGGGTAGGCACCGAC
This sequence comes from Alistipes putredinis, assembly GCA_963620575.1. Lineage (GTDB taxonomy): Bacteria > Bacteroidota > Bacteroidia > Bacteroidales > Marinilabiliaceae > W3P20-009. The sequence goes on along the minus strand of CAVFBC010000008.1, from coordinate 2,322 downwards.
TGCACCTGATACCGTGTCGCCGTGTCGTTATACTTGTCAACGTCAACTTTGATGATGCGAATCTTGTCTCCAAGTATTTGTTTCGCCTCTTCTAACACCGGGTGCATCATTTTGCAAGGTTGGCACCATGTGGCGAAGAAGTCGACCAGTACGAGTTTGTCGCCCGCTATGACATCGTTGAAAGTCTCCATTATTTCAGTTGTTTGCCGTCTGAAAACGCATTGCCCACACGGCCGCCGAGCTGGATGTAACCCATGTGGATGGGGTCGAAGGTGATAAGGTGCATCTTCTCCATGTCTGGTTTGCCGTCTTCCCCAAGACACTCGTCTTTGCAGACAATGTTGACAATCTCCGCAATGATGTAATACCCCGTCTCGCTCTCATCAATCTTGCGCTTAATCCTGCATTCCAACGTCATGGGGAAATCGGTGAACACTGGGGCGTTGACATTGCCTGCCTTAACTGCTGTCCAATGTGTTTTCTCCATCTTGCTCGGCTCGCTTTTTGCGCTGACAATGCCTACATAGTCAGCAGCCACGAGTGTCTCTTTTGTCGCAAAGGCTACAGTGAAGTCACCATTGGAGTCAAGGTTTTCAGTGGTTGCGTGTTTGCCCATCGAGATCATAATCTCGTGGGTATCCCACTGACCAGCCCAAGCCGCATTCATTGCATTGGGTTTGCCGTTCTTGTCATATGTGCCGATAATCAGTACCGGCTGTGGCAGAAGCCACGCTTTGCTTTGGAAGGATTGCATGGAAGTGTGTTTAAGAATTGTCTTTGTGTCATTATGACTTCATCTTATGAAACGCCTTAGTTCTGTTCAACTTTTAGCATTCCTTTTCTTTCAGTGAAGTCTTAGGCAAACTTAATGAGTTATCCTTACAAAAACAATGTTATCGGCTTGTGCACAAATGATGAGTGTTTCGGCGAATAATTGGCACAAGGAATGTTTATATTAATTTTGCCCTTAGTTCACGTTTACCATCCATAAAAATTCATTCACATGAGCGAAGTAAGATTAGCTGATTTTGACGGTTCTAATTTTGATAAGGGCGCAGGCAAGGTTAAGATAATGTTGTGGTATTTCGTTAATGCGTTATTTGTGCGTCCATCTATTAATCCTTTTATGAAACCTAAGATTGCCTTACTTCGCTTGTTCGGAGCTAAAATAGGCAAAGGTTTGATAATCAAGAATAATGTGGTGATTAAGTCTCCGTGGAATTTGATTATAGGTGACGATTGTTGGCTCGGCGAGGGGTGTTGGATTGATAATCTTGACAAGGTTACAATAGGCAATAACGTCTGCATCTCGCAGGACGCCATGCTTCTTACTGGTAATCATGATTATACCATCACTTCAATGCCATATCGCAATGCTCCGATCGTGATAGAGGACGGAGCCTGGATAGGTGCCAAAACTGTTGTCTGCCCGGGTGTGAAAGTCCACTCTGACGCTATTTTAACAGTTGGTAGTGTGGCGACCAAGGATATGGCCGCGGGCGGCATTTATCAGGGTAACCCCGCTGTGATGGTTCGTGAAAGAAAGGTAGGGTGCTAAACGTAAGATGCGCATGTTTTCTAATGAGAACATGCGCATCTGGTGTGTTTTTCTATATGAAGGTTGCGTCATTCTGTGTAAACGAAGTCAGGCTTGTCTTGTTGCCATGACTTTTTGTTGCCCTCAATTTTGGAGGCGTCATTGTGTCGGGTGTGTTGGTTTAATGACGTGTTTGGGTGGCGTAAATGAAGAATTACATAAGTCTACGACTATCCCAGTCAACGCCAGTTTTCACAATCCTTGCTGGATTGCCAGCAGCCACAGTGCCTTGCGGGACATGTAGGCCTGCTACTACACTTTGAGTTCCAATAATGGAATGGCTTTCAATGGTGGTGCCTTTGAGAATATTTGCTCCATAGCCCACCCATACATGGTCGCCGATAACAACATTCTTTCCTGGGTTAATTCGTTTACCGTTAGCAAGAATTGTGTGAGCGTCACTTGTGCGAACTATTGTCTGGGCTGAGAACATGCAGTCGTCACCTATCGTGATGCTGGTATAGTTGTCACGAATCGCAAAGAAACTAGAAACAATATACGCATTGTCGCCTATTTCCAGTCTACACCCATTGTCTTCCATCACAATGCGACCCCCTTCGTTAACGGTGATGTTTTTGCCTATCGAGAGTCTATGCCCGTAGCCTGATAATTCAATCCTTATGTTGCGGATGTCTCCACCACTGAGTGTAATTACGTGTCCACTTCCCTGGATGCTTATCCTGCAGTTGTGTAGTCTTGCGTGACACTCAAACTTATTTCCGTTA
>CAVFBC010000007.1:0-120041 GCA_963620575.1 Alistipes putredinis | reverse complement strand
GAACCTGATTGAGAAGGGTTGTCTTTCCTGCACCGAGATAACCGCAAAGCAGGGTTATCGGAGTTGTTTTCTTTTGGGACATTGTTATATATTATAACTTTGTTATAGTTCACTACAGTCCAATGAGATGCGGCTCAAGACATTCTCACGTCCTTGCTTCATGACGCACCACGCCCGCCGCCATTCATCGCTTGGCAAATATAGCTAATTATCAAAGAAAGTGAGCGGGGACGGACTTTAATCTCCGCCTCCGCTCACACGCTAATCATATAGCGAAACGACTCGCTTATTTACGTAGGTTCGCAAGGCTCTCCTCGAGCTGGGCAATCTTTTGCATCGCGTCAGCCTCCTTCTTGCGCTCCATCTCAACTACTTGCTGAGGTGCGCCAGCGACAAACTTCTCATTTGAGAGTTTTTTGCGGACACCAGCCAAGAAGCCTTGGAGACGTTTGATTTCGGCCTCATTCTTAGCAATCTCAGCGTCCTTGTCAATAAGGTCACCGATGGGGACAGCGAACTCAGTTGTCCCGACCATGAAAGAGACTGCGCTTGCGGGCTTCTCACTCACGACCTTCACGCCAGAAACAAATCCAAGCCACTTAATGAGTCCCTCCATGTCACTTACAGGATTCTGGCCAAGGGCGACAACGTCAAGCTCTTTTTTGGGCGGGAAGTTACGCTGGTTACGCACTGATCGTACACCAGCCACGACAGCCTTCATGGCTTCAAACTTGGCAATGAGAGCGTCATCGCCCGCTTGAGGCTCTGGTGTCGCAACTTGGGCAACCATGATGCTCTCGCCAGCCTTGCGCTCAAATATGTTCTGCCACAGCTCCTCCGTGATGAACGGCATGAAGGGGTGGAGAAGGAGAAGAAGCTGCTCAAAGAAGTCGAGGGTTGCCTTTAGCGTCTTCGAATCAATGGGCTTGCCATACTCAGGCTTAACCATCTCAAGATACCATGCAGAGAACTCGTCCCAGAAAAGCTTATAGACAGCCATGAGAGCCTCACTCAGACGGTACTTAGAGAAGAGGTCAGCCACCTCAATCTGCGTCTTGCGAAGCACAGCGGCAAACCACTCAATGGCCTGATCGCACTCCTTAGGCTGCTCGATGTCTGCAACCTGCCAACCCTTGACAAGGCGGAATGCATTCCAAATCTTATTATTGAAATTGCGACCCTGCTCACAGAGCGAATCATCGAAAAGGATGTCGTTACCAGCCGGGGCGGAGAGCATCATGCCCATGCGGACACCATCAGCGCCGTACTTGGCAATGAGTTCCAGAGGATCAGGCGAGTTGCCAAGCTGCTTACTCATCTTGCGCCCGAGTTTATCGCGCACAATGCCAGTGAAGTAGACGTTCTTGAATGGCATCTTGCCCTCATACTCATATCCCGCCATGATCATGCGAGCCACCCAGAAGAAGATGATGTCGGGACCCGTGACGAGGTCAGACGTCGGGTAATAATACTTAATTTCCTCATTACCCGGGTTATTGATGCCGTCAAACAGGGAGATGGGCCAAAGCCAAGATGAGAACCATGTGTCAAGGCAATCCTCGTCTTGACGGAGGTCAGACTCAGCAATTGGGTAATCGGCCTTAGCCTGAGCCAATTTGAGGGCCTCCTCCTTGCTCTCGGCAACCACGTAGCCGCCCTTGGGCAGATAGTAGGCCGGGATACGATGTCCCCACCAAAGCTGGCGGCTTATGCACCAGTCCTTGATGTTCTCCATCCAATAACGATAGGTGTTCTTATACTTGGCGGGGTAGAACTTGATGTCGTCATTCATGACAGCCTCAAGCGCGGGCTTGGCCAAGTGCTCCATCTTGAGGAACCACTGCATGGAGAGCTTAGGCTCAATGGGCACACCTGTTCGCTCAGAGCAGCCGACCTTATTGGTGTAATCCTCAACCTTCTCAAGAAGGCCTGCATTCTGAAGGTCAATCTCAATCTGCTTGCGGACATCGAAGCGGTCCTGGCCTACATAGAGGCCAGCAGCCTGACTGATGGTGCCGTTATCGTTGAAAATATCAATCGTCTCCAGGTTATACTTCTCGCCAAGCATGTAGTCATTGACATCGTGAGCCGGGGTCACCTTAAGACAGCCTGTACCGAACTCGATGTCAACATAATCATCTTCAATGACAGGGATGACGCGGCCTACGAGAGGGACGATAACCTTTTTGCCCTTGAGCCAAGTGTTCTTGGGGTCGTTGGGATTGATACACATGGCGGTATCGCCCATAATGGTCTCGGGGCGTGTGGTGGCGACAACAGCATATTTGCCGGGCTCACCCTCAACCATATAACGAAGGTAGTAGAGCTTGCCCTGATGCTCTTGATAGACGACCTCCTCGTCAGAGAGTGCCGTGAGAGCCTTAGGGTCCCAGTTGACCATGCGGACACCGCGGTAGATGAGTCCCTTGTTGAAGAGGTCGCAGAATACCTTGATGACACTCTTGGAGCGAGTCTCGTCCATGGTGAAAGCGGTGCGATCCCAGTCACAAGACGCACCAAGCTTACGAAGCTGCTTAAGGATGATGCCGCCGTGCTCATTGGTCCAATCCCAAACATGACCGAGGAATTCGTCGCGGGTCAGGTCTGTCTTCTTAATTCCCTGCTGCGCAAGTTTGTTCACCACCTTTGCCTCGGTGGCTATGGAAGCGTGATCGGTGCCCGGCACCCACAAAGCGTTATACCCAGTCATGCGCGCGCGGCGCACCAGAATGTCCTGAATGGTGTTGTTGAGCATGTGTCCCATGTGGAGGACGCCAGTGACATTGGGAGGTGGGATGACCACCGTGAAGGGTTTGCGCCCGTCGGGCTTAGACTTGAAGAGGCCGTTGTCCAGCCAATACTGATACCAGCGCGCCTCAATCTCGTCGGGGCTGTACTTTGCCGATAGTTCCATATATGTTAGAAATACTCTGTTTTTGCTTGTTATTAAGGGTACAAAAGTAGCTATTTTTTTCTTGAGAGTGAAACGAGGATAAAAAATCCCCCGTGGTGAAGAGTTACACTCTACGCCACGGGGGATAATATGTTAAGGCTAAATTGATTATGGCCTATCCAACATAACGTGCAGGCTATATCTACTTTGTCACTTGGCGCACATCCTTATCACTCGGTGTGAAGACGAGGCCTGTGCACTTCTTTGCTTTCGCTTTATAAGTCTTCAGCTCCATCTTGTCCCATTTAATCTCAGCCGTAGACTGAGCCACAGGCACTTGAGGTATTATGCTGCCATCGCGAACCAGAATGACGCATGGAATTTTCCCTGCACATATGTTCTGATAGCCGCCATCATAGACCTTGCCCGTCTGATAATCAATCCATTTGCCCTTCGGTAAATAGCAGAGCCTTTCATTGCCACTTTCAAGCAGGGGGGCTACAAGAATTTGTGAGCCAAACATATACTCATCCTCCACATTCCAAGCCCCGGGGTCATCAGGGAACTCAACAAAAAGCGCGCGCACCATAGGCAAGCCACGGTTGGAGCAATCCTTAGCCTGGGCGTAGACGTAGGGCATGAGTTTATATTTCATCTCGGCACATTCGCGGAACGCGTCTGTGAAATCTTTGCTGATGAGCCACGGCTCGGTGGGAGGCGCTCCATGCGCGCGGCTATGTGAGGAGAGGAAGCCGAATGGCAGCCAACGGCGATAGATATCCTCAGGGCTGGCCGTGACAAAACCGCCTATGTCATGACTCCAGAAAGAGAAGCCAGAGAGACCAAGTGACAAACCGCCACGGAGATCGCCAAGCATACCAGTGTTAGTGGTAGCGGCGTCACCACCCCAGTGGAGAGCGTAACGCTGCGACCCAGCCCATGCCGAGCGAGCCCAAATTATACCCTCACCCGTCTCACGGGCAATAACCTCCCACAAGGCTTTGTTATATCGCAAAGGATAGAGGTTATGCTCATAAAGACCGGTGCGCCCACTATGATAGAGTCCGCCAAGTGGAGCAGCCTCACCAAAGTCGCACTTGATGGTGGAGACACCCTCAGAAAGAAGGTGCGCAATGTGACCTTGATACCACTTGACGGCCTCGGGGTTGGAAAAGTCAAGAACAGCATCCTCATAAGGCATGCCGCCAAGCCCATTCTTCACATTAAGACCCTTGTCAATAATCTCATTAAAGAGCGCATTCTTTGGCGTGAAATATGGCAACTGCCAAAGACACGTGTGGAAATTCTGCACCTTCAGCCTCTTGAGCATATCCACTGGGTCTGCGAAACGCTCCTTGCTGAACTCATAGTCGCACTGCCAGTCGACGCCAAACCAACCAGTGTCAAAGTGAATGACATCGGCAGGGATTTTGTTCTCACGCAGCTTTTGAGCCACATCAAGTCCCTCTTCCTGAGTAAAGTAAGAGATTCGGCTCATCCAAGTGCCGAAGCTCCACAAAGGCAACATCGGGCTCTTGCCGGTTATATTTGTATACTCATCGAGGATATCCTTAGGCTCACCAAGGAAGAAAAAGAAGTCAACTTTTTCATCCTCCATAAAGATTCTGTCGGCACCGATATACGAAGCGCCGAAATCGCAAGTCACGGGTGCGCTCGTATGCATGAAGACACCATACCCCCTGTTGCTCATAAAGAAGGGGACAGGCTTGTACATCTGGTCGGTCTCCGGTCCCTGTGGGTCAGTGACAGTAAGATGTACCTTCTGGCCAACCTTGTTGAGAGAAGTGAAAGACTCGCCACAGCCAAAGATTTTCTCACCCGGGGCAAGAGTAAAAACAGGGTTGACAGAGCGCGAGTTGTCCTGCCCACGCTTGATGAAGTTAAAGGGCAGCAACTTGACTTGGCTTGAGTCATTGTCCGCAATGTGGCGAGTTTGAGTCAAGACTTTGCCATTAGCATCCTTGATGACGAGTCGCCATGGATATTTCTGAATTTCTACCTGTCCGTACTGGCTCTTATAAATTATGGCATTGGACGACTCACTGCATGCCCAACTTGAATTATCAGCTTTGGGCACGGCAACGAACATAGGATCCTCGGCATCATTATCCGGCATCTCTACGGGCGTTGTCAGCATGGTCACCCTCACTGTGCGCGGAGAGACGAAGCGGACTTGCAGTTTGAGAGCCGGATCGTTTTCATAGGCGGCATCGGGGAAGTCGAGCATCTGAAGGCGGACGGGCCAAGTGCCATTGAGGTTGAAGGCCTGACGAGGAGAGAGCCGGTAACGCTTCCAGACAATTTGTCCAGTGGCAGAGGCAGGGTCGAAAGAGACGAGACTGTCAGCCAAAAAGTATGTATGAGACAGGTCGGCGAAGTCGGAGGAGACATCAATGGCCTGACTTTGCAGATTTGGCACGTGACCAAAACTCTGAGGCTGCGCCCACGAGGCAGTTGTTGCCGCTGCGCATAGCAAAAGAGGGATTAAACAATGTCGCATATTTCTTTGTAATCGGTTTGTCTTTAGTTGAATAAAGAAAGTAGCAGAGACTACCACCAGTTCATCAGTGTGCGCAGAAAGGCTGTCAGTTCGGCCGCCATCTTTTCATGCTGCCAACGGCTCGGATGCCAATCGGCACCATATTGCAGGTCTCCATTCTGTGGAGAGAAATCAAAACGGAAGATGTTTGCGTCGCCCGCCTTATTAGCCTCGGCCACAACCTCATTGAGAACTTTCTTTGCGATTTCAAGTTCCTTGCCATTGAGCATAGAGCCGCACAAATAGACTATTTTTGCATTGGGGTTGTGAGATCGTACGGTCTGAAGGAATGAATTATAAGCAGCTTTAAGCCGTTTTACGTCATAATTATTGGTAGACAAGTCGTTAGTTCCGAGATTAATGCAGACCACATCTGGTGCATAGCGTGCGAAATCCCACTTTTCCGACTTGTCATTGTAAAGAGTATACTCATATTGGGAGGGCATATTCAGTTCTGGCGTACCCTCCTTTGGGCCACCATAGTTTCTGTAGACGCCTATTCCGCTGCGAGCCACGACGTAGGCCTGAGCGCCAAGCGCACGCGTTGTTATCTGCGCATAGCCTATGTAGTGATTCTCTGTCTCAAAACTAAAATGCTCCTCAGGGTTGGTACTTTCGCTTCCGTAACCACAAGTTATGCTGTTGCCAATGAACTCAATGCGCCTTTCGGGCAATGCAGAGGGCGTAAGCATCTTGCCACCCTTGTCTAACACAAGTCCACGGAACTCGGGAAGGTACTCATAACCCTCAATGGAGTACATGGCACGCAATTCATGTCGACCTCTCGGGAGAGCTGTAGCCACCTGAACCAACGAATCACGTTCACCCATGAAAGCCACCTTAAAAGGCTCCGCATTATCAATTTGCACCATGAAATAGCCAGAGTGAGGTTTGCAATGCATCTTGACACCCGTGCCCTCAAAAGCGGCAATGATAGTTGTGCCCGGGTAAGAGAACCTGTAGCTCGCTGAGTCTGTTTTCACTATTCGCCCTGCATAAAGAATATCAGGACAAGAGGGAAGAATATACTCTTGAGCCGCCACGGATGACGCTGCGGCAATGGCAGCCACCATGAAAAATGATTTTATATTGGCCATTTGTTGTTAAATTTCATTTCCCTACATGGAGACAATCTCCATTTATGCAAATTTAGGACAAAAAGAGTAAACGCATCAGTCTGTTTTGTTAACAAAGGCAGTACCTAAAGTTTTATTCACGAGTAGAGGATAAGGGGACAATGCCCATGAAAAATTGGCATACGAAATATCACGAGCAGCATTTCTGCAAAGATTAACAAACAAAGAGACACTTGTGTCATAAAAAGACACAAGCTTATAGTAATTTGGCAACGTCACACAGAGGGAAGGAAATTAGATTCGTATTATCAATATTTAAAGAGACGGTAGGCGGAATAGGCAATGGGCGAAGATTGGAAAGTGACAACTTAATTTTAAAACAAATATGGCATCAAAAGAAACGAGTTTGGCATTTCTTCTCGGACTGGCAGGAGGAGTGTTTACAGCGGCCACCGAATGCGCCATGAAGAATGTGCAGAAAAAGAGGCGACGCTACAATAAGCAGGTTAGGTTTATGAGAGCCGACAAGCTGTTAAACGGGACAGAAGATGACGCACTAATAGAAGACACAGTGATAAGGACGTGCCTGTGCAAAGCCGAAGACCACTCATTGGGCATGACCAAACAGTCCACATCACATCAATGGTGGGTCAACAAGATCTGTAACAGCATAGTGAGCTTTTACCCCGGGTTAGAGAACAGGGTGACATCAGATTCCATAGTACGCACAGAAAATGGAACTAAAGCGTACAGGGCGCCGGACATAAGCATCTATGACAGAGGGATGACAAACTTTTATGAGATTGATTACTGCGACGGCTTGCGGTTCGCCATAGAGGTTGTGAACAGCAGGCGAAACTTCAGATATTCACAGCGAAGCATTGAGGAGGTGGCTTTGGACAACCCTTCTCTGACAGAGGCGTTCATTTTTGATTTTTCGCAAGGGGCTAAGTCACGATGGACAAGATTCGACCCCGACGAGAGGGCGTGGACAAAGAGTTCGCTATCGACATTTCTCAAAATGGACCTCGAAGAGACAACAATGTTGAGACATACATATGCGGCAGACATGGATGAGTACATCCAGCGGATGGCAGAGGAACGCAAAAGATGTGACGAATAAACGCCCACACGACTTCTGTCATTGCGTAATACCACAAAAACGAAACTCCCCACAAGACTCTATATAAGTCTTGCGGGGAGTCCTGTTTTGGGTCTCTTGGGAGAGATAGTCACTACCCTACCATGGGTATGTTCCTTCCTCAGCGCCCTTCATGAGGCCATCAATGGCATATTGGGTAATGACGGCACCTGAAGCCCTGTTAATCTCGGTCCCGGTCTCCCAATAGAAAGGAGCGCAGCCGTTGTTCTTAGCCACGCGAGTCACAACCTCATTGAAATAGGCACGGCTCGTTTGGTGAAGTTCTTGATCAATAGCTTCAGATGAGTCACAGCCAGTGCTCTGGATACGCGAGCTGAACTCACCAATAATCACAGGGATACCATTATCGACAAATTGGGTCTTCATCTTACCGAACTGTTCAGAGACCCAACTCTCCTCACCCCACGTCGGGTTGTGGTTTGAGCCACTCTTATGGTTGTCCTTACCCCAGTAGTAGAAGACCTTGCCCCAACTTGCGTCATTTTCCATGAGTGCCCACTGATAAGGCTCGTAGTAGTGGACCTCGGCAATGAGACGATCCTTGGCAACGTCAGTTGGATAGGTTTTCATGTATTTGTAGGTGTTGGCGATATCAGTGCCAAGTCCTTGGAAGACGAGGCAACGTAGGGCGTTGCGTCCGCCAGTTGCGCGCACGGCGTCAATAAACGTCTGCTCATACTCCACGAGACGGGTGATTGCGCTTGCATCACTCTCCCAAGACTTACCGCCTGAGCTTGTCTCATTCATGCCCGGCTCATTGCTGCCTGAGAAAATGAGATGCTCGTCATAATCCTTGAAAGCCGTGGCTATTTGCGTCCAAATGGCTTTCTGCTCGGCCACAATGTTCTTTTCTTGGGCAGATGCAAAAATATTATCCTCAAGCCAACCGGTATCCCAGTGACTATTGAGCACGACATACATGCCGTTTGAGACGCAATAATCGACAACCTCCTTGACGCGAGCCATCCAAGTAGCGTCAATCTCATAGGTCGTGCTGCCGGACTTGATGTAAGAGTGCCAAGCGCATGGGATTCGGACTGCATTGAATCCAGCTGCTTTGAGGCCAGCCACATATGCCGAGTTTACTTTATATCCAGACCAAGCACCCTCACCAGAAGTGCATTCCATTGTGTTGCCGATGTTGATGCCTGCATAAATCTTGCCAATGAGAGTTTTGGCGTCACTTGGCATGTCACTATCATCAGACGATGAGCCAGCTGCTTGATTTACTGTCACGGTGACTTCACCACCGGTATTCGAGACAGTCAGAGTGGCTGAGCGGGCCGACGTTGTCAAGTTTTGAGCGACTACCGCAGCGAAAGTATAGACACCATCAGCCTCTGTAGCCTCGGGCGAGGTGACCCACCAATCAGAAGACTTGATGGTCGGCTTCTCATTGGCACTTACTACGATATTAAATGTGCCACCGTCAGCAGTCGCTGTGATTTCAGCGTCAGAAACGAGAGCGAGAACCGAGCCGCCCTTGCGGATTACGCTCACTTCGCCAGTGTAACCAGTGGCTGTGATGGTTATCTTGGCAGTTGAGGCAAGACCATCTGCACTGGGTTCACAAATGACGTTGAACTTACGCATCTTGGCTGAAGTAGACTGCACGGACTCGACAGTCAGCCAAGTTTCTGACGGGGTGGCAGTCAAATCCACATTGCTTTGGATTACAAGAGATTGCTCACCTCCGCTTGTCTCAAAAGTCAGAGTTTGGTAGGCCTCTGGAATGACGACCTCGGCCGTGGGAGTGTCGCTTCCTCCATCATCCGAGCATGCCACAAAAGACGTGGCGCAGAAAACTCCAACGAGGAGATTTAGCCACTTGCTTCTAAATGGATTCATATTATATAATCTTATAAAATCAATTAATTAACGGGAGCTCACTCAGTTGTTTTATTCTGAGATATAACTCTCGATGGTCTTATTGTAGACACTCTCAAGGGTATAGGCATCGTCCGTGTTTTCGTAGGCATTGACCATCAAGTCAACGATCTCCTTGCCGTTGTTGATGTAGGCGCCCGTCGCATGATTGATGAGACCAGACTGCTCATTGCCTGTGCCTGTGCCGCCATTGTCCCAGAAGATAACAGGCAAACCATAGACACGTGCGGCTTTGCAGACATACTCAAGGTAGTATTTGCGGAAAGCCTCGTCACGTGCAGCAGAACGATGCACGCAACCAATCTCACCAATGTAGACAGCCACGCCATTGTCAATGAACTTGGACTTGAGTTTGCCAAAGATGGACTTGACGTTACTCTCGTCACCCCAACCTGCGGTTTTACCACTCGTGGCGTTATGTCCCCACTCCGAATATTTGGCAGTCAGAGTGAACTCGTTGGGATCATAGAAATGGACTGTGACGAGGAGGTGATTAGCTGCATCAGTCGGCAGCACGAGGTTGTTCATGGTCAAGTCGGGGTTCATCACATAGCCGGGGACGCCAATCCAACGGGTTGAGTTATTGCCACCTGTTGCTCGAATTGCATCGACACATACCTGAAGCCAGCCATTGAGAGTCTTATATTGTGCGCCACCATCAGAACGGTTGGTACCCCAGCCCCATCCACCGTCATGGATCTCGTTCATAAGCTCAAAGACGAGGAAGTTGCCCTTGTCGGCGAACTTATTGGCAATCTGCGTCCACATGGCCTTGAGCTTAGCCTCAATGGCTGCATTGGTAGTCGAATTAGTAGCGGCCTCCTTGATGTTGAGCCAGTACTGGCTGTCTGCTCCATCATGATGAATATTGATAATGGCATTGAGACCTGCATTCTCAGCATATCCGACAACCTCGGCCACACGATTGAGCCAATCTGCGTCAATGGTATAGTCGGGAGCTGCGCCAACCTTGCCGAGCCAGGTAACCGGGATTCGCACCGTGCGGAAACCAGCGGCTCGAATGGCATCCATAGTTGCTTGAGTGCAAGCCCCGTTGCCCCAACCTGTCTCTGTCGCCACACCATTGTTGTGCGAGTCAAGTTGATTGCCGAGATTCCAACCGACACCCATATATGTGGCCACGAGAGAAGCGTCATCGGGCATGCCAGAGATTGAAGTTGATGAGCCTGCCGCCTGAGACACAGTGATTGATACGGAAGAGCTGCCACAAGAGATAACGATAGCAGCCTCACGCAAATCGGACGTATAGTTTTTATAAGCTGTGGCTACAATGCTATACGTACCATCCTCATTTTTCTGGGCCTTTGCAAATGTGAGCCATGTATCTGCAGACGTAGCAGTGGGTTCTGAAGTCGCATTGACTATGATGGTAAAAGAGTCACCATCTCCGGCTATGGGGTCAGCTGGCGCACTCACCAAAGAGACCACATCACCCGAGACTTGGGAGACAGAGATTGAACTATTAAAATCGGGAGCCTCGACAACAATCTCGGCCTCGCGCAAGGAAGCCGAGGTGTTGGCAGCGCACACCACAGCATACTTGTGAATGGTCTTGGAGGTTGAGGTCTGCTCTTCGACTGTAAGCCAATCAACAGATGGAGAAAGAGTGGGCGACGATGAGCATTGTATAACCACATCATAAGAGCCGCCCGCAGCCTCAAACGAGATGGACGATTTGGTCACAATCTTTGTCTCGACTTGTGGCACATCATCTTTTGATTCCGAGCAAGCTGAAGATAAGACTGCCGGAATGATAAGAGGGATGGCACTAAGCAGACGCCATATATTCACCTTCATATTATGTCAAATATTGCTTTAATAATACATTGATAAATGAACACAAAAATACAAAAATGGGACTTTAGACAAGATATGGTTTGATTTTGTTAACGGCACTATTTGTTATAAGAAAGAGAAAGAGCCTGCACTGCGACCCATTGTCACAATGCAGGCTCTGTCATTTTAGAGTGAATCCTCAAAGAGCAAGAAATTCCAGACCTCTTGCCTCTTCGGAATTTGGTTAGCAGATAATTAGACGATTACTCGAAAGAAGGGACAGCAAAGAGTGAATGGAAAGTCGCAGTGAGTTCCATCTTCTCCTTGAATGCGAGCTCCTTGATTACACCGTCCACAGGAGTACCGAAGGCACACCCGCTATTTGAGGTTGCTCCATACATATTCCACAATTCGAGGCGATATTTGGGAGACTCATTAGAATCGAGGACCTTGGTCTTGTCAAACGTGAGAGCGGTGCCATCAATGCTGATAGCATCAAGAGTAGCGTGCATAGTCGGGAAGTAAGCATAGATATCACCAACCTCAAAGAAAGTCATGATAGAGCCTTCTGAGAAATTACCTTCCGGAGTATCGGAACCATCATAACTCATATTGACTTCTGTAGACTCCATGACATACTTAAAGTTCTCCTTTGTAACCTCAAGGTTTGTACCAGTTGCGGTACCCCAAGAACTATTCCAATTTGGACCGACAGTGACAAACTTAACAGGATAAGTTCCAGTGCCATCAGATGTTACACTTGCAACCGTAAAATCAACCTTAAATGTCGAGTTGAACGCAAGCGCAGTCTCGCCTTTAACCTCACCACCATTCTTGCGGAAAGGAGAATCAATAAGACCACTCCAGTCACTATTGTGACCACAGCCCCAAATATTTGCCAACTCTACACGATAGTTACCCTTACCCTCGATGTCACCATAATAGAACTTGTTAGCATCGAAAGGCACATCATTGCCATCAGCAGTAATCTTGTTGATGCGGACGAGTGCTTTGGGGAATGCAACCGCAAAACCCTCAATATCAAGGACATAAACATCACCTTGCGTACGAGCGTTGGTGGTAGAGAAGGTTACGGAGTAGTCTCCACAAACCTTGCTTGGGTCTGCAGGAATCTTGATTACGGCAGAAGACCACTCATCATCGCATTTGTCAACATTACTGTAGCAAGTCAACTTGACATTGAAGCCATACTTCTTTAGAGTGGTGACATAGTTGAAGCCAAGGAGCTGTCCATCACTACTGCGGAAGACACCAAGTTGGAGGCTTTCCTCTGTGAGAGAAAGTATACGGACGTCTGTGGCAGAACCCGTGAGACTACCCTCGTAATTAGCAGGATAGAGAACATCAAGAGGATCACCGTTTTCATCCACAAGCGAGATAGTCTTGTTCTCAGCATCAACGGTATAGGTGCCAGTTTGCGTAGTCGAGACACCTTCAGCGTCATAACGAACAACCGTAACGACCTTATTCCCATTCTCATCAACAGAGAAGGTCATCTGACCCTTGACATTGGAAGTTTCGCCACCAATAACCCACGGGTTGCCTGCGAAATCAGCAGCCCAAGTCCAATGGTCGCCATCAACAGTCGGCTCGTTGTTGGTGATCGTAGCCCAGCTGTCGTCTTTACCATAGAAATAGACAGGGCCTACGAAAGTCGAGTAAGAGCCATCCTCAGCAAGGTCAAACTCCCACGTATTGTTGAGAAGTGCCTCGTCCAACACAACATTCTTAGCCACAGTCACAGCGCGTACAGAGAGTGCCTGGTAACGAGGAGTGGTCGCCTTTGCGCTCACACCGCTTGCGAAATCATAGCTAACTGCGAAGTCGCTGCTTGTGGGGTTGACAGAACCAGTGAGGTAGAGACCCTCAGAGCCCTCGCCCGTGATGGTGCTGCCCTTGCGGCTGCCGGCAGCGGGGAGGAAGATGGAGTTGCCATTGGGGCCAGTGAATTTGCAACCACTGACGCCATTAACCTCAGTCCACTCGGAAGTACACTTCTGGATAAGCTCCTCGAACTCATCAGCCGAAGGCATAGTAGCCTTGCCGTCATAGACCTTATAGGCAATGTCATTGGCTGTTTTGTAGATATCTGAGGTGACAGTGTAGTCGGCGATATCCTTTGAGGCGTTGAGGCCAGTCATGTCACCAAAGGCGAAGAGACCACCGAAATCCTCGGGTTCCGCCGCACCAATGTTGCACTTAGCCCACTTGGTTGAGAGACCGAGGTCTACGAAAAGATCATTGACATCGAATGAGTACTCCTTGGTCTCGAACTCCTTGACATCGCCATAGACAACGCCAGAGCCGAGGTCGAGATATGCGGCGTAGTAATAAGTCGCACCAGGAAGGAGACCATCCTTAGTGACAGAGATGGCGGTTATGTCATCCGACTGAACACGCAGACCAGCGCGGACGGTCTCAACATCGCTGCTTGCGGCGAGAACGACACCAGCTGTCGCATTAGAAGGCGCATCAGTTGACGAGCCACCGACAGTAGCCGAGAAGATATCGACATTAGAGGCTTCGGAGGTCACTACCTTGGCGTCGGTCGTTATGAGGCTCTTGACCTCACCTTTATAAGTCACAGTCTTTTGGAGAGTGACATAGGCCTGATAATAGAGGGTCGTGTTGGCTGTTAGGCCTGAAATCTCGGCTGAGATAGCCTCACCATCAAGCGTGCCGTCAACAGACTTAGTGAGAGCCTCGGCCGAGTTGCCATAGTAGAAACCTACCGCGTAGGATGAGGCGGAGAGAGAGCTGAGTCCTTTGACCGTGCCATTAAGTTTGGCTGATGTGGCAGTGACATCGCTCGATCCCGTCACAATGGACTGGACAACCTCACCTGAGGCAGGCGAATAGTCATCATCGTCTGAGCAGGACACGGCGGTAAAGCCGAGCGCCAAGGCCATGATGCCAGCAAATATCTTTGTTTTCATATTGAATTCGTCTTATAATCCGGTTTCCCATGTGCCGCCGGCGGGGTCTGCAATGACTACCCGCCGGGGCTTGTTGGGAAAACTTAGGAAGTTACGTACTACTCAATTGTAATATTGACCTCACCAGTGATGGCAGGGTTACCATCCTCGTCATACACGATATCACAAAGGTCGTGAGCGTCTGTGTATTTAGAGTCAATCTGGAGGACGATTTGGAGAGAGCCGGATGAGAAGTCGGCCGTTGAGCCAGTGTTGTTGGTTAGCGAGATGGTGGTCACACCATCCTTGTTGACCTTAACTACGTCATCCTCGGTGAAATCGGTCCAGCTTGAACCTACGCCAAGACCGTCAACATTGTGGCGAAGCATGGCAAGAGGCTGAGCGTCGGCATTCCAAGTAAGACCGCTCGTAATCTTGAAAGAGACATTGAGAGTCTTACCCTTCTTCAGTTTCATCTTGCTGATGTCAACAGCATCTGTCGGGCCGCCCCATGTACTGTAAATGGTTATGCGCACAGCCTTGCCGCCAGTGTCACCGAAGCCCCAATTAACCTTAGACTGGTCAACCTTGATCTCGACAGGTCCAGTTGTTCCACCACCACCGACAGACTTCTGGGTGAGGTTGACATACTTGTACTTGGTAACCTGATTGGTAGAGTTGGTCTCATTGACAATAGAGAAGTTGAACTCATTGTCAGTTGAGTTGGCCTTGGTCACGATCAATTCATCAGTTGTGAAGTCGTCACCACCAGCGGAGAAGAAAGTTACAGGGGCGCTGAACTTAAGAGTGTTACCACTGATCTTGAAAGTACCCTTGTTTCCAGAAGCCTCCTCCTCAAAAGCGTAGGTGCCATCGCTCTTCTTGGTCAAGATGAGAGCGAAATCCTCAACGGGAGTAGCAGTGGGGTACCATGCCTTCTTGCCATAGTCCTCCTCAGAAGAGGCTTCCCAAGCTGCGCTGCCGCCATTCCACCAATAGAAACCGTAAGGAGTTTCAGCGATATTGTATGTCACAGAACTGAGGTTTGCGGTTACACCGTCAATATCCTGCTGGAAGAGAGACTCGGCGAGGTTGAGGTCGTCAATGGCTACAACATCAGTAGGTGTTATATCCTGGGCCTCAGTCGGGATAACGACATCGCCAGTCTGAACATCCTTGGCGATGAAGTTCCAGATGAGCCACCAAGCACCCTCACTGTTGGTTCGCATTGTGGCGAGCTGGAGAATGTAGGGAGTGAGGCGGACAATCTTGATATCCTTGGTGTAGTTGTCGCAGACAGCGTCAAAACCAGTGTTGTGGAGAGAGTAGGTGCCACCGTTGAAAGAGACAACAGGGTGCTTAGCGTCATTGAGGTTGAGACTGAAAGTACCAGATATCTCAGTTCCTGTAGAAGAACCCTTCTCGCCTGACTCACCGCGGTACATCTGGAGCGTACAGCCATTCGTGGCATCGAGTCCGAAGGTCATGTAAGAATCCATGTAGGCATCAGTCGCAGGGATGAGCCAGTCTTGGAAACCAGGGTCCCAGTTGGGCTTGAAATTGTCTATGCCTATGTTGGTTGAGCCAGAGCCGTCGTTGAGGACATCATCGGGGTTGCAATACATCACAGGGCCAGTGCAGCTGCCGACGCCGTAGTCCTTGTCAACAGGCACCCAGGTCTTGGTCTTGCCGACACCGCCAGCGAGATAGCCCCAGAGGTCATCGCTCAGCATGGTGAAATCGTTACCAACAATAGTGAACTTATAAGGCTCACCATAGATGACACCAGCCGAGGTTGAGACGCCGAAAGTGACAGAATACTCGCCTGCGAAGGGGAGATTGAGATCAAGCGAACTCTTCTGGCTTGTGGAGCCATCGGTAAGAATCCAAACGGGGGTCACACCTGTGACAGTGGTCGTGAGGTGGATAATATTAGGGTTCTCGGCATCGGGCTTGACAGAGTAGTTGAGACCCTGCTGGAGGTCATCAACAGTATACTGCGAGCCGCCAAGGCTGTACTCATCGGGCTGGCATGAAGACAAGCCAATGAGCGCCGCCGAGATGGCAATGCTTAAATATTTCAGTTTCATTGTTCTATTCCTTTAAAGAATTAGACATCTACCGATGACGTGACTACCAGCCAGCGTTCTGAGAGAGCGTGTTGCCGGAGAGCGTAATCTCAGTGTTAGGAATCTGGAAGAGGCCAGCCTTAGACGTGAAGTTGCTTGCGTCAAAAGACTCGGTAGCCTCGACACCTGCGTTCTTGACAGAGACGCCAGCCTGCATCTCGGCAATCTTCTGAGCGGCGTAAGAGCCACCCTTGCCGTAGCGGAGAAGATCCCAGTAGCGGATGCCCTCGAAAGCAAGCTCCTGGGCGCGCTCATTGCGGAGAGCCTCCTCTGAGTAGGCTGTAGCCACCTTGCCAGCACGGACCTGCACCTTGTTGAGACCCGTTGCATCGCCAGTGAGCTCACTCTGCATGAGGAGGACATCAGCGTAGCGGACAATGGTCCAGTCGTTGTAGTAGGTGATGTTAGTGTGCTTCTCACCAAGCTCAAATGCGACAGACTCGCGAACATCATCAGAGAAGCAGAGAGGCGAGTACTTCTTTATGCCATAGCCTGTGTACTCATAGGTGTCACTGAGACACTTATCAGAGAAACCGCTCTTGCTCTCAAGGCCAGACTCAGAGTACTTAACAACACTATGCTTCATGCGAGGGTTGTCATAATCCTCAACGAAACGGGGGTTCGGCACGCAGATGCCCCAACCATTAGCAAAGGGCGCGCAGCTGACATTTCGGCTACCCAGGAAGACAATGAAAGTGTTGCCACCCGAATTGCCATTATAGTCCTGCGTAGTGTTACACTTGAGGTTGAGCACGAACTCCTTAGAGAGGCCATTCTGACCAGCATGCCAGCCATCAGCGTTGTAATACTTACCGGCATAGGTTGTATTCCAAGCGTAGCTGCCAGCTCCGACGCCAGCCTCGGTGGTGCAGGCGGGCATCCAGAGATCCTCAAAGTTCTTCTCAAGCTCATATCCGCCATTCTCGACAACATCGTTGATGGCGTCGATTGCCTCCTGCTTGGTGCAAGCCTCACTCTCCTCACCATAATAGCCGGTGTAGAAGAGGTATGCGCGGGCTAAGAGAGCCTCGGCAGCGTATTTGGACATACGGCCGTCATTCGTGTCGAGGTTAGTGCCGTTGTATGCTGAGCCGGGGATATTTGCTGCGGCATACTTGAAATCCTCAAAGATGAGCTTGAAGACCTCCTTGGCGTCAGTGCGCGGGAGGTTGTCACTCGTGGGAACAGTGATAAGAGGTACATCGCCAAAGAGACGAACAATATCGAAGTAGAGGAGACCGCGGAGTCCTCGAGCCTCACCAATGATGCGACCGTGAGCAGTCTCGTCGCCACCCCAGTTGATGAGTTCCTCGGATGAAATAAGGCTGTTGCAGCGGAAGATGGCAGCATAGTAGTTCTTCCAGTCGGTCTGCCAGAGGTCATAATAACCAGCGGCAGCACTCATGTCAAAACGGTCGATGATGGAGTAGTTGCGAGCATCGCCCACGCCACCGCCGGCGAAGCACTCATCGGAGGCAATCTCAGAGGTGAGGAACATGCCGATGCCCTCATCGCCAAGAGTACGCTGCCAGCCGTTGTAGCAACCCACGAGAGCCATTTCGGCAGTCTCGACGTTGCTGTATGCAGAGTTGCTGTCGAGGTCGGTCTTGCTCGACGTCTCGAAGAAATCGTCCGAGCAGGAAGCCAAGCCGAGAGCCAAAGAAGCCACTGCTATATATAAAGCTTTCTGTTTCATATCAAAATCGTTTTTAATCGCCAATCGTCAGATTACGAATTGCCAATTAGAACTTGAGGTTAAGACCTACGAGAATGGTGCGCGGGTGCGGGTAGTAGCCCATATCGACACCTGAGACCCAAGCCTGTGACGAGTTGCCATCATTGCCGTTATATGAGCCGATTTCAGGATCCATGCCGTCATACTTGGTGAAAGTAGCGAGGTTCTGAACCTGGACATAGAGGCGGCACTGGCTGAGGTACTTCCAGCTGATGAGAGTCTTGAAGTCGTAGCCGAGGGTTATGTTCTGGATGCGGAAGTAGTCGCCATCCTGTACATAAAGGTCAGAGAAGTTGCTCCAGTTGCCATTGTCACCATAGAGGACGCGAGGAATCTTGTTGCTTGTGCCCTCGCCAGTCCAGCGGTCAAGGATACGCTTAGAGTAGTTGTTCTGGGCGCCAGACGGGCTGCGGTAAGACTGAACGATCTGGAAATCAGCCGCACCAGAGGCTACGGCGCTCAAATCCCAGCCCTTCCAGCCAATGCTGAGGTTGACACCGAAAGTGTACTGCGGGATGCCGCAGCCGAGGTCAACGCGGTCGCTCTCGTCAATGATGCCATCGTGGTTGACATCGACGAACTTGACATCGCCAGGCGCGACAGAAGACTGAGCAATGCCATTGCCTGCCGCAATCCAGTCGTTAATCTCCTGCTGGTTCTGGAAGATGCCGGCAGTCTTGAGACCCCAGAAGTAACCGATGGCGTGACCATTCTGCGCACGGTAGAACTCAGGCGCACTGTCATAAATCTGCGAAGTATTACCATGGATTATGCCATCCTTGGTAGGAATCTCACCAACCTCATTCTTGTTGTAGGCCATGTTAGCGCCAACAGAATACTTGATGCCGTTGGAGAGTGTGTCGTTCCAGTTGAGAGATATCTCGACACCGGTGTTCTTGACATCGCCACCATTGATATAAGGTGCGCCGGTGCCGGCGGTTGAGAGGATAGGAGCCTGGACGAGCCAATCCTTAGTAGTCTTGCGATACCAATCGACAGTCGCGCTCAGGCGGCTCTCGAGCAGACGGAGGTCGAGACCGATGTTGAGCTGCTCAGATGTCTCCCACTTGACATCAGCATTAGCGAGGCGAGAAGTGTAAGAGCCTGTGGTCCAAGCTGACTGGCCACCACCAGTACCGAAGTTGTAGGTCGTATTGTCAGTAGAGACAGGTGCGAGATACTGGTAGCAGTTGATGTTAGCGTTACCAACCTGACCCCAGCTGAGACGCAACTTAGCGAAATCGAGAACCGAGCGAGTGGCGTCCATAAAGTTCTCCTCAGAGAAGGTCCAACCAGCTGAGACAGAGGGGAAGAAGCCGAAGCGGCTGTCCTTAGAGAACTTGCTGCTGCCATCGGCACGGAAAGTAGCGTTGAGCATATACTTCTCATTCCAGTTCCAGCCGAGACGAGCGAAATAAGACGCGCCACGGGTGCTGTCATAAGGCGCGCCTGAGACAGTCTTGTTCTCAGTACCCTCAGTGTTTGAGAGATAAGCGTGGCTCCAGTCATTGAAACCGGTGATGAGGTCGGTGTTGCTGCCACCATTGCTACCGCCGTCATACTTGCTCATCTCAGTACCGATGAGGACATTGATGTCATGCTCGTCGGCGATGGTGAAGTCGTAGCTTGCGGTGTTCTGCCAAACCTGGCTGATGCCATTGCCGCGGCTCTCGCTTACCTTAGAGCTGGTCATAGACTGGCTGGTCATAGAGAAGCCATGGTAGCCATCCTTGCTGGTGTAGATGGGAGTGTAAGAGCGGTACTCGCTGCCGCCATAGCTGATGCCGTAGACAGTCTTAATCTTGAGGTTCTTAATAGGCTCAATCTGCGCATAGACATTGGCATCAACAGAGAAATTCTTGGTACGGTTGAAGCGGTTGAGCATCATGGTGCCGACGGGGTTACCGTCATTGACATTCCAGCTCTCGCTTGCTGCCGAGAAATAGTTGCCGTCCTCATCATAGACAGGGGTGAGAGGAGAAGTGACATAGGCTCCGCGGATGTTATTGTTGTAGATGTTGCCAGTGCCCATGCCGCGCTGCTCCTTCCAAACGATGCCGACGTGCTCGCCAACAGTAAGGAAGCCGTCATAGAGCTTAGCCTCCGAGTTGATACGGAAGTTGAAACGATCGTAGTTAGAGACCTGCGAGCCGCCGATGACACCCTCCTGACCCATGTAGCCGAGCGACATGGCGTAGTTGGTAGTCTTGGTGCCGCCAGTAATAGAGAGGTTGTGGCTCTGCGTGATAGCGTTGCTTGAGATAATCTCATCGAGCCAATTGGTGTCGTACTTAGAAGTGCCATCCTCATTGATGAGGTCAGAGTACTTAGAGTCGAGCCAATCGATGCCAGACGCTCCGCTGTTGAGAGAGGCCTCGTTCATGATGGCCATATACTCAGCCGCGTTGAGTGCCGGGTTCTTGCGATAGACATTCTGGATACCGTAGTAGCCGTCATAGGAGACGACACCCTTGCCCTCCTTACCGCTCTTGGTTGTGACAAGCACAACACCGTTAGCAGCCTGTGCGCCATAGATGGCGGCAGACGCGGCATCCTTGAGTACGTCGATGCTCTCGATGTCGGCAGGGTTAAGCGTCGTGATGTCACCGCCAATGCCATCGATGAGGTAGAGAGGCTGGCTGTTGCCGACAGTGCCGATACCACGAATAGAGACATTCATGGCCGAGCCGGGCTGACCTGAGGTTGACTGGATAGTCACGCCAGGGGTCTGCCCCTGAAGAGCCTGAAGGGCGTTGTTCGTGTTAAGCTTCTGGACATCGTCACCCTTGACCTGAACGGTAGCGCCAGTGACGAGCTTCTTCTTCTGGACGCCGTAGCCTACGACCACCACGTCCTCAAGGTCGGTAGACTCCTCATCAAGCACAACATTGAGTGGAGCGCCAGAGAAAACACTCTCCTGGGTCTTGAAACCAAGGAAAGAGAACACAAGGGTGACGCCATTGTCAGCCTGAAGGTTGAACTTACCGTCAAAATCGGTTATTGTACCGACTGTGGTACCCTTAACCAACACGGCGACACCAGGCAGCGGCTGACCGTCGGATTTTGACACGACAGTGCCGGTAGCCGTCTGCGACTGCGCATAGGCAGCCGAGCCGACCATGCCTTGCCCCAAGGAGAAGAGCAAAGCCAGCAGCCACACCAAAATAGCGCGCCTGCCGTTAATCTTGATTCTGCTGTTTGTTAACATAAGACATGTTATTGATTTGAGATCAATTTTGAATGATATATGCTCACAGTTCTTGCCTGTTCGTAAATATCACAGCGGCAAAGTTAAGAGATGTTTATTTGGACACAATGGGCGTTTTGATGTTTTTTAAGGTATAGAATGTTTAATTTTCGTGATACGATTTTATACCCACGAACAGATATTTAACTATGATACAATATATTATATTAGGCGCACCGAACATTCAAAACCATCCGTTCGTGTAAACGTTTGAACAACGCACATGAACAATTTTAAGACGAAGTTCCTAAATGTTGTAACACGCAATCCACCTTACTTGACCATGCGAACGGGCATGATTTTGCGCTCACAAGTGGACAAAAATGGAAATTGGACAACACAAAGCAAGGCGACTCGACACCACGAGAATATAGGATCGGAGTTATTTTTAACAAGTAGAGACACCCCAAAGAGACCACACAACAATGATATTGTCGACCTAAAAGTCTTTCATAATCAGAAAGACAACGCAACATAAAAAGACAATCATGCGTAAAACGAGCTATGACACAAATCGACAAGACAAATCGTTAGCCTAACTTAAAACGACACGCTCATGAAACGACAAGCCACGTACATTTCTTTAGCCACTGCGACATTTACAGCGGCAATATGGGCATGCACACCCTACTCGACTGCGCAAGTCGTGCATGCCAATGCAGAGAGCACGCTGACAGGACATTGTTATAGCACAGACGAAAAGTTCTCATGTTACGTTGACTCAGACACCTTATATATAACAGGCTATAACACTGACAAGATTAGTGGGACTGTAACCATTCCTGCGGAGATAAGCGTCGGCACCATAACATACCCTGTCCACGGGTTGATGAGTTATAGCGACGGATATAACAATTTGGGTATCAATAGCACAGACTTGACGACCTTGATTATAGAGGCCGAGAATGCTGTGATTTGCGAAGGAACATTTCAAGACAACACAACCTTGAAAGAGGTAGTTCTATCTGGCAAAGGCAGCATATCCGAAATCGGGGTAAACGCCTTCAGCGGAGATACTGTTTTGGAAAAGATTGACTTGAATGGCGTCACAAGCATAGGGCCAGAAGCCTTCAGCGGATGCAAGGCATTGACCACCATTTCACTGCGCTCAACCTTGAAAAGCGTCGGGGCATCCGCCTTTGCTGATTGCACCGGGCTTGAGACAGTTTTCCTCCCTGCCGGTTTCCACATTAGCGACAGCATGTTCAGCGGCTGCACATCGCTTAAAAATGTCTACATGGAGGGGTGTGAACTCGTCATAGTATCAGACGGACTAAAGACGGAAATTACGAGCTGCCGCGACATAGGCGCAAAAGCTTTCTACGGTTGCACCAGCCTCGAGAACTTGACGATACCTGAGGGTGTCTACTTCATAAATGACGACGCTTTTTCTGGTTGCACCAATTTGCAGACCCTGTCAATCCCGAGCACGGCAAACTTTGAGTATACATATAACAGCATAATTGACAACTGCAACAGTCTGACGAGTGTTAAGTATTATGGTGACATGAACTTTAAATTGGCCAATTACGTCCTATCGCTCAATCAGTCAGACGGGAAAAAAGAAGAGGCAACATTTTATGTGACAGACCCAGAGGTATACAGTGGGCAACTGCCCGATCTCAAAACAGACTACCTTTTCTCTTTTACAGAGACTACTTCAGAAGAGACAGGCGAGACAACCATAACGGTAAGCGGCGCTGACGGGCTGAAAGACCTCTTCGCCGCCATGAGCAATGGGCACGAGGACTACAATGTGGAGATTTCAGACACCATAAGGTTTGATGAGACCTCACTCGACCTTGAGACGCTGACGGCCGACAACATCTTCGCCTACGTGGACAAACTGCCGACAATATCACAATATAACGGCACGATGAACGCATCGCCCATCGAGAACATGACAATGCGCAGCTCGGGACTCTTTGGAGCTATCGGCAAGACAGCGCACATCAACAACCTCACTTTCAGCAATGCGCAGATATACGTTGACCCGACGGACAGCAAATATAAAAGTGATGCCGAGAACGTCTACATACCCATCTTGGCAGACACAATCTACGGCGCAGTGAGCAATTTCAGCTTCGACGGCAGCATGGTTGTGGACGAGGACAGGGCGAGCGGCAAGGACATAGTCATCTGCTTAGCCAATGCGACTGGCGACAACGCGGAGATTAACGGCTTCATACACCTCGGTGATTTGCAGACCGCTGGCGAGGGAGACAACAAGCGATGCATAATAATCAAGCAGAACCTTGGACTCCGCAGTGGCACAAGCGGCACCAAGGGCAAAGTGGCTACATCAAAATCAATGTCATCTGGCAAATCACTTGAGGCTGACGACCTTGATTTTTTTGAGGAGCGAGCCTTCACGGATGAAGAGTTTGCCAATGGCGAGGTTGCTTACTGGCTCAACTATAGCGGCAAAGGCTACACTGGCAAATATACCGCCCGCTGGTCACAAGGCAAGACTGTCCCCATCTGCGCCACCACAAAAGACGGCAAGAGCAACGCACTCTATAAGGTGAACTACGGCAGCACAGACATGAGCAAGATAATCGGCCCCACGTATGCCAACGAGGGTTCTACCATCACAGTGACATACAGTCAGCAGCCGACGGCACTTACCGTAGGGAATGAGGACCACTCATTTGGGGCGACGAGCGTTGAGATTGAGTTCGACCCTACCAAAGCCATCGTGTTCTCATTCCCGACAAGCGAGAGCGCATTGGAAGAGACCGAAATCGGAAACACCCAAGTTAAAGTAACAGGGAACACAATATCCATCTTCGGGGCGACAGGCGAGAGGAAAGACCTATTCGCATTGTCAGGTACGTTGATTGCTTCGACCTCAGCAGACAAAGTGACAGCACCAGCAAAGGGCATATACGTGCTACGCATCGGCGAAAAGGCGTATAAAATCAGAGTAAAATAGCCGAAAACAACCAACCATATCAATATCAAAGAAAGCCACCTCGGGAACGAAAGCCCCGGGGTGGCTTTTCTGCTTTTCCTGCCAGTGCCTTACCATGATGAGAAAAGAGACGCCAAATGAAGTATTTTTTATTTAACTTATTGATTTTGACGCAACATACTTGACATTATAGACTCGTTTCATTAAATTCGCATGGTGTGCCACGAAATGGTACAATCCGCTAAAAGTTAACAAATACCTCACTCTCACTAATTATGGAAAGAATCAAACACATCATTTTAGCACTTGCGATCACCCTCTTGACCGCGGTTCAGTCCGCTGCGCAGACTCGATACACGGCCATGGCAGCCGACGAGACTGCCGAATACGACGACACGGCAAGTGGAATCCTGTACACCATCAACAAGACGCAGGGATACGCCACATTAACAGGAGCCGATAACTCTGGCCTTACCTCTACCGAGTTGATAGTTCCAGAGACTGTTGACGGGTATCCTGTTGTGGCTATTGACAAAGACGCCTTTAGCGACAACACACAGATAACCAAGGTCACTATCAATTCAAAAGGCAAAGATGGGGAGGGACTGCTTATAGACAATTACGCATTCGATCAGTGCACAAACCTCACAGACGTTGTCATAAACGGCTGCGTGTCATTTATCGGCCAATCGGCATTCTACCAGTGCAGCAGTTTGACGAGCATCAACTTGCCAGAGGGATTGACAGTGCTTGGCGATCATGCACTATATGGGTGCGCTATAACAGAGCTTAGCACGCCATCGACCTTAACGTCCATCCGGTATCAAGCATTAGAATATTGCACCAACCTAACCACACTCGACCTTAGCAACGGGTTGGATTCAATATGCGAAGATGCTTTCCGCAATGACCCCAAACTCAATAAACTTATTTTGCCTATAACACTCAAATATATAGGCAAATATGCCTTTTACGGCAACTACGGCATTAAAGAGCTGACCATACCAAAAAGCGTAAGTGCAATAGAGGCTTTTTGCTTTTTCGACTGCTATGGCATAGAGAAAATATCATTTGAGGGCGGCGGTGCTTTGGAGTACCTAAACGACCACGTCTTTGCCAACTGCAAGAGTCTGAAGGAGGTTGTCTTAGGCGAAGGAATTGAGTTCATTGACGAATATGCCTTCTCAGGATGTGGTAATTTGGAAAGCATAACGCTTCCCAAATCAGTCACTTACTTGAACGAAAACCTTTTCGAGGGATGCGACAAACTCAGCACAGTGAAGATTTATAAGGAAGATGGCAATTATGACAAGGAATTAGGGAAGGGCATTTACATTTCCGATGGCCCTTTCAGCTACATCACAAAAAAGGGATTAAGCGTAAAGCTGTTAGTTCCCGTTCCCGACAAGTATAGCGACTTTGCGGATTACTTCACAGGAGGCATTGAGAAACTGTTCACATTTGCCGAGACAACAGACAGTGAGGAACAGCCTACAACAGCCACCACGACCGACGCCCAGTCAACCATTGACGCTTTCAACGCCCTCTCCAACGCCGACGGCAGCTACGCCGACATTGACGTGACCATAGGCGAAGACGTGACCTTCACCAAGCCGGAGCTCGACTTGGAGAGTCTTTCAGCTAAAAACATCTTCGCCGTCTTGGACAAACTGCCGACAATTGACGAGTACAACGGCACATTGCAAGGCGCGACACTGACAAACCTCGCCGTCAGGTCGGAGGGCATCTTTAACCACATTGGAGAGTCCGCCGTCATCAACAACTTAGCCTTTGACAACGCTACCGTGTATGTGGACCCGACTTCGGATAACTACTACACGAGTGGTGACACGGTCTACGTCTACCTGCTCGCCAAGCGCAACAGCGGGCAAGTGAACTGCTTCACGTTCTCGGGCAACGTCATTGTGGACGAGGATTTGGCAAAAGACAAGGAGATTGTCGTGTGCCTCGTGGACACTAATGATGACGACGCCACGTTGACCGGCATTTTGAGGTTGGACGACATAGTCACAACAGGCACAGGCAAAAGGTGCATCATCATCAAACAGAACCTCGGACTGCGCAGCGGCACAGGCACAAAAGTCAAAGTGGCTAAGTCTCGCACAAATGGCAACACGAAGTCTCTCACCATCGACGGTGACGACAACTCCGGCTACGAACGCGAGTTCACCGACGAGCAGTTCGCCAACGGAGAGGCGGCTTATTGGCTCAACTGGGATGGACCCGACTTCACAGGCAACTACACAGCGCGCTGGTCACAAGGCAAGACGCTGCCAGTGGCCGCCACGACAACAAACGGAGTGAGCAACGCACTGCATAAAGTGGACTACGGGACAACCGACCTCAGCCACATAACAAGTTGCGCAACATATGCCAACGGCGGCAGCTCATTCACCATAGGATATGACGAGAAGCCCGAATCAGTAACCATAGGCGGCTCACCAGTTGCCAGCTTCGGCGCATCGAGTGTTACAATAACGGACTTCGACCCGTCGAAACAGATTGTCATAACTTTCGCCGCCCAGACCACAGACCCCACGGCGACCAAGCAGACCAAGGACTTCGGCATCACAACATCGGGGCGCGAGATAACCATCTATGGGGCAGAGGGTGAGACCAAGTCACTCTACAGCCTGACGGGGCTTCGCATAGCCACAACCACAGGCAACACGCTCAGCACCCCGTGCGCTGGCATATACATAGTCAGAGTTGGCGACAAAATGTTCAAGATAGGGGTCAAATAAACAGATGCAGAACCGAATAATATACATCGGCACAGCGCATATCCACTCATAAAAAATCAGGCGGCACGAGGCAAGACATACCTCAGTGCCGCCTGTTTCTTTTAGGATAATCATACAATTTTTATTCGTAATTTTGCGAAGTAGCTATGAACAATAGACACGTTTTGTCCGTAATAAGGATGTGGGCAAAACGCAGAACACAGAGCAGCCCGAACACTACCAAATAGCAAAGCGAAACTTAATTAATATGCAAAAGACACTTGCAGCAATCCTTTTCGCCACAACAATCTACTCAAACAGCAAGGCCCAATCGTCAGCCAACCCATTTTATGTTGACGGAGTGGCCTATGAGGTGACCGACGCAAGTCGCGGTTATGTCAGCGTAGCAGGTTTAGGCACGTCAGCGAGCGAAACAGTGACGATCCCCCAGACCGTCGAAAACAACGGCACGACATACACCGTCACAGCCATCGCCTCTCGAGCGTTTCAATCAACAGGGACAACAGTCTCCAGCCTTATTGTGAACAGCAGCGGAGCCAATGAAGAGGGGTTCGTCATTGGTGACAGCATTTTCTATGGAGAAAAAGCATCTGAAATCTCAAGCCTGGAACTTAATGGCCGCATAGCGAGCATCGGCATTAATGCATTCCGCGGCTGCGCTCTTACTAAGTTGACCATGCCCAAAGGTGTTAGGCATATATACAACGGAGCTTTTCAGAATTGCGCAGTTTTGAAAAGCGCCGACATTGTGGCAGACACCATAGGAGAGAGCGCATTTGCGAAAAGCTCATTGAGCAGCATCACCCTAAAGGATGTCAAGGTGATTGAAAACGACGCTTTTTATGGCTGTTCAAACATCACAGATGTAGTCATCCCGAGAACCACTAAAGTCATCAAGAATCAGGTTTTCTACGGCTGCAACGACCTTAAAATAGTCTCTATACCTAAGGGCGTAACAGAAATAGGCAATTCCGTCTTCGGAAACTGCTACCAGTTAGTCAGCGCATACATTGAGGGCAATAGCAAATTAAAGTCCTTAGGGGAAGGTATCTTTACCAATTGCGCCATTGAGTCGTTTGTTGTCCCCGAGGGTGTGACAACTATCAACGCCAACACTTTCTACAATTGCGTCGGACTTCATTCTGTCACACTCCCAAGCACACTGACATCCATAGAGGAGAACGCTTTCTATGGCACAACCTCGCTAAGGGAGTTCAAACTCCATGCGCAAACCGTCCCCGACACTGTCGCAAACTCATTTAATAAGATAGGGGAAAGCACAGGAGTAAAGCTGTTAGTCCCCACACCAGCCAAATATGAAGGGTGGAGCTCAATCTTCAAGGGAGGAATATCAGAGCTCTACACGTTTGACAAGGAGGTGACGAGCCTTGACGCGACGACAGCTCAGGGTTTTAGTGACGCGTTGACTGCGCTTGCTGTTAAAGATGGCGACTTCTCGGACAAGGATGTCACCATGGAGGTGCCCGTCTCCTATGACCCCATGTGGCCTGACCTTGGCATCCTGTCGGCTGAAAACGTGTTCAGGTATATTGACGGACTTCGCACGGTCGAGAGCTACAATGGCAAGATGGAGGCGTCTACAATTAGCAACCTGACAGTGCGCAACTCAGGCCTCTTTGGCACATTGGGCAGTGAGGCTGAGGTTAATAACCTCTACTTGGACAATGCTATTATCTACATTGACCCGACCGACGAGAAATACGTCACGGACGGCAAGACAGTCTATGTCCCCATCGTGGCAAAAGAGCTTCAGGGCAAAGTGACAAACTTCGGCTTCAATGGGCAGATCATTGTGGACAGTGAGGATGCGAAGGATAAGGATATTGTGATGACCATAGTCGATGAGGCCGGTGACGAGGCTGAGCTTAGCGGTTTCATGCACCTCGGTGACGTTCTGACCACAAGCAACGAGAAGCGATGCATAATCATCAAACAAAACCTCGGACTAAGGAGCGGCCCAGGCAAAAAGGTAAAAGTGGCCATGCAGAGGAGCTCAGGCGGCAAGACGGCAAAGAACAAGGCCATAACCCTGCCAGACTATGATGAGGAGGAGCTTATGCAGTCCGTCCGCTATTTCTCCGAAGAGGAGTTTGCGAATGGCGTGGTGACCTATTGGCTCAACTTCAGCGATGCAGGTTACACTGGGGAATATACGGGGCGCTGGTCACAAGGCAAGACAGTCCCAGTGGCTGCCACAACAAAAGACGGCTTGAGCAACGCACTCTACAAAGTCGACTATGGCAAGACAGACCTGAAGAAGATCAACGGCCCCGTCTTCGCCAACAATGGCAGCACGATAAAGATCACATATAGCGACAAACCATCCTCAGTGACAATGGGTGGCGCAGCTTGCTCTTTCGGCACAAACAGTGTTGAATTAACATTCGACCACAACAAGCCCGTCGAGATACTTTTCTCAAATGGCACAGAGACAAGCCTCGACACGCCACAAGAGACCACAATATCGGTCAGCACAAATGGCAAGGACATATGCATATCGGGTGCTGAGGGCGAGAGCAAGACGCTCTTCAACTTAGCTGGCGTCCGTGTCGCGACCACTACAGGCGAAATGTTGACAGCGCCAGCCTCGGGCATCTACATTATCCGCATTGGCAATAAGGCGCAGCGTATCGCAGTCAGATAGCGAAGAGCAGTAGGCAAGCAACACACAATAGAAAAACGACTCCGACCAGAACTAAGGTTTCTGGCCGGAGTCGATTCCTTTTGTGCCCCCTCGATAAGAGAGACAAGAGATATAGCTATTTCATTTCCATTTCCCTGAAGGGGCGGAAAAAGGTCAAGAAAAAGTTTGGCTGGTTCAATGAATAATTATATTTTCACTTCGACAGTTCCCACCACGCTTCCCGAAGAACAGCGAACCAGGGTGGGGCTTTTGCTTTTTATATAATGAGAAGAACACTTATCCCACTATAAATTTTGTGATGCCAACGTGGGAACAACTAAGCACACAAGAACAATAACCATATTGAATATCAGCAACTTTTACTGCCGATAAAGGTTTAGTGCTGTGACTCACAATCTATTTACTTTGCGACCTCTTATGCGCAGCCGCCCTCACGAACGACTGGAAAATCCACTGTTGCTCAGGCTCATCGGGCATAAACTCAGGATGCCACTGCACGCCGAGCATGAAAGACTTTCCGCGGTGCTCAAGAGCCTCGACAAGGCCATCTGATGCCACGGCTGAGACCGTCAAGCCAGCCCCCACCCTCTTGACTCCCTGGTGATGATAACTATTCACACCAAGGACATCACGTCCCAAAACGTCATGCAGAAGCGAGCCAGCGGAAACTTTAACCTCATGGACATGACGATCATAGGGTGGCGTCATGCGATGGCAGATGTCAGACGACGACTCTGAGGGGAGATCTTGATAGAGAGAGCCGCCAAAGAAGACATTCATTATTTGTAGGCCTCGACAAATGCCGAGCAAAGGGATGTCACGCTGGTCAGCGGCAGAGAGTAAATGAGTCTCTAATTTGTCCCTCACGTCGCAGGCTGCGCCACAGAGAGGGTGCGGAGACTCATCATAGAGCAAGGGCGACACATCCGGCCCACCAGTCAGCAGAATGCCATCGGAGAGACTGATGAGATGGTCAAGGTAATCGGGCGAGCTGTCGAGATTTAAAACAATGGGGTCAGCACCTGCTTTGCGCAGCCCGTCAAGGTAGCCGGGGATCATCCACAGGCTTTGCAACTTGACATCCCACAATGGGGAGACAAGGATAAGAGGGCGTGAGGAGGAATATTTAGAGTTCATGGTGATTATTGTTTGATTATCAAATTTACAAAATAATGACGCAAGATGTAACAGGATTGAGCATTGCTGCTATCTATTGTGACAATTTATGAGACGGAGAGAATTTGTGGCAGGTGGGACGCAAGTAACCCGAAATAATTAAAGAAATATTTCCGTATTTCACCTAACTATGTTATTTTTGTGATGCACTTAGAAGTTAAGAAGAAACCTAAATTCAATACAGAAATGGCTAAAGTAACAGTTGTAGGCGCCGGTAACGTAGGCGCTACAGTAGCAGACGTTCTCGCATACCGCGAGGTCGCCAACGAGGTTGTCCTTATCGACATCAAAGAGGGCGTAGCAGAGGGCAAGGCACTCGACATCTACGAGAAGTCTCCTATCACTCTCTATGACACCAAGACTGTTGGCGCAACCAACGACTACAGCAAGACCGCGAACTCAGACGTCGTAGTCATCACCTCAGGTCTTCCCCGCAAGCCGGGCATGACCCGTGACGACCTCATCGGCATCAACTCAGGCATCGTCAAGAGCGTGACTGAGCAGGTTGTTGCAGCAAGCCCCAACGCCATCATCATCATCGTCTCTAACCCACTCGACGTGATGACCTATCAGGCACACATCACCAGCAAGTTCCCCCGCGCACGCGTCATGGGTATGGCTGGCGTCCTCGACTGCGCACGCTACAAGGCATTCATCGCTGAGGAGCTTGGCGTATCTGTCAAGGAGGTTCAGGGTCTCCTCCTCGGTGGCCACGGCGACACCATGGTTCCACTGCCACGCTTCACCACTGTAGCCGGCATCCCCGTTCTCGACCTCATCAGCAAGGATAAGATTGACGCTATCGTCAAGCGCACCCAGAATGGTGGTGGCGAGCTCGTCAAGCTCATGGGCACCTCAGCATGGTATGCTCCCGGCGCATCTGCAGCTCAGATGGTTGAGGCTATCGTCAAGGATCA
The DNA here is from genome assembly GCA_963620575.1 of Alistipes putredinis. Classification (GTDB taxonomy): domain Bacteria; phylum Bacteroidota; class Bacteroidia; order Bacteroidales; family Marinilabiliaceae; genus W3P20-009. Next base: position 88,182 of record CAVFBC010000007.1, on the reverse strand, counting down.
GAAGCGCGTATTCCCCGTTTGCTGCAAGCTCGAGGGTGAGTATGGCATCAACGACTGCTACCTCGGTGTTCCTGTCGTCCTCGGCAAGAATGGTATCGAGAAGGTCATCGAGCTCAACCTCAATGACGAGGAGAAGGCTCTCCTTGAGACCAGCCGCCAGCATGTCCTCGAGGTCATGGGCGCACTTGACAAGCTCAACGCTGCCAAGTAAGCTAAGCTACACAACGTAGACTGACAATAAAAGACTGCCGTGTCCCGAAGTTTTTTCGGGACACGGCTTTTTTTGTGTGGCATCAACTTGATGATGGGATTAGGTTGTTTGTTCTTATGACAGAGGGCGATAGACTTTAGAGAAGGAGAGTAGAGAAGGAGCATAGAAAATTTTAGCAGACGGATGGTGTTGGCAACAATCGGTGACATTAGATGACAATCGAGACATTGAATTAGGCGGAAAGTAAGGGGCTTTGCGTGCGTGCTTTGGCAAAATACTACTGATAGGCACATAAAGTCCGATTTGACGACCATTAAGCCACAACAGAGGCAATTATAGGATTGATGTGGAGAAGAGAAATGGACTGGTGATGCGGAAGCGGTGTTTGGAGATATAGGAAAGACGAAAAAGGGATGCGCCTAAATCAGGCACATCCCTTTTTCGTCTTTATGACTTAGCTTCGCTAAGAAAAGCGGGGCTGGGAATTATCCTTACTTGACAATCACCTTGCGAGCTTTGCCAGTGGTGGTATTAACAATAATATTAATGCCACGTGATGGTACTGCGATACGCTGTCCACCAAGGTTGAAATAGACGAAGTTGTCATCGCCATCGATAGTGATGTGCTTATCGGATGTCGTGTTATTGTCATCATCACCATCCGGGGCATTGGCTGTGCGGAACTTGGCAGTGATGGCCTGACCAGCCACCTCACCCATGTCAAGGTCGAGATACATGTCATTGTGGTCGGCACTCATCAGGCCTGTCAACTTGACTGTGACAGTGAAGGGCACAAAACCGAGTTTGATAGAAATCTTCTCCTCGTCAGTGAGTTTGACAGTGCCATTGTGCTGCACCTCGGCAATGACGCTTGTCAACTCAATGTCGCCAAGGTTGAGAGAGCCGTAGGAGAAGTTCTTGATGGACATGGAGCAAGTACCTGTGGCGGCATCGGTCAGAGTGACGTGGACTGTGTTCTGTGTCGGGTCGCCCGCCTCGCCACTAATGATGACAGTGAGTTCGCCATCATAGTCCTGGTCAAGCTCATCGAGAGTTGGGTTGTCAGAAGAGTGTGACGAGAAGGTGGCGGCAATCTGCTGACCAGCCACTTTGCCCATATCGAGGTTGAGGTCGATGTCCTTGGTGTCATTGGAAATCTCACCCTCAAGATTGACAGTCACCGTGACAGGGATGACGGAGAGGGAGATTGAGATGTCCTCCGTAGCCGTGAGTTTGATATTGCCATTGGTCTGTGTCTCACCTTTGACCTTGGTCAATTGGATGTCGCCAAGGTTGAGCGAGCCATAAGAGAAGTTCTTGATGGACATGGAGTAGGTGCCAGTCACCTTGTCGGTAAGGGTGACATTGACGACATTGGTTGTCGGGTCACTGGCAGTACCATTAATATAGACAGTCAAGTCACCCTCATAACTCTTGTCGAAGTCTGGGATCGTGACGCGTGGCGATGCTCCCGTGGTGAAGTTGAGGAGCATCTGGAGACCATCTGATACCTCACCAAAATCGACATCGAGATCCAAGTCCTTGCAATTGGGTGTGATGAGACCCGTCAGTTTGACAGTCAATCCGATGACGCCGCCAAGGCTGAACTCCTCGCCCTCGTCGACCAGCTCAATGTAGCCGTCGTCAGCCACAGTAGCCTTGACATTGACAAGTTCGACAGTGCCGACATTGAGGACGCCATAGGTTACATTGGGGATGGTGACAGTGTAGGTGTAGGGAGACACCGTTGAGTCTGTACACTTGACGGAGATAGTGTTCTTGCCCTCGAACTTAGTGAGGTCAGAGACGACAGAGTTCATGTAGACAGTCTGGTCGCCCGTGTACTGCATGTCAAGCGAATAGGGATGTGGCGGCACGGGGCTTTGGAAAGTGACATTGACCGACTTCTTAGCCCAAAGGATGCCGACGTTGCCCATATCCATGACGAGGGTCATCTCAGTCTTGTCGGCCGAGATGGTGCCAGAGAGTTTAATCTCAACCTTATAGTCAGTGGTCAAACTGCCAATGAGCGTGTACTTGATCTTTACAGTCTCATCGGCCTGAAGAGTCACTGAGCCATCCTCTTTCTCAGTGCCATAGACAGAGCTGAGCGTTATGTCGCCAATGTTGACGCCCGAGAAAGAGAAGTCTTTGATTGCGAGGTTATAGACACCCGTCGGGTTGCCAATGCGAGTGAGTTGGACGTCATTGACCGTTGGGTCTTGCGCATCGCCGTCGAGGTAGATGACAAGCTCACCCTCATAGGTCTTGCCATAGCTGCCACAAGCGAATGTGGCGGATATGGCACCAGCCTCTTGCTCACCGAAGTCAAACGTGATGTTTATCCCCTCGCTGTCGGAAGAGATTGTGCCACTCACGCGGACATTGGCAGCGCCAGATGATGCTATAGCTGTGGGGACAGAGACCTCCTCATAGCCGCTAAGCGCAAGGCTGCCATCGGCTTGCGCCTCGGCATGAACGCTGTTCAAATCGAGGTCGAGCGACGAACCGTTGATAGATATGCCGCTCATGGAGACGGCATAGGTTGACGTGGCGTAATCGACACGCTCAAGATGGAGAGTCTTGACGGCGAAAGAGAGGCTGCCAGCCACATTGGAGACAAACGAGCCGCTGTAGTCCTTAGTGTATACGGCAGAGAATCTGAGGGCGTAGGTCTTGGCTCCAATCAAACCTATTTTTTCACCCAGATCTACATAAAGGCTCAAGTCCTTGTAGTCTGGCGACAAAGTACCAGTGACTGTCGCAGTGCGAGTATAGGTCTTAGGCCAAGCCAACGAGACGGAGACAGAACCCGTTCCCGACAATTTAACCGACCCGTCCGCCTGCTTGTCACCAGTCAGCGTGAAGTTGAAATCGTTTGACGCAGTTTGGAGCACCACCGACTTGAGAGAAAGCGCATAGGTGCCGTCGCCATTGTCGGTGAGCGATACGTTTTTCTGTGAGGTTGAGCCGTCGGCACCATTGACCACGATGGTCATGTCGCCCGTGTAATCAGTTGCCCAAGATGAGACCACGGCAACGAAGGCGAGAAGGAAAAAAGTGAGTAGTTTCTTCATTAGATAGGGTGCAATGATAACACCGCGGCAAATATAGTTCATATTTATTTAACTCCGAGTCCTAAAAAGAACAAAGAAGAGGAATAAAAGAACAATGGGGAGAAGTGGGAATAAGATTGTTAATCGTTAATAACTTCAGCGCAATTTGTTCGTACACAAAGACGTGTTAATCCGTTTCATCGGCACACACGCCGAGTATGACAAGATTGACGCAAAAAGCATATAGCGCATGGCAAATATTCAAGACAAGGTGGCATATGATGCGGCAATGGCCAGAATAGAGGAGCTGCTGCCGATGGTGAATGACGAGACGCCAAAGACAGACAGGAACTTGGTGGAGCTTGACTTGTTGGCGGAGCTTGTCTCTGAGTATGAGGACGAGCACTACCCCATCAAGATGCCGACTCTTGTTGACGCCCTGAAACTCAGGATGTATGAGATGGGCATCAACCAGGCTAAGCTCTCAAAAATCTTGGGCGTCAGCCCATCGCGGATCAGCGACTACCTCTCGGGCCGTTGCGAGCCGACGCTTAATGTGGCCCGGAAGATGAGCCGCGAGCTGGGCATTGACGCCAACATTATCCTGGGGGTGTGAGAAGCTATAGACTGGCCTCGATGAGGTCGAGTTGGGAAAAGAGGGATTCGATTTTTTCCGATATTCTAACTTGCTCTGCATATGGCGGAAGAGGTATATACACCTCATTAATGATATTTACTGCAAGTCCTGGTTGCGCTGTAGCTGTTGCATATTGATTCAAATTCAATGAAACCAACGTATAATAAGCCCACATCAAGTCGGTGTTGTCATATCGTTCGACAACGACAGCATGTTCTGTCGCATAGAATTCCCCTCTTGCTATATTTACATTACCGCAAAGAGCACCTTGTCTCCCAATGATAGTACAATCACCCTTATGATTTGAATCTGACACATATCCACGAATTCCATTTCCTCCAAAGCAGGAGTATTTATATTTTGTTGTCTGCTTATCTTTGATATTAGCAGCTTCTATATTCTTACCTGCTTGTAATGTAAAAAGTTCCCCCAGTGTTGTCCACTCCCAGCTACTCGGCACTTCAAACGGCACATCCTCACACGGTTCCGTTTCTGAAACCCTTGCATTCTTCTTTTCTTTTTTGATTTTTCCTTCTTTGACGAGACGCTCTTTCTCCTCACGTATGCGCAGAAGCAGCACCGCCGCCTGCTCATCGTTTGGGTCTTGCGGCACGAGTTTGCCGTGGATGGCGAGGTCGAGGATTTTGCTTTTGGCTTGTTTGACGGCTGATTGGAGGTTTGACTTGCCGGTCTCGATGAGGTCGAGTTGGGAAAAGAGGGATTCGATTTTTTCCGATATTCTAACTTGCTCTGCATATGGCGGAAGAGGTATATACACCTCATTAATGATATTTACTGCAAGTCCTGGTTGCGCTGTAGCTGTTGCATATTGATTCAAATTCAATGAAACCAACGTATAATAAGCCCACATCAAGTCGGTGTTGTCATATCGTTCGACAACGACAGCATGTTCTGTCGCATAGAATTCCCCTCTTGCTATATTTACATTACCGCAAAGAGCACCTTGTCTCCCAATGATAGTACAATCACCCTTATGATTTGAATCTGACACATATCCACGAATTCCATTTCCTCCAAAGCAGGAGTATTTATATTTTGTTGTCTGCTTATCTTTGATATTAGCAGCTTCTATATTCTTACCTGCTTGTAATGTAAAAAGTTCCCCCAGTGTTGTCCACTCCCAGCTACTCGGCACTTCAAACGGCACATCCTCACACGGTTCCGTCTCTGAAGCCTTTTTATCCTTCTTTCCCTTTTTGATTTTTCCTTCTTTGACGAGACGCTCTTTCTCCTCACGTATGCGCTGAAGCAACACCGCCGCCGGCTCATCATTTGGGTCTTGCGGCACGAGTTTGCCGTGGATGGCGAGGTCGAGTATTCTTTGTCTTAATGCTTTGGTGTCCATAGGGTTCTGATTTACTTTTCATCTTTCTTGCCGGTCAAGAAGAAATGGCAAAATTCATTCAACTGTTCCTGCATACGTCAGGATGGGTTTTAATATGTTAGGCAATTGTCCAAACGGCGTTTGGACAAATTGCGCAGCCGCTGGCTGCTCAATTACCTACTTCAATTTCCTCAACTCCTCAAACTCCATATTATTTTCTCAACTCGTTGATCAGGTCCTCCAAGATATACTGGTCACTCATCAGTTGCAAGCCCGACTTGGGGTTTGTCAGCTGCTGATACACTTGAGTGGAATAGAAAAGGTCGAGTGCGCGTTCGGCACTGATGTGCAGTGTCTCTGCCAGCATCATGATGATGCGGCTCTGCTTGCGCCACAATACATTGTCTCTCATAATGGCTTAGTCCATCTTTAGTATTGTAGATGAAACGAACGTGAGGTGTTCCTCAGCCTCCCAGTTTAATAAGGTTTCACTGATGTCTTCAGCCACCCATTGCAGACTCTGCGTGTGCAGCTCTTCATACCGCTTGAAGAGTCGGTTGTGAATCAACCCTTGCCTCTGCAAACGGTCATGCATGTCTTTACCGCTGATGCCAAGGTTCTTAGCACCACTCTCTATCGCCATGACTGCAAAGTGGACTCGGCGGTATGTATCGTTGTTTTGCATGTCCATGTTATTGTAGCTTTTAGGCATCACCTCATCCTTGTTTCGGCTAAGGGCCAGACGCTCATAGAGACTTGAATTGTACTGCCGCTGCAGTTGGCGCACGCTCCAGTTCTGGTTTCGGCACTCCAACTCGTAGAAGCTGCGCTCGTCGGGATTCTCGATGCGCATCAGCACGAGGTAATGAGACCAGGAGAGGGTGAATTTGGGGTCGGAATAGACCAATCGCTGATTATCCTTTTTTCCGATTATTGCTTTACGATCGGCTATTTCGTCCACACTGTGGACGAATTTAGATTTCGTCGACAGTGTAGACGAAATTCCAATACCAGAATATATCCTATAAAATTTTCGACATTTATCCAGTGTCTCCACCGACCATCCTTGCCCATACCTATCAGTAAGTCTTACTGACAGATTTTTCAGAACCGTTTTCCCATATTCCGCACGCTCGTGCCCCTGTTGCTCGTCTTCCACGATGTATCCGCCCACACCATAATAGGTGTAGACCATAGCCGTGTTGACGGCAGTTTTCACTTGCCTTCTGGCCTCTTCTATGAGACTTGCCACTTGCTCAAAGAGGGCATCCTCTCGACTTACAATTTCAGCCATTTTCGTTCATGTGATTGGTAATTTCGCCTACATTGTGGATGATATTGATTTACTTGCCACATTCAATATGTTCGGCATTTGTCCAGTTGCCATCGGGACAAATTGTGCAGACGGCATCTGCACAATTGCCTCAGTTTCCGTTTTTACAGACGAAATATTTTCCAATTGTCCAGCTGGCAACTGGAAAAATTCAGAGTTCAAGTAACTTGTCACTGTCGCAGAAAAGCTTTCCGATGAGTATTCCTCGAAAAACATCACCATATTATACATTTCTTCTGCTATACCCTTTGAAGTCCGGACGCTGTGAGCGTATATATTCAGAAAGCTTGGTAACAACCTTGCTTCCCCATTCTGCACTTTTCAATTTGCCAGAAACATATGCGCCCACTTGCCATGCCGTAAGTAAAGTGTCTTCATTGACCACTCGTGACGCATGGCTTCGGTGCGGGGCTATAATGTCCACCACCTCCGCAAATTGCCTTTCTTGCTGGTCTATTAATGCTTTGGTGTCCATGACATTTCCTTACTTCTTTTCTTTGAGGGCTTTCTCAAACAACATAATCTGCTTTGCCAATGCCTCCTCAGAAGGCAGCGCGTCACGAATTTGCTTGATGCGCACATTGTCATATGACGCCACGCCCATAGGAGTGGAGATGCCTTTGAACGCCCATTTCACTTCTGTATAGTTCTTGCTCTGGCAGATAAGCAGGCCGATGGTGGGGTTGTCGTTCTCGGTCTTCAACAGTTCGTCCACGGCATTCACATAGAAGTTGAGTTTGCCGGCAAACTCTGGCTCAAAGGGTTTGGCCTTCAGCTCGCACACCACATACGAGCGCAGGTGGATATGATAGAAGAGCATATCGATGCGGCGAGTCTTGCCTGCCACGATGACTTCTTTCTGCCTTCCCACGAAAGCGAAGCCTGTGCCAAGCTCCAAGAGGAAGCGAGTGATGTTCTTCTCCAGCTCGTCTTCCAACTCTTCCTCCTTGTACTGTTTCGGCAGTTCGATGAAACCTAAGTCGTACGTGTCCTGGTTATCTCTTGCGCCAAGCGGCTTTGCTCGGGTGTGAGGTATTCTGAGAAATTGCTTATGGCACCGCCTTGGCTTTGATACAATTTGGCATGAAGACAATTGAGGAGCGTGCTGCGGCTCCATCCCTCGCTGACGGTTTGGCGTATGTAGAACAGGGCTTCGTCGATGTCTTTGCACTTGGTGATGATTTCCACATGATGCCGCCAAGGGACAAACGAAAACATAAGAGGAAAAGCGAGACCCAATTCGGAGTCAATATCCTGCTCCTGTATTTCTCCACCAACTTGGTGGAGTTTTATACTCATCTTATTGTCAGATTGTTGTAATTCTGCACCAACTTGGTGCAGTTTCTCTGTCGCAGCGGTTGACGAATAGAACTCGTACCATTTCTTCATGTTCCAAAGTTTTTTTGCACATAATCCCTTTCACCAATGAGTTTTGATACTTGCTCAAAGAGAGCATTCTCCCGACTCACTATTTCTTACATATCCCCTACCCCTCGTCAATTCCACTCAGCAGTTTCTCCAGCTCGCTCACAGCCTTGCTTATGCTTTGGCTCTGGTTCTTGATGTCCTGCATTATCTCGCTGAGAGACACGTCATCGCCATCTGTCTGCTTGACCCATGTTATGTCGAGCGAGATCTTGTCACGCGCCATGATCTCATCAATGCCGAACTTGCGCCATCGGCCTTGCGGATTCTTCTCGGCATCGTAGGTCTCGTGGCGATTGTTGATGTTCTCTGCATGATAGCAACTGACGAAATCGTCCAAATGACTGCGTTCCAACTTCTTGGTGGCGAGGGTATGCTTGACGCCTGTGCGATAGTCATAGAACCAAATCTCCTTGGTGGGCTGACCTTTGACGAAGAAGAGCACATTGGCCTTTACGCCATTGGCGTAGAAGATGCCTGTGGGGAGGCGCAAGATGGTGTGGAGGTTGAAATCCTCAAGCAGCCTCTTGCGGATGGTCTCACCCGCGTTGCCCTCAAAGAGGACATTGTCTGGCAGGACAACAGCGGCACGTCCACCAGCCTTGAGCATCAGCATCATGTGCTGAAGGAAGTTGAGCTGGTTGTTGGTGGTCGTCACATAAAAATCGGGGCGGCTTATGGCTACCGAGCCGGCCGGTCGGGTGCCGAAAGGCGGATTGGCGAGAATGACATCTACGGGAGGGTCAGACTCGTAAGCCCTCTCCAACGAATCCTCGCACTTGATGGGGCTGCACTCAGTGCCAATGCCATGGAGATAGAGGTTCATGGCGGCGAGCGTCACCACGAGCGGCGTGATGTCATTGCCGTGGAGGGCACTTTTGTTGAGAAACTCCAGTTTATCGCGGTTTTGGCTCTGCGGCTTCATGTAGTCGTAGGCGGCAAGGAGGAAACCGCCAGTGCCGCACGCAGGGTCAAAGACAGTCTCGCCAATCTGCGGACGGATGCAGTCCACAATGGCCTGAATGAGGGGGCGAGGCGTGAAATATTGCCCGGCGCCGCTCTTCTTATCCTGCCCGTTCTTCTCAAGGATGCTCTCGTAGATGGCGCCCTTGACGTCGCCATCCATGATGAGCCAATTCTCCTCGTTGATCATCGAGATGACCTTTTTCAGGTAGACTGGCTTGTCAATCTTGTTCTGCGCCTTGGTGTAGATGGTCCCGATGAGATTATCCAAACTGCTCAGCCTCTTGAGAGTATCCTCATATTGCTTGAGGAGTTCAGTGCCGTCCAACTTGGTCAGTTCCTCCCAGCCGTAGCCGACCGGGATGGCGGACTCCTCGCCAAACGTCTTGACATTCTCATCGTCCATCTTGAGGAAGAGAAGGTAGGTCAGCTGCGTGATGTAGTCGGTAAATCCTACGCCTTGACCCGCCAGAGTCGTGGCGAGGTTCCATACTTTCTTGGTGAGCGTCTGCTCAGTAGATATCTTTTTTGCCATGCCTTATTTGCTATGCTGAATATTAAACAACACCTTTTGCCGCTCTATTTCTTCACGCAACTGCTCATTTGTTGGTAAATATAGTTTGTACTTGGTTGCAAAAAGTTGCTCATTCCCCTTAAGAATAGAATATCGCACTATGTCCTCATCTGTTTCGGAGCACAGAACAATCCCAATTGTTGGATTATCACCTGCAGTACACTTCATCTCGTCATACATTCTCACGTACATATCCATTTGTCCAACGTCTTGATGAGAAATTTTACCGACCTTTAAATCTATAAGGACATAACACTTTAGAATAACATTCTATAAAACGAGGTCTATATAATAGTCGTCTGCATTAGTACGTATGTGTTGCTGCCGAGCCACAAAGGCGAAACCGCGCCCCATCTCCATGAGGAAGTCCTTAAGATGTGAGATGATACTTGCCTCCTATTCTTTTTCAGAAAAACTCTCATCAAGTTTAAAACCCAAGAATTCCCCCATAAAAGGAGTCTTTAAAATCTCTGTTTTCTTTGTCTGACTAAGTTGATTTTCGTTTTCGTCATGAATGCGAGGTTTCAAATAATGACGTTCATAATATTGTGTGGAAATATTCCTATCGAGTTCCTTCACACTCCACATCTGCTCAGCAGCCGCATCAAGATACCAGACCCTTGCCACATCATCGTCAACCCTAAGTGCGGCTATTATGTGAGACCAACTCAGATTTTGCAAACGCGTTTGCAAAATTGATATATCAAGAATAGTCAGATAGAATTTTCGGAAATAGGCCAAATATCTCTTACTAAAGCCTCCGCCATACTCATGCGTCAATTCATCAGACAAAACACTTATGAGTTTAGACCCGTAAACGGCGCGATTATTACCTTTTTGCTCCTCTTCTACAATTCGTCTTCCGACATTCCAATATGTCGAAATCATGGTAGTATCAACAGCAGCATAAGCCAAAGAACGGCCTTTGCTGATGATGGCTTTGACGTCATTGACAAACTTACCGTCAACAACCATATTAAGAACATTGTTTTTTGCCATGCCTTATTTGCTATGCTGTCTTTCTTAAGACTACAAAGTTATACACAGAAATCAAGGCCTCATCGGCTTTCTGCGCATTTCCGAAAGCGTGGCTCAGCTGGGCGGCCTGCGTCATGTCTGTCTTCCTAAGCTCGCGCACGCTGCATGCGCCATTGGCGGCTATGTAGTCCACCACCTTGCTTATGACCGCCCTCTGCTCAGGCGTTATGCTAAGCTGCTTCTGGCCAGCCCAGAGGTTGAACATCTGCATCGCCTTGGGGTAGACGCTCTCCAGCCTCTCAGTCTGACGATAGGCGAACCTGACCAACTGGATGATGTTGGTGAGTGCCTCGGCCTCCTCTTTTCGTGTAGCCCGGCGCACCTTGTCGGAATAGACAATTGCGTAGGAGTTCCACAAGGGCTTGGGGTCGAAACGGTTGCTCGCCATCTTCAGTCTGTTTTCCAAGTCCTTGAGCATCTGGTAGGTGATGGGCACATTCTCCTTGTTATAAATGATTCGCAGGGCCTCAATCTCGTCTCTATGGTCGCGGCAATATTGCTCAAATGCCTCGGTGGTGCTTTGCGCCTCCTCCTCAGAGAAACCTTTTGAGATGAGAGTGTCCTCGCCTGGCATTAGTGTATCTACAAACCCAGCGGCAAGAATGAGGATATACTTGCGCGCGTCGGCATGATTGGCAATGGGGGCCACGAGAGCCTTGCGCTCTGTGTTCGGAGCATTGATATCGACATAAGGAGGCAAAGCTGGCTTCTTTTCGGGGTCAAGCGCGTCATATATGCGTTTTGCGATCTCTTGCATACCATCGTGTGCAAGACGCCGGAACTCGGCAATCTCCTCGATTTTAGCCTTTTTGAAGAGGCGGGAGAGGACGCTGGCAAGCCGCCTGAGGTACTGATCCGGCAGGTTGCCATGGGCAATGCGCTCAAGGAGCTCCTTCAACGATATTATCTCCGGCCAGTCAAACTTCTTGTCGTTAGTATGCTCATGCTCAGTGACACCCACGGCATCCACAAGAATGAAAAAATCTTTGCTGAAGGCGTTGGGCGTGACGTTGCGCAGCTGCTCATCGCCAATGGTGCGCACACCGCGGCCCCTCATCTGGGTATAGAGTGAGGCAGACGCCACGTCGCGCATGAAAATCAGCACCTCAAGTGGTTTGACGTCAGTGCCCGTCGCGACAAGAGTGCAGGTTACGGCGATGCGGAAATCCTTATCGTTGCGGAACTGGCGGATGAGCTCATTGCTGTCACCTGCCGAATAGGTTATCTTCTGCACATAGCGGCTCATGTCAGCGTCAGGGCAGACCTCGGCAAACACCTCACGCGCCATTTTCACAATGTTAGCGGCGTGGCTCTCGTTGAGGGCGAATATAAGCGTCTTGGGCAGATAGTCAAAGTTAGGGTCGCGCTGCGGCTCGTTGAACATCTCAGTGTAGACAGCGTCGCGATAGGTGGAGAGAATGAGCTTTATCTGGGTGAGATTGACCACACTGCGGTTGAGGTCGTTGTTAGAGTATTCATCTTTTCCCTTTGCTGTCACGACACTCTCCTCGCCAGTGTACTTGCTCTTCCTCTTTGTTTGTTGCCCCTCTTGAATGACACCACCGAACTCCGACTCTTGGGTCTTGATGCGGTAGATGCGGCAATCGACATTGACACCGTCAACAATGGATTCGTTGAGCGTGTAGTTGACCACACGGTTATTGTTGAAGAAAGCCATTGTGTCGGGGATTGGCGTGGCGGTGAGGCCTACAAGTCGCGCTGTGTCAAAATATTCGAGCACCTTGTGCCAATTGCCATAGATGCTGCGGTGACACTCGTCAATTATAATAAGGTCAAAGAAGTCATGTGGCAACTTAGGGTCGTCAGGCAGCGAGACCTCAGACTCGGCCGTGTCAAGGTCGTCATCATCCGTATCGGTTATATTCTCACCCTTCAAGAGAGAGAATAGACGCTGGATGGTGCTGATTACCACATTGCTATCAGACGGGACCTCAGGAGACTTGAGCCTGTTGACAGAGAAAATGGTGTTGAAGGCATCGCCCGAGTCAGTCAGGCGGAAAGTGCCGAACTCGGTCTCCGCCTGACGGCCAAGGTTATTGCGGTCGACAAGGAATAGGACGCGCCGCATGGGGGTGTAGCTGAGCAAGCGGTAGGCGGCGAGGCAAGCCGTGTATGTCTTGCCAGCGCCAGTTGCCAACACAATCAGAGCGCGCCGCTGCCCCGAGCGGAAACTCTTCTCAAGCTCCGCCACAGCCTCATACTGACAGTCGCGGAGTCCCCGTTTGTTAAGCGTGGGGAGACCAGCAAACGGGTCATCAATGCCCAGCATCTTCACAAACTCCTTGGGTGTATGGATTCGATTTATAGTCTCCCATTGAGAAGAGTCGGGCTCCCTGAAATCAAAGAACGCCACCTCTTTGCCGTTTGACTTATAGAGGAAAGGCAGAGGGCGCAGCCATGCCTGATAACAATTAGGCACACTCTTGGCATATGTCATGACCTGCTCGCTGACCATGTCGGATGAGATGTCCACCTCCTCCCGCTTGGCCTCAAGCACGCCAACGGCCTTACCGTTGATGAATAGGAAATAGTCGGCCTCGAGGTTACCTTTCAGCAGTCCCTCGCGGATGGCCACGGCCGTTATGGTTGGTTCATACTCGTCACGATTGATGACTTTCCAACCAGCCTCTGTCAACCATTGGTCAATCTTGACTCTCGCTTTTTCTTCTGGTGTCATATCTTTGCGCCTCTTTTTGCGCAACGCCACTTTATGCGCACGCACAGGTTTTCTACGGTGATTTCAGCTTCTTCCGCTCGGCCGATGCCCGTCTGATCGTCATTTTTGAGGTCAGGGAGGGGCAACGCCTATGCGGATTGACCTCTTAAATCGAGAAGTCCGGCCTCGATCTTCAAATTTACATAAATTAGCCTAAAGGCAAGCCATGTCGGCCTGACATTTCCGTGGGTTTCACTTGCCACAACTTCACCCACAGAGCTAAGCAGAAAAGACACATCAGCCGCCAATTATCCGCACATGATTACAAAACGTCACCACGACAGAAACAAAAAGCCTGCGCGAGTTAACAAAACCGCACCCTACATTTAACAATGATTATTTGTCACAGGGGCTAATGTTTATAACTTTGCATAAGAGTTAACAGAACCGAACACTTATTAATCAAACAGTAATTTCAAAGCATCCCTATATGACAATAAAGACTATTTTGGGATCTGCGCTCACCCTCACAGCCATGGCCATAATGCCAGGCTGCACTGGTGGTGGACAGTCCTCACAAAATGGAATTGTCGTGAAGACAGCCGACGGGCAGCAGGTGCGCCTCCAGGTTGTCAACGACAAGATTATCCGCGTCTCGGCCACCTTAGATGGCGTCTTTGACAAAGACCAGAGCCTCATGATGGTTCCGCAGGCCGTGTTCACCGGCTACGAGACCACTGAGACCGACTCGACAATAACCATCACCACCAAGGAGGTCAAGGCTGTCATCTGCAAGGCGAGCGGCCGCGTGGCGTTCCTCAATCTCGACGGCACACCCATATTGACAGAGGACGGCCGCGTGATGCGCGACACAACCATCACCCAGTCCGACGCCAAGAACACCAAGACTGACGTGGGCTTAGTGTTCCGCCAGAAATGGATTCCCGGTGCCGACGACGCCATCTACGGACTTGGCCAACATCAGGCTGAGGAGTTCAACTACCGCGGCAAGAACGAGGACCTGTATCAGTACAACACTAAGGTCTCCATCCCGTTCTTCATCTCAAACAAGGGTTATGGCGTCCTTTGGGACAACAACTCACTGACCCGCTGGGGCGACCAGCGCGAATATGCGCAGCTCAACGAGGCATTCAGGGTCTATGACAAAGACGGCAAAGAGGGCGGCATCTCAAGCCACTGGACCCCTGATGCCCAGTCAGGAGCAAAGGCCATTGACCGCACCGAGCCCATCCTCTACTTCGCCGACCTCTTGGCAAACAAGGAGTACCTGCCCAAAGGCTTCCCTCTGATGGGTGCTGATGTAGATTTCGACGGTTACCTTGAGCCGCAGGAGACTGGCACTTATCGTTTCCTCATCTACTACGCCGGCTACACCCGCATCTTTGTGGACGGCCAGGAGTTGTTCCCCGAGATTTGGCGCACAGCATGGAATCCGAACAGCCGCAAGTTCCAGCTCAACCTTGAGAAAGGCAAGAAGATTAAGCTCCACATCGACTGGAAGCCCGATGGCGGCGAGAGCTACTGCGCCCTCCGCGCATTGACTCCCGTGCCAGACGAGGAGCAGAATAAGTTGGCCCTCTGGAGCGAGATTGGCAGCCAAGAGGACTACTATTTCATCAAAGGTGAGAACATGGACGACGTCATCAGCGGGTATCGCACCCTCACGGGCAAGAGCCAGGTCATGGCCAAGTGGGTCATGGGCTTCTGGCAGAGCCGCGAGCGTTACCGCACACAAGATGACATCCTCTCAACCGTCAAATATTTCCGCGACCATCACATCCCGATGGACAATATCGTCCAGGACTGGAACTATTGGGCTGACGATCAGTGGGGTTCACACGACTTCGAGGCATCGCGCTATGCAGACCCCAAGGCCATGCTCGACTCCGTCCATGCCATGCATGCTCGCTTCATGATCTCAGTCTGGCCTAAGTTCTACACCAACACCGACCACTTCAAAGAGTTCGACGCCAAGGGCTGGATTTATCAGCGCGCCGTCACCGACTCACTTCGCGACTGGGTTGGACCCGGCTACACCTACTCATTCTATGACGCTTACTCAGCTGGCGCACGTGAGCTTTTCTGGAAGCAGATGAACGAGCACCTCTACAAGTTCGGCATCGACTCATGGTGGATGGACGCTTCTGAGCCTAATGTGCGCGACTGCACCCCGACCCAGTACAGAAAAGACCTCTGCGGTCCTACAGAGCTTGGCACTTCAGCCAAATATTTCAACGCCTACTCAATTGTCAATGCTGACGCCATCTATAACGGACAGCGCTCAGTCAACGACACCAGCCGAGTATTCCTCCTCACCCGCTCGGGCTTTGCAGGCCTACAACGTTACAGCACAGCCTCTTGGAGTGGCGACATAGCCAGCCGTTGGGAGGATATGCGTGCTCAGATAACCGCAGGACTCAACTACTCAGTGGCAGGCGTGCCCATGTGGGGTCAGGACATCGGTGGTTTCTGCGTAGAGAAGAGGCATGAGAAGGCTTTCACCATCTACAACGAGACAGGCAAGGTCACAGAGGACCTCAAAGATTGGCGTGAGCTTCAGACCCGTTGGCATCAGTGGGGCGTTTTCACCCCACTCTACCGCACCCATGGCCAGTATCCCACCCGCGAGATTTGGAACATCGCGCCAGAGGGAGACCCCGCTTACAACTCCATCCTCTACTGCCACAAGCTGCGCTACCGCCTGATGCCGTACATCTACAGCCTCGCAGGCGCAGTCCACTTCAACGACTACACAATCCTCCGTCCGCTCGTGATGGACTTCACTGCCGACACAAAGGTTAACAACATTGGTGACCAGTTCCTCTTCGGCCCCTCAATCATGGTTGCCCCCGTCACCCATTATGGCGACCGCAGCCGAGAGGTCTACCTGCCCGCAGGCGCCAAGTGGTATGACTTCTACACAGGCAAGACATTCGACGGTGGCCAGACCATCACAGCCGACGCGCCATACGAGCGCACCCCGGTCTTCGTTCCTTCTGGATCTATAATCCTCACAGGCCCCGAGATTGAGTGGAGTGACGAGAAGCCGGCCGACAACATCACTGTCTACGTCTATGCCGGCCGCAATGGCAAATTCACCCTCTATGAGGACGAAGGCACCAACTACAACTACGAGAAGGGCGAGGCTGCCTTCATTGACATGAGCTATGATGACGCGACAAAGACCTTGACCATCGGTCAGCGCCGCGGCTCATTCAAGGGTATGCTTAACACCCGCACCTTCAACGTAGTGCTTGTCTCTGATGACTCACCAGCCGCAGTTGACACTGACAAGGCTGGCAAGAGTGTCAACTATGACGGCTCAGAGGTTAGCGTAGCCCTTTAGCCCGACTGAACAAAAAACATACGGCAAGAAGCACCCGCCCGCAGCGACACGGAATGACCGCAGACTGCGCGGCGGGTTTTTCTTCGCTACACGATGGAAAAGGAATAAAAGAATGAAATACACATTACTATCACTCACAGCACTTGCGGCAGTGGCTTGCACACCGCAAACAGGTGACGGCACGGCTGCGAATGACCAATGGACTGACGAGGAGATCGAGGCCAAGATTGATGAGATCTTGCCACAGCTCACATTGGAGGAGAAGGTGGCCATGTGTCACGCCCAGAGCAAGTTCAGCACCCCTGGCGTGGCTCGCCTCGGCATCCCCGAGTTGTGGTACTCAGACGGACCTCACGGCGTTCGCTACGAGATCAACTGGGACGACTGGGGTTCAGCAGGTTGGACCAACGATTCCGTCACGGCATTTCCTTCGCTCGTATCGCTCGCCTCATCTTTCAATCCCGACTTAGGCTCTATTTATGGCAAAGCTTTGGGCGAGGAGGCTCTCTACCGCAAGAAAGACATGATGTTGGGACCTGGCGTAGAAATCTACAGGACCCCCCTTTGCGGACGAAACTTCGAGTATATGGGCGAGGACCCTTATTTGGCGTCTAAGATGGTGGTGCCATACATCAAGGGGCTTCAGTCTCAAACAGTGTCATGCTGCGTCAAGCACTTCGCCCTGAACAATCAAGAGCAGTGGCGCACACTTGTTGACGTCCACGTGTCAGAGCGCGCACTCCGCGAGATATACCTCCCAGCCTACAAAGCAGCTGTTGAAGAGGGCGGCGCATGGGCCATCATGGGCAGCTATAACCTCTACGAAGGCCAGCATTGCTGCCACAACGCAAAGCTCAACAACATATTGCGCAACGAGTGGGGCTTTGACGGGTGCGTAGTCACCGACTGGGGCGGAGCGACTGACACCAAGGAGGCCGCCGAGAATGGACTCGACATCGAAATGGGCACCTACACAAACGGATTCACCGAGAGCGCCAAGTTCGCATATAGCAACTACTTCCTTGCCGACCCTTACCTCAAGGCACTCAAGGAGGGGACGGTAGACATGGCCACACTCGACAAGAAAGTGCGTAACATCCTCCGCCTGATGTTCCGCACAACCATGGCCAAGAACCGCCCACGCGGATGCAAAGGCAGCCAGGAGCATTTTGACGTTGCCCTGAAAGTAGCCGAGGAGGGCATCGTATTGCTCAAAAACGAGAAGAACATCTTGCCTATCGACCCCGAGACGACCATGAAGATTGCCGTCATTGGCGAGAACGCCACACGCAGCATGCTTGGCGGCGGCTCATCTGAATTGAAAGGTCTCTTTGAGGTCTCACCCCTTGAGGGCATCAAACGTGCATTCCCTAAGGCCGACATCATGTGGTCAATGGGATATGGCAGCGGACCTGAGGCCTATGGGCGAGTAGCCCCCTCACCCTACCCTGCAGACAGCCTTGAGAAAGCAGCGCTTGACATTGCCAAGAAGGCCGACATGATAATCTACGTGGGCGGCCTCGTCAAAGCCTATCAGCAGGACATGGAGGGCGGTGACAGGTTAGACATGAAGCTGCCGTTTGGACAAGACGCACTCATTGACAAATTGTTGGACATCAACAGCAACATGGTCTGCGTCCTCGTGAGCGGCAACGCTGTCGAGATGCCATGGATTGACCGCATGCCAGCAGTTGTCGAGGCTTGGTACTTAGGTTCCCAGGCAGGTCAGGCCATAGGCGAGGTCCTCTCTGGCAAAGTCAACCCGTCTGGCAAACTGCCCTTCTCATTCCCAGTCAAATTAGCCGACAATGCAGCACACAGCACAGGCGAGGCCATCTGCTATCCCGGCGAGGAGCAGAACAAATATCGCGAGGAGTATCGCGAGGGAATCCTTGTAGGCTACCGTTGGCATGACACTAAGGGAATCAAGCCCCTCTTCGCATTCGGCCACGGTCTCAGCTATACAACATTTGAGGTCACCGACGCAACCATCAAGAGTGGAGCAGAGGCCAAGCCTGACGGAACGATTGAGGTGAATGCCACCATCAAGAACACAGGCGACCGCACAGGCAAAGAGGTCCTCCAAATCTACGTCGGCAAAAAAGACTCACGCGTGGAGCGTGCCGTCAAAGAGCTCAAGGGCTTCCAAAAAATCGAGTTGACAGCTGACGAACAGAAGAGCGTGAGCATCAAGATCCCCGTGTCAAGCCTTGCTTTCTTTGATGAGGAAGCTCATGCTTGGGAGGTTGAGAAAGGTGGCTACACTGTTTACGTTGGCACCGCATCTGACAACATAGCCAAAGAGCTTCAGATAGAGGTCAAATAGACCATCATAGACAAATAGAAACTTCAGGTTTGTTTGGTTAAAGAAGGCAACCCCGACATCTCCACATTCAAGAGATGTCGGGGTTGCCCGATTTATAATTTATCTTTTTTGAGGAAACTTCAGCCGCGCTTTTAGACCTTTTCAGTTATCAAGCCATTGCGATAGGCAAGCACAAGACGCTCAAGGTTATCCACTTGCGCTTGAAGCTCTCGTCCGCGATCCGTGTCACGCACCAGCATGCGATGATACTTGAACTCCTCAAGCATGATGCGGCTATGAATGTCACGCCCCTCCTCGACAGCCTTTTCCATATTCTCAAAGGCCTCATGCTGAACGAGATGCAGTCCATGACTATTATAAATCAGTGTATAACCGGCAATGCCAGTGGTCTTGTGATAGGGCTTTGAGAAACCACCGTCAATGACCAACCTCTTGCCGCCAGCACGGGTAGGCGACTCGCCCCTCGTTGTTCGCACAGGAGTATGCCCATTCACAATGCGGGACTTGTCAGGATCCAAGCCGAACTCCCTCATGATGTCGTCGCAAGTCTCCGGCTTATTGGCCAACTCATAATAGACACCTTTCACCTCGCGGTTAACCTCCTCCGTGTTGATAAAATAACGCTCGAAAGTTGTCATCTTGTCCTTATTATAGAGAGGAGAGTCGGGTCCGCACCACAGATACCACATATAATCGAGCGCGACATTACCCTCACGCGAGCCTCGTGGAGCGAAATAGGCTGTGCGCACAATGTTGTCAATACGCTCCATGAGAGCCTTACCCTTATAGACCTCGCCATCGACCTCTACATCCTTAAACGAGCCATCGTCATTGAGAGGAATGGCGGCATGATACATCAAGCAGTTGTTTCGGACCAAGAAGAGGCTGCCATGGCTATAGAGGCAGCGCAAGTGCTTTTGCAGTTTTTCTGACGTGGTGAACGAGTGGTGAAGCTGACTCATCAGTTGCTCCTCCTCGGCACTCAGCTTATATGGGTCATGAGGGTCTATAGTCGGGAAATTCTTGTCCCTCAGCTCATATGTCTGACCATTTATCGTTATGGTGCCAATTTGATAATCAATAAGATGCAAAAGTCGGCGTTCATCCATCTTATACTCGGGGCGGCGTTCCAATATCTGCCCCTCAAGCTTAAACTGGATGATAGATATTGCCTTGTGCATCTTGGCCATGAGCTGCTTCGAGCGGTTCATGCGCGGGTTATCCTCAAACTCCTCCGCCTGGAATATAGTGCAAGGGTCATCACCATAATGGTCAATGGCGAATGTGGCAAGAGGCAGCAAATTAATTGAATATCCCTCCTCAAGCGTCTCCACGTTGGCATAGCGTATGGAGATGCGCACCACGTTGGCAATGAGAGCCAAGTTGCCAATGGCCGCCCCCATCCAAGAGATGTCATGATTTCCCCACTGAATGTCAAAATCGTGATAAGAGCAAAGCTCCTCCATGATGTCGCAAGCCCCCGGACCGCGGTCATAGACATCACCCACCACATGCAGAGTGTCAATGACAAGGCGATGGATGAGCCGGCTTATGGCCACAATAAACTCCTCCGCACGGCCAATATCAACAATGGAGCTGATCAACGAAGCGTAATAGCTCTGCTTATCCTCGTCCGTATAGCTCTCATAGAGAAGCTCCTCAATGACATAGGCGAACTCGGCGGGTAGAGATTTGCGCACCTTGGAATGCGTATATTTGGCGGCCATGACCCTCGCCACGGCCACAACATGGAAAAGCGTTGTCCGGTACCAGTCCTCAATATCCTCAATTGAGCCGCGAATCTGGTCAAGTTTCTCTTTGGGGTAATAGATGAGAGAGCAGAGAGTGTCGCGATCCTGCTGACGCATAGTCATGCCAAAGAGGTCATCCACCTTTCGGCGTATGACGCCAGATGCATTCTTTATGACATGGCAAAAGGCGGTACTCTCGCCATGAAGGTCGGACAGGAAATGCTCTGTTCCCTTGGGAAGGCTCAGAATGGCCTGCAGGTTGACAATCTCGGTGGCGGCGGATGATATGCTTGGAAACTTTTCTGCCAAGAGGCGCAGGTAGCGCACGTCGGCCTCAAGCTCCGCGAGGTTAGTGTTCTTGGTCATGTGAGCGTTTATTTGATAACAAATGTTGAATTTAGTGTGATTTTTTTTGATTTCCAAATTTGCAACCCGGTTGCAGGCTCATAGCCATAACTTTGCTGACAGAAAAACAAAACACTAAGATATGGGACACTGCAAATGTCATGAGCACAAACATTCACATGGTGATGACAAGAGGCGGCAAGACCTCGACTGCCACTGCGGAGGGGATGATTGCCACTGCGGACACTCACATGAGAGCGAGAGTGAGCAAGAGGAGGGGGTGCGAGGCCTGATTATCCGAATATGCGCAGCCGCAGCCCTTTTGATTATTGCGGTCATTGTCGAGCACACAGTCGCCTTGCCTCTCTGGGCTCTTCTGCTGGTCTATCTCGCGCCCTATCTCACAGCCGGCATAGGAGTCTTGCGTGAGGCTGCCGAGGGAATATGCGAGGGCGACATATTCAACGAGAACCTGCTGATGTCAATAGCCACCATTGGCGCATTGGCCATAGGCTTCCTGCCAGGGGGGGAACCTGAATTTGCCGAGGCCGTCTTCGTGATGCTTTTCTTCTTGATTGGTGAAGCTTTCGAGACATACGCAGAGGGACGCAGCCGCGACTCTATCGGGCACCTTATGAACCTCAAACCCGAGGAGGCTCACGTGATGCGCGAGGGTAAAGAGCAGTCTGTCAGACCAGAAGAGTTGACAGTAGGCGACACCATAATCGTCAAGCCAGGCGAAAAAGTCCCCGTGGACGGCACTATAACAAGCGGGGCGAGCAGCATGGACACTGTCGCATTGACAGGCGAGAGCGCACCAAGGGACGTCAACGTCGGCGACCAGATTCTTTCAGGATTTGTCAATCGCCAAGGCGCAGTGACCATGCGAGTGGACAAAGCTTACAACGACAGCACAGCAGCCAAAGTTCTTAAACTCGTGGAGGAGAGTGGCGAAAAGAAATCCAAGAGCGAGACTTTCATCTCCCGATTCGCTAAAGTCTACACCCCAATAGTCGTCATCGCCGCACTCGTGGTTGCCCTCATACCACCATTCTTCACAGATGGCGAATATGCAGCCAACTTCACCACATGGCTCGGCAGGGCGCTGACCTTCCTTGTCGTCTCATGCCCTTGCGCACTTGTCATATCAGTGCCTCTCACCTTCTTTGGCGGCATTGGAGGCGCAAGTAAGAGGGGAATCTTAATCAAAGGGTCTACTTACATAGACTCATTGGCTAAAATAGGCACTGTCGTCTTCGATAAGACAGGCACACTTACCGAAGGGCGTTTCCGAGTCACCTCCGTATGCCCCAACGAGATTAGCGAAAGCGAGTTGCTTCACTTGGCAGCCCACGTTGAGAGCCTATCCACCCACCCCATCGCGCTCAGCCTGGTGGAGGCATACGCCCACTTGAACCCAGCTGGATGCAACGAATGCAATGTGACAGACGTCACCGAAGTTGCGGGCAAAGGCATGACGGCCATTATCAATGGCCGTCACGTGGCTGTCGGCAACGAGAAACTGATGAATGCCGAGGGCGCAGAGATAAAAGAGCATGAACACATCGGCACCATGATTCACGTGGCGATAGACGGACGATATGCGGGCCATATCGTGGTGAGCGACGTAGTGAAAGAAGATGCCGGACAAGGCATAAAGGCACTGCACAAAGTCGATGGGGTCAAAACCGTCATGCTGACAGGCGACAGGGCGCAGGTCGCATCATCTGTCGCCAAAGAACTTGGCTTAGACGAGTGGCACGCAGGACTTTTGCCAGCCGATAAGGTGAACCACGTTGAGAGACTCCTCGTCGAGAAAGCCGCAGACCGGACTTTGGCCTTCGTCGGTGACGGAATTAACGACGCACCTGTGTTAGCGAGGGCGGATGTTGGCATAGCCATGGGCGCATTAGGCTCAGACGCGGCAATCGAGGCGGCAGACGTCGTCTTGATGGATGACAAGCCGAGCAGAGTGGCCGAGGCTATAAACATAGCGCAAAAAGTCCTCAGCATAGCCCGTCAAAACGTTATTTTCGCAATAGGCATCAAAGTGGCAGTACTCATCTTGGCAGCATTGGGCTTCGCCAACATGTGGATGGCCGTCTTTGCCGATGTGGGCGTGACAGTCATTGCAATCCTAAACGCAATGAGGGCACTCAGACAATAAAACCGCCCAACTGCATAGCGATTAGTTACTAAAGAGCGGTTGTTTCAGTCGTATAGCGATATTTAATTGCCGCAAATGGCACAAGAATAGAGACGTCCCTCTTGGGATTACCGAAAGAAATGACTAATTTCGCAGCGCATTTAGATGCAAAGTGTGATGGGAGAATTAGCTTTACCAACTCACGTGCAAAAAGGTGCACCAAGTCTTTTTCTTGAGTAACACAGATTTATTTTACAACAATGAAAACTTTTGACGTCAAAGGTTCTACCCGCGAGTGCGGTGGCAAGAAGGCTGCTAAGCAGCTCCGTCGTAATGGTTTGATTCCCTGCATCGTTTACGGTGGCGAGAAGGAGATTGCATTCTCAGTTCCAGAGAACGACTTCCGTGGCCTCGTCTACACCCCCAATGTCTACATTGTCAACTTGACCGTTGATGGTGAGGCTATGCAGGCCATCCTCAAGGACATCCAGTTCCACCCCATCTCTGGCGCAATCCTCCATGTTGACTTCCTCCAGATCTTCAACGAGAAGCCCGTCACCATTGGCGTGCCCCTCAAAATTGTCGGTAACTCAGAGGGCGTCAAGGCCGGTGGTAAGCTCCAGATTGAGATGCGCAAGCTCAACGTTAAGGGTCTTCCCGCAAACCTCCCCGACGTACTCGAGGTCGACATCACCAGCCTCGGTCTCGGTCATGTCATCAAGGTCGCTGACCTCCACTATGACAACCTCGAGATCCTCAACGCCAAGAGCGCTGTCGTAGCTGGTGTCAAGTCTACCCGCGCAGCAGTCTCAGCAGCAGCCGCAGCAGCAGCTGACGCCAAGAAGTAATTCTTACCGAGGACTTAGAAAACCCAACATGTCCCCTGACCCACGCCGGGTTGGGGGATATTTGCTTTTAGGAAGAACATTCCACATCTTTCGACAGGGTGACAGGGTGAACAAGCTAAGCCCCAATCGCACAAACTGAGCCTTGGCGAAAGAGTGTGCTTAATGACAACCCTTTAAACATCATAAAAAAACATGAGTACAGAGACAAACATCAAAGCCACTGCAGCAAAAGCGCTGACGGTCATTTCGTCCGCAGCTCTTTTGGCATCATGCGCAGGTGGCAACAACTGCCACATTAGCGGAACGGCAGATGGCGCAGCAGAAGGTGACAGCGTGTTCCTCATTGACGGCACGTCACATCTCAACCTCGACACCACCACAATAAGCGGCGGCCAATTCACTTTCAACTATCAGGCAGACACAACCAAATATGCCATCATCCGTTGCAACGTCGCAGCTGACAGCAGTTCATGCTCAGGAAGTGTGTTCCTTGAGACAGGCGACATCAACGTGACACTTGCAAAGAAAGCAGGCGACAGCCGCGCAAAAGGCACTCCGACCAATAACATCAGCGCAGCTTTCTCAGACTCTGTCAACAGCATCATCAGTGAGATTTCCGCAATCGAGGAGCAAGTTGGCAACACCACACTGACCGAAGAGGCTCGCAAAGCCCTTTCAGCCAAGGCAGACTCGCTGTATGAAAACTCATACGTGGCATTCTTCAAGAAATCAGCAGCCGACAACATTGGCAATGCGGCCGGCCTCAGAATCCTCAACCAGATTGCCTACGCACTTGAACTTAACGAATTGGACTCACTGCTCCAGCAAGTGCCGGCGCTCTATCACAACGACGGCACCTACACCAAGCTCACAGATCGCGTTGAGCACATGAAAGCCGTAGCAGTCGGTCAGCCATTCACAGATTTCTCTCTGCCCTCTCCCACCGGAGAAATGGTCAGCCTTGGCGACATTGTCAAAGCAAACAAGGTAGTCCTCATTGACTTCTGGGCAAGCTGGTGCGGCCCCTGCCGCCGCGAGATGCCGACCATCGTCCGAGCATATGAACTCTATAAGGACAAGGGGCTTGAGATTGTCGGCGTGTCACAGGACTACACCGCAGAGGCGTGGACTAACGGCATCAACACGCTTGGCATCACCTGGCCGCAGATGTCAGCCCTTAAGGGTTGGGACAATGAGGGCGTCAAGCTTTACGCCATCTCAAGCATCCCCAGCACTGTCATCATCAAGGACGGCGTAATCGTAGCAAACAAGCTTTACGGCGACGAGCTCATCAATAAACTCGATGAGCTCCTGAAGTAATTCAGAAACAGGCATAAAAGCTAAAGAGAGCCGTTAGACACTTTAATGTGTCTGGCGGCTCTCTTTTTTTATCTATATAAGCAATCTCACGCTGTTTTTTAAGACACGAGATATTTAGTCATTATCAAACCTTGCTCAATAATTCATCTGCCAATTCTGATGTGGTATGGAAAAGTCGGTCAGCGCCTGCGTCAAGGAGTACGGAGTCCGCCAATTTGCCCGTGTTCACTGCCCAAACCGTCAATACCGCCGCCTTGCCCGAAATAACACCAAGCGGCGCATTCTCAACCACCATACATTCCTCAGGCGCAAAACCACTGCGAGCTAAGGCCATAAGGTAGGGTTCTGGATCTGGTTTACCTTTAACGACATCCGCTCCACAAACAAGCGTCTCCTTCTCAATTCCGAAAGCCTGTGACAATTTGCCAACCAAGGACGGCTGGCGCGAGCCTGTGACGACATAAACCTTCACACCTCGTTTGGGGAGGGTTGTAAGCAACTCTTGCATCTTGGGAAGCATAGGAGGCTGCGGACGACTGTGCATCAACTCGGTCTTGCGCTTATAGATGCGCTCCACGTCATCATCAGTAGCTCCATGACCAAGCTCACGGTTAAACACAAGGTTTATTGTCCCCTTGGCGGTGCGTCCCTCATTGGCATAAGCCTCCTCTGGATGAAAAACAATGCCCTCAGCCTCAAACGCCTTACACCAGGAGTACTCATGATTAGGCATACTGTCATAGAGCACGCCATCCATGTCAAAAAAAACTGCTCGAATCATCTGTTTGTCATATTGGCTCTACGCGAATATAACGAAAAATCCCCACCTCGCGAATAGCGAGGCAGGGACTGGTTGGCTTTAGTGCCTAAGCTTATTTCAGCTTGGTGTAGCCGTACTTGCTGTTAGCACCGAGCTCTTCCTCGATGCGGATGAGCTGGTTGTACTTAGCCATACGATCGGTGCGGCTGAGAGAGCCGGTCTTGATCTGGCCAGAGTTGGTAGCGACAGCGATGTCAGCAATGGTGGTGTCCTCAGTCTCGCCAGAACGGTGAGAGGTGACAGTGGTGTAACCATGACGGTGAGCCATCTCGATAGCGTCGAGAGTCTCGGTGAGAGAGCCGATCTGGTTAACCTTGATGAGGATAGAGTTAGCAGCACCCATCTGGATACCCTTCTGGAGGAACTTGACGTTGGTAACGAAGAGGTCGTCACCTACGAGCTGGCACTTCTTGCCGACACGCTCGGTGAGCTTGACCCAGTTCTCCCAGTCGTTCTCGTCGAGACCATCCTCGATAGAGTCGATAGGATAGGTGTCGATGAGGTGCTCGAGGAAGTCGATCTGCTGCTCAGCGCTGAGCTTCTTGCCGTTAGGATCCTTCTGCTTGCCATTCTTGAGCTGCTTGTAGTCGTAGAACCACTCGCCGTTCTCCTGGATAGCGAACTCAGAAGCTGCGCAGTCCATAGCGATGCGAACCTGCTCGCCTGGCTTGTAGCCAGCCTTCTCGATAGCCTTGACGATGATGCTGAGAGCGTCCTCGATGCCATCAAGAGCGGGAGCGAAACCACCCTCGTCACCGACAGCGGTGCTGAGGCCGCGCTCCTTGAGGAGCTTAGCGAGGTTGTGGAAAACCTCGGCACCCATGCGGATAGCCTCCTTCTCAGAGGTAGCACCGACGGGACGGATCATGAACTCCTGGAAAGCGATAGGAGCGTCAGAGTGAGCACCACCGTTGATGATGTTCATCATAGGAACGGGAAGGGTGTATGCGTTGCAGCCGCCGATGTAGCGGTACAAGGGGATGTTGAGAGCCTTGGCAGCAGCCTGAGCGACGGCGAGAGAAACACCGAGGATGGCGTTAGCACCGAGCTTGCTCTTGGTGGGGGTGCCATCGAGAGCGAGCATCTTGTTGTCAATCTCGCGCTGGCCGAGGACGTTGTAGCCCTTGAGTGCGGGAGCGATGACAGTGTTAACGTTGTCAACTGCCTTCTGGACACCCTTGCCGAGGTAACGGCCCTTGTCACCGTCGCGAAGCTCGAGAGCCTCGTTCTCACCGGTTGATGCGCCAGACGGAACTGCTGCGCGGCCGATTACGCCATTGTCGAGAGTTACGTCTACCTCAACGGTAGGATTGCCACGAGAATCGAGGATCTCGCGAGCCCAGATTTTTTCAATGATCATTTTACTTGACTTATTAAGTTGGTATTTATTTTAAACTTCTGTTTGCAATGGTTCGGCAGGAAGTGAAACCACCTTCATGGCATTAGGGAGACAGGGCATTTACGCTTTACTCACCACTCTCACTTTCCTTATTCCAAGGAGCGAAAATAGAATTTTTCACGCTTTTATCCAAATTGGGAACTCTCTTGTTTTGTTTAAATAATGCTACCTTTTCGTTTCCGGGCGCACATCTCACGTTTTCGCTCACAGGACGTTGCAAAAGCGCGATTGGAGTGCTAAGTGGGCTTTGCAAAAGAGCCACGCCTACCCTCGCCCACAAAAAGGAGGGTGACAGACACTTATTGTCGCCACAACTTGCGAGTGTTCGGAATGGAATGAGTACCTTTGACCAAGGTAAACAGAGACGATATCTGCTACGCAATGAAATCTTACACAAATTGCATATCGCTGCTTATGGCATGCACAGCCTCAGCCCTGACTCTTGCCGGGTGCGAACGGGACTTTTCAGCCATGCCAAAGTCGGAAGACATAACATTCTCGGTCGACACACTCTCCTTTGACACCATCTACGCAGGCGTGACGACTCCGACGGCCCACCTGACCATACGCAACGTAGGCGATAACGACGTCACGCTGAGTCGCATATACATAGCCGGGGGCGGCAATTCCGTTTTCGGTGTGAACATAAACGGGTGTGACGCGGCCGAGGTGACAGGAGCGAGACTTGGGCATGGCGACAGTCTATTTGTCTTTGTCAACGTACGCAAACCGGAAGCCTTAAGCGAATACGCATTTGGGAAGATATCTGACCAAATTGTAGTGGAGAGCGGAGCCAACAACTGGCATGCGACTCTTCACGCCGTGGTTCGCAATGTCCATAGAGTAAAGGGCACTATAAGTAAAGACACGCAGTGGGCATATGACACCATCCCGTATTGGGTGGAAGACACTTTGAGCATCGGGGAGGAGGCAACCCTCTTGATAAACCCCAAAGTGACTGTCCTGATGAGCAAAGGCTCTGTCATTGATGTGCAGGGCCGCCTAATGGTGGCTGGCGAGGTGAACGACCGATGTGAGATAAGACCAGTTCGTGACGACGGGTATTATGAGACAATCCCCGGGCAATGGGGAGGCATAAGAGTCAAGCCAGGCGCAAAAGCCATGATTGACTATACTGATGTCTCTTGCTCGGCCGACGGCATAAGTTGCGACTCGGCCTCCGTCTTCTCATCATGCGGAATGTGGCTGCACGACATATCGCACGCCGGCCTATCAGCCCGTAAAGCAGACGTCAAGATTGACAACTCCATCATATCTGACTGCGGAGGGGGGGCTGTGTGCGCCACAAGTGGGTCTACACGCCTGAGACACGTCACCATAGCCGACTATTTCTCGTGGGCATATAGGGATAACGCCGCACTCCGATTCACCCTTGCCAATGACGACGACGAGGCGACAATGGAGGTCATAAACTCAATAGTGATGGGCAATAAGACCGACGAGGTTGTAGTTGACTCGCTGCCCAAAGGTCACACCACCATAAAGTCGTCACTCGTCCGAGCCACAAAGAAACAGGTGGAGGCGGCAATCGACATTTTCACCGACTGCTTGACTGAGACTGACGCATACTTTGCGGACAGAAGCAACGCCGACTATCACTTGACACCAAAATCGAAGGCTATAGGGATAGCTGACCCATCAATCGCGACAGAACTTCCCACAGACCTGGAAGGCGTTTTGCGGTCAGCAGACGAAGCCATCAACGCCGGAGCTCTGCAAAGCGTGGCAGATAATTGATTAAGACAACAAATGAAATAGAAACAAAGTGAGCAAAAACCTATCTTTGGCCGCATACGCATTCGCAGTGGCGGCACTGACATCATGTGGAGGTCAGAAAAAAGTCGCCCAGACCGACATAAAGACGGGAGGTGCGGCCGACACTCTCGTCGTCATGAGCTACAACATAGAGAACTTCTTCGATCCCGAGGATAATCCCGACAAGAACGACGACGACTTCACACCAGAAGGTTCATACCACTGGACAGTGACCAGGATGAAGGACAAGGCAGCCAAGTTAGCGCGCGTGATAACATCCGCCAACAGTTGGCACGTGCCTGACATTGTGGGGCTGTGTGAAGTGGAAGGGCCAGACCAGACAGGCCTGTCAGCCGCAGACTATTTGGTCAAAGATGGTGGACTTGACACGCCAATTCTCAATTATAAGGCTGTTTGCTTCCCTACGCCGGACATGCGAGGCATTGCCACCGCCATGCTGTACAACGCCAACACGATAGAGCCTATTGAGATAAAGCCCGTCAACGTCTCTTGTGACAGCCTTGAATTGCTGACCCGCGACATCCTCTACGCAAAGATGCGCACACGCGTTGGCGGAACGGTGTTCCACATCATGGTCAACCATTGGCCGTCAAAATTTGGAGGCGTGACAGCAACCATCCCCAAACGCCGCTATGTCGCAGAAAGAGCTAAGGCACTGTGCGACTCTATTCTTGCGACCGACCCCGACGCCAAGATTGTCATGATGGGAGATTTTAATGATGAGGCGCACGAACCCTCATTGGAGCGATATTTAGGAGCCCAGACTAAATGCGACACTTGCCTCCTCCGCAACTTGTCAGCAGACACAGAGGACTTCAGTTATAAGTATCATGGCCGATGGAATACAATCGACCATATTATAGTAACCCCCGGCACATGCGCCAAGGGCCGCCCTCAGTTCTCAGTCGTCAAGTTCGACTATATGATTGAGCCTGACGACAGAAACCCAGGCACCAACGGAAAGCCCAAACGCACATACCTCGGCAGGACTTACAATGACGGATATTCGGACCACCTGCCCGTCATGGTCAAAATAGCTTACTAAAGAGCTACCCACCATAAACACTAAGCCCCTTCGCTTCTTGTCAGCGAAGGGGCTTAGTGTTTATTGGAATTATAAAATCTTTAAGTCAGAACAAATGCGGCATTTCAATATCCCCTCTTTGTCATCTCAAGTCTTGTGGACCTGATGAGGCTCTTAATCTTGCGCGACTCACGCAAGGAGCAGGAGAGAGACCACACTTGGGCAATGGCAGCCTTGTCCACATCCGTCATATAAGAGACGTAATGCGCCTTAAGGCCAAGGTACTCCACAGAAATTCGCTCTGATTGATTGGCTTCAATAAATTTGGCCACAGCAGCCGCTTCGTCAGACGAGTACATGACAGTCTCCCACACGCTCTCGCCATCGGTGAAAGTGTGATTATAAGACCCGTCCGTCACTGGGCTCAGTTCAACATATAAGTCGCCAGAGCGCAATAGGCAATGGTCATGATGAATGGGCTTGGGGCCTGTGAATACACTGCTTAGCGAGAACACCCCATTGGCGTCAGATGCAGCCCTGAGCAGGCAACGACTGAAAGAGTTATAGGCTTGCTGACTCCGAGCGATGTAGCGCGGAGAGGGATTGTCAGGGTCCTCGACTACCATTGTCTTCAACAACTCTGTTTGCTGTGAAGCGCATACGGAAAGCGCACTGTCAAGAAAAGATATTGTACGCTCATTCTCATATCTCTTAACCGCTCGGGACAAGTCATGCGCATTTCGGTAGACTGAAGGCACATCCATATAGTAATTATTGAGGCTGTCAAGCAGAACCTTGGCTGTACCGATCTTTTTGGCTGAGAAAGCCGAGGCGGCCTGCGAATAGATATATTCCGCCTGTTGCTGACGACTTGGCGCACACGAGGCTAAAGAGAGGGCTATAAGCGGCGTGGCAATGACAGAGTGGAGGTTACAGAGCGATGTTAGTCGTTGAGGGGCTGTGATTTGAAGCATCGTAGACTATTGTAAATTTCTCTTTGTGCTTAGGAGGCCGCACGCCGCATCAATGTCCTGACCTTTTGATTGGCGAATGGTAGCCGTCAAGCCCTTGTCGTTGAGGGCATCGCGGAACCACTCCATGCGCTTGCGGTTGCAGCCGCGCAAATCAGAGTCAGGAATAGCATTAAAAGCTATGAGATTGACACGACACCAACGGAGGGGGGCGAGGAGTTTAATGAGAGCGGAGACATCCGCAGCCGAGTCGTTGACCCCCTCAAAGAGGGTATACTCAAAGGTCAACCTGCGCTGACCAGTCCAATCATATTTGGCAAGCAGCTCAATGGTGTCGGCTATAGGGAAACCCTTTTGGGCAGGCATAAGCTCAGCTCTACGACTGAAATTGGGAGAGTGGAGACTGATGGCCACATGCACGTCACTCTCATCAAGCAGACGGCGGAGATTAGCCGGGATGCCGATGGACGAGACAGTTATGCGACGCGGGCTCCAAGCGTATCCCCAAGGAGAGGTCAGAATCTCAAGAGATTTGAGCACCTCATCAATATTATCCATTGGCTCACCCATGCCCATGAAAACCATGTTGGAGAGATCCTCCCAGCCTTCGGTCGATGCCATCTGGTTGAGGATTTCGCCAGCGGTCAGGTTGCCCGAGAAGCCTTGACGGCCAGTCATACAGAACTTGCAGGCCATCTTGCAACCGACTTGCGAAGAGACGCAAAGAGTGTTGCGGTCATCATGTCCATCGGGTATGTAAGCGGTTTCGATGCTCTTTCCGTTGTAATCGAAAAGCATCTTGCGGGTGCCGTCACTCGACGTGAGTGTAGTTATCGGCGCAACCCTTCCCACCTCATAATTCTCGGCAATAGCCTCTCGGCCTTTGACGGAGATGTTGGTCATCTGCGCCACGTCCGAGATGTTTTTCTTATAGAGCCAATCGGCCATTTGCTTGGCCGCAAACTTAGGAAGCCCGGCCTTGGCGGCCACAGCTTGCAATTCGGTCAGATTAAGGCCAAAAAGCGGAGATTTACTCATTACTTGGTTAGCAATTTGATGCCACGGGGCGTTATGTCTATTACACCTTTTTTATAGAGGTTGCCAATGGCCATCTTGAAACTCTTCTTGCTGCACTCGAAGAGATTTTTTATCAATTCGGGATTCGACTTATCGCCAACCGCCAACTCGCCGCCACTGTTGCGCAGCATCTCGACCACACGATCTGCCACGTCAAAAGATTTGGCGAAACCTATCGGGTTAGGGGTTACATCAAGCTTATCATCCTCACGGACTTTCTTGATATACACCTTCAGGCTGTCACCAACCGAGAGAGGCCTGAACACGTCACTCTCATAGATAAGCCCCGTGAAAAGGTTATCAACCACCACTTTATAGCCAAGTGGAGTCAAGTCAGACACAATAGCCTGAGCCTCAACACCCTCATTATATCGCGGCATGACATTATCGAGGAAACGGGCGAACTTCTGCGTCGCCGCAATGCGTCCCGAAGCAGGATCCTGGAAAATGTAGACCACATAACTGCGGCCGGCGACCATCATATCCCTCTGCTCTCCACGCGGGACGAGCAGATCCTTGAGCAAACCCCAGTCGAGGAACGCGCCAGGACCAGCCACCTGCTTGACTGTAAGGTAAGCCACTTGCCCGACCTCAGCCAATGGCGTCTCCGTTGTAGCCACAAGGCGATCCTCGGAGTCAAAATAGACAAAAACACGGACCTCGTCACCGACGGCGACTCCCTCGGGCATATACTTGCCCGGCATAAGGATCTCTCCATCGGTGCCGCCATCAAGATAGCAGCCGAAATCGACAATCTTGACAACCTCAAGATTATTGTAGTGCCCCACACGGACACCGCCTTGCTCTGAGTTTTTAATCATGCCGCAAAGATATACATTTTTTGCCCACAAAATCACGCCGCCGGGCTTGCTCCCGACGCAACGCGACCTTGTGGGCAAAAAGTTGACTTAAAAAATGTTAGAGTGCCACGACTTCGGCCAAACGTGCAATCACCTCTCCAGCCTTGCGGAGGCTCGGTACAGGCAAGAACTCATACTTGCCATGGAAATTCTCGCCACCAGCGAAGATGTTAGGAGTTGGCAACCCCATGAAAGAGAGGCGGCTGCCATCGGTTCCGCCACGGACGGGGGAAACCTTGCACTCGACACCGCAATCCGCCATGGCCTGACGGGCGAAATCGACGACGTGCATAACGGGCTCAATCTTCTCGCGCATGTTATAATATTGGTCGCGGACTGTCAGCGCAACTGAGCCCTCACCATATTGCGCATTGAATTTATTAACGAGATGCGCCAGCTCCTTCTTGCGATCCTCAAAGCGGTCGCGGCGGAAGTCACGTATGATGTACTTCAAAGTCGACTTCTCCACAGAGCCGTCCATATGAGTCAGGTGGAAGAAACCATCATATCCCTGAGTGTGCTCGGGAGTCTGGAAGCTCGGCAGGTTGCAAACGAATTGGCTCGCCATGCGCATTGAGTTACGCATTTTGTGGTAGGCCGAGCCAGGGTGAACATTTCGGCCCGTGAAGACGATTGTCGCCTCGGCCGCGTTAAACGTCTCATACTCCAGCTCGCCAATAGCTCCGCCATCAATGGTGTAGGCGAACTCAGCACCAAAGCCTTCGACATCGAAATGGTCAGCGCCCTCGCCAATCTCCTCATCTGGAGTAAAGCATATGCGGATTTTGCCATGCTTGCGCTCGGGGTGAGCCATAAGATCCTCCATTGCGGCAAAGATGGCCGCGACACCCGCTTTGTCATCAGCACCGAGGAGCGTGGTGCCATCGGTGACGACGATATCCTGCCCTACATAATTGAGGAGCTCTGGGAACTCAACGGGCGAGAGGGTTATGCCAAGCTCCTGATTGAGCGTGATGTCTTTGCCATCATAGGAAGAGACGATACGCGGTTTGACATTCTTTGCTGAGAAGTCTGGGCTCGTATCCATGTGAGCGATGAAGCCTATGGTTGGCACGCCCTCCTTGTCAGTGTTGGAAGGCAGTGTGGCTGTCACATAGCCATATTGGCTTACGGAGACATCCTGCATGCCAATCGCCTTAAGGTCAGCAGCCAATCGCTGCGCAAAATCAAGTTGGGAGAGAGTGGAGGGCGTGAGTCCTGTGGTCTCATCGCTCTGGGTATTGACCTTGGCATAGGTCAGAAAACGATCAAGAATATCCAAAGTATGGTAAGTTAAATTTTGCGGGTTAAGATATAAAGAAATCGTGGGACGACTTATGAGGTTAGCGGACATCATCGGCCTTGAAGCCGAAGCCGAGCCGCTTGGCGGTCTTGGTCTTAGACTGCAGGATGTATTGCTTGAGCGTGGCCATGTCAGACTGGATAATCAGCTCGTAAGGCGGCACGAGGGCGTTACTCTCGACCGCATATTTGAGAGCCGTCTCGGCAAAACGACGCCAACCATCCTCATCAATCTGCTTCTCACCAAAGTGGTCCACACCCACACCGCGCTGACGTTTACCCTCGACAAAGAAAGCGTTGCAAGAGTTGACAAAGATACGCGCTACAAGATAGCCGAGATCCTCGTCGCGGTCATATTTGAAGGAATCCGACATGAAATTGTAAACATTGACAATTCCCACCGCGGCGCGAGACGCATCCTGCTTAACATATTGAGTCTGGAGAGCGGCATTATCACGGTCGAAGTAGAACACATCGGTCAGTTGCACAAAGACAAGGACATCGGCATTGAGTGTGAAGATGGCCACATGCTTAGCCTGGCGCTCATATTTGACGGCGACATCGGGGCCGAGCTCCGCAGAGTATTCAGCAGCCATTTGTTCCAAGACACCGCACAGGGTCTCGAATCCGTCATTAAGGTTTTTAGTGACAGCGTTGCTCACCTTAGACTTGTCGGCGACCATTGATATGATGGCGTTTCTCATTCTCTTGTTAACCATAGACGTGTGATTTTATTGTTGGTGTACTGATATCTCCAATATATGTGATGACGACGGGCTCAACTTGAACCGGTCATCCATCCTCATCCCCAGGACGCAGACAATCACGCCATTTGACTCTACTATCCACGCAGACTCCTTGTCAACCTGACTCATCTTGGCATCAGTGAAGAAATCGCTCAACTTTTTCTGACCGCACATTCCAAGCGGACGAAACACATCGCCCTTTTTCCAGTGACGGAAAATGAGTGGCAGCGATACTTTGTCAGCGTCAAGATGCATCGTCTTGGGATCACGAGATGGCGCAAAACCTTCCTCCTTGTCAAAAAACCTCAAATTAGCCATAACGGGGTTTTGCAGATTGACAGCAAGAGAGTCAACAACAATACGCTCCTCTGCATCGCTGATGGCTGCCTTATCTTGAGCAATGATGCCACGCCTGTCAACAACAACCCTGTGTGTGGAAGAGAAAAAAACGCGTCCCCAGTTTGCCCCCGTCACACTTCGTGCGACGTCGTGGATTAACTTGGGCGACAAGCCACATGGCAGAAGGATTTCATAGATGAACGGCTCGGGGTTTTGCAGTTTTTTTAATCCATCTATGTCAACAAAGAGACCGGAATCTGTTTCTGAGACGTACGACTCCTTGAACATTTTAACCTGCTCCTCAAAAATGGCAAGCACCTGAGCCACATGATTCATGTTGTTGCCCATGGTTGCCAGAAATGATGGATTGAGCTTTTTAAGTTCGGGGATGACGTGATGACGGATTCTGTTCCGCGCATAGTCATCGGAATTATTGGTGCAATCAGTCACATAGTCAAGTCCATTGGCCTTACAATAAAGCTCGATCTCGTGACGGCTGACAGAGAGCAAGGGGCGCACCACCCTGCCCTGCACCGACTTCATCCCAGCTAAGCCTCGGACACCCGTCCCCCTCGTCAGATTGAGGAAAAAAGTCTCAGCCGCGTCATCTGCATGGTGGGCAACAGCGACAACAGGTATTTTAAGTTCATCAAGCAGAGAGAAGAACCAGTCATAGCGCAAATCACGCGCCGCCATCTCTATTGAGATATGCTTTTGCGACGCATACGCCTTTGTGTCAAATTGGGCAACATGCAGCCGGACACCAAGCGATTCGCAGAAACCGCGCACGAAGGCCTCATCTGAGTCAGATTCCTCACCCCGGAGATGAAAATTGCAATGGGCGGCTACGCACTCATAACCAGAGCGCACAAGGACGTGAAGCAGGGCCACACTATCAGCCCCGCCACTTATGGCCACCAGAACCGGCTTGCCATGGTCTATGACACCTTGCGCAATTCTCATTACCTCTTTAGTCGCATTGTAAAGATACAGAAATTTCCGCTTAACAGTCTACGTCGCCACATTAAAGAAGGCATTAGGACGTGACATAAAAACCCGACTCACGCAAAATGCTATTGATGACATAACATTTTGTGGAGTTGCGGGTTTATTATTTGCGGTTGTCGCCTCAGACCGTACCTACCAATGGTTTAAGGAGATACTCCAGCCCGTTAAGCTTAATCTCATAGAGAGTCTCAAGCAGCATGCCGAGCCTGCCCTTGGGGAAACCCTGGGTCTTATACCAACTGAGGTATGGTTCGGGCAACTTATAGAGAGGCAAACCTTTATAGCGTCCATAGGGCATTGGCGTCCTTATGATATCGAGAAGCACTGTTCTGTCCATAAAGCCTTACGCCCTTTTGTTGGACTTGAGTTCCTCAACCGTTTTGACCTCGTCCTCAGTCATTCTCCGGGTGGTAGATCCTACACGCCGGTAGCATACTCCGTCCACCCTTATGACACTTGAAGCCGGCTCGACCTCAACAACATAGACGGATCTGCCGTTATGATTCTCAAAATGGGTTTTGACGAAAGAGCTCGCCCCCTTCATATGATTCTGCATCATGTTAGAGAAAAACACATCCATCATGTCGCGGCATTTCTGCTCATCGTAAATACTCATCCCGGCAAACTCGCGGAAATCATTGTCAAGACCAACAGCCAAGCCGGAGTCGTTCACACCGACCATAAGGACAGCCTTTTGCGAATTATTCATCATGCCGCACACAACTTGCAGCAGCCTGAGGCACTGCCTGTCCTTGTCCGGTCGCATGTTGTTGTCTGGCGGGAAGACGAGGCTCGACTTAAACTCGAGCTGCGCCCCCTCCTCGCCCAAATAGTCAAGATCCGACACGTCTCTCGTCTCGACACCGAGAAGCTCATTTATCTTGTTTCTTATGCCTCGCCTCTCTGTCTCCAAGTTATGTGGCCGAAGCGCATTATAGGCGATGACCAGACTTGCCACGTCGGCAGTGAGCGAGCCTCGGCGTCGTTCGATGATATCCACAAGTTCAGGTTCAGCTCCAACTTTGTCCATCCGCGCTATGCAGAAAAGCCTCAGGACCTGGTCCATCATATCAGGATAGCCATCCAACAGGTTTTTGCTATTTTCATAGTGACTTTCAAACTCATCGGCATCAATCCACTGGTTGATTGCGTATTGCTGCATCAGATGGATGAATATCATGCGGTCATGATACTCATTGGCCTTTCGGACGTCATCCATGGCAAGCGCAAGGATACGGGCCATGGCCAACAGGTTGAAAGACTGCGCCCTGCTTGTGGCAAGCGTACTTTGCCTTTCAACTATGCTCATCAGCTCGCGCAACTCGCCAGTGTCTATACATCTGTCGTTTCGCATGTCCTCCGATTCATCCTCCGATTGTTCAAAGACATCGTCGTCAACATCCATATACACATCTTCCGCATATTCACGCAAGATGGTGCGAAGGCATTTGCAGTCAGAGAGGTCAGCATAACCGTCATAGGAACCAATAAAAGCGCCGTCAATCTTTCCGTCCGGATTAACCGTCAAGATTTCAACGCCGACCAAATCGCCATTGAGAGGCTGGAACTCCTCGTCACACTCCACTTTGAGGGAAAAACCTTTCTCGCTGATGAGCAGATTGCCGCCATCTGGGGTTCTTACCGTCATACGGCACAGAAGCTCGTCCCCCTCCTGAACATAGTCGCTGACGAAATCATCAACTTGCTTAATCATAGAGAAGACGCAGACTCCATTAGAGCCTACATTGACAACAGAGGCACGCAAAAGAAGCGGGTGACCATCCTCAGACATAAAGTCGGTCACCTTGGCGTATTTCACATTATAGTGGACCATGTCGCGGGGTGAGATGACACCCTCGCCCTCAATATGGTCATCGACAATGACAGCGTGAAACAGAGGATTATCATATCTATCCTTGCCATTCTCAACACCAGATATGCGGATAAGCACCTCGTCACCCTCTTCGGCCGCCACCTTAGGCACAACTGGCGAATCGGCAGAACTGCCACCGTCAGCGCTGACCTCAAAAAGACAATCCTCAACCTCGCGCCAGAACTTGCGCAGGTCGGCAATGTCATCAGTGTCAGCCTTTACCGTCTTATTGAAATTCTTATTGCCGATTAATATCTGAAAATTCTTCCAACCACAGAGATCAGAAGGTAGCACCTCGCGCAATTTGTGTGCATAATTTGGCGCAATGGTCACATTACCATCACAAACCTTCACTATGACTTTACGCCCCTCATAGCACATCACGTCGCTTGGCCCGTTAAGAAGTGGGGCGGCACCAGCCTTAACTCCAAGGGTGTCGGCCGAGAACTTCATATCGTTCCATCCAAAAGGCAACAGAGATGGAACGCGAGTCAGGAGAAAGCCATAGGCCTTGTCATTGAGAGCCTGACGACCAGAAGGGTTGGGGCAATAGAGTGACGAGTAACGGCACAGGCGGGCGAAGAGCAGGCGTCGGTTTATCTCATCTTTGTCATCAGAAAGAAGGATGGTGGCAAGCAACGCCCTCATCATGTCGGCAGCCTTGTTTCTATTGTTGCTCAGGCGTAAGTCAATGACCTTATTAACCTCAGGCGCATTAAACTCAACGTATCCGCATAGCATATGCAGGAGTGCGCTTCGGATTGGCTCCTGCGCCCAATCAGAGTTGCCATGGTTGGCCAACACCTCCAACAACTCGTGGAAAAAGCGTTCCTTGAGCTTAGCATCGAGCGCAAAAGCCGCCATCATGACGTCAAGACGCCTCTCCGGGTCATAGATGTAAGCTGTTTGAGAAAGGCTGTCGAGAATTCCTTGCACATACTGCTCAATCTTCCCGTTCTCAATCTTATCAATTGCCGCATTAAAGACGTCAGTCGCCGTGACGCACTTGTCTAAGATTTTTCGCAGTTGCTCTGTGACCCGGTCTGATCCGGTAGCTAAACCACTTTGCTCAAGGGTGGCTATGCAAATGCGGCGCAGCTCACTCAGTGTTTCTTTTTTATGCTTTGCCTTCTTGAACTTATTGACCCACCCGGGCATGCTATACAGCATCACATTCACAGTCTTGATGACCCAGTCGGCAGAACCAGACTCCAGCAATGCGCGAGGCTCGGTGAAATCAATATTTCCATTGAAAATGCCTACAAACCATCTGATGAGAACTGGGTTTATGTTTATGCCATTCGCAATATCAAGAATGCCTTGCGGGTCAATGAATTTGGCGAAGTTAGCAATTTCGTTTTTTGCGGTCTGAACCTCCTCAACATACACCTTTACGTCATAAACAGACTTGACCTGGCACAAGACCTCAGAGTTATTGGTGTAATACTTGTTTTTGGGATTGGCTAAATAGAATTTAAAACC
Source organism: Alistipes putredinis (assembly GCA_963620575.1). Taxonomy (GTDB): domain Bacteria; phylum Bacteroidota; class Bacteroidia; order Bacteroidales; family Marinilabiliaceae; genus W3P20-009. The sequence continues at coordinate 48,122 of CAVFBC010000007.1, read as the reverse complement.
CTCCTCGGATATGGCGTCATATTGTCCGTTTCGGCTGTCATTTCGCCTTAATTGGAATTTAGCGGATTTTCCAACAGGATATCTTTTTGCAATAAGCGGAGCCAAGTCTTGCTTGACCTCAGGGGCACCATTAATTTTTCGCTCTACCAGACATTCAATAATTTCAGGCTTCTTTTGACTCTTTTGAAAGTCGAACATCTTAAGGCTATATTCCTGACCATCATACTCTACCACATAATACCATGCCTTGAAATCCTTTTTAATGTCCTTAAGTTTTAGGGAGGTTTTTATTCGCTCCACCAACTGACCTGTTTTAGCCATTGTTACTTTGTTATTTTTATTAGGTTAAATATTCAACTGGCACAAAATGGGGCATATACTTAGCCCACCGCCAGTTAATTCATAATAACAAAGGTAACTAAAAAAAGTCCAAATTAGAAGAGAGCCCTACACGCTGGCTTGCTAAATTTGAGAGAATTGCACAGGTCCATAAGACATTAAGTTCACTCCTGTTCATTATCGAAGAGGATAGTCATGTTATAGAAACCCTCAACCCTTTGACCGTCACGTAATTCAGGAACCCATCGCCACGACTTGACAGGCAGATCCGCCACGACATCGCGCACAGCCTGAGCGAAATAGGGAGATGAAGCCTGTTGGATCTTCCAATTTTTGAGAGAGCCGTCTGGATTGACGACAAAACGGAGCAGGACAAAACCTCCAGACTCATTGTCAAACTCCTCTTTCGGGTATGCCACGCGAGTGTGGACAATGTAAAAAGGGACAAGCGACGAACCGAGAAAGGTGCACGGGTAATTGAAGCGGTCGTATTTCTTACCCTCGTGCGGCAAAAGATAGATTGGCTTGCGCTTGTCAAAATCATAGCGAAGCTCAACAAGGTTATGGAGGTCACGGTATTCCCAAACTCCTACTTTCTTGCCGTTCTTGAATTGTCCCTTCTCTATGACCATGCCCTTGTAGGTCAGCGTATAGAGTCCATCCCGCACAGTAGTATCCGATGCCGACATTTCGTACTGCGCATCGAACAACTTGTAAACCTTGACACTGCGAACTGGCTTAGAGTTTTGACCTTCACCAGATGATTGCGCATTAGCCGAAAGAGTGAGCATCAGCAGTGGCAGAAAAAGGAGGGGGTGGATTGTAAGTCTGCGAAATAGAGACATGATTTTTATATAGTTACCGGGATTAAACAAAAAGAGGGAGAAGTTGTTTGGACTCCTCCCTCATGGATTACGCTAAAGCGTTAAAAAAGTTTGGCTAAACCTACTACTTTGTGAAGCCAGCCTTGAGCTTGTTAATCTCCTCGTCGGTGAGGTAACGCCAATGTCCGCGGGGAACGTTGAGCTTGGTAAGGCCACCATAGTATACGCGATCCAACTTCTCGACATTGTAGCCAAGGTGCTCGAACATACGGCGGACGATACGGTTACGGCCAGAGTGGATAACAACACCAACCTGCCTGTGGTCGCGACCATCAACAAAACTTACCTCATCGGCATTGATTGGGCCATCCTCAAGCTCAAAGCCCTTAATGAGCTGATCCAAGTCGTCTTCAGAAACATTCTTGTCGGTGAAAACGTGGTAAATCTTGCGAACCTCATATTTGGGGTGCATGAGCTTCTCGGCCATGTCACCGTCATTGGTGAGCAAAAGCACACCCGTGGTGTTGCGGTCGAGACGACCGACAGGGTAGATGCGCTCTTGGCTTGCGCCAGCGACAATGTCCATGACAGTGCGACGTCCCTCAGGGTCATCAGTGGTCGTCACTGTATCCTTCGGCTTGTTGAGAAGGACATATACCTTCTTCTCGGGCTTGATGACACGACCTTCATACTCGACGACAGCATCACGAGAGACAGAGACACCCATCTGGGTTATAACCTCTCCATTGACCTTAATTTTGCCAGCCTTGATGAGGTCGTCAGCCTCGCGACGGCTGGTGATGCCAGCCATGGCAACGAAGCGATTGAGCCTGAGCATCTCCGGCATCTCCTGCATGTCAGGATTTGTGCCATTTACCTCATCCTCAACCTCATTGTCAAAGAGACGACGATCTACATGATAGCGATGTCCGCGCTTAGCATCCTCGGCCATCTTCCACTGCTGGCGTGGCGCACCGGGACGCTGCCCAAACGGCTTGCGGCCACCATTGTTGTTGCGAGGGCCGAAAGAACGGCGCTCACCGTCGCCACCATTGTTGTAGCGGGGACGGAATGGACGGCGCTCGCCCTGCTCGTCATTGTTGTAACGGGGGCGGAACGGACGACGCTCACCCTGCTCGTCATTGTTGTAACGGGGGCGGAACGGACGACGCTCGCCCTGCTCGTCATTGTTATTGAAGCGGGGACGGAATGGACGCTGCTCGCCATCGCCGTCATTGTTGTAACGGGGACGGAATGAGCGGCGCTCGCCCTGCTCGTCATTGTTATTGAAGCGGGGGCGGAATGGGCGCTGCTCGCCATCGCCGTCATTGTTGTAACGGGGACGGAACGGACGACGCTCGCCCTGCTCGTCATTGTTGTTGTAACGGGGGCGGAACGAACGCTGCTCACCGTCGCCACCATTATTGTAACGGGGGCGGAACGGGCGCTGCTCACCGTCGCCATCATTGTTGTAACGGGGACGGAACGGACGACGCTCACCCTGATCGTCATTGTTGTAGCGGGGGCGATAGGTTCGCTGCTCACCATTTCCGTAATTGTCATTGTTGAAACGCGGACGATAAGGTCTGCGCTCGCCGTCAGCCTCACGGCTGCCGTAATAGCCACGTCCCTCGCCATCGCGGCGGCTGGACTGGTCGTTGCGGTTCTCATCACCCTCGGTGCGAGAGAAACCGTTCCTTTCTTCGTTTTCCATCTAAAAAAATGAATTTATAAAAAGTATACATGAAAGTCAGCTGTCCTCGAGACAGCTGACCATTTTAGAGATTTAGCTTATTTCTTGTTTTGCTCGACCCACTTACGAGCTGCAACAAATGCAGCAATCCATGGGGTTACATCATCCGCCTTATGGTCGGCGGGGTATGCAGCACACTGCCAGGGGAAGATGGCACGCTCGGGGTGAGGCATTATTGCGACATGGCGACCATCAGCAGAGGCCATGCCTGCGATATTGTCCGCACTGCCGTTGGGGTTGCCGGGGTAAGACTCGTAACCATATCGGGCAATGACATTATATTTGTCGGCCGACGCTGGGATGCTGAACTTGCCCTCGCCATGAGCGACCCAGACACCGAGACGGCTGCCACTCAAACCCTTGAACATCACAGTGTCGTTTTGCGGAATCTCGACCGAGATAAACTCGCTCTCGAACTTGTGGCTGTCATTGTGGAGCATCTTAGGACGCAACTCGGGTGTGGCACGATGCAAGAGACCAAGCTCTATGACAAGCTGGCAACCATTGCAGACACCAAGGCTAAGGGTGTCAGGGCGTGAATAGAAATTATCCAAAGCCTTGCGAGCGCGCTCGTTATAGAGGAATGCGCCTGCCCAGCCTTTAGCAGAGCCGAGAACATCGGAGTTAGAGAATCCGCCGCAGAAGACAATCATGTTGACATCCTCAAGAGTCTCACGTCCGCTTACAAGGTCGGTCATATGCACGTCCTTGACATCGAAACCAGCGAGATAGAGCGAGTAGGCCATCTCTCGGTCGCCATTGACACCCTTCTCACGGATGATGGCTGCCTTTACACCACTCTTGGCATGCGTCAAAGAGAGACCGAGACTCTTGAACGAGCCGTCCCAACCCTGAGGCAAGCGAAGAGCCAAAGGCTGCTTCTTATAATTGGCGGCACGCTCCTCGGCCTTTCCGTTCTTACTTTGGAGAGCATCAAGGTGAGCCGAGGTGCTGAACCATACGTCGCGCATCTCGTCAATATCAATGTCCATGTGATGCTCGCCAGAGCTGAGCGTGAGCTTACGCTGCTCCTGAGGACGACCGAGGTAAGAGAATGCGACACCTTCCTTGTCAAGGATAGCCTTGACAGCATCGAGATCCTTAACCTGAAGCACGACACCTGGGTTTTCTGCGAAGAGGCTGACAACAGCATCCTCACCATCAGTTGGAACATCAGCATTGATGCCCCATCCCGTGTTAGCAAAAGTCATCTCAAGGAGAGTGGTAACAAGACCACCGGCAGAGATGTCATGACCAGCCAAAACAAGGTCACTCTTGATGAGCTTTTGAATAGCCTCAAAAATCACGCCAAACGTGTTGGCATCGGCCACCGTCGGAGCCTTGTCACCAACTCGGTTAAGAATCTGAGCAAGGGCAGAGCCACCAAGAGCAGGCTCACACCCACTCATGTCAATGCAGATGAAAGACGCCTCTGGATCGCAAACCATGACAGGCTCGACAATCTTGCGGACATCAGAGACCTCACCCATGGCGGAGATTATGACAGTGCCAGGGCTTAGTACCGTACGTCCGTCATGATACTTCTGTGTCATGGAGAGCGAGTCCTTGCCGGTAGGGATATTGATGCCAAGCTTGCAGACGAAATCGCTCATGGCCTGAACAGCAGAATAGAGGCGCGCATCCTCGCCAGGTTGGCGGCACGGCCACATCCAGTTGGCAGACAGAGAAATGCCCTTAAGACCTTTCTCCATCGGAGCGAAGACAATATTGGTGAGAGCCTCGGCGGCTGACATGACAGAACCTGCGGCTGGGTCGATGAGGCCTACTGCGGGAGCGTGGCCTACCGACGTTGCCATACCTTTGGTGCCAGAGTAGTCAAGGGCCACAGCACCAAGGTCATTGAGAGGGAGCTGGATCTCACCAGCGCACTGCTGCTTAGCGACCTTACCAGTGACAGAGCGGTCAACCTTATTGGTCAACCAATCCTTACAGCCGACGCTCTCAAGCTTGAGGACGTCGCGCACATAATCAGCAATCTTGTTTGTATCATAGTCCACCTTAGCATAGGTTCGCTCGACGGTGGAATCCTTCATAATGGTCTTAGGCGGGTTGCCGAACATGTCAGAGAGCTTCCAGTCAATGGGCTTGACACCATTCTTATGGCTGAAAGTGAAGTTCATGTCGCCAGTCGTCTCACCTACTACATACATCGGGGCGCGCTCGCGGTCAGCAATCTTGCGAAGACCATCCACTGCGCTCTTGTCCATGACGAGGCCCATGCGCTCCTGGCTCTCGTTGCCGACAATCTCGCGGTCAGAGAGAGTCTTGTCACCGACAGGGAGTGCATCCATATCGATATTGCCACCGGTCTCCTCAACGAGCTCTGAGAGGCAGTTGAGGTGGCCGCCTGCGCCATGGTCATGAATTGAGACAATCGGATTGTTATCGCTCTCCACGAGACCGCGGATGGCATTGAGCACACGCTTCTGCATCTCGGGGTTGGAGCGCTGGACGGCATTGAGCTCGATGCTGTTGCCATACTCGCCCGTGTTGACAGACGAGACGGCGCCGCCACCCATGCCAATGCGGTAGTTGTCGCCACCAAGGAGGACAACATCCTGCCCCTTCTCCGGGGTCTTCTTAAGAGCATCTGACTTCTTGGCGAAACCGACGCCGCCAGCCATCATGATGACCTTGTCGTAAGCCAGCGTACGTCCGCCCTCCTCATGCTCATACGTGAGCAGAGAGCCGCAAATCATAGGCTGACCGAACTTATTACCGAAGTCGCTTGCGCCATTAGAGGCCTTGATGAGAATCTGAGCAGGGGTCTGATAGAGCCAGTCACGGACGGAGACACCTTTCTCCCAAGGACGATCCTCCGCAAGGCGAGAATATGAAGTCATGTAGACAGCGGTGCCGGCTATTGGAAGAGAGCCCGTTCCACCACCCATACGGTCGCGGATTTCACCACCAGAACCGGTGGCTGCGCCATTGAAGGGCTCGACTGTTGTGGGGAAGTTGTGGGTCTCGGCCTTGAGTGACAGGACTGCGTCAATCTCCTTTGCCTCGAACTCAGAGGGAATGTCAGCACGCTCTGGGGCGAACTGTGTCATCTTTGACCCCTCGATGAAAGCCACATTATCCTTATATGCGGAGACGAGGTAGCCGGGGTTCTCCTGTGATGTTTTCTTGATGAGCTTGAAGAGGGACAACTCCTTCTCGACGCCGTCAATGATGAAAGTGCCGTTGAAAATCTTATGACGGCAATGCTCTGAGTTGACCTGAGAGAAACCAAACACCTCAGAGTCAGTTAGCGGACGTCCGAGACGCTTGCTGAGTCCCTCAAGATACTCAATCTCAGGGCCGCTAAGCGCAAGACCCTCTTTCTCGTTATATGCCTTGAAGTCCGTGATGTGGACAATAGGGTCAGGCTGTTTGTCGATGGTGAATACATTCTGGTCCAACCCCTTATAGAGGTTTTGGAGCATAGGGTCGAATTTGGCCTTCTCATCGCTCACTGCGAAGAACTCCTCGATACGGCTGATGCCCGTCAAGCCCATGTTCTGGGTTATCTCGACGGCGTTTGTGCTCCACGGCGTAATGGTCTCGCGCCTTGTTCCGACAAAGAAGCCGGTGAGATTTTGCTCGCTTAGGCGCTCAGCACCGCTGAAGAGCCAGGTCAGTTTCTTAGCGTCGTCCTCAGAGATTGCATGGAGAGTCTCTACCGCGAGGATGTTTTCGCCTTTGAAAAATACTACCATCTTTCTTATTATCAGTTTGTTGCTGTGCTAAATGCTATGCGTCCCAGGGTCAACGCACATCACGTGCCACCCATTGTCCGCAAGTTTGTTAATTCGTTGATACGAGGTTACACCTTAACAAGCAACGAAAATAGGCAAAAGAATTGAATAAGCGGTGTGCGGACTTCCTTTTTTGGGGGGCTGTCAGAAAAAATAACCCCACTTTACGTCTTTTTCAACTTGCGCGATACGCCTTACGGTCAATCTTCCCGTTAAAGGTCCTCGCGACTGACTCCACACGCTCGTAGGCTGTGGGGATTTTATGCGGCTCAAGCTTATCTCCCAAGCGCTTGGCAAGGGCACGCGCATCAAGGTCAGCCCCATCCGTCACCACTAATAGCTTAAGCGTCCTTCCCATTATTTTATGACAGGACTCGACACATACGCAGTCACGCACCCAATCCACATCCATGGCAGCCTCCTCCACCTCGTGTGGGGCTACTTTGAAACCACCGATGTTTATGACATCGTCGCGACGGCCACGCAACCATAGTCTCCCGAGACTATCTATCTCGCCCAAATCGTTAGTGACGATTTCTGCCCCACTCTTCTGGTGATCAAGACATTCATTTCCGCCCAAGTAGCCCGACATGACCGTGTCTCCCGAGCATGCCACGCAACCATCCTCTGTTATCCTGATGGCGGAATGGCGCATGGGGCGGCCGAGGCATCCTGCCACACACTCTTCTGAATTATAATTGTATGTGCACACTATACCCGTCTCTGTTGACGCATAAGTGTTGAAAAGCCTCGTATGCGGCAACGTGGCGCACAGCATCTCCATGTCAGCCTGCGCCATTGGCGCGGCACCTGTCTCAATAAACTCAATCTTGTCGGCGAGGCTCGCCAACTTGCCACGTCCGAAAGAGAGAAGCATCCTAATGTTGGCCGGCACAAGGAATGAGGCTATATGGGCTCCCTCAATCTTGTCAATGAGGGAGAAAAACGCATTGAGATCGCGCAAGCCGTCTAATATATAAACAGTGCCACCCTGAAGCAACGTAGGGTGGATTTTTGACAAACTGCCGATATGATTAAGGGGGCCACAGACCACAAAGCATGTACTCGAGCTGAACCCTTGCGCAGCTACGAGATTTTCAGAGTTTGCCACCAGGGCCTTGTGGCTTATCATGACACCTTTGGGCGTCCCTGTCGTCCCCGTCGTGAACAAGACGTCGGCCACTCCAAGAGGAACAGAAGCGGTGTCGAGACGTGCGGAGAGTTCCGCCATAGGGGTGTCCGGGAGTGACTTGTCCAATGGGGCAGCCGCCGCCCCAACCACATGAATGGCGAGATACGTCACAACGGTGTCAATGGAGGCCGTGGCACGAAAAGGCACCACCCCACCCTTGCGACAGGCAAACTCCTCTGATTTTGCCCACACCGCGCGCCAAAGCTCAGAGTAAGAGATTTCGTCCGCACCACAAACCAAGGCGAGTTTGTGTGGTGTCGCCTCGGCATGCCTCTTTATGTAGTCCTCAATTGTTTGCATTGCTTGTGGTGGTGTGGGACTTCACTACTTTTTGTCAGGCTTCAGCGCGTTTGCTCTCAACAAGTGCGGCAAGACTTTCAACAGACTTGAAATTCTTGGGCGTCACGTCACTATAATCAAGCGAGACGCCATACTTCTCGCCAAGCATCATCATTATCTCCGCAATCCCGAGCGAATCGAGTTCACCAAATAGGAACTGCGAGTCGGCATCCACCAGAGGCAGAGCCTCCTCAATCATCTTCTTTATCTCCTGTTCCATCGGTCGTTGTTGATTTTGAGGGGACAAAAATAATCGTTTTTAGAGTTAGAAGCAAAGCACGTATTTTTCACCCGACCTTCAAACACCTCCAGACAAAATGGGGAATGAGCCTCCAAAATGCGGTCACAAGCCGCCACTTCCAATCTATGACAATGACCGACCTCTTTTTCTTCACAGCCTTGACAATAGCTTGAGCCACGGGCTCGACTGCCATGAGCATAGGATATTGCGGCGACGAGCCGAGCAATGGTGTGCGTACGAACCCCGGCCTTATGTCGGTGAAACATATGTCGAGTCCGCGCATCTTGGCTTGTTGGGCGAGAGCCTCGATATAGGTGTTTTGAAAGGCCTTTGTGGCCGAATAGCTTGGGGCGGCGCCGAGGCCGCGGGTTCCGGCTATGGAGCTGATGACTGCGATATGACCGCGGCCCACAGACGCAAAGTGACGGTATGCCACACCGACCATGCGTGTCCAGCCCAACGCATTAGTCATAACAGTGCGCTCCTCTGTGTCAGGCTCCAGACTTTTGTTCTGACTGCCTACTCCTGATATATGAAAATAGAGGTCAAGGCGCACGCCATCTGACTCGATGTCTGATATTGACTTACGCAAAAGCTCTTCCGCCCCATCCGCAGTCACATCAATTACGCATTTTGAGACAGAACCGTCAGACTTGATCGAGCAGAGTTCATCAAGCGCAGCCTCATTCCTGCCACAGACAGTCAATCGCCAACCATCGGAAATCAGCAACTCTGCGACTCGTCGGCCAATGCCTGATGTGGCTCCCATTATTATCGCCTTGGGCATGGGAATGTGTGTTAGTTACCTTAAAGAGCTACTTGCCGAGTGCTTTGAGACTTCTAATCGCCTCCTCGGGGTTTTCATTTGCGAAGACATAACTTCCGGCCACAAGGACATCGGCTCCGGCCTCGACACATTGCGCACCTGTCTCCGCGTTTATACCACCATCAATCTCAATGTGCGTGTTGAGTCCCCGGTCGTCAATCATCTTGCGCAGGCGTTTAATTTTATCTATGGTGCCAGGTATGAATTTCTGTCCGCCAAAACCAGGGTTGACTGACATAAGGAGCACCATGTCAACATCTGGCAATATATCCTCAAGCAAAGATACGGGCGACGACGGATTAAGAGTGACGGCAGGACTCATGCCTGCATCGCGAATTTGCTGAATGACGCGGTGCAAGTGGGTGCAGGCCTCATAGTGCACATTGAGCACCGATGCGCCCAAGTCATGAAAAAGACCGACATAGCGACCCGGGTCGACAATCATCAAGTGGACATCAAGCGGTTTAGAGAGTCCTCTCTTCATGGCCTTTATGACCGGTGAACCCATGGAGATATTAGGGACAAACACACCATCCATGACATCCACGTGCAGCCAGTCGGCCTCGCTGCGCTCAATCATGGCCAACTCACGGTCCATGTGTAAAAAGTCAGCCGCCAAAGCAGAGGGCGACACTATAACTTGCCTTTTTGACATCTGTTCTTTTATAAGCTCTTAGATATTAACATCCAGTTCGCCCTTACCTTGACGGACAATCTCCCATTCATCTGAGGTGCAGTCCACAACAGTTGAGCCGTCCACGCCGCCTATGCCGCCATCAATCACAATGTCTGCCACATGACGCAAATTCTCCTGAATGAGTGACGGGTCTGTTATATACTCATCATCAATCTCATCATTGGAGTTCTTGACGGATGCGGACAGAATAGGATTGCCAAGCCTCTCGACAATAGAGCGGACAATATCGTTGTCCGGGACACGGATGCCCACCGTTTTCTTGTTCGCCTTAAAAAGCTTTGGCACATTACTGTTGGCCTCAAGAATAAACGTGAAAGGGCCGGGCGTGTTCTTCTTGAGCAGCTTGAAAGTGCGGCTGTCAATGGGTTTGAGATATTGCGCGGCATGGCTCAAGTCATGACAGATGAAAGAGAGGCTCGTCTTCTTGAGATTGACATCCTTAAAACGGAGAACCTTCTGCACGGCAGCCGAGTTGGTTATGTCACAGCCGATGCCGTAGACCGTGTCGGTGGGATAGACCACCACACCGCCCTTACGGAGGCAGGCCACAACCTGCTCAATCTTGCGCTCCTCAGGATTTTCGGGGTGAATGATTATAATCATACCACAACTATTTATTGAACACTTCGAGCATCTTCTTCATCTGCTCAGTGTCACCATACACAATTATCCTGTCGCCCTCACCGAACTTGAAGTCCGTGAAAAAACGGGTGACTTGCCACGAGCCCTTGTTTGCCGTGAAAGACTTGCTGGAGGTCGGCTGGTATTTTATCGCCACGAGCGCAACCCCGAAATTCTTCTCAATGTCAACATCTTGAACAGTCTGCCCGGCAAAATACTTGGGGACCGTCACCTCGTTGATTGCGATGCGCGACGTAATGTTGTAGGTGTGAATGACATTGCGAGAGACAATCGAATAGGCAATCTCAAGCGCGGCCGTATGCTCCGGATTTATAATCTCCGTTATACCAAGACCTCGCAACACAATCTCATGAAGTTTGGAGAGCGAGCGTCCGATAATTCGCTTGACACCCATTGTCTTAAGCAACGCGGTGGTCTGAATGGACGCAGCCCAGTCCTCGCCAATGGCCACAACGACCGCATCAACCTCGAGAACCGACTGGCTACGAAGATTCGCCTCGTCGACTGAGTTCATGCAGACAGTACCTGTGAGCTTATCCTTATATTCCTCGACAATAGATTCGCGCGAGTCGATGCCGACAACCTCATGATCCAAGTCGCGAAGACGCAGACCAAGGTTAGTGCCGAAATTGCCGAGTCCGATGATGATATATTTCATTTTTGCCTTATATCATTATGTTTTCAAGCGGGTATTTATACCGCTGTGGAGTGCCTGGAGTGATGAAAATGAGCAGGAAAGACATTATGCCAATACGCCCGATGAACATATCGACAATAATGATGAGCTGAGCCACAGCATTAAGATCAGGTGTCAAGTCTAATGTCATTCCGACAGTGGAGAGCGCAGAGAAAGCCTCGAAACAGAGCCGTGACGTTTCGACACCAGGCATAGCCATCTTGAGCAGTATGGTGCTCAGAGCCACCGCCATGAGCGATAGGGACATGGCTGCAAAAGCCTTTTGGACAGAGGCTGGAGAGACGCGTCTGCCAAAGATTTCAATACAATCCTTGCCAAGCAGGACACTGCGAAGGTTGAGGATACCGATGGCGAAAGTCGTAACCTTGATGCCTCCACCCGTTGACATTGGAGCGCAACCAATCCACATGAGGAGGATGAAGACAATGACAGATGGGCCAGAAGACGACAGAATGTCCGAATAGGCAAAACCTGCAGTCCTTGCGCAAGCCGAGGTGAAGAACGCATTGACTATTCTGTCACTGAGACAAAGCCCCGAATGGCTATACCCCGCCTCAGATATGATGAAAAAGAGAGTGCCGAAGAGCAGAAGCAGGGCGTGGGTGTGGAACGTGAGTCGGTTGCTCGCATTGATGAGGCGCAGATGGGCGTCGCCGAGCCCATGCTCACGCCCCACAAGGCGGCGGAAAAGGTGGACAAACCTCATCTTGACCCAATTGATGGCCGCGGACTGGAGAGGGAAACCAGCACCGCCAAAGACAACGGTGACCGCAATGGTAACATGGAGCAGATTTCCATGGATGATGGACGGGTTAGCTAAACCTCCCTCTATGTTTGAGATGCCCGCGTTGCAAAAAGCCGAAATGCTGTGGAAAATGGCCGTGAAAATGACAAAATTCTCTGACGAGCCAGGGAATGCGTCACGGAAATAATAATAGAGAATCCAAGCGGAGACACCCTCAATGATGAAGGTGACATACATGATATGCTTGAGCGTCTGGAAAATGTCAGAGATGTTGTCTGCTGAGACAATATCTTTTATGACCATGCTGCCGTGGAGCGAGCCCTTGCTACTGAGCGACAAGGCGAAGAAGCAAGTGAACGTCATCACACCGAGACCACCCACCTGCACAAGTGCTATGATGATGGCCTGCCCGAACTGAGTGAATGACGTCGGGATGTCCAGCACAGAAAGACCATTGACGCACAGGGCCGACGTGGCTGTGAAGAGAGCCTGAAGAAACGAAATCTCGTCATAGTGACACCGGGGCAAAAGCAGGAGGCCCGTCCCGACCATGATGAAGATGATGAAACTGCCGGCGAAGAGCATGGTTGGGCTTGACCTACGAGTCAGGAAAGAGACGCAGAACGTGGATAGGTCATAGACAGCCACAGCCACCAAAATGGCGTCAAGCACATATCTGTAGCTTAGCCATTTGAATTCAGTGTCAGAGACATCGTAGCAAATATAAGTCCACAAGACGACAAGGAACGCCACCTGCCAAGTCGTCGCCTTGCGCGTCTGTACGAGAGAAGCCCCGAGACGATAAACCTGAATAAGCGCGAAGAGGACAATGAGCACCTTGTTGACAGCCAGAATTGTCTCAGCCGCCTCAGTGGACAGGCTAAAACCGATCTGCCAAATGACGTCACCGATGGCAATGATGGCAATGATAACCGATAGCGTGTTCACCACGTAGTCGGCCTTGCTGCCAAACTGCTGCACCAAGAGCAGAGCCTTATATTGCCATGCGTGCAGTTTCTCCTTGATGTCGTCCGCTGTCAGCATCTAATCATTTAAAGTGAGCCATGAAGTCCTCAATCTCGCGATAGGCTTCCTCAAGGCGCAACATATTGTCAATCATGAAATGGATCATGGCTGGCCATTGCTCCTTGTCATATATGTTGCCCTCGGTCATGACATAAAGCCGCTTAACGACATTGCCAGCCTCGCGCACAAACTCCTTGTCCCAGACGAGCTGAGCCTCAAAATGCTTCTCAATGAGAGGGCGGCACTGGCATAGCCTCTCCCAGAGGGCGTTGTCCTTGGCCTCTGAGTGGGTATTTATCTCAATGGCCACAATCACCCTTCCGTTTGTCAAGTCGAAACGGAGGTCGAGGCCTTTAACACCAGTATGGTCGCCCATCCACCTGATGGGCTTACCGTTCTGACCTGGGATTCGGCGCGACTTGCTCTCCAATTTGTGCCAGAACTCGTGGCGGATCTCTTGCGCTTGCTCTTTACTCAGCATCTCAAGACTATTGATATTATTTTGAGGTTTAAGTATTTATGGGGGTTCACCCCACGATAGTAAAGTGCGAATATAATCAGAAATAACGACACAAAGAGCCAAGCCGGCACCAATTAAGTCCAAAGAGTCAAGATTGCGGCGAAATAGTTATCTTTGCCATGGCATAAAAACACGGAACAGACGAAACCCAGACAACATGAGATTAGAACGGCTGAACATAGTGAACTACAGAAACATAGAGGCGGCCGACATGACCATGTCGCCCGGGGTTAATTGTTTCGTGGGGGCTAATGGAGCGGGAAAGACAAACATATTGGATAGCATATACTGCCTGTCTTTCTGCAAGAGCCTTAACAGCCTGTCGGACTCATTGAACATCCGCCACGACGAGCCTTTCTTCGTCATCACTGGCCTATATGAGGCGCAAAGTGGTCGAGAAGAGATATATTGCGGTTTCAAACGCGGACAGAAAAAGCAGTTTAAGCGCAACAAGAAAGAGTATCAACGATTGGCCGACCACATAGGCCTGTTGCCATTAGTTGTAATCTCACCAGCCGACGAGTCACTCATATCAGAGACGCCAGAGGTCAGAAGGCGATATGCCGACAGCGTAATCTCGCAATGCGACAAGGCATATATGGACTCACTGATGGCATATAACAGACTATTGGCTCAGCGCAACGCGTTGCTGAAGACCATGGCAGACACGGAGAGACCAGACTTCAGCCTCATAGACGTCATAGACCAGCAATTGGCTCGACACGGGACGAGCATAAGCATGAAGCGTCGCGCGTTTGTCGACCAGATTAAGCCTTTGGCGACCAGATACTACAATCAGATTGCCGATGGCAATGAGGAGGTCGACATGGAGTACGTCACATGCCTTGACAGGTATGACCTCTACCGCGGCTTGATGGAGACCCGCCAGCGCGACATAGTCCTGGGTTACACGTCACGCGGAGTTCACAAAGATGACATAAACATATCCATGGGCGGCTACCAGATTAAACGAGTCGGGTCGCAAGGTCAGCGCAAATCGTTCGTCATTGCCCTAAAATTAGCCCAATACAACTACCTCGCCACACAAAAAGGAGTCTCACCGATCTTGCTGCTTGACGACGTCTTCGACAAGTTGGACTCCAAGCGCGGTGACAAGCTCATTGAGATGATGGCGTCTGAAGAGTTTGGACAGACTTTCATCACAGACACGGACATGGACCGGCTTCATGGAGTGCTGCGCAAAGTAGGGAAAGAATATAAGATTTTCAATATAGAGACCGGCAGGGCCACCGAAGCCGAAGCCTCATCAAAGGAGTAAAGATGCCACTTGACACATCTAAAAAACTGTCCCAGATTCTGATAGACGTCCTGAAGGAGGATGGCACGAGCCGACTGATGCTTGAGAGGCGGGCTCAAACACTTTGGCACACGGTCATGGGGCCGACAGTGAACAAAGTGACCACCTCGGTGCGCGTGGCAGACGGCGTAATGTACGTTGGCCTGAGCAGCAGCGTGGTGCGCAGTGAGCTATTCCGCTTAAAGGGCAGGATAATAGGCGCGATTAACAAGGCTATTGGACAGGATGTGATAAGGGACATCAGGTTCTTGTAACTAAAGGAGGAAGATTTACCAGGCGATTGACAATGAGCGACTTTCTGACAACATTGCTGAGCGAGGAGCATATAACTCCGCAAATTACCGCAATCAGGCTGACCCTGAGCCTCATCTTGGGCCTGTGCATTGGCGCAGAGAGACAAGTGCGCCGCCATGACGCAGGGCTACGCACATTCACCCTCATCTGTCTGGGCTCCACGTGCGCTGTCATCATATCTATATGGCTGCCCCAGACACATCCCGACATGCTAAATGGAGACCCGGGCCGAATTGCGGCTCAGGTGTTAGCTGGTGTCGGCTTCATAGGCGCTGGTGCCATAGTCAAAAGCAAAGGTGGCGTGCAGGGCCTGACATCGGCAGCCTGCATTTGGCAGACATCCATAGTCGGCATGGCAGCGGGAGCGGGTCTCTACTTAGGCGCAGTGGTTATGACACTCATGACATTATTCGTCCTTGTAACCATGGAGCGGTTCGAGCGATTGCTGCGCATCGACGCGGAAAACCTCATATTGACCATCAATATGGACACCGCCACCCCAGACATTCGCCACATTGAGAACATAATCCGTAGTACAGGCGGAAAACTAAAAGAGTCATCCATGTCAGCAGATGTGCGGTCTAACCAATCGACTGTGACATTCCGACTGACCTTAAGCAGCCGGATAAGCCAGGCTGAGATAGTGGACGCCTTGGCAAAAGAGGAAGGGGTGACGAATATTAACATAGTAGAGTAAGAATGTGCTGTAAAATTGGCTCACGCCTTCGCTTATTCCATCATTTTTACTTATGTTTGCCATTATAAACCAAAACAATACCACAAATATCCAAATGAAAGCGAACCGACTCACCCTGATTGCGGCAGGAGCGGCAGCCTTGACGGCATGTCAGCAACCCCAGAAGAACGCAGCCATGGAACAAGCATTTGCCGAAGCGCGCGCCATGGCCGACTCCATTGTGGTGCCGACATTCTGCACCGACACATTCAACATCACAGCCTTCGGCGCATCAACCAAGGCAGACGCCACCACAAACAAAAATGCAATCTGCGCCGCCATAGACTCTTGCAATGTCACTGGAGGCGGTGTGGTAGTGGTTCCCGCAGGCAACTGGGTTACAGGCCCGTTGACCCTCAAGAGCAATGTGAACCTGCACGTCTCAGAAGGTGCGACCCTGCTCTTCTCCACCAACTATGAAGATTATGCAGAGACTGTCGTCACCCGATGGGAGGGTCTTGACTGCCAAAACCTCCATCCGCTCGTCTTCGCTGACAGCTGCGTGAATGTGGCAATCACCGGCAAAGGTGTACTGGATGGTCAGGGTAGCAATGAGCACTGGTGGTTCATGAAGGGCAAAGCCAAGTATGGTTTCGAGGAGGGCAAGCTGAACCAGAAGCCGGCCCGCGACATGCTCCTCGCCTACGACCGTGACAACACCCCACTCTCTGAGCGCAAAGTGTTCGGCGTGGAGGATGCGCTCCGCCCACAGCTTGTCAACATCTGCAACAGCCAGAACGTCCTTATTGAGGGCGTAACACTCAAAGACTCACCATTCTGGACACTCCATCCGCTCAACGTCACCGACCTGACCGTACGCGGCGTAAGGTTTGACAACTTCGGTCCCAATGGTGACGGCTGCGACCCCGAGGCCTGCAAGAATGTCCTCATCGACAGCTGCTACTTCAACACTGGTGACGACTGCATTGCCATCAAGAGTGGACGCAACAATGACGGACGCCGTGCTGGCCGCGCAACAGAGAACGTCTACGTCCGCAACTGCACCATGGCCAATGGTCACGGCGGCGTAGTCTTGGGCAGCGAGATCTCTGGCGGCTTCAAGAACCTCTGGGTTGAGAACTGCAACATGGACAGCCCCGAGCTGGACCGCGTAATCCGCATCAAGACCAGCGACTGCCGAGGCGGCGTCATTGAGAACGTATGGGTTCGCGACGTCGTTGTCGGCAACTGCTACGAGAGCGTGCTCAAGATCAACCTTCTCTACGAGCCTGAGGAGAATTGCGAACACAGCTACCCCCCCATTGTCCGCAACGTTAACCTCTACAACGTGACATCATCAAGCAGCAAGTACGGAGTCTTCATTGACGGACTTCCTTCTGCACCCACCAATGTTGAGGGCGTCAACGTGGAGAACTGCCACTTCAATGGCGTTGAGAACGGCAACAAGATTAATGCCGCCATCAAGATTAACTTCAAAGACCTCTACATCAATGGCGAGCTCGTTGAGAGCCCAGCAAACTAATTGACTTCGCAAAGCAGGCGAGAGCCTGCATGAGAGAGACCAAATAAGAACCCCGCGTGTGGCAAGACATAACTTGCCGCATGCGGGGTTTAAGTTTTTCAAAATGTCAGCTTCAACAAACGCACGTAAAAAACAGGTTGATTTCAGACAAACACCTTAGAACGCACTAAATGCCGCTCACCTCAGCCGCTTTGCGCAAAAGGCGCAGACCAGATTGAAATTGACTCAGTGCTGTATTGATATTAAGGTTCAGCTCTTCTGAAATCTGAGCAAAAGTAAGACCCTGATAACGCCTGACAACCACATCGCGCAGACGAGGGGGAAGCGCAGACATTTGTCTCTCGACAAAATCAAGCCGGCTCTCGCGCTCTAAGACATCATCAAGGGGAACGACAGACCTGTCAGAGAAGACAGTTGAAACAGACTCATACAAATCCTCGCGCTTAGCTGACTTACGGCGATATGAATCTCGGAGCTTATTGAATACCACACCACGCAAATAGACGCCAAAACGCCCCCTGTCTGTATAGCCTCCGTTGCGCATGGCTGATGCGACACTTATGAGAGACTCCTGCCAAACATCTTGAGCCGCATCATAATCTCTCGTTTTTGCCAACAGGCTACGAAAAATAGAAGCCTGATAACGCAGGACAAGCGACCCGAAAGCAAAAGAGCTCCCGCCCATGAAAAGATTCACGAGCTCAGAATCAGAAAGAAGATTAAGGTGGGCGCAGGAAGCCTTTTGTGTAGACAGAGCAGAACAAACTGAGCCTGACTTCAAATCAGGGCTCGTTTGGGAGGCAGGAGGCAAGATACTCATAACCAGAGGATTTTAGACAAAAAATGAGTATCAATGCTTCATAGGCTATGCTGCTTTAATTTGTTAATTACAGTTAAGACATACAAATATAGCAAAATGTGTGATGATGGGCAAACGCCCTACCCTATTTTATTTTATAAAGTCCGTTTTTCACCGCGAAGACTACAAGCGACGCCGTGTTGCCGCAACCTGTCTTCATCATGATATTAGCCCTGTGTTTTTCGACAGTGCGCTTACTTATAAAAAGTTTATCAGCTATCTCCTGATTACTTTCTCCATTACAGATTTCAGTAAGCACATCTTTCTCCCTTGCCGACAACTCTTCATCAATTTGTTGGCTCGAAGAGAGGAAAATCATCTGCTGCAAAAGCTCTTGCGAAAAATAGTAATCACCGTTCTTAACCGCCGTGAGCGCCATTTCGACCTCCTTGAAGTCACAACTCTTGAGCAAGAAGCCGCTCACACCCAAGTCGACAAGGCGGGTGTAATACTCCCTATCGCCATACATAGAGAGGATGATAATCTTGATGTCAGGGTTTCGACTAATGGCAAGCTCCGTAGCCTTCACCCCGTCCATCTGGGGCATGGCGATATCCATGAAGACGACATCGGGCGTAGCGGAGACCAAATGATCAAGGAATTCCTGCCCGTTGCTTGCCTCAAAAGTGACATTTGCGTCACGAAGACGGCAAAGAAGGGTACGGAAACCGGCACGGAAAAGCTGATGGTCGTCAACAAGCCATATATTCATGGTCAGGAGGTATTTTACTGGACTAAGTTAGCAATTATTTCTCAAAGGCAGGCACCCAAATAGTCACTACCATGCCATGATTATCCTGCGGGTTTTCGGGGTCCAGTCCCTCACCACCGCAGCGGAAATGATAGCGACCCTTGATGGACGTGACGCGCGACACAATGTTGTAGAGCCCCATGCCCTTTCGCTGCTCATTGTCGTCAACCAAAGCGGGATCGAAACCTCGTCCATTATCCTTATAAGTCAGCTTAAGCTCATCCCCCTCCTCCTCAAGGCGAAAGTTGATGGCCGTAGCCCCCGAGTGGCGCATGGTATTATTAAGGAGTTCGCAGAACACGCGGTACATCACAATCTCATTTGTCGTGGGATAACGTTTATCGCCAATCATTATGTTGTAGCTCACGTGCAAATCTTTTGGGAAAGATATCTTGCCAATGAAATTAGTCATGGCCTTGCGAAGCCCAAGATTACTGAGGATGTGCGGACTCATGTTGTTACTCACCTCACGAACTGTAGATATGGCCTCATTAATAGCAAGTTCCAGATTTTGCCGCACTTCCTTGTCTGAGATATCGTCCGCCACGGCGGAGAAACTCATCTTGATGGAGGACAATATGGGGCCGAGACCATCATGCAAGTCGGTCGCAAAACGCTTACGCTCATTCTCCTCCGTCATAATGGTGGTGTTGAGCAACATCTTCTCGTACTCGCGCTGCTTAACCTCAGCCTGATTGAGCAAAACAAACATCTTGCGAATAAGAAAAACACCAGAAGCGAGACATGCGGAGACCACAATGCTGCCTATGGTGTAAGGCTCGTGAGAGTCAAAACCAAAGCCTGGCAAAAAGACATTTATTATCTGGATTACACTGCGGAACGACATGATGACAAGACCTGCGCAGATAAGAATCCACGAGATATTCATCTTTGTGAGCTTCGTGAGCTTGATAGCCATTACGGCCGCAAAAATTTGCAGAGCGCAGTTTATAAACCAGATAATATCGAACGGCACTTCCTTGTTATTTTTATTTTCGGCTCGCCTCCCCACACATAGAAAGTTGGTGACGGGGAAGCGAGCCGAGTTATTCTTAAATACTCAACCCTAAGTTACATCATCAGAACTTGACAGACGACACAAAGTCAAAGAACTTGTCCGGCGTGTTGAGGGCATCCTCACGCGAACAGGCGGCAACGACCTTAACACTCGCCTTGGAGACAGGCTTGCGGGTCTTGATGGCGACAAAGCCAAGCTCGTTATCGACATCAAGCTCATCACTCCAAACCTTGTCCTTGAACATGACCGCCCCACCAATGGGGAGAGGGTTCTCCACAACGTCAGCAGGATGCACGCCCCAGGCTGCCACACGCCCAGGCAGGATGCGTAACTGCTGACCAGAATGGTAATTGACACCAGACATGAAGACCACCTTCTGCCCACTCACGCACTCAGCCTCTATCTCGGCAAGGCGACTGTCATTGCACATGCGGACGGTAATCTTAATGTCTACCATATCACCCTTATAAGCCACACCGCGCACAAGCATGGACATTTCCGCACCTCCCTTTACCTTACGGACCTCGACTCTTCGGCCATTAGTTCCTTCCAAGAGAACTTGCTTCTCGCCATCCCAAAGGCTGAAGCCGCCCAAGCCTGTAGTCTTGCCTACGCGATACTCGTCGCAACCTGAGCCGGCTGCGATATCCTCCTTTTTAGGATACCAACCGAACTTTTTCAGTTCGAGCGATGGCTTGTTCTTGTTGTAGACATCGATAGCGCAGCCAGCCTTGAAATAAATGCGCAAGGCCATATATTGGTTCTCAATGGCTGGGCCATGGTGACCAATGGGCTTATAGAGGTTATCAGCGATAGTGTCTATTACTTCGCGCTGGACGTGGTCTGACTTCATGAAAAGTGAGACGTCAGTCTGAGCGGAGGATGAGAGCGACAATGCGAATGCCACAAACGGCAAGAGGATACGTGATGTTTTCATGGCAATAATTTTGATGATGTTGATTTTATTGAAAAAAGGCGCCACCCGTGCTTTGCGCTTGTGACAGCACAACAAGGGCGACGCCTATTCTTTGGCTTTTTTACTTATAGATGGCTTTCTTCGCAGCCAACAGAGTGTTCTGCATAAGCGAGCAGATAGTCATAGGCCCAACACCACCTGGCACGGGTGTGATGAACGAGCACTTTGACGCCACATTGTCATAGTCGACATCGCCCTTGAGCCTCCAGCCACGCTTGGCGGTCGGGTCAGTGACACGTGTTGTGCCGACATCGATTACCGTGGCACCCTCTTTGACCATATCGGCAGACACGAAACCAGGTTTTCCGATTGCCGCAATAAGGATGTCAGCGTCACGGCAGACCTCAGCGATATTAGGTGTACGGCTGTGGCACAGCGTCACCGTGCAGTCTATACCTTTTTGCGAAAGAAGAATGCTCATTGGTCGGCCAACAATGTTGCTTCGTCCTATGACCACGGCCTTCTTACCCTTAGTCTCCACACCGTAACGGCGAATGAGCTCAACGATGCCCTGTGGAGTCGCAGAGATGAAAGCAGGCGAGCCAATCGTCATACGGCCGACATTCTGCGGATGGAAGCCGTCAACGTCCTTACGGGGGTCAATGGCCTCAGTCACCTTCTCCTCTGAAATGTGAGCGGGCAGAGGGAGCTGGACAATGAAGCCATCGACAGTAGGGTCCTCATTGAGATCCTTTACAACGGCGAGCAGCTGCTCCTCCGTCATGTCAGCCTCAAAACGTTTGAGAGAAGAGACAAAACCACACTCCTCGCACGCCTTGATTTTGTTCGCGACGTAAGTCTCGCTTCCGCCATCGTGACCTACCAGGACAGCCGCCAAATGCGGACGACGCTGCCCCGCAGCCACCATGGCCTCGACCTCGGCGGCAATCTCTTGACGGATTTGACGAGCCGTCTCCTTGCCATCAATAATAGTCATATTACAAATTTAGGTTTGGGTTAGGCGAGAAAAGACCTATCGTTGCCCCATTTTGCTGCTAAGCATGCGAGCCAAGTTGCGGCCTGCGCCCGAGTTCATCAGCTTCATCATCTTGCGAGTCTCCTCAAACTGCTTGAGGAGGCGGTTAACCTCCTGAATGGAAGTGCCGCTGCCATCGGCGATGCGCTTACGACGGCTGCCGTTGATGATTTGCGGGTTCTTGCGCTCAAGTGGGGTCATGGAGCGGATAATGGCCTCAATGCCCTTGAATGCATTGTCGTCAATATCCACATTCTTAATCATCTTGCCGACACCAGGAATCATTGAGGCGAGATCCTTGAGGTTACCCATCTTCTTGATTTGCTGGATTTGGGCAAGGAAGTCATCGAAGTCGAACTTATTAGTAGCAATCTTCTTTTGCAGCTTCTTAGCCTCCTCCTCATCAATCTGCGCCTTGGCACGCTCAACGAGAGAGCGTATATCACCCATGCCGAGGATACGATCGGCCATGCGCGAGGGGTAGAAGGCGTCAATTGCCTCCATCTTCTCGCCGGTTCCGACGAACTTGATAGGCTTGTTGACAACCTGACGGATGGAGAGCGCGGCACCACCACGCGTGTCGCCATCGAGCTTGGTGAGGACTACGCCATCGAAATCGAGTCGCTCATTGAACTCGCGGGCTGTATTGACAGCGTCCTGACCAGTCATTGAGTCGACTACGAACAGAGTCTCAGTCGGATTGATAGCCTTCTTGATAGACTCAATCTCGTTCATCATCTCCTCGTCAATGGCGAGGCGGCCTGCGGTATCAACAATCACGACATCGCATCCGTCCTGCTTGGCCTTGGCTATGCCTTTCTTTGCCAAGTCGACAGGGTTGGTGTTTCCCTCCTCGGTGAAAACGGGGACACCAATCTGCTCGCCAAGCACCTGCAACTGGTTGATTGCGGCAGGGCGGTAAACGTCACCAGCGACCAGAAGGGGCTTTTTGCCGCGCTGCGACTTGAACTGGTTGGCAAGTTTGCATGCGAAAGTAGTCTTACCAGAGCCCTGGAGACCAGACATGAGGACGACAGCGGGATTGCCCTTAAGGTTAACGTCAACGACATCGCCACCCATAGTCTTGGTCAACTCGTCATAGACAATGGAGACCATCATCTGACCAGGCTTGACGGACTTGATGACCTCCTGGCCAAGAGCCTTCTGCTTTACATTATCAGTGAACTGCTTGGCTACCTTGTAGTTGACATCGGCATCAAGCAGAGCCTTACGGATATCTTTAAGAGTTTCGGCGACATTGAGCTCGGTTATCTGCCCCTCGCCTTTGAGCATCTTGAACGACTTCTCGAGCCGATCGGTTAGGTTCTCAAACATTGGTAAATATTGTCATTTTGCTGCCTGACTAACACGGGAGGCAGATTGATTCGGGTTTATGTCGTTATTATAATCAGTCGACTTTCAAGTCGTTCTGGACATTCATGAATGCACGCCACGCATTATCTCTTGTGGGGACTGGCGCGACAATAGAGATGTGCTGGTGGCTAACCGGGTGTTCAAACTCCACTTTACGAGAATGGAGGTTTATGCCGCCGCCTTCATTGCTTCGCTTCGCTCCATACTTCAGGTCGCCGCGGATAGGGCAGCCAATGCGCGCAAGCTGTGCGCGGATCTGGTGATGGCGACCCGTCTTGAGCTCGACCTCAAGGAGGTTGAGCCTGTCGGTGCTTGAGATAAGTTGATAAGAGAGGATGGCCTCTTTGTAGCCTGTACGCGGGCTGACAGAGACGTGCGCCCTGTTTTTCTCCTCGTTCTTGCCAATGTAATGACGAAGTTCAGCTGAGAGTTGCTCCGGGCGGTTTTGCGTGATTGCCCAATAGACCTTACGGACAGTCTTGTCAGCAAACATCTGGTTGAGACGTGACAAGGCCTTGCTCGTCCTGGCAAAAAGGACTACTCCACTCACGGGACGGTCAATGCGGTGCACCACACCCAGGAAAACATCACCAGGCTTGTTATACTTCTCCTTGATGTAGGCCTTGACGTCATCGAGCAAAGTATGATCACCGGTCTTATCGGCCTGGACAATCTCGCCAACTTGCTTGTTTACGGCGATTATATGGTTATCCTCGTATAGAATCTCCACAGTGAAAGTTTTTTAATAGGGATTGCTGTTAATACTGCTCGTCGGCATTTGGGAAAGCGCAGCTCTTGACATCTGCCGAATATTGCCGAACCGCGTCTATAATCTCATCATGCAAATTAAGGTACTGGCGGACAAACTTCGGCTTGAACATGGATCCCATGCCGAGCATGTCCTGACCCACAAGCACCTGGCCGTCAACCTCATTGCCAGCGCCAATGCCAATGATTGGCACGGAGGATTCACGAGCCACGCGCGAAGCGAGCGCCGCAGGAATTTTCTCCAGCACTATGGCGAAACATCCAGCCTCCACAAGGACCTTGGCGTCACTCGCGAGTTTCTGAGCCTCAGCCTCCTCCTTGGCTCGCAAGCCATAGCCTCCGAACTTATTGACGCTTTGCGGGGTAAGTCCGAGGTGACCGATGACGGGAATGCCAGCATCGACAATAGCCTTTATCGTTTCCGCCATTTCCACCCCACCCTCTATCTTAAGGGCGTCGGCCAAAGTCTCCTTCATCATGCGAGAAGCCGTAGCTACTCCGTCACGGACACTTGACTGATAAGAGCCGAAAGGCATATCGACCACGACAAGCGCATGTTTGACGGCACGGACTACAGCCGCCCCATGATAAATCATCTGGTCGACTGTGATGGGTAGAGTTGTTGGCCAACCAGCCACGACGTTCGATGCCGAGTCACCGACAAGTATTGAATCAACCCCGGCCTCATCGAGAAGCTTAGCCATGGTGTAGTCATACGCCGTGAGCATTGTAATCTTCTCGCCCTCGCTCTTCATCTTAGCGAAAGAGGCTGTGGTAACTTTTTTATCTGACATTATAATCTGCTAATCTGACAATTAGGGGTTAAAGCCCCTGTTTTTACAATAATCGCCAAGTTGGCGACAATGCACACTTAGTCTGCAAAAGGCAAAAATAGCTTTTTTTTCAACCAAAATGTTTGTCCGCACGCACTTTATGAGCAAAAGCGGAGATGACATCAAAAAAAATGCGCCTACTGTTGCGAAACTAAAAAAAAGGCTCTACTTTTGCATCGTCTAAGGAAAAGGACAACACACGGGTGTAGTTCAGTTGGTAGAGCATCGGTCTCCAAAACCGAGTGTCGGGCGTTCGAGTCGCTCCACCCGTGCTTTGATTTTGGCGGTTTCAAACTAAGTTTTGAAACCGCCTAATCTTTTTGCATATAGAAGAACTGACAAACGCTGACAACACTCATCACTTGTGAACGTTGCCCCCAAAATAAACAAAGGAGCCTAAATGGACATCAAACACCATTTAGACTCCTTTCTATATTGCGCTCATTAACAGAGCGAACATTATTACTTCGTCAACTCTTCCAATTCGGCCTGCAAGTCAGCCCATTGCGTCATGAGACTCTCTAATCTTGCAGACACCTCGGTGTGACGAGCGGCGAGATCAGTCGCCTGTTCGTTACTTGTGCAGCATTCCATCTGTTTCTCAAGGTCGGCCACCTCGGCCTCAGCCTTAGCGATGTCGGCTTCCGCTTGCTTGACGCCCTTTGTGAGTTTATTGACTTTGCGGTCGTACTCCTTCTTTTGCTCGTAGGTCATCTGAGGCTTGGCGGGTGCTGCGGGCTTCTCCAGCTCTTTGGGCGCTGGCTTCTCTTTTGCGGCAGCCGCAGGTTTTGCCGTTTGCGCAGCCCGCTGGGTTTGCGCCTTCTGTTGTTCAAGTTCACGGAGACTCTCAATCTTTCGATCGCGCAAGAAATCATAGATGCCACCGAGATGGAGCTTCATCTTGCCTCCCCTGAACTCATATGTCTTAGACACAAGTCCATCAAGGAACTCACGGTCGTGGCTGACAATCAGGGCTGTGCCGTCAAAATCCTTAATAGCCTGCTTAAGAATCTCCTTCGACCTTATATCCAAGTGGTTGGTAGGCTCATCAAGGATAAGGAAGTTGACGGGCTCAAGCAGAAGCCTAATCATCGCTAAGCGAGTGCGCTCACCACCAGAAAGCACGCCAACCTTTTTGTCTATGTCCTCGCCGCTGAACATGAAAGCGCCGAGCATGTCGCGTATCTTAAGTCGGATGTCACCCACCGCGACACGGTCAATAGTGTCAAAGACAGTATCCTCGGGGTTAAGCATATCCGCCTGATTTTGTGCGAAATAGCCGATCTTGACACCATGACCGAGAATAATCTCGCCATCGTGCGTCAACTCACGCATAATCATTCGCGCCATGGTGGTCTTACCTTCGCCATTTCGACCGACGAATGCCACCTTTTCACCTCTCTCTATCTCGAAGTCGACATCATTGATGACCACGTGGTCGCCAAAAGCCTTGCTGACATGCTTGCCGCGGACAGTGACGACACCGGAGTGTGGGGCAGGTGGGAACTTGATGTTGAGTGCACTCTTGTCGAAATCATCAACCTGAATGCGTTCAATCTTCTCTAACTGTTTAATTCGGCTTTGAACCTGAACAGACTTAGTGGCCTTGTAGCGGAACCTCTCGATGAACTTCTCTGTGTCCTCAATCATCTTTTGCTGATTTCGGTAGGCGTTCATCTGCTGCTCAAAGCGTTCTTGGCGCAGAATGAGATACTTGGAGTAGTTTGCCTTATAGTCATATATCTTACCAAGGACGATCTCGATAGTCCTCGTGGTGACATTGTCGAGGAAAGCACGGTCGTGCGAGATTACGACAACGGCGCCCGAATAATCCTTCAGAAAATCCTCAAGCCATTGGATGGATTCGATATCCAAGTGGTTAGTGGGCTCGTCAAGGAGAATTATGTCCGGGTGTGACAGAAGAATTTTGGCCAACTCGATGCGCATGCGCCAGCCGCCAGAGAACTCCTTTGTCGGGCGCTCAAAGTCCTTCCGCTCAAAGCCGAGTCCTTTGAGAGTTGTCTCAATCTCGGCTTTATAATTATCACCTCCCATCATGGAGAGCCGCTCCGTCTTCTCACTGAGCTCCGTGAGGAACTTCATATAGTCTTCTGTCTCATAATCAGTGCGGACAGCCAACTCGGCATTCATCTCGTCCACCCGGGCTTGGAGTTCCTTAAGTTCCTTGAGAGCGGTCTCAGCCTCGGCAAAGACGGTCTTGTCGTCGCCATAGGTCATGTGCTGAGGCAGGTAGCCGACAGAATAGTCCTTTGGGATTGTCACAGACCCTTCCGTTGGGGGCTGGATGCCGCAAATGACCTTAAGCATGGTCGACTTGCCAGCACCATTTTTACCAGTAAGGCCAATTCGATCCTTGTCGCCAACGTTAAACGTTATGCCGTCAAAAAGCTTGAAACCGCCGAAGGCGACTGAGAGGTTATTAAGAGCGATCAATTTCTGTTGTTGTTGTATATTATCGAAACAAAGAATTGCGGTCGCTTGATGATGCCACCGCAGAATCTTCGGATTATTCAAGAGACTTGACAGAGACAGTCCCGTCTGGCGAGAAACTCAGCAACTTGAGTCCCACATTCACAGAGCCACCCCAATTGGTCAGATGTCGGAATTGGAAATTAGACTGCAAGAGCATGGAACGATGGGACGATATTTGCCGGATGAAATCATGGCCCAATGCTATGCGAGCGCTGACAAAGTGGAAAGCGATGTCATAGCCCCACAAACCGTACTCCGAGAAGCCGGACATGGGCCTCAGACGCTGGAAATATGGCATGAAGGCAATAGGCTCGGTCTCATACTGGCGACGGTATTTGTTTATTACATACTCGACACGAGCGTCTGACTCATCAACTGCGAAAGTCGTGAACACCTTAGTGTCAAGCTTGTGGAACACGTCGACATCAATAGTCTGGAAGCCGAGCCAATCACTTGTGGTCCAAAGTTCAACCTTAGCCGCCTTCTTCTGGTTTATGACGCCGGCCAAAGAAGTGAGCACGCTGCTTACACGCGCCTCGTTATTGGTCGGGATAATCACCACATTGGTTTGAGTCTCACTGAGATGTGGCAGAATTGCCGTCGGAGCCGAAGTCTTATAGTCAAAATCAACGTACTTTATGCCATTCTTAGCAAGGATGGCAGCCAATTGAGTGGCACGCCGCTTGTCAACAGCCGACTTAGTCTTGGCAGATATGAGGATTACATTATTGCCAGAGAGCCTCTTTGCCATCTCGCGATATATCTCCTTTCCAGTTATCGAGTCAATGACGCTCGCCTGAAAGACATAGGGGTTGTCCAAAATCGAGCTGTCACTTTGGGCAAAGGGCAGAACCATTGGCACTTTGTTGTTGCGCGCATATGCCATGACATCGGCCATCTCATCCTTGTGCGCCGGGCCAATGATGAGGTCGGGCTTGACGGATGCTTTGTTAAGCTGATTGATAGCCTCAAGCCTGTTGTTCGTGTCAAACACACTGAGGTTGACATTTGCTCCCGCCTCACAAAGACTGTCAAGAGCCAAACGCACACCCTCATAGAACTCCACATAACGGCGGCTCTTGAAATTATAGGAGTCCCTATTCAGGTTAACCCCACTCGCACGCAGGTCTTTCAGCTCACCATAGGCGTTGAAAGGCAGCATGAGGAACACATTGAGAGCGGGACTGCCCTCGGCGACATAATTGTAATTTCCACTCAATTCGATGGAGGAACTATAATCGCCTACGTAATTGGGGTCGGATGTGGCGGGTTGGGCATCAGCCACCTCCACGACATGCGGAATGCGGATGGTCATCCCTTTCTGCAAATTATCAGAAGAGAGGCCGGGGTTGGCAGCGAGGATGTCATCGACCGACACGCCCTGCGATTGAGATATACTGAACAGCGTCTCCTTCCGACCTACCTCATAATCCGTATATTCAGTTGTTTTTTGCTTAGCTTTTGGCACCGCCACGACCTGCCCAACGCGGAGGGCGTTCCAGTCGACACCAGGGTTGACTGCCTGAATACGCTCTTGCAAAACATTATATCGCATGCAGAGCTGATAAAGCGTCTCGCCTTTGGCCATGCGGTGATAATAGAAGGCACCATCTTCAGCTGGAATTGCAGACTGTGGAATCCGCAATGCCGCACCCACTGACAATGACGATGGGTCGAGAGCCTCATTGGCTGCAATTATCTGCTGAGCCTTGACACCATACTTCACACCGATTGAGTAGAGAGTCTCACCCTCTGCAACAATATGAACAACATAGCCACCGGCAGCGCTTGCGGGGACAAGCACCTCCTCACCTTCATGAAGACCCGACATGGCGGAAGGGTTGAGAGCAAGGAACTGGGCCACGGAGATGCCGCACCTTGTCGCTATGCTATATGACGTGTCGCCCTTTTGTACTGTATATTTGGCAGTTGGCTGCTCATTGACTTTTTGATTGGCACTACTATTCGTTTTGGAGACAGTTTCCGTCTCCACTTTCACAGACTGTCCTTTGCGCAAGCCTGATGTTGCGGAGGGATTCAACTCATAGAAACGCACGAGAGACATCCCGTGAGCCTTTGCCACGCTGTAGGCGGTGTCTGAATCCTTCACCACGTAGGTAGTCACAGCCTTGGACTGGGTTTTGGCGGGGATTTTCACGACAATTCCCTCAACCAGACCAGTCTTGGTCAGATTTGGGTTAGCGGATATGATATCCTCTTGCGTCACCCCGTACTTAACGCTCAGCCGATAGAGCCCCTCGCCCTTGACAACTGTATGCAATTGGTACGTTCGACCATTCTCCACGACAGTCTGAGCCGTGGCGCAAAAAGTCCAAGCGGCGAGAAAAAAGGAAATCAGGGCAGCCCTACTTACATGTGCCATAAAAAACAAGAGGAAGATTCACCGCAAAGATAATACATTTTTCACGACCCACTCAATGGCGTCCTCATCCACGGTCGGAGCCACCACATCGGCACAGGCTTTGACAGAATCAACGGCATTGCCCATGGCCACGCCCAAACCGGCATAGCGCAGCATGGCCACGTCGTTTCCGCCATCACCAAATGCGGCAATCTCCGCAGGCGTGGCGCCTATCAGGTCGCACACCTTCTTGATTCCCCTCACCTTGCTCTGACCCATTGGCACGGCATCAGTGAAAAGAGGGCTCCAACGTTGGCTCTCGCAGTGGCTCAGCTCCTTCATAATGACCTTCTCAGCCTCGGTGTCGAAAAAAGAGATCATCTGGAATATATCTCGGTCGGCCACATCACGGAGGTCCATGATGGTCATGAGATCCATGTTGAACCCGAGGTTTGTGAAGACCTCGCGCGTCTTATCATTCTCATGGTTCATCACGAGCCCCTCCCTCAGCACAAAACTTACGGCAAAGGGCTCGATATTGGGGAACCGTGGCGATGGTGACGGATAAATCATGTCAAGCGCCTTCGCGACATCCTCCCGGCAGATTGGGTTGGCGTCGATAAGTTCACCATTATAATAGGTCATGCCGCCATTGACGGTCACATAGCCATCAAACACCAGGTCGCCCAGATTGTCTATATTGGCCAAGTGACGCCCGGAGGAGACGAAACACTTGACCCCGTTCTCCCTGAGGGTGGCAATGGCGCGCCTTGTACTTTCTGGCACACAGTGTGTCTTGAAACTGACCAAAGTGCCGTCAATATCAAAAAAAGCAGCCTTTAACATTCTATCTGTCATACTAAAATCGTGGCAAAATTATAACAAATAGGTGAACAAGGGGCTTAAAAGAGCTAAATTCGCGGCCTTAAGCGTATTAAAGCAAATGATTTCGGCAGACTTTAGGCAGGCAGTCAGACTCTCACTGCCAGTGCTGGGTGCCTATCTGTTTCTCGGCGTAGCCTATGGGGTTTTGGCGGCGCAGATGGGGTATCCAATATGGGTGCCAATGGCCATGGCCATGGTAGTGTACAGCGGATCGGTGGAATTCATAGCACTCACGTTATTGAGCGGGGCATTTGCGCCGGCCAGTGCCGCTGTCATGGCTCTCACCGTTGGGGCGAGACATTTGTTTTATGGCATATCCATGTTAGACAGGTGGCGCGGAGCTGGCGTGCGCAAACCATTCCTTATCTTCATGATGAGCGACGAGACATTCGCCATCAACTTTTCGCAAGGAGGCTCGGCGGCGCGCCAGCTGTGGCTTTCATTCTTAGACTACGTCTATTGGCTCTCAGGCGCGGTTATTGGGTACCAGATGTTCCACATCCTGCCCGAGGGAGCAATGGGGCACTTGCAAGGGCTCGACTACGTGGTCACAGCCATGTTCGCATCAATATTCATGGATGACTTCGTGAGGAACAGAGGCACAAGGTGGTCGGGCATAATGGGAGTTGCTGTGACTGCTCTCAACCTGATTCTTTTCGGCCCCGACCGGTTCATAATCCCAACAATGCTGTGCATACTCGGCATATTATATTGGCGGTACGCAAAATCACCTAAAGAGACGGAGGGCGCAAAGGAATGACAACACCACAAATAATTGCCACCATTGGCATAATGGGTCTTTGCGTGGCCAGCACTCGCGCACTACCTTTCATCTTGTTCCGTTCAAATGGAGCCACACCACCCTTCATCAGCTACTTGGGGAAAAACCTGCCGAGCGCAGTTTTCGGGATGCTGCTTGTCTATTGCTTCAAAGATGTCGACTTTGCCGCAGGCTCACACGGGATGCGCGAGGTGTTGGCCCTTGTCTTCTGCTTCGCACTCCATCTTTGGCGGCGAGACTTGTTTGCCACAATTGCCGGGGGCACGGCATTCTACATGATCCTATGCCATGTGTGGCAGTAATATACGCACAACCCAATCCATAATTGTTATAAACAGAGATAGGTTTGTGATAAAAGCCGATTTTTTTCGGAAATTTGCACCAAAGAGCGGGATGCGGACGCAAACCGCCACATAAGTCTTTCATAAACCGAAGACGACAATAAAAAGCAAGACAAATGAATCGTATTGTTGCAAAAGAGCATTTCTCAGAGAACGTCATAATGCTCGAGATTGAGGCACCCCGCATTGCCAAAGCGCGCAAGGCGGGCCACTTCGTCATCGTCCGCGTCGACAAGAACTGCGAGCGCGTGCCCCTCACCATTGCGGGCTCAAACATCGAGAAAGGCACCATCACATTGGTAGTCCAGCGCATTGGCGTCTCCACATGGAAGTTGACCAACCTCAACGTAGGCGACTACATTGAGGATGTGGTAGGTCCCCTCGGCCAGGCCACGAAGATTGAGAAACAGCCTGGCACTGTGCTCTGCGCAGGCGGTGGCGTCGGCGTGGCCCCGCTGCTCCCCATCATAGAGGCACATCACAATGCGGGCAACCGCGTAGTGGCAGTCCTTGCCGGCCGCACAAAGGATCTTATCATCCTTGAAGACCAGGTTCGCAAGTATGCCGACGAGGTTGTCATCATGACCGATGACGGCTCTTATGGCAACAAAGGCGTTGTAACCGTCGGCATGGAAGACGTGATCAACCGCGAGACCGTGAGCGAGGCCGTTGTTATTGGCCCAGCCATCATGATGAAGTTCGCAGCCCTCACGACCAAGAAATATAACATCCCGACATGGGTCAGCCTCAACACCGTCATGGTGGATGGCACGGGCATGTGCGGAGCCTGCCGCGTGAGTGTAGGCGGCAAGACCCGCTTCGTCTGCGTTGACGGCCCGGAGTTTAACGCTCATGAAGTCGACTTCGACGAGATGATGAAGCGCATGGGCGGCTTCAAGGCAGAGGAGCAGGAAGCCATGGCAGCCTATAAGAAAGCCTGCGGCATGGAGTAGGCCAACGGAAAAACCACATTAAACAGAAAGTCAGAAAATGTCCGATATACAAGAGATTCGCAAGGCGCAGCGTGACGAGGAGTGGCGCAAGGCCGTACGTGACGCAGTCAAGCCCAAAGACCGCATGGCCATTGAGCGCGTAGTGATGCCTCAGGCAGACCCCGAGGAGCGTTCCCACTCCTACATCGAGGTCAACATGGGCCTCAACCTGGAGCAGGCCATGAACGAGGCTAAGCGTTGCTTGGACTGCCCAAGCCCCATGTGCGTCACAGGCTGCCCTGTCGAGATTAACATTCCAACGTTCATTAAGAACATTGAGCGCGGTGAGATACTTGAGGCCGCCCGCGTCATCAAAGAGACATCAACCCTCCCCGCTGTCTGCGGACGTGTATGCCCCCAAGAGAAGCAGTGCGAGAGCAAGTGCATCTATAACAAGAGTAAGAAACCGGCAGTAGCCATTGGCTACCTTGAGCGTTTTGCGGCGGATTATGAGCGCACAAGCGGCAAGGCCACAGCTCCAGAGACTGCCCCGAAGAACGGCATCAAGGTCGCAGTCATCGGTTCTGGCCCAGCAGGTCTGACTTGCTCCGGCGAGTTGGCCAAGAAGGGTTACGACGTCACCATCTTTGAGGCCCTCCATGAGATTGGCGGTGTACTTAAGTATGGCATTCCCGAGTTCCGCCTGCCCAACGACATTGTTGACTTTGAGATTAACAACCTCGCCAAAATGGGCGTCAAGTTCGAGACCGACTTCATCGTTGGCAAGACTGCCACAATGGACGACCTCCGCGCAGAGGGTTTCAAGGCATTCTTCGTTGGTAGCGGCGCCGGACTTCCTCGTTTCATGGGAGTCCCCGGCGAGAACTTCACAGGCATCATGAGTTCCAACGAGTACCTTACCCGTGTCAACCTGATGCATGCGGCCGACAGTGCGTTTGACACCCCCATCAACTTTGGCAAGAATGTTGCCGTGGTAGGTGGCGGCAACACCGCCATGGACTCAGTGCGCACGGCGAAGCGACTTGGCGCAGAAAAAGTCATGCTTCTCTACCGCCGCTCAGAGGCCGAGATGCCAGCCCGCCTTGAGGAGGTCCATCATGCGAAGGAGGAAGGTGTCGAGTTCCGCACCCTCAACAACCCGATTGAATACCTCGGCGACGAGAAGGGCCGCGTCCGCGCAGTCCGCGTTCAGCGCATGGAGCTGGGCGAACCCGACGAGAAGGGTCGCCGCAAACCTGTACCCATCGAGGGCGCGATCGACGAGATCCCAGTAGACCTCGTGATTGTGGCCATCGGCGTTTCGCCCAACCCTCTCATCTCGGCATCGCACCCCGACATCAAAACCACGGAGCGCGGCACACTTGAGGCCAACGACAGCCTGCAAACTTCTAAGCCTGACGTTTTCGCCGGTGGTGACATTGTGCGCGGTGGAGCGACTGTAATCCTCGCAATGGGCGATGGCAGAAAGGCCGCCGCATCGATTGACGAGTATCTGCAAAACAAGTAAAGGCGAAGCCTGCAGAGAGGCACGCCATGAAGCAATAGCTCAAGGGGCGCATCCATGCGAGGAGTATGGGTGCGCCTCTTTTTATCCATCCTATTGGAAAAAGCCACAAAACACGCTAAATTTGCGCGGCTCAAAGCATTTGGGGCATAGGCAACCACAAACACAGAATGGCACATTTCAAAGCCATGGTTGCCAATCATCTACAATAAGTAAGCTCTGTTGGCAAACAAGACCCATCATAAAAGGGCACTATCGATAGCCGTGTCCACTTTGTTGATAGTCACAGCCGCGCTGCCTGGCAATGGTCGGGCGGCCGACTTTGTGCATAGTGGCACGCATGACGACTCAACAACATCTCCTCTTCACGTCAGAGTTGATTCTCTGCTTAGCGAGAGGCTATCCCGCACCAACAACATTCAAGCGACAGATGAGATTGTAAACTCCAGTTTGCCTGTCACCCCTACCCCACCAGACTCATTGAAACCCACTTCAGCAGCCCAGCCAACCGATAGTTTAGATATGGGCTCAAAGAAACCAGGTGGAGGAATGACTCTGGACGCGGAGGTGCAATATGAGGCGAAAGACTCCATGCGTTTCGACTTCGAGAGGAAAAAGATGTACTTGTATGGTGACGCTAAGATTGATTATGGTGATATATCACTGACGGCCTACGCAATTGAGTTGGACATGGACAGTTCGTTGGCATATGCGCATGGACAGGTGGACACACTTGGCGTGGAGAGCGGACTTCCCGTCTTCAAAGACAAAAGCGGTGAGTATGAGATGCGCACAATGAAGTATAACTTCAAGACGAAAAAGGCTGTCATCACGCACATTGTCACAGAGCAGGGCGAGGGTTTCGTGGTAGGCCAGAAAGCCAAGCGCGTGGACGAGAAGACGTACTTCATGAAAGACGCCAAATACACCACGTGCAACGAGCATGAGCACCCGCACTTCTATCTCAACCTCACCAAGGCCAAGGTCATCCCCGGGAAAAAGACAGTGACAGGCCCGGCATATCTCGTCCTGCTTGACGTGCCACTGCCACTCGCCATTCCTTTTGCCATAATCCCTAACACCAAGTCATACAGCTCCGGCATCATAATGCCGACATATGGCGACGAGTCCACCCGCGGTTTCTACCTGCGCTCAGGTGGTTACTATTGGGCTGCCAATGAGTATTTCGACCTCAAGATTTTAGGTGACATATATACCAAAGGCTCATGGGGTCTGCACGTGTCATCTACATACAAAAAGAGGTATAAGTTCTCAGGCAGTTTCTCAACGGACATCATAACGAATATCTACTCTGAGAAGAGCCTGCCAGACTACCAGAAAAACAACGACTTCTCAGTCAGGTGGAACCACAGTCAGGACTCAAAGGCCAACCCGGACCAGACATTCTCCGCATCCGTCAACTTCTCAACCAGCTCATATAACAAGAACAACCTCGGCAACGTGGTGAACACGGAGACTTTGGCAACAAACCAGAAGAGCTCCAGCATATCATACAGCCGCAAATGGTCGTGGAATCCGTTCCGCCTCACGGCCTCCCTGCTGCACTCGCAAAACAGCCGAGACACGTCCATCAGCCTCACGCTTCCCGACCTGTCCATATCGTCAAGTCGACGCTTCTATCCCTTCAAGCCGAAAAAATTGGCAGGTTCGACGAACAACCCTATTTACAACTTGAACCTCAACTACTCCATGTCGGCCAAGAACTACGTCTCGTGCAAAGAGCGCGAGTTGGAGTTCACGGGCGAGAGCCTCACAACCCTGTGGAAAAACGGCATGAAGCACACCATCCCTGTCACAACAAACATCAAGCTTTTCAAATATTTCACTCTGACACCCTCATTCAACTACACAGAGCGGTGGTATCTGAACAAGACCCGAAAAGTGTGGGACGAGGAGAACCAGAAGCTTGTCAAGCTTGACCCAGAGCAGGGGTTCAACCGCGCATACGACTTCAGCATGTCAGTGGGCACGAACACAAAAATCTACACATTCTACAAGCCCATACGTGCCCTGTTTGGCGACAAGATTAACGCCATACGCCACGTCATGACCCCGTCAGTCTCAATATCATACACACCTGACTTCTCGAAGGGCAGATATGGTTTCTATGACAGTTTCGAGTATTACGACAAGAAGAACGACAAGGTCGTGAACTACAAATACTCGCTCTACGAGGGTTATCTGTATGGCACGCCAGGCTCGGCCAAAAGCGGCAAACTGTCATTCTCAATAGGCAACACCCTTGAGATGAAAGTGAAGAGCGACAAGGACTCGACAGGCTTTGTCAAGATACCATTGCTCGAGAGTTTGAGCCTCTCATCAGGCTACGACTTCATGAAAGACTCGCTCAAGTTTGACAACATATCACTTAGCGGCCGAACAAAAGTGCTTGGCACGAGCGTCAACTTCTCAGCGGCATTCGACCCCTACGCCGTCGTCGCCTCCTCTTCAGGCTCAGCCATAAAGATAGACCGATCAGCACTCAAAGTTAACCATCGTCTCGCCCAATTTAAGAGCGCAAGCCTTAGCTTTGGCATCCAACTGTCGCCGGACAAGTTCAAGAAGAAAGACAAGGACAGCAAGAAGAATGATGACGACGGATATGATGAGGATTGGGCTCTTAAGGCAGCAGAGAGTGACACACCCGAGCCCGGAGCGCAGATGCCAGACGATATGAAGACCCAAGAGACCACACCGGGAGACGACGGATATGTGGCTTTCAATATGCCATGGTCACTATCAATCAACTATAGCCTCCGCGTGTCGCAAGGAACTTTCAAGCCTGAGACTTGCTCCTACGACTACAACGTGTCGCAGTCCATCAATGCGAACGCCAGCCTGTCCCTAACCCAGAAATGGCGACTGTCAGTCTCAACGGGCTACAGTTTCGATGAGCATAAGATGAGCCAGACGTCTATCGGCATCACGCGCGACCTGCACTGTTGGACCATGAGTTTCAATGTTGTGCCGACCGGTCTCTACAAGTCATACTCGTTTAACATAGCGGTCAGCAGCAGCATACTGCAGGATCTCAAGTATGACCAGCATAGCAGCCCACGAGACAACGGAAGGTTCAGATAGGCTCCCCTTTGCCTGATACAAAAGAAAGGGCCAAGGCCAACAATGGCGGCGACAAGCCACATTGTTGGCCTTGGGTTTGTTTATGGAATGACCATCAAAGAAACTGTCATTGAACGCATAAAAATTCCCCATGCCATCGCACCATGGTGCTGATGGCATGGGGAATTTGTTATTGTAGTCTGACAAAAAGCCAGTCAAACTCTACGCGTCACGTCCACTCTCATCGACAGCCTCCGCCACCTTATGAGCCAAATCGGGATATTTGGTTGGGAGGTCGTCCAATTTGAATGGTATGCGGTACTGCCAATGCTGGTCGGCATTGCTCGGGACATTGATACGCTCCTCAAAAGGCAGGAGGTGCGGCATATTGTCCAACATTCCGGCATAATCTTGGATTGGGTTAACGCACAACATGGATGGCGCTTTGAGATTATCCTTAATAATCTCCGTCACAATTTCCTGACCAGCCACGCGAGGGGTCTCCCCCTGACGATGCATCATGTTATGGTAGAACCAATCAACATCAGCACGGTCCTCCTCCCACCATCCGCGGATGCCAGATATGTCATGACTTGACGTGGCGCAAACCGAGAGATATGGGAAATATGCCGGGGTGCCGAAGCGCTGCCAATTCTCTTTGGGCATTCGCTGAAGCTCAAGCGACAAGATTTGCTTACGCTGCATAACGATGGGCACAGAGGCGGGAATCATGCCTAAATCCTCTCCGCAGACCAACATGTCGCACTTGTCAAGCAGGGCGCCAAGATGCTCCTCCGCACTCTGCTTCCAGAACTCATTATGACGGTTGTAGAAGAAATCATCATAAATAGCCTTCATCGCATTTCGCTCTTGGTCAGGGAGCCTGCGGAAACGATCGGTCTCCTCAAGCATAATGCGCGGCTGCCACTCACCCTCCTTTACAGAGACAAGCAGAACCTCGTGGAGAGTGTTGTTTATGGCCGTACGGATTCGGTCGCGGACTGTCTGATTGACATCATTCTCTATCCACTCGTCAAACTTGGCAGGGTCAAAATAGCCCTCCTTAAGGCGCAAAGTGCCATCGGCCTGGCGGTCAAAGAAACGGAGCGCTTTGTCAGCATACTCAGAGAACTGGCCTCGCAAGAAATTCTCGGTTATGACAGGCCAAGCCAAATCGGCAGGCTTTGATGATATGCCACGCTCTCTTAGTTCCGTTGCAGAAAGAGGCAGCGATGGGGAGAAAACACCCATCAATCCGCTATGGAACGGATATGGAATTGACCAAATGCGGAAGAAGCCGAGGATATGGTCGATGCGGAAAACATCAAAGAACATCTGCATGCGCTGCATTCGCCTCTCCCACCATTTGTATCCGTCTTTCTTCATCACGTCCCAGCGATATGTTGGGAAGCCCCAATTCTGGCCGTCACGAGAGAAGAAATCAGGTGGGGCGCCGGCCTGCATGCCAAAATCGAAAAGTTCGGGCTCAGTCCATGCCTCGACAGAATGTGGGTTGATGCCAATGGGAAGGTCGCCTTTTATGGCCACACCTTTAGCATGGACATAAGCAATGGCGTCTCTCAACTGGAG
Organism: Alistipes putredinis; assembly: GCA_963620575.1. Taxonomy (GTDB): domain Bacteria; phylum Bacteroidota; class Bacteroidia; order Bacteroidales; family Marinilabiliaceae; genus W3P20-009. The sequence goes on along the minus strand of CAVFBC010000007.1, from coordinate 9,144 downwards.
TTCAAGATGGTACTGGAGGAACACCCGGTACATCACCTCGAAGAAATACTCGCTCTTCGGGTCGAACATCTTATCGACCTCACCACGCGAGTGGCTGCTCATCTCAGACCATTGGTGAAAATCTGGAGTTCCGAACTTGTCACGCAGTGTCGCAAAAGCCGCATAATCTTTGAGCCATGACGCATTGTCGGCAAGATAAGCCTTCACCTTTGCATCTTTTGCCACCTTATCGACTACACGTCCAAAGAGCGTTCGGAGGTTTCGGTCCTTCCAATCACGAGTTCGATTATAGTCGAGGAAATTAGCGTCATTAAGGTAGAGGCCATTCTCGCGCTCCATGGCGCACATTCTCTCTCCATAGTACGCATACACTTCATCAACAGAGATATAACTCGGATGGAGCGCCATAATGGAGATGGCATTGTAGGGATAGGAATCCCTCCACTTCCTGACGGCCGTAGTATCATTAATAGGCAGAAGCTGAATAACCTTGAGATGAGCTTGCTCACACCAATCCGCAAGGGGCTTAAGGTCAGAGAACTCGCCACATCCCCTACCCTTTGCCGTCCGAAGCGAGAACACCGGCACAGCAACGCCTGCGGCCCTCCATGGCTTATGGTAGTTAAAACCGTTAAAGACAAAGACTTCAGTCTTGCCAGGAGTAGGATAGACAATGCGGTTGGCGCCGAACTCGAAATCCTTGAAGCAGTCATCCTTGGCATCCCACAGGCAGAACTTAAACTCAATCTCCTTCATGAAAGGGATTGTGCCGAGGTCAAGAACCCACGTGTTGCCAGAGCAACGCTTCATGGGCATAGCCCTGTCCGTATGCCAATTAACAAACTGTTTTGAGACAACCCTTATCTCCTCATTTTTACGTATTCGCGGCTCATTTAGTACCAAAACAACCGAGCCAGACTCAGGCTCCGCGGGCAGAGCATCATTAACGTCATCAGCAAAGACAGCACGGCAAAAAGCGGGAGCTGCCAAGGCATCGTCTCCATCTTGAGGGCTGCGCCACTGGTCATAAACATCAACATCCTTAGAGACTTTGAGCGAAAAACGCCAATGACGCTCCTCTATCACACCATCGCGCATTGAGACAGCGTAACGATAGTGGAAGAACTCACCGATGGGGCAAGCGTATGAGCGGTCGCCATTGCCCATATCCGCCATTTCGTGCGTCTCAACGGGCGAGCTGGCTGACTTGCGTATCTGGATCAGGACGGAGTCACCCGCCCCTGTCTTATAATTGACATGAAAAGTCTTCAGCATCAATTAGAGAGTTATATATTGTAGTTACTTTGAGGGCTAACAAATTGGCATGAGGCTCAAAGAAAGCTTCGGCTTGTTTTACGACCTACGCCCTCCTCGGTTACACGACATGCCATAAACATTGCGCTTAGCAGTAATAACCAAACGCACAAAGCAAATATAGCAATTTTGCGAAATCAAGACAAGTCACCATGCGCAACCTGAACATTAGTATGCGCCAATGTCCGCATCTTGCGACAAAACATTATATTTGCAAACATAAGATTAGCCACAAGACAACAAAATCGGAAATGATACAACGGAAACAAAGCATTTTTATCATCATTGCGGCCATACTGATGGCCTGTCTGCTGATATGGCCAATTGACACTTTCGGAAGTGCGCAAGGAATGGCTGAACTCCGGTGGAACGGGGTGTTTGACATCACACCGGGCAGCACGGACCCCGTCATACGCCAGATGGCGGCTCTCGCCTTCATCATCATCGCGCCAATCGTGCTTAATGTCATTGGTCTGTTCCTTTTCAAGCGCCGTCCAGTGCAAATGCGCATTATCGGCGTTGCGGCCGGGTTTGAGTTATGCACACTCATCACCCTCATTTACCTTAGCCACGTCACGTCAAGCGGAATGGGCGCCGAGTGGCATTTCTGCGTACGATGGATAATACCTGTTGCGGCTTGCGTGTTTGACGTATTGGCATATCGCAAAATCTCAGACGACGAGGAGCTGATACGCTCACTCAACAGACTGAGGTAGACCTGCAAAAAGCAACAAATCGAGAAAGCGGAGTCCGCAACTTATGTGCGAACTCCGCTTTTTCGTTGATGCAATATTCTATTATCCTATTCGACCTCGTCAACACGAACCCCCTTGACGTTGGCTATATCGGCTTTCTTGACAATAGCCAAAGCGAAAGGACGGATTGAGTAGGACATCTGGTCTCCACGGTCAACTCTGCAAGAGACGACCAACGTGTCCTTTACGACGGCAAGAGACTTAATGTTAATCTCAGTAGAGATGTCAGTTACAGGCAAAGCGACGGGGACAAGTGACTCAATCGCAAAGTCAACGAGTGTAGGACTGCCTCCAAACATCGTCGTAGCCATGCCGAGAGTAGAATCCCTTTCGGCTTCGCTGTTAATGATGACAGGAACTTCTTCTACATCATTCCGTACAAAGTAGTGGTCACCAGACCTGAACGAAATGGTTTGACTTGACTCGCTGCATGCGGCGACAGACGCCACCGCGAACAATGTGAGGATTGACTGTTTGAGCATTGTGAAGTAGTTGTTTAGTGTAATCTCGACTTAGTAATATCAAAGAGCGTGCCATTCGCCGCTTTATGTAGTCACATTTTTCGCCTGCGTAACAGATTTCCAATAATATCACTAATACGAAACCCATGTGGCTAATGATGGAGACCCTATTATATTGTACCTGTAAAATCAACTTTGAAGGTCACACAAACAGAAGAAATGAATATCCATTTGGTCCAATAGAGCTGAAATTAAAGATGCGCAGCTTAGCTCAAAGGAGAGCCTGCGGTTTCAATTCGTCAGTTAGCGAACCCCAAATATTACAAATCAAAAGCTGAATCGAATTTTTAATATTAATTAGATAAAATATTTAGGCACATTGCCTCAAATCATCTATATTTGCATTGAAGAGATGAAAGAAAGAGAATAGCGACACAGTCAAACTCTCTGGAAAAACATCAGAACCATATAACCAAGTGCCTAACCTCAAAACACTATAAACAATGAAGAAGTCCATCGTAGTCACAGCTATTGCGGCAGCAGTCGCAGCCATCACTCCAGTCAAGTCTTGGGCGCAGGAGGCAGAGCCAGCAGCCGAGTCAGAATCCTTATGGTCATTCTCTGCCGGCGCAGACCTGGTAAGTGCCTATCTCTGGCGTGGACAATTCAATGCAGGGGCAAGTTTCCAGCCATCAGTGGGAGTCTCTTGTGGCCCAGTCACTCTTGGTGCATGGGGTTCTACCGACTTTTCTGCCGAGAACAAGGAGGTTGACCTCGCCCTCTCTTTTGAGAAGAGTGGCTTCTCCGCAGTCTTGACAGATTATTTTTACCCTGGTGAGGGCGGCTATTTCAATTGGAAAAAGGGCGAGACTGTGCATCAGCTTGAGCTCGGCGTGGCCTATGATTTCGGCGAGAAGACAAATGTCCCCCTCGCTTTCGCTTGGAACACGATGCTCGCAGGCGATGACTATGATGAGAATGGCGACAACCAGTTCTCAAGCTACTTCACCATCGATTACACCATTCCTGTCAAAGCAGTGACCGTAGACCTCTGTGCAGGTTTCACTCCATTTGACAGTTTCTATCAGGACGGTACTTCAGGGTTCAACATGATTGAGTTCTCTGTGAAAGGCTCATACGAGATTGAATTTACAGAGAAGTTCCATTTGCCAGTCTTTGCGCAGTTCGTCTTGAACCCCAACGCGGAGGATGTACACATGGCGTTCGGTTTCACATTTTAGACGGTTACGTCAATTAACATAAGACAAATGCCCCGGAATGTCGAGATGACACTCCGGGGCATATTTTTGTCAAGTTATTTTAAGCTACTCACTTTTAAGAGCCAATTGGCCTTGGTCCGTAAGCACTATCTGACCTTCGCGCTTAACGCCATGCTCATCAACAAATCCTGACATTTTTCCTGTTACACCTTTATTTAATAAAACCTTAAGATGCGTAGGGGTTAACTTTTTAGTCATAAACTGAAATGGTATGCGGAATTGGCAGCCAGACTTATAACCAGCGCACCCCCATGCTGTCTTTCCCTCAATTATTTGCCCACCGCAAATTGGGCATTTTAGTGTCGACATATCAGTGGTTTTGTTGGTAGCAGAAGAAGCTGCTTCCTTAAAAAGGATATTAAACGAAGGATCGAAAGCTAATTTTCCGTCCTTTTTACCATCGTCCGTTGCAATTCCTTTCATTGTAGGTGTCTCACCTTTTGACAGCAGTGAGACGACTTGGTTCTCCGTCAATTTTTTGCCCATGACAGAAAAGGGCACAATCAGTCGGCATCCGTCCTTAAAACCTGAGCATCCCCAAGCCGTCTTGCCCTTAACCACTGGTTTACCACATTTAGGACAAACCATTTTAGTCGAAGATGTACTTGGTGTAGAAGGAGAGGCCTGTGACTTAGAACTTTTTGAAGCCTTTGATTTTGGCGCATCTTCAGCGACTGGTTGAAACCGCATAGCGGTCAAGTCATTGCGTACCGTGTTCACCACATCACACACCATTGTCACCATCTCCTCCTTAAATCGCGCTGTGGTGTATTCGCCACTCTCTATTTGACGGAGTTTACGCTCCCATTGTCCTGTCAACTCGACACTTTTGAGCAAAGGCGAGGCTATCGTATCAATGAGTCGGATTCCGTTAATAGTAGGTTGCAGATTCTTCTTCTCCTTAAATATGTATTTTCTGCGGAAAAGAGTTTCAATAATCGCAGCCCTCGTTGATGGACGTCCTATGCCGTTCTCCTTCATCAACTCACGCAACTCGACATCTTCGACTTGCTTACCCGCTGTCTCCATGGCACGCAAAAGAGTCGCTTCTGTGTAAGGCTTAGGCGGTGTAGTCTGCTTTTCCAAGAGAGAAGGATCATGAGGACCACTTTCACCGACTTTGAACTCAGGAAGCACTCCACCACCCTGTTCATCCTTATCATCGTCAAGTTTCTGATTGCCATACACAGTACGCCAACCTGGATCTACAATTTGCTTACCATTGACCTTAAACTGCACACCACCAGCACTTCCGAGCACAGTTGTAAGCAACACTGCGCTGTCAGGATAGAAATTTGCAATAAACCTACGGGCTATCATATCATACACACGCTTCTCGGTGATAGAGAGGCTTGGTGATGGCGCAGCACCCGTAGGTATGATGGCATGGTGATCTGTAACTTTCAGATTATTGAAAACCTTTTTGGACTTAGGCAACTTGGGGATTGTGAGAAGTGGCGAAACAAGGTTTTCATAGGGCCTCAATCCACGGAGAATAGACGGAACCTTTGCATAGATGTCATCAGTCAGGAAACGAGTGTCAACACGAGGATAAGTAGTAAACTTATTCTCGTAAAGCGTCTGGGCAATTCGCAAAGTCTCATCAGCAGACAATCCAAGTTTGTTGTTACACTCGACCTGTAGCGACGTAAGGTCAAACAATGGTGGCGGCGCCTCCTTTCCCTGTTTACTCTTTACGTCGTCAATCCTGAAATCAGAATTTTTTATCTGCTCAAGGGCAGTTTTTCCTTTCTCAATATCATCAAATCGTCCTGACGTGGCAGAAAATAGCACGTCACGATACTTAGTCTTTAGTTCCCAATATTTTTCTGGTTTGAAATTAGCTATTTCCTTATAACGTTGGACAATAAGGGCTAAAGTGGGAGTCTGCACACGTCCAATAGAAAGAACCATTCCACGTGCACCATAACGTAATGTATAAGCACGTGTTGCGTTCATACCAAGCAGCCAATCGCCAATTGCTCGGGCAGATCCCGCTGCATAAAGGCTGTCAAAGTCGGCCGCAGACTTGAGATTCTTAAACCCATCGCGTATCGACTCCTCGGTAAGGGATGAAATCCAAAGTCTGTAGACAGGGCAATGAACACCAGCCAATTGCATGACCCACCGTTGAATCAGCTCACCCTCTTGCCCGGCATCACCACAGTTTATGATAGCGTCAGCTTTTGCATATAGGCTTTTTATGACATGGAACTGCGATGCAATTCCCTTATCAGCCTTTAGCTTTATGCTAAATTTCTGAGGGAGTATAGGCAGAAGCTGCATATCCCAGCGCTTAAGCACAGGGTCATAATCATGTGGCTCCTTGAGTTCGCATAAATGGCCAAAAGTCCAAGTGACACAAAAGCCATTTCCCTCAAAGTACCCCTTCATTTTTGAAGTTGCCCCCAAAACCTTAGCTATTTCCTGAGCAACTGACGGTTTCTCTGCTATACAGACTTGCATAAATAATAACAAAACAAAGCCTCCTCACGCAATGACGCGCAAGGAGGTTAAATGGCAGCAGGGCTATAAGCCGAGTTCTGTCTCCGCCCTAAAGCGGGGTCTATCATTTATCTGGAACAACTGTCACCAGTTGCCTCAAGCGGCCTACCCCCTCAAGCGAACCCTTTCAGATTCCAGCCGCGAGCAACTTCTGCGGATAAAATACCCGACTTGAGTATACATGGCCTTACAATTCGCGGATGCGTATACGCCGTCTTGGTCACCCAACACGCGGTAGGCTCTTACCCCACCTTTTCACCCTTACCCCATTACGAGGCGGTAATTTTCTGCTACGCTCACAACACCTTACGGCTGTTCTTCTAATTAGGAAGCGCGACGCTCTGCATTGCCCGGACTTTCCTCAGACAGAAAAAACTGCCAGCGATAGACTGCCCTGCTGTTATGATTTATCAAAACCCTACTCTATTCTGTAGGGGGCATAAAGTGAATACTCAACAACAAAGGCCGCATTATAGCCAAGTCCTTGGATGCGCTGTAATTCTGACTTTACCTCAGTACCCTTAATTGGTTTTGTGGTATATCGGAATATCTTGTCATTCAAACGATACTCATACACATCACCAACATTTTCAAAGAAGGATATGTACAAAGGGTAACGGAAAGCACCTACCTGAATTACATAATCCTTATTGGGGTCAATTTGAAGAGGCTTGCCACCAGTAGTCAAGACTTGACCATTAGAAGGCTTCTCACCAGTCGCATAAGCCCTAAGATTGACTATGAAAGCAGAATCGAAACCCTTTGACCTTATATTGCGGATTTCCTTGTTTGCCTCGGCATAAGAATCATACTTGCCATAGTAATACTTGACAAGACCTTCTGCTGATTTATACTCATAAACCACGTCAAGGCCCTTTGCAAACGAAGCATCGGTTGGAGGCGTTTTTGACGCAGAAATTTGAATTGAGAAAGCGGGCAACTCGCTGTCAGTCCATGTGACAATACGTTGCGACGTTCTCAAAGACTCAATGCTTTGGGCTTCTGCATTGGCAAAAGACAACGACAGAAGCAGAGCAAGAGATAGTATAGTGTTTTTCATCCTGTTGCGCTTTCTTAGCGAGTTACCACTTACTTTTTCACATTCCAGACAACAACCTCAATACGGCGGTTGACCTTGTGCTGTGCCGCATCACAATATATACCGCGATGACAACGGTTTAGCAGATAACGCTCACCATAACCACGAGGGATTAACTGTTCATCTTTGACTCCTTTGGAGACAAGATAATCTTTCGCTTTATCAGCCATCTTTTGGGAGATTTGCAGGTTACCATACCTGTTTCCCTTGGCCTCTGTGTGAGCATTAAGCTTAACAACAACCCCCGGAGACTTAATAAGATAATCTGCAAGCTTGTCAAGAGTCTTTATGGCTGCGGCATCAAGATCATCACCATATGCTATTACCATACCAGAGATATCGTCAAGCACAGCATCATTGAATATAGGAGTGAGCTTAACACCCTCTTTGCCTATTTCAATAAGTTCATCACTTGTTACCTGGAGAGTTTTCTCATTATAACCTTCTTTAGAGACTATAAGCATAACCTCCTTATCGCCTTCCAGTTCAGTTGTAGGGATTGGTAAAGTAGCACTACCATCAGAGCTCGTCAGCTTTGAAGAAATCTCATCCTCTGTATCCTCCTTAGCGAGAAGAACCTTTGCACCTGAAATTATCTCATTGTTATATGTACTGTAGACCTTTACAGTCCAATCAAGACTTTCGACCTTAGAAGGTTCAGCTTGAGCCATCTCAGTTTTGTGTTCTTCTACATTAGACAAACCAAACACGGGAGGCATGTCCATTACTGCGGTCTGAGCCTGATCAAAAGACTCAACCTTATAGAACATATCAGTACCGTCATCATTGCTGAACTTGGACATCAGACCATCCACTTTGTCACTGCCATAAGCTATGTAATAGAAGTCGTCACCAGGTCCATTGAAAGGCAAGAGCATGTTGTGCGTATTTTGCCATTTACCGTCAATATACTCAGAGCAGTAAACATCCAAACCACCGTAGCCCTTCATGGCGTCAGAACTGAAGTAGAGCTTACCATCCGGATTAAGGATTGGATAAACCTCATCGCCATAAGTATTCACCTCAGTTCCGAGGTTCTCTACCTTTGAGAAATGGTTGACATCACCTGCAAAGACAGCGCGGTAAATATCCTTGCCACCATAATTCTTTACATCCTTGCCATAAATCTTGGTATGATCCGGCATGTTAGAGACAAAGTAAAGATACTTATCATCAGGAGAGACAGAGGGATGCGCAAAATCATAATCATCGCTGTCAAACTCAATTACCCTCTCGTTAACCCAATCGTTTCCGTCATAGTCGGCAACATAAATCTTTACTCGAGGCTCCTTGTTGACATATACCGTCTTAGTAAGGAAAATGTGCTTTTTGTCGCTCGTAAAAGAGATGGCACCAACATGGTACTCAGACTGAAGGTTCTGTGAAAAAGGTTTTGGAGTACCCTCTTGCACCTCACCATCAGCGAAATCCAAGGTGTAGAGGTTCAAAAATGGATTACCGTTTCTATCAAGTTTCCCACTATTGACAGAGGCATAGGAGTATACCACCTTTTCCTTGTACCTTTGGACACCAAAGGATTGGGTTACACCGATAAATGCTCTTGCAGGATTGACACGGACCTTATCGTTGTTGGTCGAGTTAGCCAAAGCCCAACGGCAAGACTCAATGAGGTCATTAACCTGCATTACCTTACCAGACACTGAGCCTGACTTCTTTGCCTTATCATACCACTCGATGGCCTGCTCGTATAGTCCGATACAATGGAGCGT